>JANOXA010000114.1:0-90018 GCA_031418195.1 Hyphomicrobiales bacterium | reverse complement strand
GGCCTGATCGCCGCTGCCATGGGCCTTGCCCTGGTTGCCGCCATGCCTTCGATCACCTCGGCGATCAAGACACAGTTCTCGTCACTCGGCGGTCACATTACGTCTGGTACGTAATAGATTACAGCTTGGCCGCTTCGGGGGCCGGTTGTTCAGGACTACGAAAAGCGCTCCCTCACCGGGGCGCTTTTTGCTTTTGATTCAAGCAAGCTGATTGTGGCGACGCGCCATGAATGCCTTGGCAGTTTCAACAGCGACCGCAGCATCGCGGCAATAGGCATCGGCGCCCACGGCTTTGGCGAATTCCTCGTTCAACGGCGCACCACCGACGAGAACGACGTAATCGTCGCGGATGCCTTTTTCTTTCATCGTATCGATGACAACCTTCATAGAGGGCATGGTGGTGGTGAGAAGAGCTGACATGCCAAGGATGTCAGGCCCATGCTCTTCAATGGCGGCAAGATATTTTTCGACCGAATTGTTGATGCCAAGATCAATGACTTCAAAGCCCGCCCCTTCCATCATCATGCCTACCAGGTTTTTACCGATGTCATGAATATCGCCTTTGACGGTGCCGATGACCATCTTGCCCAAGCGTGGTGCACCCGTGGCAATCAGCAAAGGTCGCAATATGGACATGCCGGCCTTCATGGAATTGGCAGCAAGCAAAACTTCCGGCACAAACAATATGCCATCGCGGAAATCTATGCCGACGATGCGCATGCCTTCGACCAGCGCTTCGGTCAGAACTTTATACGGCGTCCAGTTGCGGCCCAGCAAAATATTGACGGCTGTGACAACTTCTTCCTTGAGACCATCGTAGAGATCGTCATGGACTTGTTGGACCAGTTCCTCGTCATTGAGGGAATTTAGGTCAAGATCACCAGCGTCGCTCATGGGGCACTCCAGGTTAGGGTTCGATTGTAACCGAGGGGCAGCAATACCTCCGTCAAGCCACGACAACCCCAAGCCGGAAAGCGACGGTTGAGACAAGTCCTGAAGGAGGTTAAGAGCAATGCCTGAAAGGATTTTCTGATATGCAAACCCGCTTTGATGTTGCCGCTGTGCGACAACAATTCCCTGCCTTGGCCTTGCAGGACGATTCAATGCCAAGACTCTACCTTGACAATCCGGCGGGAACCCAGGTGCCGCAACAGGTTATTGACCGCACGGTGGAAACCCTGACGAGAAGCAATGCCAATTTGGGCGGCTATTTCAAGACAACCCGGGATGCTGGCGAACTCGTTGACGACGCCCACAAGGCAGTTGCGGATTTTTATAATGCGACATCGGCGGAAGAAATTGTCTTCGGCCAGAACATGACAACCCTAACTCTGCACATGTCCCGGTGTCTGGCACGGCACTTCAAGCGCGGCGATGAAATCGTTTTGTCGCGCATGGATCATGATGGCAATGTGGCACCCTGGCTGTTGTTGGCGGAAGATTTGGGGCTGGTTGTGCGCTGGATGGAATTTGACACTGATAGCTACGAGTTTCCGGCAGATGCGTTGTCAAAAGTCTTGAGCAGCAAAACCAAACTGCTTGCCATGGGAATGGCTTCGAATTGCACAGGAACCATCCACGACGTTGCAGACTTTGCAATGCAGGCAAAATCAGCGGGTGCGCTGGTCTATCTTGATGCCGTACAATATGCGCCCCATGAATCGATTGATGTGCAAGCATTAGGGGCGGATTTTGTGGTTTCTTCGGCCTACAAATGGTTCGGCCCCCATATGGCGGCCCTGTGGGGGCGCAAGGAAGTTTTGCAAGAAACCTATGCTTATAAGTTGCGCCCGGTGGGAGATGACCTGCCGCACAAGTTTGAAACCGGCACACTTTCCCATGAAGGCATGGCGGGATGTTTAGGGGCGATTGAATATCTGGAAAGTCTGGGGCAAGGCAAAACGCGGTCGGCACGGTTGCGTTCGGCGTGGTCGGCGATTGCAGATTATGAGCGTTCAATATGCCAAAGCCTGATTTCCGGGTTGCGCCCAATCGAAGGTTTGACCATCCGCGGCATCACATCAGACAATGCCATGCATCGGCGTGTGCCCACTGTTTCATTTACAGTTGATGGTGTTGATCCGGCCAAGCTGGCGCAACATTTTTCCCGCGAAAACATCTTTGTCTGGTCTGGCCACAACTATGCCTTGGAGCCCATTCACGCCATGGGACTGATGGACAAGGGTGGCGTGTTGCGGGTGGGGCTTGCCCATTACAACACGGAAGCCGAAGTCCAGAAATTCATCACATCTCTCAAACGCGCATTAAACCGAGGTTGATCATGGTTTTCAGAATCGCCGTTGCCGGCATTGGCAAAATTGCAAGGGACCAGCACTTGCCTTGCATCGCCAAGAACCGGAATTTCAAATTGGTGGCAGGCGTCAGCCGCAATGCCACAATTGAAAATGTGACGTGTTTTGAATCACTTACAAAGCTGCGTTCGAGTAAAATCTCAGTAGATGCGGTAGCGCTTTGCACGCCTCCTGCCGGTCGCTTGGCCATGGCAAAAGAAGCCATTGATGCAGGCTGGAATGTGTTGATCGAAAAACCGCCGACGCCGACGATTGGCGAAATGGTAGACATGATCGCCTATGCCAAAAAGAAAAAGCGCGTGCTCTATGCCACCTGGCATTCGCGTTACAACAAGGCGGTTGATGACGCCAAGAAACGGCTCAAGGGCAAGGTTGTAACAAAGCTGCGCGTGACCTGGAAAGAGGATGTAAACAAATGGCACCCTGGCCAAGAGTGGATTGCCCAGCCCGGCGGCTTTGGGGTTTTTGATCCCGGCATCAATGCGCTTTCCATCGTGACCAAGATCATGCCTGATCCGATCTATGTTGAAGCCGCACGGATTGAAGTGCCGGAAAACTGGTCAACGCCAATTGGCGTGGATATCGCCTTCAAGCGCGGCGATGGCGTGAAGACCGATATGTCAGCGGTGTTCGACTGGCGGCAACGCGGCGAACAGATTTGGGATATTGATATCGAGACCCGCGATGGCATAGTGATGAAGCTTTCAAAAGGTGGCAGCGTGCTGCACGTCAACGGCAAACTGATCATGGAAGCCAAGCTCGAAGAATATGAAATGATTTATGCCAAGTTTGCCCGGCTTTTGAAGGCCAAGAAATCCGATACCGATTACTCACCGCTGCAATTGGAATGCGATGCTTTCATGTTGGCCAAGCCCGTGGTGGTGAAAGCTTTTGAGTGGGATTGATCAGCCCCGCCGCCGCTCTCTCCTTGCGGCACCCGCAGCAGCCGTGTCGATGCCCTTTGCCAATTCAGATACGGGACCCAATTTTTCTTCAATCATTGCGATGGTTGGGCGCGAACCTTTGGTGTGGCCTTCCAGCGCTTTTCGCATGGAGGCGAGATGTTCTGGCGATGTGCCACAGCAGCCGCCGATGATTTTGGCACCAGAGTCCAAGGCAATGCGGGCGTAGTCGGCCATGAGTTCGGGGGTGCCGGTATAATGGATATGGCCATCGTGATATTTGGGAACGCCGCAATTACCCTTTGCCACGACGGCGATGTCTGGCCGTGCTGCGGTGATGCCCAAGACGGTGGCGATGAGTTCTGATGCGCCAACACCACAATTTGCGCCGATGGCGACGGGCTGGGTCAAAAGCGAAGCCGCGAGGGCACCGAAGGCCGTGGGAGTGATGCCCATCATGGTGCGGCCATTGGTATCGAAGCTCATGGTGGTGACGATGGGCAGTCCGGCTTCTGCTGCGCCTTCGACGGCGGCCTTTAGTTCATCTTCCGATGACATGGTTTCGATCCACAACACGTCAACCCCGCCATCCTTCAAGGCCATGGCCTGTTCGGCGAAGGCTGACACGCCCTCTTCATAAGGGAATGCGCCGATCGGCATGAATATTTCGCCTGTGGGGCCGATGGCACCTGCAACAAAAATCTGGCGGGCTGAAAAAGCATCGGCTTCGGTGCAGGCGAGTTTTGCGGCAGCCACATTGACGGCGTGCACCTTGTCCTGGCCGTCATGCAACTTCAACCGATGCCGATTGCCGCCAAAAGTGTTGGTGAGAATAATGTCGGCACCGGCTTCGATAAATTTCTTGTGCAACGAACGCACACGATCCGGATGTTCAAAATTCCACATTTCAGGGGCATCGCCGGACATCAAGCCCATCTCGAAATAGTTTGTACCCGTTGCACCGTCGGCAAGCAGCCAAGGGCGGGAAGACAGGGCTTGGGTGAAAGAAATGCGCGGCATGGACGGTCCTTCAAAACAATATAAAGAAGTCTTTATATGGTTTGCAACGACGGAGCAAGCAGCTTAGACGGCAGCTTTCCCATAAAACAATGTCACGACATGTTCGGCTTCAGCGAAAAACAGCCAGCGCTCGAAAACTGCGGCCCCAATCGCAAATAAAGCCGCCGGGATTGCCAGATAAGGTGTTGCGAACATGCTGCCCAGTGTTGCCAGTAGTGCGATTGTCAAAAACAGAAAAACCAGCTTCCGCAATTGCATCGCGTGTTTTCTTGCAACTACAAAACCCATTTCCTTCTGGATGAAATTGGTATTTGTGTGGGGCAATTCCCACATGCGAACATCTTTGCCAAGGCCCGTTGCTTCGCCAGTGGTATGGGTGCGCGGAATATTGTCGATGGAACGCCAATTGACGAATTTCAAGGCAATAACAGCGGCAATTGCTGCCGCCGCGAGAATGGCCTGAAAGATTTGCCAACGGTCAAACCAGATGGCGATGGCAGGCAGCAGCGTTGCACCGGTCGCAAGGGCAAAGGCAAGATAGACCGGAACAACCAGCTTGTGGTTCCATTGCCTGATGGTGCGCAAAGACCGATAAATCATGGCTGTACATATAACAGTGACAGTGCACATAATTATTGTGAGGATGCCGAGCGGCTTGATAAGAGTGGGCGCGGTTAGAAGGCTAGACCATATGGCGGTGAAAAGCACGGCTACAGGATAGGTCACCACAGCCGCAACGCCTTCGCGGCTGAGCCATGAGGAACGCCATTGGGACAAGGCTCGCCAGGCCCGTTCTGGATGGCCGAGATGCAGGGTTGAGGAAAGAAGACCCGTGGTGATCAGGGCCAAGGCGATGAAGCTTGTGGTGAGCGCGAAAGCTGGAGATGAGGCCGCACCGTGGTTGAACCCAACGAGACCGAGCAAGGCCAGGAGGCCGTAGCCTGCGCCAGAGGCTGTGGTGAAGAGGATGACCGAATAGGCGGGGTTCATGGTTGGCAAAAGCCTGAAACAAGGTCAACCACCCCCTCCCCCCTTCGGGGTACTCCCCCGACTGCGTCGAGGGAGAAAGCATTTCTTTTCTCCCTCGACGCAGTCGGGGGAGTACGGCGCAGCCGGGAGGGGGTGTTTGAGCGAATCATCTTCATCCCTCCAGTTTTGCTGAATTGTCAGGTTGCGAAGCGGTGGATGCGTCAGATGAAGTGCTCAACAATTTATCCGCCCAGGCGAACAGCTTGTCCATGGCTGATCCCGTCGACTTGGGCATTGGTTCTGCCGTTGTCACCGTATCGCGGCGCTTGCGGGGGGGCAGATATTTGTTGGTGGGTTTGTAGCCCATTTCAGAGAACAGGTCATAGCCACCACGATCTTTCACCAATTGGGAAACAGCCGAATTGCCGTCGCCCAAATCGCCGAAATGTCGGGCACCCGTGGGGCAGGCTTTGACGCAGGCCGGCACACGATCTGGTTCATCAAGATTTTCGTTGTAAATGCGGTCAACACAAAGCGTGCATTTTTTCATGACGCCTTCAGTATAATCATATTCCCGTGCGCCATAGGGACAAGCCCATGAACAGAGTTTGCAACCGATGCAGGTTTCGGGATTGACCAAAACGATACCATCTTCTTTTCGCTTGTAACTGGCGCCCGTCGGACAAACGGTGACGCAAGCGGCGTCTTCGCAATGCAGGCAGGAACGCGGCATGTGAACGATGCGCGAGTAGGCCCTGCCCTCTTCTTTGACTTCGTAGCCATGGATGCGATTGAGCCAGGTGCCCATGGGTTCGGCGGAGCGGGGCTTGGCATCGGTCAATGGTGCGGAGATGCCTTGGGAGTTCCATTCCTTGCACGACGTGGCGCAGGCTTGGCATCCGACGCAAGTATCGAGATCGATGACGAGGCCTAGTTTTTTGGTGGTGTGGGTTGGGAGAGTGGTCATGAGGCAAACACCCCCTCCCCCCTTCGGGGTACTCCCCCGGCCAAGAGGCCGAGGGAGAGAAATATTTTTTCTCCCTCGTCTGCCGTAGCTCTTGCGAAGGCAGATGGGGGAGTACGGCGAAGCCGGGAGGGGGGGTCTGATTTCATGTCGTTCTCCCCAAATCCTTCAACCCGTCAAACTGCGGTACACTTTCATCGCTCTGATCAAATGCCTTCTCCACCCTGACCCGCAAATCATACCAGGCCGCCTGGCCGGTGACTGGATCGCTGTTGGAGTAACGATACCCGCCTTCACGTTCTGGCAGAAGATCGCTGATCAAATGGTTGAGCAGGAAGCCTTTTTTGGCTTCGGGCGCATTGGCGTCCAAGCCCCAACTGCCGGCGCGTTTGCCGATGGCGTTCCATGTCCAGACGGTGTCTTCGTTCTGGCCATCCATGAGTTTGGCTTGGCATTTGATGGTGCCATGGTGGCTTGTCACATTCACCCAGTCACCATCGGCAATGTCCAAGTCAGCGGCACGTTGTTTGTGCATGTAGAGCCAGTTGCGCCCGAGGATTTGACGCAGCCAAGTATTCTGCGATCCCCAGGAATGATACATGGCCATGGGGCGCTGGGTGATGGCATGCATGGGAAATTCATTGTTGCTCACCATGGCTTCTTCGAACGGTTCATACCAGAACGGGATGGGATCAAAATAGGTTTCGATGCGTTTGCGATGATGTTCAGGTGGCAAGACTTTGCCATGGCCCTTGGCTGCCAACCGGAATTTTTGCAGTGTCTCGGAATAGACTTGGTGAATGATGGGTTCGGGTTTTCCCATGAAGCCAAAGAATGTTGCCCAATCCAGATAGTCCCAATTGACATGGCGATAGTAGCGCATGTGCTCTGGCAGTTCGTGATACCAGTGGCAGCCATTGTCGATATAGGCTTGCAGTTGATTGGGATTGACGGCACCCCGGCCTGATGACTTTCCATCAAGCCCGCGAAACCCGGCCAAGGGGCCCAAGCCCGGTGCGCGTTCGTGATTGACGATGTAATCCGGATAGCCGCCGGGATAGCGGGCAGAGCCATCGGCGTTGGTGAGGCCCGGCAATCCAATGCGATGGCCGAGATCAATCAGCACCGACTGAAACGGCCTGACATCGCGATCAAGTTCCACCACGGGCTGGCGTATAGAATCGGCTGGACCATCGGCTTCAGAAATCGGACGGTCCAGCATTGAGATGCAATCCCAGCGCTCAAGGTATGTAGTGTCGGGCAAAATCAAATCGGCGTAGTGCACAGTCTCAGAAGCATAGGCATCGGAGTAAATGATTTTAGGGATGACATAGGTGCCGTCTGGTTTTTTTGCCGTGAGGGCCTTGATGGTATCAGGCACGTTCATGGCCGAGTTCCAGCCCATATTGGCCATGTACATGAATAGCACGTCGATGTTGTAGGGGTCGCCTTTGGCAGCGTTGTTGATGACCATATGCATCATGCCATGGGCTGCCAATGGTGCATCCCAGGAATAGGCCTTGTCGATGCGTTGTGGCGTGCCTTCGGCATCCACCAACAAATCTTCAGGCGACGTGACAAAGCCGAGAGGTGGGCCTGGCAAGGGCTTGTTGGGCTGCACTTGCCCCGGCTTGCCCGCAGGTTTGACGTGGGGCGGAATGGCTTTTGGGAAAGGCGGCTTGTAGCGCGATCCTCCCGGCACATCGATGGTGCCGAGCATGATTTGCAAAACATGGATGGTGCGGCAGGTGTGAAAGCCATTGGAATGGGCTGAAATGCCACGCATGGCATGCATGGCCACGGGACGGCCCAGGGTTTTCTCGTGGCGACGGCCGAGATAATCCGTCCACGGAATATCAAGTGCAATGGTGTCTTCGAACGCAGTGTGGGCCAGTTCGCCTGCTATGCGTCTGATGACAGCCGCATCAATGCCGCAACGCTTGGCCACGGCTTCCGGCGCATAGTCGTGACTTAGAAAACGTTCTGCAATCAACGTGAATGACGTCACAACCTTGCGGCCATCGGGCAATTCAAATCGCCCCAACAATGCAGGATCGGCACCATAGGTCATTGCCACTTTGGGAGCGGATGTGGTGGGGTCCCAGACAAGTGGTGTGCCGGCAGTGTTGCGCAGAACCAGGCCATCCTCGGCACTGCCAGCATGATCGATGATCAGCCAGGCTGAGTTGGTATAGCGGGTGAGATACTCCACATCGATTTTCTGGTGTTCGAGCAACACGTGGATGAGTGCGCCGACAAATAATCCATCCGTACCCGGACGAATACCGATCCATTCATCTGCAATGGCTGAATAGCCCGTGCGCACGGGATTGATGGAGACTATTTTGACGCCGCGTTCCTTGAGTTTTCCCAGTCCCATCTTGATGGGGTTTGAAGCGTGGTCTTCGGCAACACCAAAGAGCAGAAAATATTTGGCATGTTTCCAATCGGGCTCGCCAAATTCCCAGAAGGAACCGCCATAGGTGTAAAGTCCGGCGGCGGCCATGTTGACGGAACAGAAGCCGCCGTGGGCCGCATAGTTGGGGGTGCCGAATTGCGAGGCCCACCAACCTGTCAAACCCTGTGATTGGTCGCGCCCGGTGAAGAACGCCAGCTTGCGCGGATCAGTCCCCCGCACGTCCTTGAGCCACGACGTGGCGATGGTCAGGGCTTCGTCCCATTCAATTTCCTTGAACTCGCCCGCCCCCCGTTCGCCAACACGCAACAGTGGTTTTGACAATCTGGCGGGTGAGGTGTGCTGCATGATGCCAGCCGCACCCTTGCCGCAAATCACCCCCTTGTTGACGGGATGGTCGCGATTACCTTCGATGTATTTGACTGTGCCGTCCTTGAGATAGACTTTGATGCCGCAACGGCAGGCGCACATGTAGCATGTGGTGGTTTTGATTTCGTCCCAGGTCTTGATCTGGGTATCGACGATGGGTTGGTTCACGGGAAGATACTAGCCAGCCTGTTGGCCCTATGATAGGACCAGATTTTTCTTTGGGCAAAACCAAGGCTGGAACCCCCAACATGCGTGATTGGCTCATCCATCTCAGAAGAGGTGAATATTCTTCGCTGCAAACCCAGATTCGCGAGGCTTTGGTCTCGGCCATTCTGGATCGCAATCTGGACCAGTCAGAGGCAATTCCCTCCACGCGGAAGATGGCTAAATCCATCGGGGTTTCGCGCAATACGGTTGTGCTGGCCTATCAGGGCTTGCTTGACGACGGTTACCTGGTGGCACGCGAACGCTCAGGTTATTACGTGGCGGACAAGGCCATCAGCGAAAACCATTCGCCGATTCGTAAGGCAACTCCCCGACCTTCTAGTGGACCAGCTTTGGATTGGGCCAAGCGGATAAAATTTCATGCCGCAGCCCAGGAAAATTTTGTCAAGCCACAGGAATGGCAAAGCTTCCCCTTTCCTTTCATCTACGGGCAAGTCGATCATACGCTATTCCCCCTCGCGGAATGGCGCGAATGCACCCGGCAGGCACTAGGCAAAAAATGGCTGGGTTCTTGGACCAATGATTCCTGGAGTATGGATGATCCATTGCTGGTGGAGCAAATACGGCGACGAATTTTACCGCGCCGGGGCATCATGGCCAGCGACGATGAAATTTTGGTGACACTGGGCGCACAACAGGCGCTCTTTCTGCTCGCCACTTTGCTGGTCGATCAAAAAACCAAAGTGGCCATGGAAGAACCGGGCTATCCCGACATTCGAAATATTTTTGAATTGCATTCATCGAATGTTGTTCCGGTGAAAGTTGACGATAGTGGATTGACGCTTTCACCCGAACTTGATGATTCCGATGTGGTGTTCACCACTCCGAGCCACCAGTTTCCGACAACAGTCACCATGCCCCTGGAGCGCCGCATGGCCCTGTTGAAAAAGGCGAGAGAAAAGGATTTCCTGATCATCGAGGATGATTATGAATTTGAAACCAACTATGTGAATGAGCCTTGCCCTGCCCTCAAATCCCTCGATGATGATGGCCGGGTAATTTACGTTGGTTCGCTGTCAAAGACATTGTTTCCAGGATTGCGGCTTGGCTTCATGGTTGGACCCAAGGCGCTCATCACGGAAGCCAGGGCGATGCGCCGCCTGATGGTGCGCCATGCTCCCAACAACAATCAACGGGCTGCGGCATTGTTTTTGTCACTCGGTCATCATGACACTCTGATCCGGCGTTTGCACAAAGCCTATCGCACCCGTTGGGAAGTCATGGGCAAGGCGCTGAATGATCATATGCTTCTCACGGCCCGCAGCCCGTCGTTTGGTGGAACGGCCTATTGGGTGAAGGGGCCTGAAAAACTGGATACTGAGCTACTGGCGAGGCGGGCGTTGGAAAAAGGCGTTTTCATCGAACCCATGCGCATCACTTTCGCCGGGAAAAGCCAGCCGCGAAATTATTTCCGCTTGGCATTTTCTTCCATTGACGAAGCAAAAATCGAACCAGGTATCAAGCTGCTGTCGGAAACCATTCGTGAAATGAAATGAGCACCCAGCCGGAACAGCGCCTCAAGGCGGCCTTGCTTGCCATGCTTGCCGTGGGTATTGCGTCAAGCCAAGATGCCATCATCAAGTCACTTGCAGGCACGATGCCCGCTTACGAAGCCGTGATGATCCGCGGGCTTGTGGGCATGCCGATCTTGGCACTTTTGTTGCTGTTCACCAATGGCTTCAAGTCACTGCGAACACCGTTGCTCTGGCCCTTGATGGGCCGTGGACTGGTTTTATGTGCCGCGTATTTTTCATTTATCCTGGCGATTGCAGCCATGCCAATTGCCAATGCCGTTGCGATATATTTCACCATGCCGTTTTTTGTTGCAACGCTGGCTGGGCCTTTTCTGGGCGAGCGTGTTCCGGTGTATCGCTGGATGGCAATGTTTGCAGCCTTCCTGGGCGTGCTTGTGATGGTGCAGCCCGGACGAAACAACTTTGAGCCTGCCAGTGGTTTTGCGCTGTTCTCGGCCTTTGGTTATGCTGTGGGACAAATGATGGGCCGACACTATTCACAACGTGTTCCTCCCATCGCCATTGCCAATGTGCAAAACGCTGTCTACTTCGCTGTCGGGGCCTTGCTGTTTGTGGTTGTCAACACTTTTGGATGGCAATTGACGGGGCACAAAAGCCTTGAATTTCTTACTGGTCGAGCAGTTTGGCCTGACGCAGATAGCCTGCGGCTTTTGGTTGTCATGGGCATTTTCGCTGCTGTTGGTTCAGTGATTTTCACTTATGCCTACAAGTTCGCGCAATCCAGCTTTGTTGCACCCTTTGAATACACCGCAATGATTTGGGCTGTTTTATTTGGCCTGTTTGTGTTCGACGATTTTCCAAATCCTGTCACATGGGCTGGGATGATAGTGGTCATTCTTGCCGGATTATTGATGACGTGGCGGGACTTGCAAAAGTCAGCTCAAGGGACGGGATAACCACCCCAATCCTTGACAGTTCGCAAAGCCAGAGATGATTGCAAACGGTGCAGTCCCGGCAATCGTGCAAGTTTGGTGCGATGAACGCGTTCGTAGTCTTCGGCATCTTTGGCAATGACGCGCAGGAGATAATCGAACTGGCCGCTCATCAGATGGCACTCCAGAATTTCTGGCACGCGCTGCACGGCATTTTCAAATTTTTCAAAAGCCTGTTCAGTTTGGGCCTGGAGCGAAACTTCAACGAAAAATTCATTGGCCAATCCCAGTGCCTTGCGATCCAGCGTGGCGGAGTATCCAGTTATCAGTCCGTTATCTTCCAACAACTTGATCCGGCGATGGCACGACGAGGCGGATAGCCCTGCAAGGTCAGCGAGATCTGACACTGCCAAGGTGCTGTTCTTTTGCAATGCGTTCAGCAATATCTTGTCGGTTCTGTCGTAATTTGCGTATTTCATTCGATAAATTTGGCATATTTTCGAATTTTATTCAATGCAGATGACTTTGTCTCACCCATTCTGGAATTTATTTTCAGCCAAACGCAGATAATCTTGTCCTTCAACAATAGCGGCGAGGACGTATCATGCACATCGGTGTTCCAAAGGAAATCAAGAACCACGAGTATCGCGTGGGGCTTACGCCCAACTCAGTGAACGAAGCAGTGCGCCATGGCCACAAGGTTTGGGTCGAAAGCAATGCTGGTGTCGGCATTGGTTCAAGCGATGAAGACTATAAAAAAGCCGGAGCAGTAATCATCTCAAATGCAGCAGAGATTTTTGCCGCAGCTGACATGATCGTCAAGGTGAAGGAACCGCAGGCCAGGGAGCGCAGGATGCTGCGTGAAGGCCAAATTCTTTACACTTACCTGCATCTTGCCCCCGACCCCGAGCAGACGAAAGACCTGATCGCCTCAGGTGCCATTTGCATTGCCTATGAAACCGTTACCAATGCCCGTGGCGGTCTGCCCTTGCTGGCGCCGATGAGCCAGGTTGCGGGGCGGATGTCGGTGCAGTCAGGTGCCCATTGCCTTGAAAAAGCGCAAGGTGGGCGTGGTGTTTTGTTGGGCGGTGTTCCCGGTGTGTCACCTGCCAAGGTTGTCATTCTGGGTGGTGGTGTGGTGGGCACAAATGCTGCGGCCATGGCGCTTGGACTTGGTGCAGATGTGACGATCATCGAAAAATCCACAGACCGGATGGAAGAATTGGTGACTCGGTTTGGCACGCAACTCAAAACCTTGTATTCGACGCAAGCAGCGGTTGAAGAAGAATGCGCCAGTGCTGATCTGGTGATAGGCGGCGTTTTGATTCCAGGTGCCGCGGCACCGAAGTTGGTCACTCGGAAAATGTTGAAAGACTGGAAGACAGGCTCCGTGCTGGTTGACGTGGCGATTGATCAAGGGGGCTGTGCTGAAACGTCGAAAGCCACCACCCATGCAGAACCGACTTATGTGGTCGATGGCGTGATCCATTATTGCGTGGCCAATATGCCAGGTGGTGTGGCCCGCACATCGACCTATGCGCTCAACAATGCCACGCTGCCTTTTGGTCTGGCGATTGCCAACAAGGGTTGGAAAAAGGCGCTGGTGGATGACATACACTTGCGCAATGGGTTGAATGTTGCGGGCGGCAAAGTGACCTACAAGGCCGTGGCGGATGTGCTGGGCTACGACTACGTGGATGCGGCCAAAGTGCTGGTTTGAGCCAGTTCGACTTACATCCCCATTTGTTTCGGTTTGGTGTCGAGATAGTAATTGGATTTCTTGCCATAGATCAGTCCACGGAGCATCTTTCGCAGGCGTGCTGATTTGCGGATGGGTTCGATTGCCAGGCGCATGGCATCGTGGGCGAAAACTTTGGCCGCGTCGCGGATGGGCGAAACACCGGGCGGCTTCTGTGGCATGCCGTAGCGGCGCAATGTGCCGTTCATCAGCCTGATTTTGTTCAGGCGTTTCACTTCAGGGGTTTTCCAGGTCATGGCCATGGAAATCGAAAAGGTTTTTCCGGTACTCACCCAATGGGGTACCATGTAGGGCATGTGAACAGCGTCGCCGGGTTTTAACGTGTGCAAGGTGGCGCGCTTCTCAAACCACTCTTCATAATGTTGGTTGCGGTGTTGGTTTGGCGACAATTCCATGCCTTCTTCGCTGACCAAGGCACAATCGGAATTGTCGAAGGTGCGCACGAATTTATCGCCCTTGATCTGGATCAAGATGTTTTCTTCGGCATCGCGATGGAACGGCGTGGTAGCCCCTGCCGAAGAGACGAAGATGAACCCTTCGACATCGCTATAGTCGTTGGCGGATCGGCCAGCGGCGATGTTTGCTTCCTGCACGAACTGTTCGAGAATGGCCTTGTATTCCGGATCATGCTCAGCCCGTTTGATCACCATCCAGGCATTGGCGGTTTTGATGGACTGGATGACATCTTCGGGTGGCATGTCGATTTTTGGTACATCTTCAGGCTTTGCGCCAATCGCAAGTTTTCCTGAATTGTATTCTATCATGTCACGCGGCAAGGACTTCGCCAGTTCGATCAATCGCGACAAGGTAAACAGCGGATGGTCCGCCAGGGTATGTTGGAGAGTAAACGCCTGTTTCAGAAACTTTTCCTCGGCAACTGTCTTGTCAATGTTGACGATGCTAATGACCTCTTCCTTCCCGTGACACGCAAAAAAATCTGCTTTGCAAAGCTTCGTAATGCATTTTTTGTGCCAAGGAATAAAACCAGAGTTGAGAACAGCGGTGCAGGGACATTTTGACCTGCCACGAGAACATCCATACAAGGAATGCGGTTTCGCCAAATGCGATCAATCATTGGATGGCCGGGGATGGCATTACTATCGGCCAATTCCAAACCATCTTCCGCCAGCAATTGTTGGGTTGCTTCCATGATAATCAACACGCCTGGCGAATACTTCGCGTAGTTTTCATCATGGGCGATCTTGCCGAGTGCCGCCTCTTTGCCATCGATCAGGGCAAACAGCGAAGCAATGGGTTTTCCGTCCAGCAAGAATTGCCAAAATCGCAACGCGCCATTGCGATGCATGGCGGCAAGTCCATTGCGCAAGGCCGTGGCAATTGCCGGATCATGGCGCAGGGCCGTGCCGCGTTTGCCTTTCCATCCTGCTGATTCGATGGCCAAAAAATTCTGCGTAAAAACTTCCAAATCACTTGATTGGCCCAGTTCTTCGACTGACAGCATGCCAATCTCACTCAACCTGGCCCGTAGTCGTTTCAACTCTTTGCGGCGCTTTTGATCAAAATTGCTGGAAAGCCAGTCTGCATGACTTACCTGCAAGTTCAATCCTGCCCGCTCCCAGGTGCTCAATACATTGGCGTGACTGGAGGCTGCCAATATTGCCTGGGTGGTCGGGTGGTTGACTGGCAGATTGCGTAACAGAATGGGCGCATTCATTTTGTCGAGCATGGCTGCGACATGGCCTTCGGCGTGCAGCGATGCGACGGCTGGCAAGCCAGTCGGGCACAGCGGCGTCACCCATGATTCGAAATAGGAGAATGGCAAGCGTCGCCGTTGCAGGGCCAGAGACAGTTTGGCAAATCCCGTTTCAGGCTCGCGCACGGCAACAGCGCCCGGAATCTGTGCCATAATGGCACGCAACCAATCGGGGTGCGAAAATGTTGTGGGGGCTTCAAAGGTCATTTGGAGGCACTTGCAAAATTGCCGCCACTAGGCCTGAAAGCCCTTAACAAATACCAAGTGCCCCAACAAAAGGCCGGATCAAGGAACCGGCCCTGTTGTAGTTGCAGCAGACGTTATGCGTCGGCCTTGACGTCGAGAACCTGACGGCCTTTGTACATGCCAGTCTTCAGGTCAACATGGTGTGGACGGCGCAATTCACCTGACGATTTGTCTTCAATCCAGGTCACGGTTTGCATTTTTTGGCCGGAACGGCGCATGCCGATACGGCTCCTGGTCATCTTTTTGCGTGGAACTGCCATTTTAAACCTCTGAAATCGTTTGATTTATTGAAAGCCGACAGAATCCGACGGCAAGAATTACCGGGCTTATAGCGAAGCCTTTCAAGGGAGACAAGTGAGATAAGGGCCAATAGCACGCATTCTGATCTGGATGCGATCGGCGATACTGCGCACCCGGCGCGAAGGCTTGCCAGCCCTGCGTTTGATGGGATTGGGCAAAACCGCCGCCAAAAGGGCAGCTTCGCGGCGGGTTAATTGTTTGGCCGATTTGCCAAAATGATGGCGCGCTGCCGCTTCCGCGCCATAAACACCGGGGGCCCATTCGACGATGTTCAAATAAATCTCGATCATCCGCCGCTTCGTCCACAATAAATCCATCCACAAGGCAACCGGCAATTCGAGGCCTTTGCGAATCATGCTGCGGCCATCCCACAAAAACAGGTTCTTGGCGGCCTGCATGGAAATTGTGCTGGCACCGCGCACCGGACCTTCGTCGTCATCGAAAACATCTTCGACCACGCCTTGCACTTCCAGCCAATCCACGCCGTGATGGGCACAAAACCGCGCGTCTTCCGACGTGATGACCGCTGCCGCCAGAAAGGGCGAGATATCATTCAAGTTCACCCAATTCTTTTTGATGCCGTTGCCGTGGATGGCACGCAGCAACATCAAGTTGGATACGGGGGGTGGCACAAAGCCGTAGATAAATGTCAGCAGGAACGGCAACAGCAGCACAATCATCAAAACCTTCAGCATGCGGCGCGGCCAAGGGCCGAAGCGGCCCGTGAGGCGTCCGGACTTAAGTTTGCTGAAAAACGCCATAGGGTTGAGATTCTGTTGTTTCGTCGTTAGAGAGGGTGCAATTCTCCGCCTTTAACACGGGGCAACGGGCTTTGACACCTGCAACCACCGAAGAATTTCACACCGCTCTGGCGTCCGTCGCCGTGGCTGTGGACGGCTTGCTGGACGATCTCCTGCCGACGCTGCCCCAAAATCGTTTGCGCAATGCCATGCGCTACGCGGTCATGGGACAGGGCAAACGCTTGCGGCCTTTTTTGGTTGTGGCATCGGCACGGTTGTTTGGGGTGCCTGAATCCAGGGCGCTGCGGGTGGGTGCCGCACTTGAGGCAGTGCATTGCTATTCCCTTGTTCATGACGATCTCCCGGCCATGGACAATGATGATCTGCGCCGGGGCCAGCCCACCACGCACCGGAGGTTTGATGAGGCGACGGCCATACTGGCAGGCGATGGCTTGTTGACTTGGGCGTTTGAAGTTTTGGCTGATGAAGCAACGCATCCTTTGCCTGAAGTTCGGATTAAGTTGATCGCAGCATTGTCAATCGCAGCTGGACCGGCAGGCATGGTGGGCGGACAAATGCTGGATATTGAAGCAGAGACCTCAGGTTTTCGTGACTATCAGCACATCGCCGCCATGCAGGAAAAGAAGACGGGTGCACTTTTCCGTTTTGCCTGTGAAGCTGGTGCCATCCTCGCGCAAGCTGATTCATCCCCGCTTCGTCTGTATGCGGATCATATTGGCCTCGCCTTCCAGATCGCCGATGACATCCTGGATGTTGAATCTTCCAGTGCTGCATTGGGCAAGGCGACACAAAAAGACAGTGGCAAAGGCAAGGCGACATTTGTGGATTTGTTGGGACTGGAAGGGGCCAGAACGGAAGCAGTCACACTCGTTGAAAAAGCCGTCGACGCCCTGCAACCCTATGGTGAGAAATCCCGGATGCTCGCGGCGACAGCCTCGTTCACTGTCTCCCGCCGGAAATAATCATTTCACTTTTTCTGCGGTTGTCCGCGCGATAAACCCATCCACGCCGCGCCACGAACAGCCATTGCAATTTATTGGTTGAGGCAAGGTCCTCTGGTGTGACGGCCAGCAGGGCGTTGCCACTTCGCTCGTCAAGACCATCCCGAAAAATCACGGGATAAACCGGGAGCCCGGAGCGCACGGCCGCCTTCAAAAATCCATACTGGATGAAGCCGGAGCAGATGAACTGGGGTGGAATCCATTTGTTCACCCGCGCTTTGGTACGCGCCATGGCGTCCTGCATGGCGATGTTTCTGCCCAAGCGCAGCCGCGCCCAACTCAGCCGCATGCCGAACACCGCAGAAAGACCAAGGCGCCACACCGTGCTGAAATCATAACCAGATTTCACGTGGTCCAACATGAGGCCGCATACATCCTTGAAAAAGGTTTCCCCATAGGCAGGATCAACAAGCCGCAAAACAGCAAATTCGGCTTTTGGGTGGCGACCCGCAATGTAGTCACGCAGATTTGCCAAGCCGACACCAGCCTGAACACTTTCAAGCAAAAATGTGCTTGAATAACCTTCGTCTGGCTTTGCGACAAAAAACACCAGAGCAGCATGGCTGAAACTGGATCCTGTGGTACGGCGGATCAGCCAGCTCAAGAATGTCGGGCTGCGCGACAACACAATGTCGCCACGCCGCAAAAACCTGTCGGCTTGAGATAAACATTCTTTTGATGTCAGTGGAAAATCTGTTGTTTCAAGCACCCTGCCCCCAGCGGTTAATGACATAGTTTTCGACGATTTGCTTGAACTGGCCAGACAGGTCTTCACCCCGCAGTGTTTTCACCTTCTTGCCATCGATATAGACCGGTGCGGTTGGCAGTTCGCCTGTGCCAGGCAGCGAAATGCCAATGTCGGCGTGTTTGGATTCGCCCGGACCATTGACGATGCAACCCATGACAGCAAGCGTCAGGTTTTCAAATCCGGGATATTGCACTTTCCACTCCGGCAGGCGCGTGCGCACATAGATTTGAATATCCTGGGCCAGTTCCTGAAAAACTGTTGATGAAGTTCGGCCACAACCGGGGCATGCGATGACCATTGGGGCGAAAGCCCGGAGGCCCATGGTTTGTAAAATCTCTTGCGCCACGATCACTTCACGTGTCCGGTCACCACCGGGTTCTGGGGTCAGCGAAATCCGGATTGTATCGCCGACGCCTTCTTGCAGCAACACGGCCAAGGCTGCGGTCGAGGCCACGATGCCTTTCGATCCCATGCCCGCTTCTGTCAAGCCCAGATGTAGTGCATAGTCGCCGCGTGTGCCCAGCATGCGGTAAACGGCGATCAGGTCTTGCACCTCAGAACATTTTGCCGAGAGAATAATCTTGTTGCGGCCCATGCCCAAGGCTTCGGCCCTTGCTGCTGATTGCAAAGCGGATTGAACGATTGTTTCGTGCATGATGGCACGGGACGGCAGGGGATTGGGCAACTTCGAATTTTCGTCCATCAGTTGCGTCAACAAGGCCTGATCCAGCGATCCCCAGTTCACTCCGATGCGCACGGGCTTGTCGTGCCTGTTGGCAATCTCGATCATTTGCGAAAAATTGCGGTCCTGCTTTTCGCCGAACCCGACATTGCCCGGATTGATGCGATATTTGTCGAGAGATTTGGCGCAGTCTGGATATTGCTCCAGCAGCATGTGGCCATTGTAGTGAAAGTCTCCCACCAGCGGTGCGGTTACATTCATGGCCAGCAGCTTGTCCTTGATGGCCGGAATAGCGGCGGCGGCTTCTTCTTTGTCGACTGTCACGCGCACCAGTTCAGATCCAGCTTTGGCCAGTTCGGCAACTTGTTTCACCGTTCCATCAATATCTGCCGTATCGGTGTTGGTCATGGATTGGACGGCAACGGGTGCGCCACCGCCCACGCCAACATTGGCCACAAGAACGCCAATTGATTGGCGTCTGGCGGCAACCGCAGAAAATGTCATACTGTGCTCCTGTGCAAGACCCCTAGATGCGCATTTGAAAGCCACACGTCAAGCAGGAGTCACTTATGACTGGAACCGCAAAAGCCATCAAACACTTGGACAACGACCGGGTCACCGTTTGGGAGTACCGTTTTGACCCGGGTGAAAACACCGGCTGGCATCGCCACGGCCATGACTATGTCGTGGTACCGTTGATGGATGGAAAGGTCAGGCTTGAAACCAAAGACGGAACCACCTTCGCCGAGATGAAAAAGGGGCTTCCCTATTTTCGAAATGAAGGGGTGGAGCATGATGTGATCAATGCCACAGATGGCGTATATGCCTTTATCGAGATTGAGCTGAAGTGACGTCCAGCGCATAGAGGATTCTGTCCTTGATCCTTGATCCCAGTGCTGCGGTCCCTTTGGCGTTCAACTTCCGTTCATCTTCGTTGTTTCAAGCTTCAATAAAAAAATCGGGATGGCGACATAATCATAGCTTGTTTCTGCCATACACATGATTTTCGCGATTTATAATTCTTTGAAGGATTGCAAAATATGATCAAAATCCGCCTTGCCGCCTTGCTGCTTATTGCAGCCGGATCCGTGATTCCTGCAATAGCAGGCGAACGACAATCAGAAGAATTCACCATGCCCTCCGGCAACATCAAGTGCGTGCATGGCATCACTGAAGAATCCACCGGCATTTATTGCTTGCGGGACAAGCCTTCGGTGCTTTCCCTGCGCTTCGTGGACGGCACTGTGGATTGGCAGGAAGCTGAAGGCGACCAACCCTTCATGGATAACCCGCCTGTATTCGACTATGACGCGATCAAGGAATATGATGACATGACGTGTTCCTCCAACCGCAATGGTATTGCCTGCTGGAAGGACAACAAGGGTTTCAGGCTGTCACGTAGTGGCGTTGCGGTTTTCGAGTAAAGTTTGCGGGTTTAACTTGCCGACATGGCCAGCAGCAGAGCGGCAGTGTCAACAATCTCTTCGGTGGTAGCGCCTCTTGAAAGATCCGATACTGGTTTGGCAAAGCCTTGCAGTATCGGCCCAATGGCTTTGGCGCCGCCAAGATATTGCACGAGCTTATAGGCAATATTTCCCGCGTCCAGATCAGGAAACACCAAGACATTGGCCTGCCCCGCCACATCACCTGGCGTTTTAATTTTGCGCATCGCCACTGCCAATGAAAGCGCCGCGTCACCTTGAAATTCACCATCTATTTTCAGATGTGGCACTTTTTTTCTGGCAAAGGCCAGTGCTTCAACAACTTTGCGAGCATCGGCGTGATCGCCACTGCCCTTGGTGGAGAATGAAAGAAGTGCAACACGCGGTTCCTCTTTCAGGATTTTAGCGGCACTTTGTGCCGAGGCAACAGCGATATCGGCCAGTTGCTCGGAGTTCGGTTGAATGTTCACGGCACAGTCGGCAAACAACAATCGCTTGTTGGGCCATTGCATCAGGAAAAAACTTGAAGGCACAGTGATGTTTTCGGCCAAGCCAATTGTCATCAGTGCGGCTTCGATGACACGGGAGGTGGGATTGGCGGCACCCGCCAGCATGGCAACAGCTTCGCCTGCAGCCAGCATGGCCCCGGCGCGATACAAGGGTTTGCGCAAGAGCCTAGCCGCCATGGCTTCGCTCATTTTTTCGCGGCGGGCTTGAAGCACTGCGATATCATCAGGCGACGATGCGGGAACAGTTTCGCCAAAAACCAGTGGCACCGCCAAATCCTGAGCCAGCAGCAGCGCAGCAGCCTCGACAATACGCGGATCATCCCCTTCCGGCAGTACGATCTTCAGTCGCAAGCCCTTTATCTTGGCTTTCGCCTCGGAAATAACCGACATGAAACGCTCCACTGGTTTTCAGAATTTATTCTGGCGATGCAAACAAATACACCGGGACTGGTTTTCCGTCCATTTCCAATGGTTTGATAACAGCATTGGAAAGCGACAGCTGGTTTGGTGGTGCTGGCATCACAAAAACTTCTCATTTTGGCCCCTGCACAGTCACATTGAGAGGTGAGAAAACGCTCATGGTTAACAAGTGACGCAAGTCCGACGTAGCCAAACAAACACGGGGCGGCACCTACGTGGGAAAGTCTGCATGGAGAAACGCCGTTCTGTTCTGAAAGGTCTTGGCCTATTGGCATTTGCTGCTGCCGCGCCCGTGCAAGCGGTTTTTGCGGCTGGTGACCAAAATATCAATAGTATCAGCATCATGGCAGGTGAATCTGAGTGGCTTAATCTGGTGCAAGGGCTGGCCGGACAGCTTGATCACCAACAGGAATTACGGGTTTTGCCGATGCTGGGCCGTGGCAGCGTGCAGGCCATGAATGATCTGGCGCAAATACAGGTCGTCGATATGGCACTGGTCAATTCTGACGTGATCATTTACGCGCAAATGCAGGGCCTGTTGGGTGACCCGGTCAAATCCTTCGCCTATGTTGCGGCGCTGCAGAAATTGCCGGTGGTGCTGGTGGCGCGCAAACAGATTGCCAATCTGACGGGACTGGCGGGCCGGAGAATTGCCACGGGGCCTGCACAAAGCGGCGGTTTTGCAACGGGCGAACTGGTTTTGGGCAGTCTGGGCATTCCGTTTGCGCGGGTCGCTGAATCGGATATCGCCGCTCTCAGCAGTCTTCAGGAGGGACGCGCCGATGCGGCGCTTGTGCTTGGTGCAGCAGGTCTGAAATCTTTGGACGCCGACAAGTTCCATGTCTTGCCGCTGCCGGTTCCGAAGGACTTGCAATCACATTACAGTCCTGCCCTGCTTTCTGCAGATGTTCGGGGTGACTTGAACCAGGGACAAGGCGACATTGAAAGCTTCTCAGTCAGCTTGATTCTGGCGGTTCTGAATTGGCCAGGCAGCCATGCCAACAGCCTTCGTTTGAAACACTTCGCCGATGTTCTGTGGTCGGCGGACAACCTGCCGTTCGGCACAAATCTGACTGCCGATGTTCCGGGCTGGCGGAGGCATGAATCAGCACTGCAAGCACTAGCCGCAATCAAGACCAATTCAACCGCAACGCAAGGAGAAGGACCATGAGCAAAATGGCGACCCAACCCAAAATTGAATTTACTTCATCGGACGAAGACTGGCTGGAAAATGAAATTGCCGCAGAAGAAAATGGGCCAACTGGTGTCATTGGCGACGAGCCAGAAGCGGCAACGCCGCAAGGCCATGAAGATTTAACGCCAAGTTGGTTTGCCAAAACCTATCCCGATCAAAATCGCGACGACCTGGCCAATCGATATCAAACCGAACGGCCCACGCCCCTTGCAGCATCACCTGGCCCCGAAGCATATGAGGCCTATCGGCGACGGCTGGAAGAGCGCTTCAAGCTGACGCAAAGAGTGGCCGATCCTGACTACGCGCCATTGCCACCCCTGCCTGAACACTACGCGACAGAACCGGATTCAACTTTCCCGTCGCGGCAACGTCGGCGTGGGGCAATGGAAAAACCGCTTGTTGCCAAATCACAACATCGCCTGCATTGGCCGCAAATCGCTTTCCTGACGCTTCTGGCCTGCGCAGTTGGCGGCGGTGGTGGATATGTTGTGGCCAACCCGAGTGGAGTCAATGACTATGTCGCCTGGTCCAAAAACCAGTTGTTGGCCTTGCTACCCGTTGCTGCGCCCGTCGAAACTAAAACGGCTTCAACTGACATTGCCAAAAAAATCATTCACAGTGCCAAGGTCAAAGTGAATGATGTTGCGGGATCGATCAATTCGGCCATTCCCCTGGATATTACAGCCGTCCCGCCTGATGAAAGTGGTCCTTTGGCTTTGAAGATTTCAGGCCTGCCGCCGGAAGCTTATTTGACCAAGGGCATGGAAGTCACACCGGGCGAATGGCTGCTGAAAGCAGAGGATGTGGCCAAGGCCGAACTTGTGGTGCCCCGCTCGAAGGCCACTGAATTGGGTCTGGAAGTCACAGCACTGGATTCAGTCACAGGTGAATTGGCAGCACCCAGCCAGGAAATGCGCGTGGCGCTGGATCTCAATGCTGTTCCAACACCCGGCGTGGTTCCGCCACAGCTTGCCGATAAATCAGATATTCGGATAGTGCCTGTCGCCGCTTTGCCTGATACGGGGTTCAACAAAGCTGTTGACGTTCCAACACCTTTGCAGAGCCTCAATCCTGAGGCGGTTGGATTGCTGAACAAGGGCGAATTGCTGCTGAAGACTGGCGACATCATTGCTGCGCGGCAATTCTTCCTCAGGGCCTATGAGTTGAAAGTCACTGAAGCTGCCTATGGCGTGGGCCGCACGTTTGATCCGGCGGTGTTTGCCGAACATAAAGTGCGCGGTCTTTCCCCAGACCCTGCCAAGGCGGCTGAATGGTATGGCAAGTCGGCTGTTTCAGGGCACAGCGAATCCGTTGCGGCACTGGAACGACTTGGCACCACGACAACGCCCTGAGGCACATCAACACTCGACAAGCCCCGCGCTGATCAGGCATAGGAAAACCTCAAGGCAATTGAGGAATCGTCATGCGCGCGGCTGATTTTATCGTCCGGTCATTGGAGGCTCACGGGATAAAGCGCGTCTACTGCGTGCCGGGAGAAAGCTATCTCAGCTTGCTCGATGCGTTGCATGACAGCCGCATCGAGGTGATTGTGTGCCGGCACGAGGGTGGCGCCGGTTTCATGGCAGTTGCGGAAGCCAAGCTGACGGGCAAGCCCGCTGTGTTTCTGGCAAGTCGAGGGCCCGGTGCCACCAATGCATCGATTGCCATTCACACGGCTGAACAGGATGCACTGCCTGTCATTCTCATGTTGGGTCAGGTGAGCCGCGAAGAACGTTTGCGCCATGTGTTTCAGGAAATGGATTACAACGCGTTTTTCGGCAGCATGGCCAAGGGCGTGTTGGAAGTTGTGGCTGGTTCAAAATTGCCGGAGTTGTTGCCGCGCGGATTTCGATTGGCGCAAATGGGTGTACCGGGACCTGTGGTCTATGCTTTTCCTGAAGACATGCTGGATGATGATGTAGCGGCTGATGCCATCGCTTTTCCATTGCCGCAGATTGGCCATCGTCCGGATGATATTTCTGTCATTCAGCAATATATTGACCAAGCAGAAAAGCCGCTGGTGATTGCTGGTGCTGGTTTGCGATCATCACTGGGCAAGGAAGCACTCAACCGGTTTGCCGAGGCACAGCGCATTCCGGTAGCCGTGACATGGAAGAACCAGGACATATTCGACAATGGATCGCCGCTTTATGCTGGTCATCTGGGCTTTGGCAGCCCTGCCGACTATAAGACGCTGCTGGCGGAATGTGATCTCATTCTGGCTATTGGCACAAGGCTGGGTGATGTGGGAACGTTGCATTACACACTGCCGCAATTGCCTGATCCCAAACAGCCGTTGATACATGTTTACCCGGATGGGGCTCCCCTCGGGCGGCTTTTTCGCACAGATTTCCCTTTGCTGGCCAAACCAGATGCGGTGCTGGCCGACCTTGCAGGTGGTGCCAAGGTTGTGTCGTCGGCGCGCGAGGCCTGGATCAGCAAGATCAACGGATATATTCGACAGCAGCAGATATTTGTTGAACGCAATCCCAGCGATGGTGTTGATTTTTGTAAAGTGGTGATGGCCCTTGCCAAACTGGCTGATCAAAATTGTGTGGTGACAACTGACGCTGGCAACATGTCGACATGGGTGCATCGCCACTGGGTGATGACGCCGCAGAACATGTTGATCGGTGGCATTGCCGGTGCCATGGGACTGGGCGTTCCGGCGGCAGTGGCGGCTTCTTTAAACGAACCGGATCGGCAGGTGATTTGCGTGGTGGGTGATGGTGGCGTGCTGATGACGGGCCAGGAATTGGCCACGGCTGTTGCTTACGGTGCCACACCCAAAATCGTGATTTCAGACAATGGGATTTACGGAACGATCCGCACCCATCAGGAGCGCGAGTTTCCAGGCCGGGTTTCTGGCACCAATCTGGTCAACCCGGATTTCACGGCCTGGGCGCGGTCATTCGGCGTGGCGACGTTTACGCTGCGATTGGGCGATGACGTGGAGGCTGTGGTGAAGGAATTCCTGTCCCAACAATCAGCAGCTGTTCTGCATGTCAAATCCAGTGCCCTATCACTATCGGCCTTTGGGGTTTTGTCACAGGGGTGATGTGTATTCTATTGTCGAGAGCAAAGGGACCTCATCCGCCCCGTTGGGGCACCTTCTCCACGAAGGCGTGGAGAAGGGACAAAACCCAACATATTGTCCCTTCTCCAACGAAGTTGGAGAAGGTGGATCGGGCGAAGCCCGAGACGGATGCCCTTTGGCGGCCATATGCGATAGTCCTTTCCGCAGGGGTAAGGGAGAAGCAGGTCAATTCAAGTTACCTTTGGTATCAGGCGCTTTTGCTCAACTTGTCCCACGACCAAAAAGGGCCGCGTACAGTTTTTTGTCGCGGCCATAAACGTCTGTGCGGAACTCGATGCCGTTGTTGGTGGCAAAGGCTGTGGCGTAGACAATGTGAATGGGAATTTTGCGCGGCAAAGTCACTCTGGTGGTTTTGCCGTCGTCCCACACCGCATCAATGTCAGATTGCGACATGCCAACTTTTTCACCGAGCAGATCATAGGCGAAATCGATGGGTTTGGAGAGCCGGATGCAACCATGGCTAAAGGCACGCGACGTGCTGGCGAATTTATCCTTGGCCGGCGTGTCGTGCAGATAAATGTTGTGGGCGTTTGGCAGCATGAATTTGACTTTGCCAAGGGCATTCTTGGGTCCGGGCTTTTGCCGGAAGGTGAAAGGAAATTTGCCCGTCCCATAGGCACTCCAATTGACGCTGCCCCAATTTGCCAGTTTGCCGCCAGCCAACAAATCAAAATCGTCGGCATAATGCAGTGCGTTGACTTTCAACTTTGGCAACATTTCCTTGGTGGCGATGCTGTAGGGCACAGTCCAGGTTGGATTAAGCTCAACATATTCCATCTCGTCGGAAAACTCCGGGGTTTGAGTGGCCACAGCACCGGTCACAACATTCATGCGCTGGAAGGTTTTGCCCGCCTTCACCCATTGCAATTCAAACGCTGCAATGTTCACCAGAAAATGTTCTTCGCCAAGATTGTCTGGCATCCAGCGCCAGCGTTCCATGTTGAGAATGATCTGCTTGCGGCGTTCTTCGGGCGACACATTCATGGCAATGATGGTCTGCTTGCCAAACAATCCCTTAGCTGCGAGGCCATGGCGGGTCTGGAATTTCTTCACGGCTTCCACCAAGGCACCATCATATTTTGCAGAACCGTTTTCAGGCCCGTCATAGTCGCCGGTAAAGCTCAAGAGATTTCGGACCGTGGGCACACGAGAATCGCTCTGCCCCGGTTTCAACGACGCACCTTGGCCGATCTCTGGCCAATCCACACCCTGGGCAATGGCAATCGTATAGGCTTTCAAAATGCGCTTCAGCACCTGATAATGATTGTTCTTGGGCTCGAACGCCGATAAAAACTTCACCGGATCCTTTTGTTTGCTCATCTCCGTCAGCACCCGCAAGGCATCAATTGTCTTGCGGTTGCGGAACAGGTTGGGATCAACTTTTTGTGGTGTGACGCGGCCGATTTTCAAGTCTGCTGCATAAGCAATGTAGAAAGCAGAAAAATACAACTCGGCTTCGGCTGCCGATTGCGGATCATTTGAGTCAAGCCGATCCCGAATATTCGCCAGTGAACTAGCGGGATAGTCTTCAGGGTCCAATCCATCCAGATTGGCTTGGTACATTTTTTGCAGAAACGGCGTCATCCGGGACGTGTCAACCCAGTAGATATTGCCGTTGTTGCGCAAATAATGGGCGGTCAGACTGCTGCGGACTTTTTCGATGGGCAGTGGCAATCTTCCGGTACTTGAAAGCATGGAAGAAATCTCGGATTTGATCTCTTCACTGGAAGCCGCCCTTGCAGAAAGGCTGAGAAGCAACGTGCCAAGCAGCACCAGACAAAATGTCAAAACCCGAGTTTTAAAGCGCATAACTTCTCCGATGGCCTTTGGCCGCATACCTGAATCAATTGTCCCTGCTTTCATCACCATAGCCGAAATCAGACATTGAGCAAAAGATACTCGCGTTCCCAGGAACTGATCACCCGGCGATAGTGCTGCATCTCCTCGAACTTCACGTCTTGGTAGGCTTCAACAAATTTGGCCCCCAACACCTGCTTCAACGCTTTGTTGTAATTGAGCTTGTCGAGGGCTTCATCAAGGCTGATCGGCAGCGTATGGGCAAAGCGATAGGCTGATCCAGTGACGGGTTCAGAGGGTTTCAGCCGTTCGACCATGCCAAGATAACCGCAAGCCAGAGAGGCCGCAAAAGCCAGATAGGGATTGGCATCGGCGCCCGTCACCCGGTTTTCAATGCGGGTGTTGGATGCATCAGATGATGGCACACGCAAAGGAACCGTCCGGTTGTCAACGCCCCAGTGCACATTGGTGGGCGCGTCCGAGTCGGGCACCAAACGGCGGTATGAATTAACATTGGGCGCACAGAGCGGCAATGCGGCGCTGAGATAGCGCTGCAATCCGGCGATGTGATTCAGGAACAGTTTTGAATATTTGCCATCCTTGCTGGCAAAGATGGTCTTGCCGGTGCGACTGTCCAACACGGATTGGTGGATGTGCATGGCCGAACCCGGTTCATTGGCGTGAGGCTTGGCCATGAAAGTGGCAAACATGTCGTGCTTCAACGCGGCTTCGCGCACCGTGCGCTTGAACAGGAAAACCTGATCTGCCAGTTCCAGCGGGTCGCCATGGTTGAAGTTGATTTCAAGTTGGGCCGGTCCGCTTTCGTGGGAAAGCGTGTCAACATCCAACTCCATGGCTTCGCAATAATCATAGATATCATCCACCACGGGATCGAAGTCGTTTGCAGCTTCGATGCCAAAGGCTTGTCCGCCGGGTTCCTTGCGGCCTGATCTGCCGACGGCGGCTTCCAGTGGATAATCGCTGTCGGGATTACGCTTCACGAGATAGAATTCAAGTTCAGGAGCCACCACAGGGCGCCAGCCTTTTTCCTTGTAGAGCGCCAATACGCGGCGCAGCACATGGCGCGGTGAGATTTCAACCGGATCATCATTCAGATGAAAGGCATCGCAAATGACTTGCGCTGTGGGATCCTTGTACCACGGCACAATGCGGATGGTATCAACATCGGGCTCCATGTAGATGTCAATGGCACTGTCGCTGACGGCATTGGTGTCGGCAACATAACGGCCATTGATGGTGAGAGTGAAAACTTCTTCGGGAATGCGCAGGCCGCGCGAACGCTGGCCTTTCAGAAATTTCTTTGGCGGCAGGATTTTGCCGCGGGCCGTTCCCGACATATCGGCCACCAGACATTCAACTTCGCTGATCCGGCCTTGTGTGATGTAATCTTCGAATTTCTGTTGGCTCATGGCACCCTGCAAGATTGACTGGCCAGAGCTTAGCCTGATTTGTTGCAGTTTCGAAAGGGGGCAGCTAGGTTTCGCTGACCATGCAACACTCCCATACTGCACATTCATATTATGAGGCTTCGGCCAACATTGAACTCATGGCAGTTACACTGACGAGAGACATGAGTGCCGATGTCGTGGTCATCGGGGCCGGATTTACGGGCCTTTCTGCAGCCTTGGAATTGGCGGAGGCTGGGTACAAGGTCATCATACTTGAAGCAGGTCGCGTGGGATCTGGGGCGTCGGGCCGCAATGGTGGTCAAATCTGTACCGGGTTTCCCTCGGGGCAAGCCAAGTTGATAGGCCAATTGGGCGAGAGCGATGCCCGGAAATGCTTTGCCATTGCCGAAGATGCAAAACGCCTGATCGAGCAGCGCATTTCCAAACATAAAATCGATTGCGACCTTACGTGGGGATATTTGCATTGCGCGACCAAACCAGGACAGGCAGACGATCTCAAAGCATGGCGTGATGAATTGGCGGCCCTCGGCTATGGAGGCTGCGACTTGTTATCCAAATCTGAACTGGAAGAAAAGCTGGGAAGCCATTGCTATCACGGGGCATTGCGTGAATCACGGGCGGGACATTTCCATCCGTTGAACTATTGTCTGGGCTTGGCCCAAGCGGCAAAACAGGCTGGTGTCTTGATTTTTGAGAATGCGCCTGTGCTTGAAGTCAACAGCGGTGCGATGCCTTGGGCGCGTACGGCTGCGGCTACGGTAAAGGCAAAATTCATGGTTGTCGGTGGCAATGCCTATCTGGGCAAAACCGTGCCGGCACTTTATGGCCGCATTATGCCTGTGACGAGTTTCATAATAACCACAGAACCGTTGGGCGAAGCGACTGCAAGGAGTCTCGTGCGAGACAACGAGGCGGTGGCGGACACCAATTTCATTCTCGATTATTTCCGCCGCACGGCTGACAACCGATTGTTGTTTGGTGGGCGCGCCAACTATTCCACCATGGAGCCAGCGGACCTCAAGAAATATATGCGCCCGCGCATGGACCGGGTGTTTCCGCAATTGAAAAATGCGCGCGTCGATCATGCCTGGGGTGGTTATATCGCCATCACCTCAAATCGCATTCCCGATTGCGGCAGGCTTTCGCCTACGACTTATTATGCCCATGGCTATTCCGGCCAAGGTGTGGCGCTAGCCCAGATATATGGCAAGCTGATGGCTGAGGCCATTCGCGGCACAGCAGAAAAATTCGATTTGCTGGCGCGGGTGAAGCACGTGCCGTTTCCCGGTGGCAGTGCCTTGCGCATGCCGCTGCTGGTTGCTGCGATGCTGTATTACCGGATGAAAGATGCGTTTGGTTGAATTGAGTTGCAGCGGGTTGATTGATTGCTTCTGCAAATTGATTCACAGTGACGGCCAGAAGGAGACCAGCCAGATGAAATTTACCGCAGCCCTCACCACCAAATCCGGAAATCTGTTTGACGATGTGCATTTCAAGACCGGAACTGCCAGTCTCTTCAAAAAAGAACTGGCTGACCGCATCACCACTCGTTTGGAAGAACGAGGCATGACAGTCGCATCTGCAGCTCAAAAACTGGATTGCACGCAAGCTGATGTGAAACGCATCCGCAGATCAGACGTCATGCGCTTTTCAGTGGAGGAAATGGTGAGTCTGGCCAGAACCATGGGGTATCGGGTGAATGTGCGAATCGAAGTGCCCAAGGCGGGGGGGCCGGAATCTGCACTGAACATCCTGACTATACTTTCATCTCGCCGGCTCTTGCACCTTTCTGCCAAGCCTTGAGGCAAATATACTCCATGATGAGCGCTGCGGCGGCCCCGGAGGTAATTTCAGCGTGGTCATAGGGTGGTGAAACCTCCACCATATCCATGCCGACAAAATTGATATTCGTCAGTTTACGGATGATTGATGCGGCTTGATGGTAGGTGAGGCCGCCGGGTATAGGGGTTCCCGTGCCGGGGGCGGCTGAGGGATCAAGGCAGTCGATGTCGAAAGTCAGATAGGCTTTGGATTTTCCGACTTTTTTGGCAATGATCTTGGCGATTTCGGCAGCACTGCTTTCGTGCACTTCATCGGCATAGATGATGCGAAATCCCATGTTGGTTTCGCCGGTGAAGGTGGTGCGGATGCCAATTTGCACGGATTTTTTCGGGTCAATCAGGCCTTCGCGAACGGCATAGCCAAACATCGTGCCGTGATCTATGCGGCCACCTGAATCAATTTCAACATCGCGGTGGGCGTCGAAATGCACCAATGCAAGGGGGCCATGTTTCTTGAAATGGGCCTTTAGCAACGGATAGGAAATATAATGATCGCCGCCCAGCGCAATCAACTCTGCGCCAGATGAAATGATTTCCGTGGCGTGGCGCTCCAGGGTTTCAGGGAAATTATCCTTCTTGCCCCAATCGAAAAAGCAATCGCCGTAATCGATCACGCCCAATGTATCGAAGGGATCAAAGTTCCATGGCCAGAAGGGCCCCCAGGCATTTTCGGCTGAGGCGCGGCGAATGCCTTCTGGACCCATGCGCGTCCCCGAGCGATGGGAAACGGCCTGGTCGAATGGCACGCCTGTGACGGCAATATCAACGCCGTTGAGATCGCGGGTATATTTGCGGCGCATGAATGACAATGCCCCGGCGTAGGTGGCCTCCCAGTTTGTGCCTTTGATGTTATCGCGCAGAAAAGCTTCATCTCCCGGCTTGCGACCGAGCTTGTCCATTTCGAGTGCCATTTTATTTTACTCCGTCAGCAGCAGGCTATCAGCGGGTTGCCAGCTCACCCAGATTTTTTCGCCGTGGGTGACCCCTGCCCCGCCTTCGCGGCTGTCGTTTTGGACGTTGACGGAGACGTGGTCGCCATTGGCGAGCTCGGCCACAACTTCGCTCCAGTCGCCATAATAGGCCACATCGCGAACTTTGGCCGATGCCTTGATCAGGCCAGCGCCCTTTGGTTCAGTCTTTGCCAGCTTGAGTTTTTCAGGGCGAACGGCAATCGTCAGGTTTTGCGGACAGGCTTTGGAGGTTTCCACTTCCATTTTGCCAATTCCCTTGGCATCACAAAGGACCGTCTTGCCTTTTTGCGCTATCAACTTGGCATCGAACATGTTTACCTTGCCAATGAAATCCGCGACAAACCGGTTGCTGGGTTGCTCATAGAGTTCCGCCGGCGTAGCGATCTGCTGGATGGCTCCCTTGTTCATAACAGCGATGCGCGAGGCCATGGACAAGGCTTCATCCTGATCGTGGGTGACGATGATGAAAGTGATGCCAACAGTTTTTTGAAGCCTTGTGAGTTCAAGACGCATGTCATCGCGAAGTTTTGCATCCAATGCCGATAAAGGTTCATCCAGCAACAGAACCTTGGGTCGCTTCACCAGGGCACGGGCCAAGGCCACGCGCTGGCGTTGGCCACCCGACATCTGGTCAGGTTTGCGATCCGCAAGATGGCCGAGCTTGACCATCTCAAGGCCTTCGCTCACACGGGTTTTCACTTCGCTTTCTGGAACACCGGTGACCCGCAAGCCATAGGCCACATTGTCGGCCACGGTCATGTGGGGAAACACGGCATAGGATTGGAACACCATGTTGGTGGGGCGCTTGTTGGGCGGCGTATAGGCCATGTCTTCGCCGCCGATCAGGATGGCGCCTTCGGACGGCGTATCGAGGCCGGAGATCATGCGCAGCAAAGTGGTTTTGCCACAACCTGAAGGTCCGAGCAGTGCGAAAAATTCGTTCTGCAAAATGTCAACAGACACATCATCGACGGCTGTAACACCGCCGGCATAACGTCTTGACACATTGCGAACGGATACGATGGTTTCTGTCATGATCAATGACCAGCCTTGTCTGTTGATTGCAGTTTCATGGCCAGAACCGTGGCCGCGATGGTGATGATGATAAGCAGGGTAGAAGCGGCATTGACTTCATATTTCACGCCGGTTTTGACCATGGAATAGATCTTCACCGGGAAGGTTACGGTTTCTGGTCCTGCCGTGAAAAACGTGATGACGAAGTCGTCCAACGACAATGTGAAGGCCAGCAATGCCCCTGAAATCAGGCCCGGCTTCATAAAGGGCACCAGGATTTTCCAGAAGGTTTGCATTTCAGAAGCGCCAAGATCTTTCGACGCTTCTTCGAGTTGGCGGTTGAAACCAACAAGCCGCGACCGTACGACCACCGCGACAAACGGAAAACAGAAGGCAATATGCGCAATGATGATGGTAGTGAGATTGAACGGCCAAATGGCGTTGGCCAAGGCTTCGGTCATGCCCGTGTAGTTGAAAAACATGAGCAAGGCCACGCCCATGCAAATTTCAGGGATGACGATGGGAAGTCCCATTACCGCTTCATAGCCCGGCTTGAAAGGAAATTTGAAACGCCACAGCATCACGGCGACCATGGTGCCAATGATGGTTGCAATTATTGTCGTGATGAATGCGATAGTGAGGGAATTCATCATCGCATCGAAAATGGCGTCGTTGTTCCAGGCCTTGGGATAATTCTCGAAAGTGAACTCCTTCCACACGCCACTGCGGTTCTGCTTGTTAAAGGAGAACGCGATGAGCACGAAAATCGGAAGATAAAGCACCAGCAGGGTTATGACAAACAGGGTGCGCAGCCAGATGCGCCGTGAAAACTCAAGCGGCCCCTGCCCCGGTTTCAGTAGTGCAGCCATCAGGTTTCTCCTGCCTTGCCGCGTCGTTGATAGCCCCATTGCGCGAATAGAACGACAAAGGTGAGGAACATCAGGATGAATGAAAGTGCGGCACCGAAAGGCCAATCATTCGATGAACCGAATTGGGTTTGGATGACATTGCCAATCATCCACGATCGGGCACCGCCCAATTCGTCTGAAATCAGGAACATGCCGAGGCAAGGAATGAATACCAGGATGATGCCAGTGACGACTCCCGGCATGGTCAGCGGAAAAGTGATTTTCCAAAATGTTTGGGCCTGGGTTGCGCCCAGATCGAGACTGGCTTCAAGAAAGCTGCGGTCGAGGCGTTCAATGGTTGAATACAAGGGCAGAACCATGAAGGGCAGGAAAACATAGAACAGGCCGAAGATCACGGCAGGCGTGTTGCTCAAGAGTTCAAACGGGCCAAGCCCAACCAATCCGAGTGCAGAGTTGATCACGCCCTTGGCACCCAGCGTGGTTTTGAGCGCATAGGTGCGGATCAACAAATTGATCCAGAAGGGCAAGATGATTGCAAGCAAGAGCAGGGGTCGCCATTTTTCCGGGGCAAAGCAGATGCCGAAAGCAATGGGGTAGCCGATGACGAGGCATGCCAGGGTGGCAAGGCCGCTCCACCACAGGGTGCGCAGAAAAATTGAAATGATGTCAGCATTAAAGGCGCGCAGATAATTGCTGATGCCAGTGAAGTAGCTGTACTCGTTGATCGACACTTGGCCGTCAATGACAGCCTTGTCGGAAAAAGACAGAATGAGCAGGAACCCGAGGGGAATGACAAAAAACACGAGGAGCCAAAATGTTCCCGGCGTTGCCAGCGTCCAGAAGACGCTGCGATTGCTTTTCCAATCGTCCAATTTCAATGCCCCCCAATTGCGTTTCGATGAAAAGGTTAGCTGAGTAAAATCAGCAGGGCAACGGGGGAGTTGAAGTGCTTAAAATAGCGTGGCGACCACATCGCGGCCAAAGAACCTCATCCCCCCTGCGGAGATTTTTGCGACCAGTCTCTTCTCCACGCCTTCTTGGAGAAGGCGGCCGAAGGCCGGATGAGGTTTCTTACTTTCGATCAAGCCGCCTGAATGGCTGTCCACATTTCATCGCGCACCTTGAGAGCTTCTTCGCCCAGATAAGAGGCGTATTCACATTTTGCCAGCACATCATCTGGCGGGAAAATTGCGGGGTTTTCCTTGTAGGCACCTGCCATCAGGTTCTTTGCGGCCTTGTTTGGTGTGGCATACTGAATGGTTTCGGCAATGTGTTTTCCAGCTTCAGCATCAAAAATAAAATTGATGAATGCCAAGGCATTTTCCGGGTGGGGAGCCCCAGCCGCAATGGCCAAGGTATCTTCCCAAACATTGCCGCCCTTCGCAGGAATGACGTAGGATAAGTCACTGTCTTCCAGCATCACCTGCGCAATGTCGCCATTATATTCCATGGTCAAATCGACTTCGCCCTGGGCCAGCAAATCCTGGCCATTGTCATCGGCATATTTCTTGACGATGGATTTACCGGCGATGAGCAGGTCTTTGGCCTTGTTCAGTTCGGTCAGGTTGGTGGAATTGTAGCTGTAATCGAGATATTTCAAGGCACAACCCAATGCGTGTTCCTGATCACCAAGTACTGCCACACGGCCTGCATATTTCTGGTCGTCAAACAGCCATTTCCAGCTATCGGGCACGCCTTCAACCTTAGATTTTCGATAACCGATGCCAACAGTTCCCCACATGTAAGGCAGTGAATATTTGCGGCCTGGATCAAACGATGGATTCAAGAATGCCGGATCAATATTCTTCATGTTTGGGATTTTGCCGTGATCGAGTTCGACGATCATTTTGGCCTTGATCATGCGCTCCACTTTGTCATTGGTGGGTACGATCACGTCATAGCCTGGGTTGCCGGCCTTGAGTTTGGTGAAAAGTTCATCACCATCTGCAAACAAATCCATCTTCACTTCAATGCCTGTAGCGGCGTTGAAATCAGCAAGGGAGTGCTCACCGATATAAGTGTCGTAGTTGTAGAAACTCAGCTTCTTGTCTTCTGCTGACATGGCATTGCGTGGCAAGAAAGTCATGGCTGCAAAAAGTCCAGCGCCTTTCATGACGCTGCGGCGGCTGGGGCGGAACTTGGATTTCATTGTCATGGTATTTTACCCTCGATTGTTGGTCACAATACTTTTCCGGCAAGACGCATCGAACGGCCAAGGCCGCCCTTGCGTGTCAGTCTCAGATCTCAGTTTTCACGTCTTCATAGGTTTTGTCCAGGGCTATCCGCGCCAGTTTTACCAGCTCATCAATCTGTGGTTTAGTGATACAAAATGGTGGCGCCAAGACCATGGTGTCCCAGCAAGCCCGCATGACCAGTCCGGTTGCAAAGCAATGGTCGCGGCAAAGGGTGCCGACCCGGCCCGAATCGTGGAAACGTTCCCGGGTTATCTTGTTTTTGGAAAGCTCAATCGCCCCGATCAAGCCAATCGAACGGATTTCACCCACGATGGGGTGATCGGCAAGGCTGGCCAGGGCCTTGTTGAAATAGGGTCCGAGTTCCGCCACACGCTCCACCAGCTTTTCGTCCTTGATGATTTCGATGTTGCGAAGCGCAACGGCCGACGCGACGGGGTGGCCATCATAGGTCATGCCATGGTTGAAATCACCGCCCTTGTCGAAGAAGGGATCGAGCAGGGATTTCGAAATGGCCACTGCCCCAATTGGCAAATAGCCTGAAGAAAGGCCCTTGGCCATGTTCACAATGTCGGGCTCATAGCCATAGGTTTCAAAGCCAAACCAATTGCCGGTGCGGCCAAAGCCGCAGATCACTTCGTCGGAGATGATCAGGATGCCATATTTTTTGCAGATGCGCTGGACTTCGGGCCAATAGGTTGAGGGCGGGATAATAACACCTGCCGCCCCCTGAATGGGTTCGCCGATAAAGGCCGCCACGTTGTCGGGACCGACTTCAAGGATTTTCTTTTCAAGTTCGGCAGCAGCATCAAGACCAAAATCTTCCGGCGACTTGTCGCCGCCGAAATCATACCAATGGGGTTGCTGGATGTGATGGAAGCCATCAAGCGGTGTGCCGCCCTGTTCGTGCATCCCCACCATGCCACCCAGGTTGGCTGCAACCCATGTGGAACCGTGGTAGCCGCGTTTGCGGCCAATGAAGTGCTGGCGATAAGGCTTGCCCATGACTTTCCAATAATGGCGCACGAAACGCACAATGGTGTCGTTGCCTTCCGAGCCGGAATTGGTGAAGAAAATATGCTGGAAACGCTCAGGCAGAACCGATGAAATCTTGGTGGCCAATTCTGTGGCAGGCACCGTCGTGGTTTTGAAAAACGTGTTATAGTATGGCAAATCCAGCATTTGCCGATAAGCCGCCTCGGCCAGCTCCTTGCGGCCATAGCCGACATTCACGCACCACAGGCCCGACATCCCGTCGAGGATCTTGTTGCCCTTGCCATCCCAAATGTAAATCCCGTCTGCATGGGTGATGACCCGCGGTCCACCGGCGGCATGGAATGCCTTATGGTCCGTGAACGGATGAAAATGATGGGCGATGTCGTTCTTCACGACTTCTTCGATGTTGATATTCTTCTGATGGATTGACATGGCAATCTCCTGCACAGTTGGATGGGGCGAGGCTGGTCGCCAGATTAGTCACGTGCAGGTGGCGCTAGGGCTTGAAACCGATGCGGGCGCAGTTGACCAATACATCGTCGCGCAGGGTGCGGCGGGATGCAGCAACGATCACAGCGTCAATGGTCAGATTTTGGAACATTGCGCACTATCGCATGCCGACGTTTTGTTTTCAAGCTGGAGGTGGTAGCGCAGCTTTGCGGTATTTCTGGTAGCGCCAAACACTCACTGGGATCAGGCCCACATAAAGTGCAGCCCCTGCCAGCAGCGTTTCCCATGGAAAGCTGATCATGCAGACGATGGCCAGCCCCGCAACGGCCAGGATCGGCAACACCATATCTCGCGGCACTTTTGAAACAGTCTTGCCCGAGAATGTCGGCACCCGGCTGACCAGCAACACAGCGATGATGACGACATACGGCGCAATATACATGGCGTAACGATGGCCTTCTGTGTCGCCCTGGAGGAAACCGATATAAAGTGGCACCATGGCCAATGCCGCACCTGCAGGCGCTGGCATGCCCGTGAAAAAAGCCGCGGCCCAAGCCGGCTTCAAAGGGTCTTCGAGCATGACGTTGAAACGCGCCAGTCGCAGCGCACAAGCTACCGACAACATCAGGCAGATGGTCCAGCCCAGGGGGCGGAATGTATTGAGCGACCAAAAATAAATCAGCAAGGCAGGTGCCACGCCAAAGTTCACAAAGTCGGCAAGAGAATCAAGTTCCGCGCCAAAGCGCGATGTGCCTTTCAGCATGCGGGCCAAACGGCCATCCACGGCATCAAGGAAAATCGCAAGAATGACTGCCGCAACAGCGATTTCAAAGCGGCCTTCAAAGGCCAGCCGAATGGCCGTCACGCCGCTGCACAACGCAAGCAGTGTGATAATGTTCGGTATCAGATAGCGCACCGGCACAGTCTTGAAACGGCGCTTGGGCGGATTTTCAGAATATTCTTCTTCTGGTTCAAATGCCATAGCATCAACCCTTGCGGCTGAGACGTTGGGTTCCCTGCTGGCTGAGGTCAGCCAAGACGGTTTCGCCAGCGATTGCCCGTTGGCCGAGGCAAGCAAGGGGGGCAACGCCTTTTGGCAAATAAACATCGACGCGGCTGCCAAAACGGATGAGACCAAAACGCTGGCCCGCCGACAGGCGATCCCCTTCTTCGACAAACTTTACAATACGGCGCGCCACCAGTCCGGCGATTTGCACAACACCAATTTGTTGACCGCCTTCAACATCAACAGTCAACGCCTGACGCTCATTGTCTTCACTGGCCTTGTCAAGTTCGGCATTCAAAAAAGCACCAGGTACATAAGTGAGTTTGGCGATGCGGCCCTCCATGGGACTGCGGTTCACATGAACATCAAACACATTCATGAAAACCGAAATGCGCGTGTGGAGTTCACGTGGCAAATCCAGTTCCGGCGGCGGAATGACATCAACGATGGAACTCACCCGGCCGTCGGCTGGCGATATCACCAGGGTTTTGGAAAGCGGTGTCACACGTTCAGGGTCACGGAAAAAATAGGCACACCAAGCGGTCAATACAACGCCGATCCAGGCCAGTACATCAATATTGAACCAGAACAGCACAAGGCTGACGGCAGCAAAAATGGCGACGAAGCGCCAGCCTTCCCGGTGAACCGGGGCGAGCGAGGAGGTGATGCTGTCTATGATGGTCATCTGATTTCCATATTTGCGGCGTCTTGGCGGACCCTCTAGCCCATATGCATGAAAAACAAAAGGCCACGAACCAGCCCCACCTGTGTTTGCAGCCTTCTTGTTGGAGAATCTTTCGACACTTACATATCAATGGACCCGCGTTGTACCCGAGGCTACCCGGCGCTGGATTGGCAGAACAACTGCATTATAGTCATTGGCAGGACGCGAGAATGCATCGCCGAAGGTGGTTTCTTCTTCGATCATCGGCATTGCTGATGCCAAAGCTACAGTGCAAACGGCGGTTCCTGTCGCCACGGCCTGGAACATGTCGTTGCCCAACTCGACCAATTGAATACGCAGGCCGACGACCGCGTCGGCACCCTTTTCCACGGCCACGCGAAACAGCGCTGATTCTGCATCTTCGCGCATTTTGGCGAGGCCTTCAGCGACGCCGTTCATTGTCATGTGTTCGAGGGTGCGAAGGCCCACCTTCTTGTTCTTCAAGATGCGGCGCGAACACAAAGCGGTGCCGCGCACATAGCCAAGCGTTTCTTCAATCGAACGTCCTGCGATCGATTCTAATGTTGATACTCTCATTTGACTGGTCCCCAAGTTGGTGGCGCTGCCCCTTCTTTGCTGGGTGCTGCAAGCCGGTTTCATTTTCCCCCACGTTGTCCGTGGCATGGGTTCACCTTGCGCTCCAATCGTAAACAAAAATGAATCCAAACGGGATTTGATTCAAGTTTTCAGCATATTTGATTCAATTATTGGCAGCAGCGTTAATGCCCAGTTTTGGCCTGTGCTTACGAATTGGTTGATTCAGGCTTTGCTTACCAAGGCACGTGCCAAGTCCTCGGCTTTCGCACCGCGAACATCCAGATTTGCCGCCAATTTCTTGCGGGCTTCTTCGGCTTCCTGCTGGCGATTCCACAGTCTTGAGTAAATGCCCTTTTTGCGCAGCAAGGCCAGATGGCTGCCACGCTCAGCGATCAGACCTTTGTCCAAAACGATGATTTCATCTGCATCAACAACGGTCGAAAGGCGGTGGGCAATCACCAGTGTTGTGCGGTTGCGCGACACTTGCTTGAGGGCTGCCTGAATATCTTGCTCGGTAAATGTGTCCAAAGCCGAGGTGGCCTCGTCCAGCACAAGAATGGGTGGACCTTTCAAAATGGTGCGGGCAATTGATACGCGCTGCTTTTCGCCCCCGGACAATTTGAGTCCGCGTTCACCAACCTGCGAGTCATATTTTTTGGGCAAGCTCATGACGAAATCGTGAATTTGAGCCATCTTGGCAGCGGCGATGACTTCATCCTCGCTGGCATCAGGTCTGCCATAGCCAATATTATAGGCAATGGTATCATTGAACAAAACCGTATCCTGCGGCACCATGCCAAGGGCGCGGCGCAGGCTTTCCTGGGTTACGGCTTCGACGTCCTGGCCATCAATGGTAATGCGCCCCGCCGTAACATCGTAAAAACGGAAAATCAGCCGGGAAATTGTCGACTTGCCCGCCCCTGACGGACCTACAATGGCAACGGTCTTTCCGGCTGGAACTTCGAATGAAATGCCGTTGAGAATGGGCCGTTCCTCATCGTAAGAAAATTTGACATTCTCAAAAACAATATGGCCTTTGCCGGGCGTGAAAGGTCTGGCGTTCGGTTTGTCCTTGATGTCGGGGGCCTGTCCGAGAACATCCAGCATGCCATTGACGTCCATCAAACCCTGCTTGATTTCGCGGTATGACGAACCAATGAAATTCAATGGCATGTAAAGCTGGATCATCAAGGCATTGATCAACACAAAATCGCCAATGGTATTTTGGCCTTTGGCAATGCCATAGGCCGACATCACCATGACGATGGTAAGGCCGATGGAATAAATAATGGCCTGGCCGGAGTTTAGAACGGCAAGTGAAACCCAAGTCTTGATCGAGGCCTTTTCATATATCGCCATCGCACCGTCGTATCTTTTGGCCTCATGGTCCTCGTTGCCGAAATATTTGACGGTTTCGAAGTTCAGCAGACTGTCAATGGCCTTGCCACCTGCATCAGTGTCGGCCTCGTTCATGGTGCGGCGGATGCTCATGCGCCATTCCGTGGCCCAATAGGTGAATGCGATATAGGCAATGATGGTGACGAAGACGATCGCTGCATAGAGCCAGCCAAAGCTGAAGGCGAGAATGCCACACACCATCAAGATTTCAAACCCGGTTGGGACCGTGTTGAACAAGGCAAATCGCAACACCGAATCCACACCATTGATGCCGCGTGACATGACGCGGCTCAAACCGCCGGTCTTGCGTTCGAGATGAAACTTGAGTGACAGGGCATGCAGGTGGCGAAAGGTTTCCGTGGCCAGTTGGCGGACGGCGCGTTGCCCGACCTTGGCAAAAATCGCATCACGCATTTGCGCAAACACCACCATGAAAATCCGACCCGCCCCATAGGCCAACACCATGGAAACGGCCACGCTGATGACAATCGTTGCCGGGTCTTTGGATGCGGTCAAGGCATCCGTGGCATATTTGAAGGCGTAGGGCGCCAGTACCGTAATGATCTTCGAGGCGATCAGCAATCCTAGCGCAAAGACCACGCGCAATTTCAAATCACTGCGGCCTTGAGGCCACATATAAGGCATCAGGCCCTTCATGGTTTCCCACTGGCTTTTTTCGCCCGTCGCCAAGGTCATCGACGTGTTTGCCATGCTCATGTGTTAAGAGAAGCCTGTCAGTTCTGTTGTGGTGCGGTCAAAATCTGGCCGGGATAAATCTTGTTGGGGTTTTTCACTTGATCGCGGTTGGCTTCGTAAATCACTGTAAACATGCGGCCCTTGCCATAAATCTCGCGCGAAAGTTTCCACAGGTTGTTGCCGGGTTGGATGACAAGTTTTTGTGGGTTGAGTTTCAAGGCCACCGTTGCGTCCGTCGTCAACGGTGTATCACCAGCTATGGCGATTTGCGGCTCGACCACAGGCGTCTCAAGTTGAGGAGGTTCCACGGGTGCTGCAAGTTGAGGTTCATCAACCACGGATTTTTCAATGGTGATGGAACGCTTTTTTTCAACAGATGCCACGGTGGTGTCTTCAGCGGTGGGTGTTGCCAATGTCTTTTCGATGATGGTTTCGGTCGTTGCAATTTTTGCGGCGGCGACCACTTCGGCAGTTTCACGCAAGAAAGGCAACTCTATGCGGCTTTGAACCTTGCCCTTTGTGTCAACAGCGTCCGCCCGCAGCATGTGCTGTCCGGACGTGACACGTTCGTCACCCCTGAATACCCAAAGACCATTCTCAGTTGTCGCAATTTCGCCACTCAGTTTGTTGTCGACATAGAAACGAATGATGTGACCGGGTTTGGCGCGGCCAGAGAAAACAATATTGCCTGCCGTATCATAATCGACGGCATTCAATTGCACTTCGCCAGTCGGCGGGGCATCGTTTGCAGCAGGCACTTGTAAAACTGTCGTGGGCGCAATGGGGTCAATCTTGGCCACCAGGGCCGGGGCATTTTCCTTTACAGCTACAATCACGCTGCCTTCCGATTGCACGACCTGGCCATTCTTTGACATTTCAATGGTGAGGGCACCGATGCCCTTTTTCATGGGCTTTTCCGGCACAAGCACGAAACTGCCATCGCTGTTGGCGATCGTCTTGCCAACAAGTTTACCATTCCACTTGATGGTGACTTCTGAACCGGGGTCGGCGCGTCCTGCAATCACCGCATCTCCCGTCGCTTCAACACGCACAGTGTCAAATGCCGGAAGGGAATTTTCCACAACTGGGGGCACAAGAGCTGCTTCGGCGTTGACGTTGGGCGTTAATGGAGATTGTTCCGTTCTCACTGCCACACCAGACTCTTCCGGCAGTTTCGGTTCCACGACCACTTTTGGCTCAACCGGGACCGGGTCTACCGGGGCCAGCACCACAGGAGCCAACGCGACGGGGGCTGTGCTGACGACAACATCAGGTACAGTTTTTTCAGCAAGTTTTTCAACAGGTGCTGCCACGGCAACTTGCGGTTCTTGTCCGGCTTTTGGCACTTCAACAACCTTGGGAACATCAGCAGCCTTTGGTAGATCGACAAGCTTCGGCGTTTCAGGCGTTTTCGTGATGACAACTGTTTTGGAGGCTTCTGCAACTTTTGGAACTTCAGCAGCTTTCGGCGTTTCGATAACAGCTATTTTCACTTCGGCCTTGGGTGCTTCGGTTTTCGGTGCTGGCACCTCGACAACCCGCACAGCTACATTGCGTTGTTCCACCACATAGGCTGTAGCCATCGCCCCCATGGAGGCGGCAGCAATGGCGGAAAAAATCAATATGGGTTTGGCGTTCATGAAAATAAATCCAATTTATGCGTCAGCGTTTAGCACTAGATAGGTGTTGTTTCGACGCTTATTAAGGCCATGTCCTACAAATAGCAAAGATTCGGAAAGTCCAGACCTGCCATGCGAATACCTGAACATCGTCTCTGCGTTTATTGCGGGTCGGCTCCCGGCATTGATCCCGCGTATGTCAAGGCGGCACAAGCGCTAGGTTCCCACTTGGCCGCTGCGGGGGTTGGCCTGGTCTATGGTGGCGGCAGCATTGGCCTTATGGGGGAAGTGGCACGCGCTGTGATTGCTGGGGGCGGACATGTTACGGGCATCATCCCAGAATTTCTGGTGAGCAAAGAACGCATGCAAGACGGCGTGCAAGAATTGATTGTCACGACCAACATGCATGAGCGCAAAATGGCGATGTTCGAACGCTCTACAGGTTTTGTTGCCCTTCCGGGAGGCATCGGCACGCTGGAGGAACTTGCGGAAATACTGACTTGGGCGCAACTCAAGCAACATGCGCGGCCCGTGGTGCTGTGCAACGTGCTCGACTTTTGGGATGGCCTCATCGAATTGTTAAATCACATGCGTCGGCAAGGTTTCATCCGTGATGGTTTTGAAGTGAACATGGATGTGGCCGATGGACCAGGGCAGGTCGTCCCCACCTATTTCACACGCCGCGCCACAACGCGCGATGTACCACCAATTCAAGTCATTCAGGACAAACTCTAAGCTTGTTTTTGGTGATCTTCGCGGATGGCGCTGACGGAATAAATGGCGAGGCCCACCCAGATCAGGCCGAAGGAAAGGAGTTTCCAGCCGTCAATATGTTCACCAAACATGAAAATTGCAGTGAGAAATACCAATGTGGGCGAAATGTATTGCAAAATGCCCGCCGTTGAATAGCGAAGGCGTTTAAGGGACGCCGCGAAAAATACCAGGGCACCCGTCGTCCATGCCCCACAGCCCATCAACATGGCCGTGTCAAAACCATTGCTGGCAAAATGCGCTGTGCCAGTTTTGAAGAACCAGATTTCGGCGAAGAGCAACGGCAGGGCAATCACCGAAACTTCGACCATGAAGCCTTGGGTGGGACCGACGGGAACAGTTTTTCGCAACAGTCCATAGATGCAAAAACTGCCGCCCAAGGCGAGGCCCAACCAAGGAAAAACACCACTGGCAATCGTTTGCACAACGACACCCGCCGCAGCAAATGCGATGGCCAGCATTTGGGCTGGCGTGAATCTCTCTCCCAGAAATATGTAGCCCACCACAACATTCAACAATGGATTGATATAGTAGCCGAGACTTGATTCAAGCGCACGCCCTACTTCAATCGACCAAATGTAGAAGCCCCAATTGAAAACGATTATCAATCCGGTGAAGGTCAAAATGGCCAAGTGCCGGGGATTGGTGAGGGCGCGCCAAACGTCAGCCCATTGCCCCAGCCACCAGATGATGATCGCCGCCAAGGGCAAAGACCACAGTCCACGATTGACAGCGATTTCAGCCGCCGGAATATGGCGCATGAGACCGAAGTAAACCGCCATGCCGCCCCACAGCAAGTGGGCTACCACATTGAACAAAACACCCTTGTGCTGTTCACTCAGCGCATTCACCCGGTCAATCATGCTGCGGGCTCTAGTTTGTTTCGTTCGCTGCTGCCAAGGGATCACTTGACATGGCTGTCATGCCGAAACGCCTTCTCGCATGAGTTTGAAGGTGATGGCATCCAGCAAGGCCTGGAAAGAAGCTTCAACGATATTGGCTGACACACCAACGGTGAACCAGCGTTCGCCCCAAGCATCGCGGCTTTCCACCAGCACGCGGGTGGTGGCTCCGGTTCCCCCATTGAGGATACGAACCTTGAAATCCACCAGTTCCATGTCGCTGATGTGTTTCTGGTATTTGCCCAAATCCTTGCGCAGCGCCACATCCAGGGCATTGATGGGGCCGTTGCCTTCACCGGCATTGATAAATATCTCACCATCCACTTTGACTTTAACCACGGCTTCCGAAAACATTTCGCCTTTGTGTTGTTCCACCGAAGTGCGGAATGAAACCACGTCGAAATAGTGGGGCACAGTCTCAAGTGTGCGTCGTGCCAACAATTCAAACGAGGCATCAGCGCCATCATAGGCATAGCCTTGGCTTTCACGTTCTTTGACGTTGCGCAAAAGATCGTCCAAACGCGGGTCGGATTTGTCCACCGCCAGACCGATGCGCGAAAGTTCGGCCAGCAGATTGGATTTGCCCGCTTGGTCAGAAATCAGGATGCGGCGGCGGTTGCCAATGGTTTCTGGCGGCACATGCTCATAAGTTTCAGGCTCCTTGGCCAAAGCTGAAGCATGAATGCCGGCCTTTGTGGCAAAGGCACTCTTGCCCACATAAGGTGCTTGCGCATTGGGGGCGCGGTTCAGCAACTCATCAAAGCCCCTTGCAACGGAAGTAAGTTGCTTCAACCGGCCCGCATCAACGCCAGTTTCAAATTTTTCCGCATAGCGAGGTTTGGTCGAAAGCGTACCAATGAGAGAAACCAGATTGGCATTGCCGCAACGCTCTCCAATGCCATTCAGTGTGCCCTGTATTTGCCGCGCCCCCGCTTCGACAGCCGCCAAAGAGTTGGCAACGGCTTGTTCCGTGTCATTGTGGGCGTGGATGCCGAGATGATCACCGGGAACGGTTTTCGTCATGACACGGACGATTTCGCGTACTTCCTCCGGCAGCGTTCCGCCATTGGTATCACACAGCACAACCCAGCGTGCGCCAGCCTCATATGCTGTATTCGCACAAGCCGTCGCGTAAGCGGCATTGGCCTTGTAGCCATCAAAGAAATGCTCGCAATCCACCAGCACTTCTTTTCCTGCGGCCTTGCCAGCGGCAACGGAGTCGCGGATGGCTTCGAGGTTTTCTTCATTGGTGCAGCCCAGCGCCACCCTGACGTGATAATCCCAGGACTTGGCGACAAAACAAACCGCCTTGGCTTTCGCCTGCAACAAGGTTTGCAAACCCGGATCATTGGATGCCGAGCGCCCTGCCCGCTTGGTCATGCCGAATGCTGTGAAAATGGCCTTGGTGTTGCGGGTTTCCGAGAAAAGTGCCGTGTCCGTAGGATTGCCACCCGGATAGCCACCCTCGATGTAGTCCACGCCCAACTTGTCGAGCATCGACATGATGAGCAATTTATCCTCAAGCGAGAAATCAACGCCGGGGGTTTGTTGTCCATCACGAAGTGTGGTGTCGAAAAGGTAGAGGCGGGTGCGGGTCATTGTTGCACGTCCCCCTCCCGTCCCTTTGGGACACCCTCCCCCGCAGGGGGTGAGGGAAGGTTGTTTGCACTTTTCCCTCGCCCCTCGCGGGAGAGGGTGCCTCGCCCTTGCAAGGTGGGAGAGGGTTGTTTCAATGCATCCAATATCGTCAACAATGCACCATCCATATTCGTCAATACACCATTGTTCCACAGCCTGACCACGTGAAAACCCTGACCCTTCAGCCAAGCGTCGCGGATTGCATCATGCTCCGATGCATCATGCTGGCTGCCATCGACCTCTACAATCAGGCGGTTTGCGTAACACACAAAGTCAACGATGTAGCGACCAATTGGCACTTGGCGGCGGAACTTGTAATTTTCAAATCGCTTGGCACGCAGCTGTTGCCAGAGTTTTGTTTCGGCATCAGTCATATTCAGACGCAAGTGTTTGGCTTGCAATTTGGCAAACCCCTCTCCCGTCAGCCTGCGGCTGACACCCTCCCCCGCAAGGGGTGAGGGAAGGTTTCGGAGCCTCTCCTGCTGCTCCATCGCAACCTCCCAAAGCGGCCTGATCGAACCGTGATGTTTTTTTTCCTCACTTACTTCCCTCTCCCCTTGCGGGAGAGGGTGTCCCGAAGGGACGGGAGAGGGCCGAGTGTCTTTCACCGCTTCACCTCCCACGTCGTGGTGCCATCCTTGTGATCCTTGATGGCAATGCCCATGTCTGCGAGTTCATCGCGGATGCGGTCGGATTCTTTCCAGTTCTTGGTTTGACGGGCAAGGCGGCGATCCCCCATTAAGTTGTGAACGGCCACTTCATCTACATGAATAAACTCTGATGCAGACTTTGGGTAAGCTATAGTACCAAGGCCAATTCCCATTAATTGCAGAGAACTAATAAATCGCTGATATAGATCAGGGCGTCTACGTAGTTGCTTAGCAATTGTTTCTACTTTTTGAACTGCAAGGTGGGTATTTAGATCATCCTTTAAAGCATCAACAACTTCTGGGTCTGGCCCCACCACAGATGGAGTTAAGTTCACTTGATTTAGCGGTTGCAGTAAATCGGAAACCGTAATCCCCCAGTGAATCCAAACACTCAAAGCTTCATCTAAGCGCTTGTAACTCCAATCAATTGGTTGACGATAGTTCGTCATCAACATGGCCAAACGCGCAACTTCGCCTTCCCACCTCCGTCCACCAAAGTTTTCAGTCGCCAACAACTCACTTATCGTCACAAAATTCCCAACACTCTTCGACATCTTCTTGCCTTCGACCAGCAAGAACTCATTGTGCATCCAGTAGTTCGCCATCACCTTGGTTCCGTGAGCACAACGTGACTGGGCAATTTCGTTTTCGTGGTGGGGGAAGATCAGGTCGAGGCCGCCGCCGTGGATATCGAAGACCTCGCCGAGATATTTCACGCTCATGGCCGAGCATTCGATATGCCAGCCAGGGCGGCCGCGGCCCCAGGGGGATTCCCAGCCCGGTTCATCGGCTGATGACAATTTCCATAGCACGAAGTCGGCCGGATTATTTTTGTGGGCCTCGACAGCGACACGGGCACCTGCCTGCTGGTCTTCCAACTTGCGACCCGTCAACTTGCCATAGTCGGCCATGGCATCAACGGCGAACAACACTTCGCCCGCTGCCACATAGGCATGACCCTTGTTGATCAGTGTGCTGATCATCTCAATCATACCGTCAATGTGCTCCGTAGCGCGAGGTTCCACATCGGGGGCGAGGCACCCCAAGGCCAAGGCATCGGACTGGAACTGGTTGGCGGTTTTTTCCGTCACACGGCGGATCGCCTCATTCAGCGGCAAATCCGGAAAATCCCGCAAGGCGCGAGTGTTGATCTTGTCGTCAACGTCAGTGAGGTTCCGCACATACTTGACATGTTCCGGCCCATACAAATGCCGCAGCAAGCGATAAAGCACGTCAAACACAATCACTGGCCGCGCATTGCCGATATGGGCATAGTCATAAACTGTGGGGCCGCAGACATAGAGGCGCACGTTCTTCGGGTCCAAGGGAACGAAGTCTTGCTTGGTGCGGGTCAGCGTATTGTAAAGGCGTAAGCTCATGGTTTTCCTCGGAGCCGGCTCCGGGAAACGCTTTGCTATGTGGTTAAGCGGCGCCCTGCCAGCGAATCGATTGCTAGGTGCAAATAATAATGCCGCAAATGTTAACGGCGTGCTGGCGGGTCTTGGTCATGGCTGCCTACATGCGCCAAGCTTGAAAAAAGGTCAATACTGCCGCCAATGCAAGGTTGCCATGACGTTTACGACAGTGCGACTCTGATTTGGCTTTGCTATGGGGAAACATGTCCACCACCGCCTCGCAACATCGCCTCGGCCTTATATTTGTCGGTCTCGCTGCCTTGTGCTGGTCGCAATCGGGCGTGTTTGCCCGCATCATTTCAGCCGATTTAATGACATTGTTGTTCCTGCGCGGCCTGTTTTCAGGCACGGCGGTATTCTTGTTTTATTGCATCAGCGAGAGACGATTTGCCATTGCTGATTTCAAGGCCGTGGGCTGGCCGGGCATTTTGGTCGCCTGTTTTTCGGCCATGAGCATGATATCGGGAATCGGTGCGCTGCGATTTGGCAATGTGGCTGATGCCATGGTGATCTATGCCACGGTGCCTTTTACAACTGCTGCCCTGGCCTATCTGGTATTTGGCGAGCGCACCCGGATCTCCACGATTGTTGCCAGTCTGGTAGCCTTGCTCGGCGTGATGGTGATGATGCTGGGGGCTGATTGGGGCGGCGGCATGCTGGGCAAGGGACTGGCTGTTCTCATGATGCTGGGCATGGCGGGATGTTCGTTGGTGATGCGGCGACACCGGGAACTACCGATGATGTTGGCTCTTGCACTTTCGGCCTGGCTGGTCAGTGCCGTCACCTTTGCCTTCGCCGACCCGTTTTCGGTATCATCGCAGGACTTCATGCTCATTGGGCTGTTTGGCGTTTTTCAAAATGCGGCAGGCCTTGCACTTTATACTTTGGGGACCAGGCGGATTCCGGCGGCCGAAGCAACGCTGGTTGCAGCACTTGAAGTTCCTTTTACGCCATTATGGGTTTGGCTGCTGCTCAACGAAACACCGCCGACCTATACATTGATCGGCGGTGCCATCGTCATGCTTGCCCTTTTCACCCATATTTTTGGTGAGTTCAGGAGATCGGGTTCAACCACTGTAGCCGAGTTTGCCCCTATGCCCTGATTGGCTTTGTGTCCTGACCAAAGAGCACTTTGCGCTCTTCTTCGGTCAGCGCCTTGTCGTAGGAGGGCCCCGCTGCGGCATAAGCTTTCACCACGGCCGGCCTTGCCTTGATGGTCTCAAACCAGCGCTTCACGTTCGGGAAATCTTCGAGCTTCTGCTTGTGGTTTTCATAGGGCACAATCCACGGATAGCTTGCCATATCTGCAATCGAATAGTCGCCCGCCATGAATTCACGATCGGCAAGGCGGCGATCCAGAACGCCATATAGTCTTGCCGTTTCCTTGGTGTAGCGTTCCATGGCATAGGGCACTTTTTCGGGTGCATAGACATTGAAATGGCCGTTCTGTCCGGCCATGGGACCAAGCCCGCCCATTTGCCAGAACAGCCATTGCATGGTTTCAGTCTTGGCGCGGATGTCGGTTGACAAAAACTTGCCCGTCTTTTCCGCGAGGTATTGCAAAATGGCCCCTGATTCAAAAATACTGATGGGTGCACCACCGTCTTTAGGCGCATGGTCGACGATGGCTGGCATGCGGTTGTTGGGAGCAATCTTCAGGAATTCCGGTTTGAACTGGTCACCCTTTCCAATGTCGACTTTGTGGATGTTATAGGGCAGCCCCGCTTCTTCGAGAAAAATTGCAATCTTGTGGCCATTGGGCGTCGGCCAGTAATGCAGGTCAATCATCGTGCGTCCTTATCTGAAACTTTACGCGTCACATATCGGGCGCATCGACCGCGATTTCAAGTTCTTTTGAACGGATATAGAAACTGCTTCCAATAGCCTTGCGGCACAGGATGGCCGCCAATGCCATAGCCTGAAGGCCACTGGTCTTTCGGCATGTAGCTGGTACCGAACAACCTGTCATAAAGCGGAAAGTGGATGGAGAAATTGACGTCGATGGCTTCTCTTTCGATGCCATGATGCCAATGATGGAATCGTGGCGTCACCAGGAATTTTTCGATCCAGCCGAGTTTCCAATTGAGATTGGCATGGATGAAAGTGGAATAGACATAGACGATCAGCAGATAGGTTTGCAGCGCCTCCTGCGTGAATCCCAAGACAAATGCCGGTGTGGCGGTGAAGGCCCGCAACAGGATTATTTCAAGGAAATGCATGCGGGCACCGGCAATCCAGTCCATCGATTTGGCCGAGTGGTGAACAGCGTGGAATTTCCACAAGGCAGGAATGCGGTGAAAGGCCCGGTGCACCCAATACTGCAAAAAATCTGTGAGGGCCATGATGGCCAGCAGTTGCACGATAAACGGCAATGCCCCCACCCATTGGCGCAAGTCATCAAAGCGTCCGGTGCCCACCAGAAAATTCGAAGGTGCCAATGTCGTGAAAGTGAAAATCTGCACCAGCATGGAACTGACAAAATAGTAAAACAGGTCTTCGCGCCATTCGCCGCGGAAAATATGTTGCTCGCCCTTGTGCGGGAAAATGCGTTCCATGGGAATAAACAGCAGACCACCAAAAATCGCGTTCAAAATAAAGAAGTCGAGGCCGAAGTAAATCTGGCGGCCACCCGTCAGATCATTCACCATGGGTGCCGAAGCCCAGAGCGATGCAGTCAGCGTCAAGACAATCGCCAATGTCCCCAACATCTTGTTGGGCCGTAAAATCAGGTTCAAAATTGCGCAGAAAAATGCGGCGATCAGTGACAAGAATAACAGCGGTTTGATGAAGCCCGATTCGCGCACCACACCAAGTTCCGGCATGCCCAGCAATCCTGGTTGGCGCAGCACCAGCACCAGAAGCAATGCCCCCAAACTAAAGGCAAAGGCCAAGATGCCCGCCGCCCAACCCGTGCCAAAGCGCCGAAGTTCGGCTGGCGCTTCAAGTTCTGAACGAAGGTCTTTGCGAAGTGACATGGGCAGCCTCCAGTTGAATTCAGCCTGACCTTAAACTGCAATCGCACGCTTTGCCAATTGCCTATCTTTGAGCCATTGGAAGGGAGCAATTTGATGGATGCGCGGTGCGTTGGGAGAAAAAAGACCAATTCTCTTCGAACCGAACGTCACTCCTTCGCTTCACTTTATCCTTATCTTCACGGGGTGGCCTTGCGGCCATTTCTTTTTTGATTTCCTCAGCCGTATTTCAGTGACACTCCACAAAAATCACCCCTACCCGTTCTTGCGGGGAGGGGCTGGGGTGGGGTGGTTGTGGCACGTTCGGTGGTGGGCAGTGAGCGCGCTGAGTGTCCCCATCCCCGGACCCTCCCCGCGAAGAGCGGGTAGGGGTGAGGTAAGAGGTTCCATCACTCCGCTGCTTCCACCTCGTCTTCGTCTTCGCGGGGAGGCCTTGCGGCCATTTCTTTTTTGATTTCTTCGGCCACCAGGAATGAAAGTTCCAAAGCCTGCGCCGCATTCAACCGCGGATCGCAGAAGGTGTGGTAACGGTCGTTCAGGTCGGCATCGCTCAAGGCGCGCAAACCACCCGTGCATTCGGTTACATCCTTGCCGGTCATCTCCACGTGGATGCCGCCGGCATGGGTGCCTTCAGCGCGGTGCACGGCCATGAAGCGACGCACTTCGGCGAGGATGGAATCAAATGGCCGGGTTTTGTATCCTGTGGTGGATTTGATAGTGTTGCCATGCATGGGGTCACAGGACCAGACAACCACCCTGCCCTCACGCTTCACGGCGCGGATCAGATCAGGCAAATGTTTTTCCACCTTGTCGTGGCCAAAGCGGGCGATCAGCGTGAGGCGACCCGGATCATTGTCCGGATTCAAAATGTCGATCAGCTTGATCAATTCATCGGGCTTCAACGTCGGACCACATTTCAAACCAATAGGGTTTTTGACACCCCGGCAGAATTCAACATGGGCATGGTCAAGCTGGCGGGTGCGATCACCAATCCACAACATGTGGCCAGATGTTGCATACCAGTCACCTGAGGTTGAATCGACACGGGTCATCGCCTGCTCATAGCCCAGCAACAGTGCCTCGTGGCTGGTGAAGAAGTCGGTCTGGCGCAATTGCGGTGCGCTTTCTGCTGTGATGCCGCAGGCTTTCATAAAGCCCAGCGTTTCCGAAATCCGGTCAGCCAGATCCTGGTATTGTTCGAAGGCCGGTGAGTCCTTAAGGAATCCCAGCGTCCAGCGATGGACATTTTCAAGATTGGCATAGCCACCCGTGGCAAAGGCCCGCAGCAGGTTCATGGTTGCGGCAGATTGGCGGTAAGCCATGATCTGGCGTTCCGGATCGGGACTGCGTCCCGCCACAGTTGCCTCGGAGTCATTGACAATGTCGCCACGATAGATCGGGTATTCCACACCATCGATCACTTCCGTGGGCGATGAGCGGGGTTTGGCAAATTGTCCGGCAATGCGGCCGATTTTGACCACGGGCAATCCGCCGCCAAAGGTCATCACGACAGCCATCTGGAGAAACACCCGGAAGAAATCCCGGATGTTATCAGCGGAATGTTCAGCAAAACTTTCGGCGCAATCGCCGCCTTGCAGCAGGAAGCCACGACCATCGGCCACGCGTGCAAGCTTCTTGCTGAGCTTCCGGGCCTCACCTGCAAAAACCAGCGGCGGAAATCCGGCCAGGCGCCTTTCCGTCAGGGTTAAAAATGCTGCATCCGTGTAGGCAGGCATTTGCTGCACAGGAAGCGCGCGCCAGGATTCAGGGGACCAGGACTTATTCATGTCAATCTCAAACTCCAAACAGAACTTCTCGCTATATCGCAGTGCAACAGGCATGGCGAGTCTGAACAAGCATAGTCAAAAGAATTTCCGCAAAAGCGCGATACCCTGAGAACCAGTTGTTAATGTCAAGGCCATAGATTGCAGGCAGACGGCTGATGCAACTTTTGGGGAAGAAAATGTTGAGCATCGAAAACTTCAAAAATGCCCGATGGCAAGACATCTATGAATTTCTCGTGGCTGGACATCCGCCTTTGATTGTCAAGTTATTGATCATCAACACAATTTTTCTTGTCTTGTTCATTTACAAGAAATCGCGCGGTGGAACCCGCAGTTATCATACTTCCTACACTGTGCAGGCATTGCTGATTGCGGCAAACTGCCTGATGATGTTCCAGTCGCGATTGTTGCCGGAAGGCCAGTTTCTCAATGATCTGAAATATTCACGCGAAGTCAGCCATGAAATCTATAAAAGATTCACGGGCTGATTTGTAGGCCTGTTGCTTCCCAACGCTCCAGTAGCGCAGATTTTCCAGGCGGATGGGATCACCCGTCACGGCGCAGCGGACAAAGTCGCCAGGCTGCAACACATCATATTCATGGTCGAGATAGCGCAATCTGGCTTCGCGCTGGGCGGGGAAAATCGGATCAATGCGGTTCATCATGCTTGTTTAACCTGACTCTCAAACTGTTAAAAGAGGGAGCCTTGTTGGGGCGCAGGCAAAGTGGTGGCAAGAATATTGCCATCGGCAAACTCGATTGACAGTTTGGCATTGTTGCCCACGTCAACGGCCCGTCGCAAGGGCCTGCCACTATCGTCGCGGATGATGGCAAATCCCCGTGATAAAACAGCCCGATAATTGAGTGAAGCAAACAGTTTGGTTTCAGCCAGCAGCCGCTCCTTGCGCCGTGCCAAAAGTTGCGCAAGACCACGAAAAATCCGGCGATGAAATTCGGTCAAGCGCAGTCTGGATTGTTTCAGGTTCATGCGCAGGGGCTGGAGAGTCAACCGGCCAGTGGTGCGCAACAAGAACAGACGATGCCGTTGCACATTGGTTTTAAGTGCGCCGGGAAGTCGCGCTGCCACGCTGTCGAAACGCTGCCTTGCGATGGCCAGCAGATCATCAGGTTTTGGCAAGGCACGCGAGGCTGACTGCAGGCGCAATTGCCGTTCTTGCAAGCCGCGACCAATCGCGCGGCGCTGTCGGGCATGCAAAGAAGCTGTTTCGGCCACAAGGTCGGCCCTGACTGGCACAGCCCGTTCAGCAGCAGCGGTGGGGGTTGGCGCACGCCAATCGGCTACGTGATCTATCAGGGTTGTATCGGTTTCGTGGCCAATGGCCGAGATGACGGGAATGCTTGAAGCGGCAACAGCTCGCACGATAACTTCATCGTTGAAGGGCCAAAGGTCTTCCAAAGAACCCCCACCTCTTGCAACGATCAACAGGTCCGGTTTGTTCTCCATGACATTGAAGCCACGAATGGCCGCCGATACTTCGGCTCCCGTCGTTTCCCCTTGAACTCTTACGGGCCAGACTATGACGTGGCGCGGGAAACGATCTTTCAGGCGATGCAGAATATCGCGGATGACTGCGCCGGTTGGTGACGTTATCACGCCAATACAGCTTGGCAGAAACGGCAAGGGTTTTTTACGGTCTTGATCAAACAGCCCTTCTGCCGCCAACATTCTGCGGCGTTCCTCAAGCAATGCCATCAGCGCACCAACGCCTGCTGGCTCAAGGTTTTCGATGACGATCTGAAAGGATGATTTGCCGGGATAGGAGGTGACTTTGCCCGACGCGATGACTTCAAGTCCCTCTTGAAGTTTGCTGCGCAACTTGTTGAAATTGCCGCGCCAAATTACCGCATCAAGTTTGGCCCCTTCGTCCTTGATGGCAAAATAGCAATGGCCAGAAGAATGGGGGCCGCGATAGCCGGAAATCTCGCCACGCACCCTGACATAGCCAAAGCGCTCTTCAATGGTTCGCTTCAAGGCATGGGCAATTTCGCTGACTGAAAATTCAGTCAGGTTTGATTTGGCATCGTCGAGGATTTCGCCCGTATCGGGATCAAATGAAAGTTCTGCTGGCATGTCTGGTTTTCGCTTGATTCCATTCTAGCACATGCGAGAAGCGGCCTCCAAACGCGAAAAGGGTGCTGCGATGAACGTGCTATTGATTGGCTCAGGCGGCCGTGAACATGCCCTGGCCTGGAAGCTGGCGCAAAGTCCTTTGCTTGGCAAATTTTATTGTGCGCCTGGCAATCCGGGCATTGCCAAACATGCAGAATGCGTTGCCTTGAATATCGTTGACCACCAGGCCATCACCGATTTCTGCAAATCGCAGGATATAGACTTCGTGGTTGTTGGCCCAGAAGCTCCACTCGTGGCGGGATTGATCGATGATCTTGCTGCTGCGCATATCATGGCTTTTGGCCCTTCAAAATTTGCGGCCCAACTTGAGGGTTCGAAGGGGTTTACCAAGGACATATGCAAGGCGAATGGTATTCCCACCGCAGCCTATGGCCGTTTTGACGATGCCGATCCTGCGCTTGCCTACCTCGACAAAATGGGAGCGCCCATCGTGGTCAAGGCCGATGGGCTGGCAGCAGGCAAGGGCGTGACTGTGGCAATGAATTTGGCCGAAGCCAAAGCAGCCGTTGGGGATATTTTCTCGGGCAAGTTCGGCAGTGCATCCTGCGTCATCGAAGAATTTCTTGAAGGCGAAGAAGCCAGCTTTTTTGTCTTGTGTGACGGCAAGAATATCTTGCCGCTGACCACGGCGCAGGATCACAAGCGGGTTGGCGAAGCTGATACCGGTCCCAACACAGGCGGCATGGGGGCCTATTCCCCTGCCCCTTGCATGACGCAAGACCTGATTGATGAGACCATCGCGACAATCATCTTGCCCACTGTCAAGGCTTTGGCCGTAGCAGGTCATCCTTACAAAGGTATGCTTTACGCAGGCCTGATCCTGACGCGCGATGGCCCCAAACTCATCGAATACAACGCCCGCTTCGGCGATCCCGAAACACAAGTTTTGATGATGCGGCTGGAAAGTGATTTGTTGCCGCTTCTCATCGCGTCGGCTACTGGCACTCTTGATCAACAGTCGACGGTTTGGAAAACAAATGCTGCCCTGACCGTTGTCATGGCTGCCAAAGGTTATCCAGGCGACTACATAAAAGAGAGTCCCATCAGAGGCTTGGATGGTGATCTTGGAGCAGATGTTGAAGTGTTCCATGCGGGCACAACATTGAAAGACGGCCACTTGATTTCGAGCGGGGGCCGCGCGTTGAATGTCACCGCCCTTGGCGACAGTATCAAAGCCGCGCAGATCAAGGCCTATGCGGCTCTGGACAAGATCGACTACCCCGAAAGTTTCTGCCGCCGCGACATCGGTTGGCGTGCCATTTGAATTTTCCACCTGCCTCCCTTACATTGCATGTATGTCAAATTCCCCAAAAATTGGTCTGGCCCTTGGTGGTGGTGCGGCAAGGGGCTTTGCCCATGTGCCGATGCTGGAAGTTTTTGATGAGTTGGGTTTGAAGCCTGCTGTCATTGCGGGTTGTAGTATTGGGGCGGTAGTTGCGGCGGCCTATGCCTGCGGCATGTCTGGCTGCGAAATCCGCGCACATGTTGAAGCTACACTTTCAGGACGCATTGATTTTGCCCGCTATGTTTTCAGCAGCAGGCAAAGCAAGCTTTCGCAACTACTCTCGTTGAAAAGCCTGCTTTCCCTCAATCTCAAAGGTGAAAAACTGGCGGACTTGGCGTTGCCCGATCATCTTGTGCAGAATATCGAAGACACTGCAATTCCCCTCAAGATCATCACTACTGACTATGAACGCATGGAAGAAGTTGTGTTGCAAAAAGGTTCCATCATCGAGGCGGTTGGTGCATCCATCGCTATTCCGGGCCTGATCGTGGCACCGCGATTGAATGGTCGCGTACATGTGGATGGTGGCGTGGTCAATCCGGTGCCTTTTGATCACGTGCGCGAAGGCATGGATATTGTGGTGGCCATCGATGTGACGGGCAAGCCCCGGCCCATTGGCCCTGGCCCCGCTTCAAATCTCGAACTGGCCATCGGTTCCCTGCTCATCATGTTCAACCAGTTGGCCGAACGACGCAGATTGGTAAACCCGCCCGATATTTATATCCAACCCAACAGTGGCCAATACGGTGCCACCGACTTTTTCCGCGCCAAGGAAATCATGCAAGCAGCCAGTGGCGCGAAAGACCAGTTAAAGCGGGAATTGGAAAAGAAAATGGCGCAGTTGCGTTAGTCAGGCCCTCACCTGCCGCTACCTTCGCCCCTTGAAAAAATCCTTCAACAAGGTTGCCGCCTCGTCGCCCGCCAACCCTCCATAAACCTCTGGCGCATGATGACATGTTGGTTGTTGGAAAAACCGGGGGCCATTTTCCACGGCACCCATTTTTTCATCCGCCGCCGCAAAATACACCCGACGCAAACGCGCATGGGAAATGGCTCCGGCACACATGGTGCAGGGTTCGAGGGTGACATAGAGATCACAGCCCGACAATCTTTCACTGCCACGCAGCTTGGCTGCTTTCCGCAGCACCAGCATTTCAGCATGGGCGGTTGGATCATGGTCTTGCAAGGTCTGGTTTCCGGCCCGTGCCAACACCGTGCCATCCGTCGCAACAAGACATGCGCCAACCGGAACTTCGCCGCGCATCGCCGCAACGCGGGCTTCGGCGAGTGCAATGTCCATGGCGGAGTGGCGTCTGAGGATATGATTGGTCACTCAGTCTTGTTAACAGCCCCGAGTTTGTTGCTCCATCTTTATTAATCTTGCCAAAATCCAGCCTTGCGAATTACACAGTGACCATGCGCATTGTTGCCGGAAAATTCAAAGGCCGTTCGATTGAAGGGCCAGCATCACTCGTCACCCGCCCGACTTCTGACCGAGTGCGGGAAAGCCTGTTCAATATCCTGGCCCACGGCATTGATGGATTTTCCGTCGAAGGCGCACGGGTCATGGACTTGTTTGCGGGCACAGGTGCACTTGGCATTGAAGCCTTGTCGCGGGGCGCCAAATTTTGCCAGTTTGTTGAAGATGATGCGGAAGCCCGCGGCATCATCCGCAACAATGCTGATCGTTGTGGGGCTATTGGCCAATGCAAAATATGGAAACGCGACGCCACAGGTCTTGGCAATTGTGCACCGCAATCACCGTTTGATCTGGTTTTTATTGACCCGCCCTACGGCAAGTGTTTAGGCGAAAAGGCCATTGCTTCGCTTTTGTCGGGCGCGTGGTTATCTCCGCAGGCAGTTGTTGTTTTGGAAGAGTCGGAAAAAGCGCTGATCGTTGATCAAGAGGCGCTGAAATTATTGGACAGCAGAACCTATGGCGATACATGTATCATGATTTTTCAAATTCGGTAGATGGATCAACTCCGCCCAAACAACCTCTCAATATCCGCCAGTTTCAACTCGATGAAAGTCGGTCTGCCATGGTTGCATTGGCCGGCGTTGGGGGTTACCTCCATTTCGCGGAGAAGGGCGTTCATTTCGTCGGGTTTCAAGGCGCGGCCAGATCGAACGGAATGATGGCAGGCAAAGGTGGCAAGCACGTGGTTGAGCCTTGCTTCAACCGCACCCAGTTGATCCAGTTCTTGCAGATCATCGGCAATGTCGCGTAGCAAAGCAGGAATGTTTCCGCCGCCCAGAGCGGCTGGCACTTCGCGCACCAGCACTGCTCCTTCGCCGAAGGCTTCGACGGCCAAGCCGGCTTTTTCCAAAAGTTCGGCGACTGACAAAACTTGCGCCAGCGTGCCGCTGTCAAGGTCGATCACTTGCGGCACCAGCAGGGCTTGGGTGATGATGCCTTGCCCGTCGCGCTCGCCTTTCAGGCGCTCATAAACAATGCGTTCATGGGCGGCATGTTGATCCACCATGATCATGCCTGTTGAAGTTTGCGCCACGATGTAATTGCCGTGCAGTTGGGCGCGGGCCACTCCCAATGGATGGCTTGATGAATCTGGAATTTCCTGTTCAACTTGTGATGCCAACGGCATGTGCATGGCCAGGGCGGCTTGGGCCGTTTCCGCAAACTGGTTTCGTGAAAGGCCTTGATATGGTGGTTGCCAGTTGACAGCCTGTGGCATTTGCGGTCGCAAATTGTTGAATGCAGAAGCAGCATCCCGACTGGCCATGGTGTCTGGCCGCGCACCCTGCCCTGCCAAGGCGCGGCGGATGGCGGAAACAATCAGTCCACGGACGAACCCTGGATCCCGAAACCGCACTTCGGTTTTGGCGGGGTGGACATTCACATCAACGCGGGACTTTTCGCAGGTGATGTAGAGCACGACAGCTGGAAAGCGGCCGCGTGGCATCACATCCACATAAGCCCCACGAATGGCCCCGCCGATGAGCTTGTCTTTGACGGGCCTGCCATTCACCACGGCGTATTGCAAAGTGCCTTGGGCCCGTTGAAAAGTCGGCAGTCCGGCATAGCCCGTGATCGAGATGTCTTCAGCTGTCGCATTCACTGCCATGGCGTTGTCCATGAAATCCCGGCCCATGATCCGGGCCACGCGGTCTTCCTGGCTTTCGCCACCGTTGGCATCCAGCCAGCGCCGCTCTTCCGTCACAAAGGAAAAGCCGATTTCAGGATGGGCCAAGGCCAGGCGCCGCACCACGTCCAAACCTTCAGCATTTTCGCTGCGGTCGGATTTCAGGAATTTAAGACGGGCCGGCGTTGCAAAAAACAAATCGCGCACATCAACTTCGGTTCCCTTGGCCAGACGCGCAGGCACAGGCCCTGATACATTGCCCGCTTCAACCGTGATGGCATGGGCAACAGTCGTGCCATGGGGCAAGGATGTCAGCGAGAGTCGGGCCACGCTGCCGATGGATGGCAAGGCTTCACCACGAAAGCCAAGGGTGGCGATATTCACCAGATCATCATCAGGAATTTTTGAAGTGGCGTGGCGTTCCACAGCCAGGGCCAATTCATCCGGCGTCATGCCAAAGCCATCATCGCTGACCCGGATCAGGCTTTTGCCACCGCCGCGAAACACCACGTCAATTTGGCTGGCTCCGGCATCGATGGCATTTTCCACCAGTTCCTTGACGGCGCTGGCGGGTCGTTCAATGACTTCGCCAGCCGCAATGCGGTTTACGGTGCCTTGGGAAAGTCTGCGGATTCTCATGGGATCAGCTTAGCTGACCGCGTCACGGCAACCAAGATCAGTCGTCGGAGAACACACTGCCAATGTTGAAGATTGTGCCGTAGCGCGGATTTTGTTGGCGCTTTTTGGCCAGCAATGCGGCTTTGAGTTCCCTCGACAATTCCGTCGGGGTTTTCTCGGTGCCGTCGGATTTGACTTTTGAGATATTGTTCTCGGCGTAAATATCGCGTTTCACTGCGGGTGCAACGGGTGTTGGATCCAAGGCTGCCGAATCGTAGGTTTGATCAGCCGAAACGCCTTGCGCCTGATTGGGTTGATAACCATCCGACGTTTGTCCAGGTGTCGGCAGTGACAAATCCGGTGGCAATGCGAGGTTGTTACCGACAGGAACTGTTTGTGTCGCAGAAGGCCCGCTCACTTTGTTGTTGCCACCGAGCAAACCCGTGGAACAGCCCGCAAGCAGCATTGCAGACAACGCAAAGATCAGGTGAAAAGACAATGACTGTTTCATTCATATCCCGTTGCCGAAGAAATCCGGCGAAAGCAAGGCTTCAGGCTTTTTTGCCTGCAAAGAAGTTATCATAAATCAGTAGTGCCACGCCTGCAACGATGGCAATATCGGCCACGTTGAAGATATACCAGCTCCAGCTGCCCCAATGCAGATGCACGAAATCCGCAACTGCTCCGTGCAACGCACGATCCAGCGCATTTCCAAGGGCCCCACCGAGAATGAGACCAAAGGCAGCTGCGGTTATCGCATGGGTGGCCTTGGCCAGCCAAAACCAGATGAAGACACTGATGACCAGACTCAGGATGATCAGCAACATTTGAGTGTTGGTGGCCAACAACCCATAGGAAACACCGCGGTTCCAGGCCATGGCCAAATCCATGAACGATGTCAGCTGGATGGGTTCGCGCTCATCAAGATTGATAATGCGGAGTATCCAGTATTTGGAAATCTGGTCAGCGGCGAAAACCAAAATGGCGGTGATCAGTCCGAGACGTGTCAGGGGGCCGGAAAGTGTCATGGGGTGGAAGCGGAGATGATGCGAACAGCCCCTCTCCGCTTTTTTAACGCGCCGTAGCCTTCGGCGAAGGCGGGCGGGGTACTCCCCCACGCTTCGCGCGAGGGAGAAATTGATTTCTCCCTCGGCCCCTTGGCCGGGGGAGTACGGCGAAGTCGGGAGGGGGTGTTTGACACAATACGCAATCTCACACCGTTTTCCCGAACCGCTTTTGCCATTCGCGCACAGCCTCGGCATCTCGTGGTGTGATATCCGGGAAATCCTCTTCGCTGCCGATGTCCTTGGAAATTTTCCAGGACCTTGCACATTTGGCACCTTCGGCCTTTTGGAAAACCACCGCGACATTTTTCAAGTCATCGGCGCGGAAGGCTTCTGCTGGACCTGCGCCCACATCGAGGCTGATGCCAGATGTAATACAAATCTCGGCAAAGTCCTGGGCCTTCACGGCTTCGATGGCCCACTCCTCCATTTGCAGATAAACTTGCGGCGCTGCTTCGAGGGACGAACCGATGGTTTTGTTGGCCCGCTCGATTTCAAGCGCACCCGTCACAGCCCGGCGCACGTTGCGAATGACGCCCCAGCGCTTGGCCAAATCATCATCGCGCCAATCTTCTGGTGCTTTGGCAAATGGCATCAGGTGGACTGATGACCCCTCTCCATTGAAACGGCTGAGCCAGATTTCTTCCATGGTGAACACCAAAATCGGTGCCCACCAGGTGGTGAGACAATGGAACAACTGGTCGATGACGGAACGACAGGACATGCGCTTGTTGCTGGACCAGGGATCGCAATAAAGCGCGTCCTTGCGGATATCGAAATAGAAGGCCGACAAATCCGTGTTCATGAATTGCAAAAGTGTGGCCGTCACTTTCTTGTAGTCATAAACCTTGTAAGCGGCCTGCACGGTTTGATCGACTTCCCAGAGGCGATGCAGAATGTAGCGTTCAAGCTCCGGCATCTGCTTGCAGTATACGCGCTCCCAATCCTGCAAGCCTTCGACGGCTCCCAGAATATAACGGAAAGTGTTGCGCAGTTTGCGGTAGTTCTCGGTGTTGGACTTGATGATGTCGGGGCCGATGGAAATGTCATCGGAATAATCCGAAGAGGCCACCCAGAGGCGCAAGATGTCTGCACCGCTGGTTTTCATCACATCCTGCGGTGCCACCACATTGCCCAGCGACTTTGACATTTTCTTGCCGTCTTCCCCCATGATGAAGCCGTGGGTGAGCACTTGGTCATAGGGCGCACGACCCCGCGTGCCGCAGCTTTCCAGCAAGGAGGAATGAAACCAGCCGCGATGTTGGTCGGAACCCTCAAGATAAATATCGGCGGGCCATTTCAGATCGGGGCGTTCTTCCAGTGTGAAAACGTGGGTGCAACCGGAGTCAAACCAGACGTCGAGAATATCGCGCACTTGTTCGTAGTCTTGGCTGTTGTAGTCACCAGCGAGGAAGCGCGTGGCCGCCCCATCAGCGAACCAGGCATCGGCACCTTCTTCAACAAAGGAGTCGTACACTCGCTGATTCACCTTGGAATCATTGAGAATTTCACCAGTGGATTTTTCAACGAAAACCGCAATGGGCACGCCCCAAGCGCGTTGTCGCGAGATCACCCAATCGGGCCGATCAGTGATCATGCCGCGCAAACGGTTCTGGCCGGACGCTGGAAAAAACTCGGTTTGTTCGATGGCCTTCAACGCCGTCTCACGCAAACCACCCGCTTTGCCGTCACCCATGGAAATGAACCATTGCGGCGTGTTGCGGAAAATGATCGGCTTCTTGGAGCGCCATGAATGGGGGTATTGATGGTTGAGACGCGACCGCCCGACGATCATGCCCACATCCTTCAGTGCACTGATGACCGCTTCGTTTGCGTCGCCCTTTTCACCTTTGTCAGTGATGACGCGCTTGCCCGTGAAGCCGCGGGCTTCCATTATGAGAAAACCGTCAGCATCTACAGTGGTGGGGATGGCGGTATCTATGCCCCGGTCCCGCAACGCCTTCTGGTTTGTTGTCCAGACATTGTAGTCATCCGTGCCATGACCGGGAGCAGTGTGGACGAAACCTGTACCTGCGTCATCTGTGACGTGATCGCCGTGGAGCAGAGGAACTTCGAATTTATAGAGTGGTTCATAGTTTTCTGGAACGTAAGCACCAAAAATTAACTCACGCGGAATTCCTGCTGACGAGCGCTCAGCGCCCATAGAAGGCCTCCAATTATACAGCGGGTGGTCGCAAACCAAATCTGTTGGGTCAATATCCGAAATTCGACTGAATGATTCAACTTTCAACGCTTTGCTCATCTGCTCGACCAAAGCATCTGCAAAGATATAGCTTTCGCCCAACTTTGCCCAGTTGCCTTCAGCGGCAGCCGCCACTTCATATAGACCGTACTTGATCCGTGATGAAAAACTGATGGCGCGGTTGCCGGGAATTGTCCAAGGAGTCGTGGTCCAGATCAGCACAAAGTTTTCCGTGTCCCGCACCGGAAACTTCACATAGATCGCATCACTCACATAATCATGATACTCAATCTCAGCCTCGGCCAGTGCCGTCTTCTCAACCACGCTCCACATCACCGGCTTTGAGCCGCGATAGAGTTGGCCGCTTGCGGCAAACTTCAGCAGCTCTTTCGCGATTATAGCTTCGGCTTTGTAGTTCATGGTGAGGTAGGGATTGTCCCAATCGCCTTCGACGCCCAAGCGCTTAAATTCCTCGCGTTGCACATTCACCCAGTGGCTGGCGAAGTCGCGGCATTCCCGGCGAAACTCATTGATGGGAATTGCGTCCTTGTTCTTGCCTTTGGCGCGATATTGCTCTTCGATTTTCCATTCGATGGGAAGGCCATGGCAATCCCAGCCCGGCACATATTGCGCATCAAAACCCGCCATCTGGCGCGAACGTACCACCAAATCTTTCAGCACCTTGTTCAACGCATGGCCGATGTGGATGTTGCCGTTGGCATAAGGCGGGCCGTCATGCAGCACGAATTTTTCGCGGCCCTTGGATTGCTCGCGCAACATGCCAAACAAGTTCATATCGGCCCAGCGCTTCAGCAACTCCGGTTCCTTTTGCGGCAAACCTGCCCGCATGGGAAAATCGGTGGTCGGCAGGAAAACGGTGTCGCGATAACGGTCGTTCTTTTTAGGTGCGTCGGTCATGATGGCGCGGCTTCTAACAGGTAGAGGCCACGCAAGAAAGAGGTCTTGTCAGCCCTTAACCTTCTCGCGCATGGTCACCAGTTCTTCCGCCGCCGTGGGGTGTACCGCGAGTGTTGCATCAAATTGGGCTTTAGTTGCCCCGCAAGTAATTGCTATGCCCAAGAGCTGGGCCATTTCACCAGCGTCTGGCCCTGCGATGTGACAACCCAAGACGCGATCATTTTCAGCGTCTACCACCAGCTTCATGAACATGCGCTCGTCGCGGCCCGAGAGCGTGTGCTTCATGGGTCTGAATGAGGTTTTGTAAACATCGACTACATGCTTCTTACGGGCGTCTGCCTCCGTCATGCCCACTGCGCCCAATTCCGGCTGTGAGAACACAGCGGTGGGCACAAGGCCGTGATTGACCATCACCGGCTTGCCGCCAAACACTGTGTCGGCGAATGCATGTCCCTCGCGGATGGCTACGGGTGTGAGATTGACGCGATTGGTCACATCGCCCACTGCATAAATCGAAAGCACTTCGGTTTGCGAATATTCATTGACGGGGATGGCATAGTGGGGTGTTGGCCTGATGTCGACATTTTCCAAACCCAAACCCACCACATTGGGAATGCGCCCCGTGGCGAACATGATCTGACTGGCGCCATAGGCTTTGCCATCGGTGAGTGTGACGCGCACGCCGTCACCGGAGCGAACAATTTCCTGCACATCGGTGTTGCAACGGATATCAATGCCTTTCTTTTCCATTTCGTGAGCGAGGTGATTGCGCAAATCATCATCAAAGCCGCGCAGGATTTGGTCGCCGCGATAGAGCAAAATGGTTTCCACACCCAGCCCATTGAAGATGCCCGCAAACTCAACGGCGATGTAACCACCACCGACGATAACAATCCGGCGCGGCAATTTGGGCAGATCGAAGGCCTCGTTGGAGGTAATAGCCAATTCGTGACCAGTTAAATTGCGCGGCACAAAAGGTGCGGCACCTGTGGCGATCAGAATATACTTGGCCGTAACTTTTCGCCCACCCGCCAATTGCACCGTGTGCAGATCAATCAGCGTGGCGCGTTCGGGGATAAGCTCTGCGCCTGCCGCTTCAAGGTTGCGGACATAGGCGCGGCTCAGGCGTTCAATTTCCCTGTCCTTGTTTTCAATCAGGGTTGACCAATCGAAGGAAACTTTTTCCGAGGTCCAACCAAAGCCAATGGCGTCTTCAAATTCTTCAGCAAACTTCGAGGCGTAGACCAGCAACTTCTTGGGAACACAGCCGCGAATGACGCATGTGCCGCCGGGGCGAAACTCTTCTGCTACAGCAACCTTTGCACCGTATTTCGCAGCAATCCGCCCTGCCCTGACACCGCCAGAGCCGGCACCAATGACAAACAGGTCAAAATCAAATTCATTCATGTTTTTGCAATTTCATCAACTGTTCCATTGGCCCTTCCAATAAAGAGGTGGCTCGCCATGCCAACGAACAAGCCGTTATTCACCACGCCGGGAAGATTGTTCAGCATCACTTCAAGGCGGTCCGGTTGCTTGATTTCGCCACAGGCGCAATCAATGATCAGGTTTCCCATGTCGGTGCGAAAGGGTTGGCCGTCTTTCGTGCGCAGCGCCATTTTCGGTGCCATGTCGAGCATCTTGAACACACGTTCGAGCTTCCAACCTGTGGCCTTGACTCCCAGCGCCACGACTTCGATGGGAAGCGGAAACTTGCCAAGTTTTTTGACTTGCTTGGACTCATCAGCGATGATGACAAGTTCACGGGCAGATGATCCGACAATCTTCTCCACCAGCAAGGCACCGCCGCCGCCCTTGATCAAACGGAACTCCGGATCGATTTCATCGGCGCCATCGACAACCAAATCCAGAAATGGATAGTCTTCCAATGAGCCAATCTGAACACCAACAGCTTTGGCCAATTCGAACGTTGCCTTTGACGTGGGAATGCCTGTCACATCAAATCCAGCCTTGGCTTTCTCGCCCAAGGCCCTGATGAAATGATTGGCGGTCGAGCCTGTGCCCAAGCCAATTTTCATACCGGATTTTACAAGCTTAAGTGCAGCATGGGCGGCAAGTTTCTTTTGGCCATCAGCATCCAGCAATTTTTTGGGGCTCATGTGCCAAGACCTCCCATCAACATGTATTTCACTTCGAGATATTCTTCCATGCCGTGGGCCGAACCTTCACGACCGAGGCCCGATTCCTTGACACCGCCGAAGGGCACTTCGGCTGTTGAGATCAATCCTTCGTTGATGCCGATCATGCCATATTCCAACGCTTCACCGACGCGCCAAACACGGCCAATATCGCGGGTGTAGAAATAGCAGGCAAGGCCGAATTCAGTGGCATTGGCCCACGCGATGACTTCCTCTTCAGTCTTGAACTTGAAAAGTGGTGCCACCGGGCCAAAGGTTTCTTCGCGGGCCACGGCCATTTCGCTGGTGACGCCTGTTATGATGGTTGGTTCAAAGAAGTTGCCGCCAAGGCGTTTGCCACCTGCTGCCAATTTGCCACCCTTGGCAAGCGCATCGGCAATATGTTCTTCAACTTTGGCAACAGCGGCAGCATTGATCAATGGACCCGTGGTAATGCCGTCGGCGGTTCCATTGCCTACCTTCAGTTTGCCAACAGCCGCTGTGAGCTTTTCAGCAAATGCGTCATAGACAGCTTCCTGCACGTAAATCCGGTTGGCGCAGACACAGGTTTGACCAGCGTTGCGGTATTTCGAAATCATGGCACCAGCCACAGCTGCGTCAAGGTCCGCGTCGTCAAACACGATGAAGGGGGCATTGCCACCAAGTTCAAGTCCCATCTTTTTTATAGTTGGTGCGCATTGCTGCATCAGCAATCGGCCAATTTCCGTTGAGCCGGTAAACGTCAGTCCACGGACAATCGGGTTTGATGTCATCTCGGCACCAATTTCCTTGGCCGATCCAGTAAGCACTGAAAACACGCCTGCGGGAATACCTGCGCGATCTGCAAGTTCCGCCATGGCCAATGCCGACAGCGGCGTTTCGCCTGCGGGCTTTACGACCATGGCGCAACCTGCGGCCAAAGCGGCACCGGCTTTGCGGGTGATCATGGCATTGGGGAAATTCCAGGGCGTGATGCAGGCAATGACACCAACTGGCTGCTTGATGACAACAGCCCGGCCATTTGGAAACGGCACAGGAACGGTTTCGCCGTAAACGCGGCGGCCTTCTTCGGCAAACCATTCTATGAAGGAGGCGCCATAGGCAATTTCGCCGCGGCCTTCGGCCAAAGGCTTGCCTTGTTCGGCGGTGAGAATCTGGGCAAGATCTTCCTGGTTCAGCATCATCAGATCGAACCACTTGCGCAAAATCTGGCCGCGCTCCTTGGCTGAGCGTTTGGCCCATAGTTTTTGCGCGGCTTTCGCGCCTTCAATGGCCATGCGGGTTTCGGCCGCACCCAGTTTCGGCACGGTGACGATCAGGCTTTCATCCACAGGATTAGTCACCCTGATGGTTGCTTCCGATCCCAGCCATTTGCCATTGATGTAACATTTGTCCTTGAGCAAGGACTTGTCTTTCAATATGTCTCGCAGGGCTGTGGGTTTGCCGATATCCATGGTGTGCTCCAGTTGAAGGGCGCGGCTTAGCACAGGGTTTGCCACCTTACAAATCAACCCGTTCAAGGAAACACATGACCCTCAAGGCCCTGATTTTTGATCTCGACGGCACGCTGGTGGACACCGCGCCTGACCTTCATGCTGCAACCAATCATGTGCTGGACCTGATTGATCGACCGCCGATCAGCATGGTTGAATTGCGGGCCTTTGTGGGCCATGGAGCGATGAACCTGATTGAAAGAGGTGTTGCAGCAACGGGTCCAGCAGTGGATCAAAAAACCCTGCTGCATTTGCACAAGACTTTTCTTGAATATTACGGCGACAATATTGCCGACCACAGTGTGGTGTTTGATGGCTTGCTTGCGCTGCTGGACCGGGCAGAATTGTCGGGTCTCAAAATGGGTGTGTGCACCAACAAGGTCGAGCATCTCTCACGAAAACTATTGACGGAACTTGGCATGATGCACCGTTTCGGTTCACTGGTTGGCGGCGATACCTTGCCGATCATGAAGCCCAACCCCGAACCTTTGCTGGAAGCGGCAAAGCGACTTGGTTTTGCCGCCACCGACATCATGATGTTGGGAGACAGCGAAACCGATATCCGCACGGCACAGGCCGCCAATGTGCCTGTGCTTGCCGTTTCATTCGGCTATACTTCTCAACACGTCAGCACTTTCAAGCCAACCCACATTATTGATCACTATGATGAGGCCTGGCCGATCATTTCAACTTATCTCGCATAAAAGCCACGGCATCAGCCAGCACTGGTGCCGTGTCGCGTTTCCAGGTCGAAAGAGACAACAGGATATCAATGTGGGAAACGCCTTCGTAGATTTTGAGTGTTGATGTCGCGCCCACTTGCCGCAGGGCCGCATCAAGAGCTTTGGAATTTTTGGGAAAGACCGTCTTGTCAGCATCGCCATGTAAAATCAGAAAAGGTGGTGCATCTCCTCTGGCATGATTGACGGGCTGGGTATCGGGCAAGTCTGGCAGATAGCCAAAGACTTCTCTGGTGATCAGCGAATCAATTGGCAAAAAATCGAAGGGGCCTGCAAGTATCACAACCCCCAAGAGTTTGGGCCGGTCCCCGGAATATTGGTCGGCCAATACAGCTTGGGCAATGTTGTAGGCACCCGCCGAATGCCCCATGGCAAAAAGTCTTTCCCCTGCCCCGCCATAGTCGGCTGCGTGAGCGGCAGCCCATTGCATAGCAAGGGCTGTGTCTTCCACAAAGGCCGGATATTTGGCTTTGGGGTGCAGGCGATAATTGATAACAAAAGTGACAAAGCCTTGTGCCGCAAGGGCGCGGCCGACAAATTCGTAAGGATTTTTGTTGCCGCCCTGCCAAGAGCCGCCATGCACAAATACGATGATCGGCCAAGGGCCCGAACCTGTAACTGGCCTGTAGACGTCGAGCAGTTGGCGCGGGTCACTGCTGTAGCGCACGTCCGCGGCAGCCAGCATTGATCCCTGATCCTTGCGGACCAGCAGATTGAAGGCCTCAAGGGCGGCGAAGTGAAAAACGAGACCACCAGCGATCAACAAAAAGGCGAGGACATAAAGTGATTTGAGCATGACATCCATTGGATCACAGGCCATAAGGCGTTGCAAGTCTTCCGCATCAGCGAGCCATAAACATGTCGGTTCTTTCCACTTTGCGACTGCCGCCGTTCAATCTATTGGACTCGGATATCGCGTGGGTGGAGCAAACCCGCAACGGAATATCCTTGGAAGACAAGTTGCGCCAGCTTTTTGTGCAGATTTCCTTTGGCGATGATCTTGCGGCGCTGGATGCGATCACCGCTTTCAAGCCCGGCGGCCTTTGCCGTTTTGTCGGTGCAGATATGGCAGCGGCTCATGCTGCCACACGCCGCGCTTTGGAAAACTGTGAAATACCTCCCTTTATTGCAGGCGATCTGGAAGGGGGCGGCAATCTGGCGGGCTGCATGACGCCGTTTAGCAACAACCTTGGCATGGCAGCCGTCAATGACCCCGCAATGACCGCGAAAGCTGTGGGCATCATGGCACTGGAAGCCAAGGCCATGGGCTATAACTGGACATTCACGCCCTGCATCGACATTAACAAGGAATGGGCATCTGCCATCGTCGGCACACGTTCTTATGGCAGTGATCCGAACATTGTGCAGGCGCAGGGTATGGCCTGCATGCAGGCGTTTCAGGCGGCTGGCATTGCCGCCACGGCCAAACATTGGCCGGGCGAAGGCTTTGATGCGCGCGACCAGCACCTTGTCACGACAATCAATCGCATGGACACGAATGAATGGCATTCGGTGTTTGGGCGGATTTACAAGCGCATGATCGATGCGGGCCTGATGTCGGTGATGTCAGCCCATATCGCCCTGCCAGCCCATGCCGCCAAGAATGGTATTGCTGAAGGTTTGGAACGTTATCGTCCGGCGTCGGTTTCAAAACTGATCAATATGAATTTGTTGCGCGGCGAACTTGGCTTCAATGGTCTGATAGTGTCGGATGCCACTGTGATGGCTGGATTTGGCGATTGGGCTGCCCGCAGCGAAACAGCACCGCAATGCATTGAAAACGGTTGTGATGTTTTTCTGTTCTCCACCAATCTGGAACTGGATCTTTCTTACATGTTGCAGGGCCTGCGCAATGGCTTGCTCTCCGAACAGCGGGTTGAAGATGCAGTGACACGGGTTTTGGGCATGAAGGCGGCCCTGGGACTGCACCAGCAATCCATCGATGAGCGAATCCTGCCGCTTGATGAAGTGCGGCAGCGCATCGGATTGGCCGATCACCTCGATTATGCAGCAGACATGACGGCGCGGTCGATCACGCTTGTGAAGGATACAAAAAACCTGCTGCCGCTCAATCCGGGAAAATACAAACGCATCTGCCTGGTGAGTCGTGGCATTCCCGGCTTTCTGCCCGACATGCCTTGGCAGGAATTGATCACGTTCCGGCAGGCACTTGTGGACAAAGGATTTGAGGTATCGCCTTTTGGCAGCAGCAATCCGCCGACACCGGAAAATTGCGATCTGGTGATCTATGCGCCCGCTGTGGAGTCTTCCTTGGGCAAGTCACGAATTTACATGGATTGGGCGAGGGAACAGCCTGGGGTCATGAACATGATGCAGCGCTATTGGCATGACCTGCCGACAATCATGGTGTCGTTTGGCCATCCCTATTACTTGTATGATATGCCCCGCGTGCCGGTTTACATCAATGCCTATAGCCCCACTGGCGCGGCGCAACGGGCCGTCGTGGACCGCTTGACAGGCAATGCGCCCTTCACTGGCACGAGTCCGGTTGATGCTTTTGCGGGTGCGCCGGAAGCCCGTTATTGACGAGAAGGGGATAGAACTCCTATAGCGAGCCAACAATTGCCGCTTCAACGCGACGGGAGATTAGCTCAGTTGGTAGAGCACTGTGTTCACATCGCAGGGGTCGCTGGTTCGAGTCCAGTATCTCCCACCATTTCGCTAAATCCATTCAAAACTTTTAGCCGATCAGGCCTTCGTTTTTTAATTGAGTTCTTCCTGCTCCCCAAGCTATTGCCCTGAAGATGCATTCCACGAAAAATTCAGCATCGGCCAAATCAAAAACATTCGCCGTTGCGCCGATGATGGATTGGACGGATCGGCATTGTCGATTTTTCCACCGTCGATTGACACGTCACGCCTTGTTGTTCACGGAAATGTTGACGGAGACGGCGGTGCGGAAAGGTGATCGCCTGAAGCTGTTGGGTTTTGATCCAGCGGAGCAGCCGGTGGCTTTACAATTGGGCGGCAGCAATCCAGCTGGTTTGGCAGAGGCAGCCCGGATTGGTGAGGATTTTGGTTATGTTGAGATCAACCTGAATGTGGGGTGCCCTTCCGACAAGGTTCAGGAAGGGCGCTTTGGGGCTTGCCTGATGGCCGAACCGGGGTTGGTTGCTGCTTGTGTTGCGGCGATGCAAAAGGCTGTTGCAATTCCTGTGACGGTGAAGTGCAGGATTGGCATAGATGACCAAGACGAATTTGCGGATTTGCAAAACTTTGTTCAACAGGTTTCTGATGCGGGCTGCACATCTTTTGCAGTTCATGCCAGGAAGGCCTGGTTGAAGGGCTTGAGTCCCAAGGAAAACCGCGAGATTCCGCCATTGAATTATGATCGCGTTCATCAACTCAAAGTGTCGTTTCCGCATCTCAAACTTATTTTGAATGGCGGGTTGACCTCGCCATTGGGAGATGTTTCGCACCTCAACGATCTCGATGGATTGATGTATGGCCGCGAGGCCTATCACAATCCGTGGATACTCAGCTTTGCTGATTCCCTGACACACGGTGTCGCGGCTCCCGTTTCATCGCGGGGGCAAGTGGTTGAGGAAATGCTGCCCTACATAAACAGCTTGACCAAAAGCGGCTTACCCTTGCACCGCATCACGCGGCACATGTTGGGCCTTTATCATGGTCAACCCGGTGGACGGATTTGGCGGCAAATATTGTCGACTGAAGGGTGCAAGCCGGGTGCGGGTATGCAGGTCCTGCAAAAGGCCCTGCTGGCGGTTGAGGAACAAACGGCCCGCAAATTGGCGGCGGCGTGATTTATTCAAGCTGCTCCCAATCTGCCACGCCTGCCGCCACGGCGGGTTTTGCGCAGGGTCAGGGTTGCAACCCGCTCGGGCAAATTTTCCATGACGACGCGCCGGTCGATCGGAGAGATTGACAGCCAGCTGGCGATTTCCAAGCGCGTGCGACCGCAACCGATGCAAAATCCGGTCTCAGGTTCGATGACACAGATTTTGATGCAAGGCGTTTCAATATCGGGAAAGCGGGAGTCGTCCATCAACCACGAGTCTGCCATGGCCAGCAAGAACATGTCGTGATGAATCGTCATGATTGCGGCAATTAGCGTCAGTTCTTCAAAACAAGCTTGCCACCTTCAACGCTAAAGCTCTTCAAGCGACCGAGAAAGCTCATGCCCAGCAAGGTTCCGCGCATGGCGCCTTTTTGCAGTACAAGGCCCTCAACATCACGCACCCGCACACCGCCGATTTCCACGTTCTTCAACATGACGCGGGCTGCTGAACCTTCACCGTTTGCTGTTGAAACCTTGACTTTGAAGTCCAGACTGCGGGGTTTCAGGCCAACGCTTTCAGCATCTTCGTAGCTCAAGGCGACGGCGCTGGCACCGGTGTCGACCAAAACATCAACCGTGCGATGATTGATACGGGCAGCTGTGACAAAGTGGCCGTTGCTGCCAGCTTCCAGTTCTGTGATCGAAAACAAACGTGGCTTTTCCGGGTTGATGACGCCATCGGCCGATTGCGACAAAGGAACAAAACCGGGCAATCCCGCACCAGCCGTCAGCAGCAAGGCCAGAATGACGCTGGAAAACAAACGCAAACGGCGATTGGGAAAAAGCAAAGCGGAATGCATGGCGAGCCTCGTGTTGTTTTGAGGCCCGAAATTACGTTAATGAGGTTTGACCAATCCTTGCACTTGTCAATGAATTTGAAACTTGGGTTAACCAATGGTTGACGCAAAAACCACCAGCATGACGGTTTCGCAGGTTACCTGCACAGCCCCGCAAACATCCCCCGTCTGCCCTCCAAGTTTCTGCACGGCAAGTCGCCGGATGATGGCAGTCACCGCCAGGCCCAGGCCAAGGGCAATCACGCTGGCTTCGGACCGGATAACCAATCCGGTTGAAAAAGTAAGGCCAAGGCCGAAGATAATGACAAAAACCGCCGCATTGCGTGTTGGTCTTCCGGCGAAAACCGACAAGCCATCACTGCGAGCCGGTTTTGTGGCCCACAGCAAGTCCACCACCATGGCGCGGGAAAAAGCCCCCGTCGATGCCAAAAGCAACATGTATGTGCTGGCAGGCAAAGCCAACAGAGCCACCAGTGCAAAAACCCGCACCAAAAATACGGCAATCAAAGCCAGTGTGCCATAGGTGCCAATGCGGCTGTCACGCATGATCTCAAGACGGCGCTCGCGGGTTTTGCCACCGCCAATACCATCAACAAAATCAGCCAGACCATCTTCGTGCAAGGCACCCGTCAGCAAGCAGCCTGCCGACACTGCCAACACGGCGGCAAGTATTGGCGGGACTTGGAGTTCGGTGAGGATCAACAGGATGATGCCAATCAAAGCCCCAATCAGCGCCCCGACAATTGAAAACATCCGCATGGTGTGGGCCAATGGCGGGGGATCAACGGTCCGGAGCAATGGCACGGGTAGTCGCGTCAGAAAACCGATGGCATGCAACAGTTCAGCCAAAGGCCTGAAGCGCTGGCGATCTGTCGTGTTCTGTGTCGTATCGATACGGGGGGGTGTGTCGGTCATCAATGGCAACAGGTCTGTCAATGGCTTGACCTCTAGGGCCAGAAAGCCCCAAAAGCCACGCCAATCTGAAAAGCCAACAGGATTCCCGCTGACATGACCACTGGACTGCCGTTTGACGATATTCGTGCCTTGCTGAATTCCATGCCGGAAGCCGATGCTGAAGCTGTGGCAACAACCCGGGCCCGGGATGGACAATTGACCAAGCCGCCGGGGGCTTTGGGTCGTTTGGAAACAATCGTCGAATGGTTGTCGGCTTGGCAGCAACAATCGCCGCCCAAGGTGCAGCGTCCCGTTGTTGCGGTTTTTGCTGGCAATCACGGGGTGGTGGCGCAGGGTGTGGCCGCCTATCCGCAGGCGGTGACAGCCCAGATGGTGGCCAATTTTCAAAATGATGGGGCAGCCGTCAACCAGATTTGCAAAACCTTTGATCTCGGTTTGAAGGTTTTTGAGCTGGCGCTGGAAGTGCCAACGCAGGACATTACACAAGGTGCAGCACTGGAAGAAGCCGACTGTGCCGCCACCATGGCCTATGGCATGGAGGCCATCGCAGGGGGCTGTGATTTGCTGTGCATTGGTGAAATGGGCATTGGCAACACAACAATTGCGGCCGCTATCGCCCATGGACTGTTTGGCGGCAAGCCTGAGGATTGGGTGGGACCTGGAACGGGTATGGATGCGGAAGGGTTGAAGCGCAAGGCCGGTGCAGTGGCGCGAGCTGCGGCTTTGCACAAGGCCCACCTGGATGATCCACTGGAAGTGCTCAGGCGGCTTGGGGGAAGGGAACTGGCGGCGATGGCAGGTGCCATTCTGGGGGCGCGGATGAACCGGGTTCCCGTGTTGATCGACGGCTATGTGGCAACGGCAGCAGCGGCGGTCTTGTATTGCGCCAGCCCCCGCGCCCTTGACCATTGCATGGCCGCCCATGTTTCGGCGGAACCGGCCCACCGGGCTTTGCTGGCCAAACTCAACCTCAACCCCCTGCTCGACCTTGGCATGCGGCTTGGCGAAGCTTCAGGGGCGGCATTGGCCGCAGGCATCGTCAAAGCCGCTGTAAATTGCCATAACGGCATGGCCACATTTGCAAGTGCTGGCGTTGCGAACAAGGAATAAATTGTGAGGTTCCTTGGTCGGAGAACGCGCTAAATATCAAACGGATCAATCTGCAAAAATGCCGTTCGAAGTGCTCCAGACCAGTCGCTGGAAAGCTTTCTGAAATACGGGTCTTCCGGGCCGATGCGTTTGGTGTGTTCGATTTTCAGGCTATCGGATTCATAGGTCAGCATGTCGATCGGAAGTCCGACGCTGAGATTGGATCGCAGGGTTGAGTCGAATGACAGCAGTACCATTTTGGCGGCATCACCCAATTTCATGTCGGGGCGGGCGACGCGGTCCAGAATCGGCTTGCCATATTTATGTTCGCCAATCTGGAAAAATGGCGTGTCGGCGGTTGCTTCAATGAAATTGCCTTCGGCATAGATTTGGAAGAGCCTGGGTGATTGAACGCCAATCTGTCCCCCTAAAATAAAGCTCGCTGAAAAAGCGTCACTGCGCGCCCCCATCACTTCGCCATCAACTTTACGCACTTCGCGCACCGCCCTGCCAACAATGCGGGTTGCCTGAAACATTGACGATGCGGCAAAAAGGTTGTCGGGCTCGTCTTCAACCGGATTGATTTTTGCGCCCTCACTCAACAAACTGACCACGGCTTGCGTGACCGCCAGATTTCCGGCTGTCATCAAGACAAAAACACTGTGGCCAGGATTGGTCCAGCAATGCATTTTCTTGAATTTTCCAAGACTGTCCATGCCCGCATTGGTGCGGGTATCGGAGGCCATCACGAGGCCTGAATCCAGCAGTAGTCCTACACAATAAGTCATTCCTGCACTCCGCCCCCATTGCAAAAGAATCGCTATCCCTATTGTTGGGCGATCTCGACGCGTACTTCAACCGTCATGGTTTCGGCCACCCCGCCCCGACGGGATCCCCGCACCGGGGTAACGCTTGCTGCATCAATGCCAGCGGCAACCCGAACATATTGTTCTGTCGGGCAAATGCAATTTGCCACATCAAAGCCAACCCAACCCAAATCCTGGACATGCACTTCAACCCAGGCGTGAGATGCCGTGGAAGCTGCACCAATGCCCATAACAAGATAACCCGTGACGTAACGGGCGGGATAACCGAGGCTGCGTGCAAGGCCCAAAAATATATGGGCATGGTCTTGGCAAACACCACTGCCGCGTTCGAAGGCTTCGGCAGCGGTTGTCTGGGAATTGGTCACGCCTGTCAAATAGGCGACGTTGTTGTGGACCAGAAACATCAGGCCATGAAGCTCGCGCAAGGGATCAACAAGATTCTGGCTATGGACTGGCAGCATTCGCAAGATTTTAATGCTGGGCCTGGTGGCGTTGGTTTGCCGCATGTAGACAGCGACGGGTGCAGTTTCAACCAGACCCCTCACCATGCCTTGTGCATCGTGGCTTTCAACAATGCCTTCGGCCACAATTTCCACAGGGCCACTGTGATTGGTGAAAGTCGTCAAGGTTACGGCATTTCCGAAACCATCAAAATACTGCAAGGCGTTCTGCATGCCCGCAGCGCGAATTGTCCAGCTTTCAACGTGCTGGGAGGCAAAATTCAGAGGTGTGAGCAGCAGTCTTTGCACTGCATAATCAACATTTGAATCATACTCAAAATGGGTGGCGTGGCGGACGGAGATGCGCATGGGTTCACGGGAAGTTATAGGTTTTGGCGATGCTGGCGGACAGGTCATTGTTTCGGCGCATGAAGTTTTGCAGGAATTCATGCAAGCCGCTCTGGAAAATCTGTTTCATGTTGCCTTTTTTCAAATGTTGCAGAATGTCGTCTGCCATGTCCTGGCACTCATAGCGTTGGCCATAAAGTCCTTCGAGGCCTTGCAGGGCAAGGTTGATCCAATTGTAGGTAAACAACAGGGAGCGAGGCATTTCGTCTTTGAGGATCAGGAACTCGGAAATCAACAAGGGCTTGAAGCGGCTGTCCTTGTAAAACCAGCGATAGGAACCGTGGGCGGATACTGAACGCAAGATTTGCGCCCATTGCTGGGAGTCGAGCTCGCTGCCCACATCACTGGGCCGCGGCAGCAGGATATAGTACTTTACGTCAAGGATGCGCGCTGTGTTGTCTGCCCGTTCAACGAAATTTCCCAATTGGCTGAAGTAATAGGGATCATTGCGCAACATGGTGCCCAGCACCGCCCCACGAAACGCCATGGCCTTTTGTTTGACCCATTCCAGAAAACTGGGAAGCCGGTCCGACGTAATGTCCTCCGGCCGAATTTGCGACAGTTCATACCAGGTGGAATTCAGGCTTTCCCAAACATCGCGCGTCAAAGCCGTGCGAACCGCCCTCCCATTATTGCGGGCGGCCTTGAGGCTGGATTTGACGCTGGAGGAATTGTCCTCGTCAAACAGCAGGAAATTCACCACGCGGGCACCGTCAACGTCTTTGTGTTTCTCGTAATAACTTTGCAAACAGGCAGCACTTGCAAGGGTGGACTTCCACTCGTCGCGATGGCCTTCCACGGCACCCGGCATCAGTGAAATGCGATAGCCCACCTCCAGCAGCCGCGCCATGTTTTCGGCCCGCTCCACATAACGCGACATCCAATAAAGTTCGGCTGCGGTCCTGCCCAACATGTCAGTCCTCCAACACCCAAGTGTCCTTGGTGCCGCCGCCCTGGCTTGAATTGACAACCAGTGAACCTTCCTTGAGGGCCACCCTGGTGAGGCCGCCTGGCGTGGTGCGAATGCGGTCGCTCGACAAGACAAAGGGCCGCAAGTCAACGTGGCGAGCAGCGATTGCGCCATTGGCAAAAGTTGGCACGGTAGAGAGCGCAAGGGTGGGTTGGGCGATGTAGTTGCCGGGCCTTGCCAGCAGTTTTTCGCGGAAAGAGGCGATTTCCTCTTTCGTTGAGGTTGGCCCCACCAACATGCCATAGCCGCCGGAGCCATGCACTTCCTTGACCACGAGTTCCGCCAAATGGTCTTTGACGTAGGCCAGGTCTTTTTCTGAAGAGCACAACCAAGTTGGCACGTTGCTCAGCAGTGGTTGTTCGCCCGTATAAAACTCGATGATGGCTGGCATATAGGCATAAACCGCCTTGTCGTCGGCAACACCAGTGCCCGGTGCATTGACGAGAGTGACCCGCCCTGCCCGATAAACATCAAAAATACCTGGCACACCAAGGCTGCCGTCGGGCTTGAAGGTAAGCGGATCAACAAAGGCATCATCTATCCTGCGATATACCACATCGACCCGGCGCGGCTTTTGAGTGGTGCGCATGTAGAGCCAACCATCGGATACAAATAAATCCCGCCCCTCACATAATTCCACGCCCATTTCATCAGCCAGAAATGAATGTTCAAAAAACGCCGAGTTGTGAATGCCGGGGGTCAACACCACAATTACAGGATCATGGCCCGCTGATTCAGGTGCCACGGCTTCAAGGGTTTTGTGCAGCATGGCGGAATAATTGTCGACGGGTGCGACTCGCTGTTGGGCGAACAGTTCCGGAAAAAGATGCATCATGGCTTCGCGGTCTTCCAGCATGTAGGAAACACCTGAGGGCGTGCGGCAGTTATCTTCCAGGACAAAGAAATCACTTTCCCCCACCCGCACAAGATCAACACCCATAATATGGGCATAGATGCCTTTGGTCGGATCGACGCCGATCATTTCCGGCACAAAGGCTTCGTTTTGCACGATCAGCTGGGTTGGTACGCGCCCCGCCCGCAAGATTTCCTGATTGTGATAGATGTCATGCAAAAAGGCGTTGATGGCCCGCACCCGCTGCTCGATACCGGCTGAAAGTCTGCGCCATTCCTGGGCTGCAAATATCCGGGGAACAATGTCAAACGGGATGATGCGTTCGCTGGCCTTTGCATCGCCGTACACCGCAAAAGTAATGCCCTTGCGCCGAAAACGTGCTTCAGACTCCCTGAGAGCCCGGTCAATATCAGCTTGGCCCAGTTGCTTGAGCCAAGTTTCAACTTTGCCGTAGGGCTCTCGAACCTTGCCGCTGGACGCAAACATCTCGTTGAAGGCCATTGCGCCGTGTCCTTGCCGTGTTGCCCTTCAATCTGAACCCAGTTTGGGTTTTAGTGCAAGGCATATGTTCTGAAAATTGCCCGGTAAGCGGTCAAGACTGCAGCTGAGATGTCTGACAATTGAGCAAACAGGCTGATTTTGGTCATCGGTTTTCGCCGGGAATTTCCAAGCCCTATGCGTCTTGCCCCATAGCCAGTGCACCATCGAGCACGAGGCCGACAGCGCCCAGCAGTGAATCATTTTCCGTGAACTTGCCGACCTGGATCAGCGTTGGGGGATGCTCGCGGGGATCGGTGGGTTTATGGAGCGTATGTCGATGATAGGACTTGATCATGGGAGTGAGCAAAAGATCACCAGCCAAGGCCATGCGCCCACCAACCAGTATCAACGGCGGATTGAGCATCGTTCCAATCATGGAAAGTCCCCTTCCACCAAAGCCAGCCACATCGGCGATCATCCGCAAGGCACCGGCATCGCCCGATTCCGCCAGCATGATGGCGCGATCCATGGTCATTGGTTGCTTGTGCACACGCGACAATTGTTCCAACGGCTTCAAGAAGCTTGCATAGAGTTCAAGGCAACCCCGATTGCCGCAGCGGCAAAGTTCACCTTCAGGGTTGATGCTGACATGGCCAAACTCCCCGGCCCCGCCCGCAACGCCCTTCAAGACGGTGCCGCCCACAACAACGGCACCTCCAACGCCCACGTCCATTTTGAAAAGGACGAAATTATCAACGCCGCGGGCTGCACCCCATTTCATTTCAGCGAGGGCGGCGCAATTGCTTTCGTTATCGACATGCACTGACCGCTTGAACAGGCTTTCAAAAAAGCTGCGAATGTTGATGCCTGACCATTTCGGCAAAATGCCGCCACGCTGCAAAACACCATCAGGCCTGACCGGGCCAGAAACTGAAACCCCGACTCCCAGAAGACTGATAAGCGGCAGGCCATTGGATTTGTAAAATTCCAGGTAGGATTTCTCCACCATGGCCAAAACGTCCGGTGGGTCGTAGTCAACACCCAGTTCTATTTTTTGTTCGGCAATAAAACTATGTGAAATGTCTGCTACCACGAATTGAATGTCATTGTAGCCCAGGTGAATGCCGATGCAGGTGCCGGCCTGTGGGTTGAGAGTCAATAAAGTGCCGGGCCGTCCGACACCGGCTTTGCCGACAGCCGCTGGCTCGACCTCAACAATTACGCGACTTTCTTTCAATTCTGTAACAGCCGCAGAAATGGTCGACCTTGCCAAACCAGAATGGCGGGCAATTTGTGCAGCGGACATACCGCCCTGTTGGCTAAGCGCACGGATGATCTGGCTGGCTGGCGTGCCATTGGCAACTGTCGACATGATCTGCTTGATGCGGCTTTGTGCCATTGCGAAACCTGGAAGTTGGTGCCCCATATTGACAAGGCAATTTGTTCACCATAGAACAAATTGACAAAACAAAAAGAGCAGTCTTCAGCCTGCCCTATACATATAACTTCGCAAACACTGATCAGCAAACACACTTTTACAAATACTCTGGGAGGAGTTCATGAAAGTTCTCAAGTCATTATTGGCCGCCGCCGCTGCCACAACCATGATTGCCGGTGTTGCAATCGCTCAACCAAAAACCCTGATGCTTCATCAATGGGCCACTGGCTCTGATGCTGCGTCGATTGCCAAGCTTGGCGAAATGTTCACGGCCAAGGGCGGCTTGTGGGAACAGAATGCCATTGCCGGCCACACGGCCAATACACTGGCAAAATTGCGCGCTGACGTACTCTCGGGCAACGCCCCCGCTGCCGTACAATTGAAGGGCCCGGAAATTGCCGAATGGAACGAAACCGGCAAAACCGCCAATCTTGACGAACTCGCAGCTGCCGAAGGCTGGGAAAAGGTTGTGGCACCTGAGCTGTTCCCCGTTATGAAGCCCAAGGGTTCATGGGTTGCAGCTCCCATGAACATTCACCGCATCAACTGGATTTGGGGATCAGTTCCCGCCATGAAAGCGGCTGGTGTTGATGCACTTCCAAAGACCTGGGCTGATTTCAATGCCGCCTGCGAAAAGGCCATTGCCGCCAAGAAGATTTGTCTGGCCCATTACTCTGCTGACTGGACCGATTCAACGACGTTCGAAGTCGTGGTCTACGGCACTGACAAGGATCTTTTCCAGAAAGCCTTTGTGGAAGGCGACACCGCTGCCATGCGTTCGCCCGGCATGATCAAGGCGTTCGAACAAATGCGTCTGATGGTGACAAAATACATGGACCCCGGCATTGTTGGCCGTGACTATGACACTGCTTCGAACCTGATGGCCAATGGCGACGCGCTGTTCCACATCATGGGCGACTGGCAAGTCGGCGTGCTCAAGGCCGTAGGCAAGGAACATGGCAAGGATTACGTCTGCGCCCAGGCTCCAACGGATTGGGGCAAACCCGGGTTCATCTTGAACTCTGACTCCGTGGTGTTTTTCCAGCAGTCTGACCCGGATTACATTGAAGGCCAGAAGCTGTTGGCTTCGACCATCCTGTCGCCGGAATTCCAGACGGTGTTCAACATCACCAAGGGTTCGATTCCCGCCCGCCTCGACGTTGACCTGAGCAAGGGCTTCAACCCCTGCCAGCAATTGTCCCAGGCTGACCTTGCGGCTTCTATCAAGGAAGGCACGCTTGTCCGCTCAATGGCCCACAACATGACCGTGTTGCAGAAGTATCGCGGTGCGATGATGGAGACGATCACGGAATTCGTGAACTCCGACATTTCGGCAGCCGATGCCGCTAATGCAATGGCAGATGCGGTGGACGCGCAGAAGTAGACATTTGCATCACCTCCCTCGCTTTGCGGGGGAGGTAACAGCATGCTGCCAAAGGGGCCTCATCCGGCGCGTTGCGCCACCTTCTCCACGAAGGCGTGGAGAAGGGACAGGTGATTGAATATTGTCCCTTCTCCACGCCTTCGTGGAGAAGGTGCCCCAACGGGGCGGATGAGGTCCCTTTGGCAACCAGCTAAATATGCAATAAGTTGATCCACGGAAACGAGCAACCGACAAAATGAATGCGCGAGTTCAGACCAGCACCAATTGGAGCAGCAGCCTGCCCTTCTGGCTGATTTTGCCGTCGCTGATAGCCTCTTTCCTTTACACGTTTGGTTTCACCGCCTGGACGTTTTATCTTTCGCTGTCGGATTCCGCGCAATTGCCGAGTTATGATTTCGTCGGGCTTACGGCCTATTTCAAACTTTGGGCCGGCAAACGCTGGAACATTGCCTATGTGAACTTGTTTTTCTTCAGTGGTTTTTATGTCTTGGGTACTATTGCAGTCGGTTTGCTGCTCGCCATTCTGATTGACCAGAAGGTCAAAGCCGAAAGTTTCTGGCGCACGATTTTTCTTTATCCACTTGCCGTGTCTTTTGTGGTGACAGGTGCGATCTGGAGTTGGCTCTACAATCCAACTGCAGGAATTGAGTTTCTGGTGCGCGGGCTGGGCTGGGAAAGCTTTTCTTTCGCACTGACCAGCAGCCGGAAATATGCGATCTGGGCGGTCATCATCACCGGCATTTGGCAGGCCTCGGGTTTTGCCATGGCGTTGTTCCTCGCCGGGTTGCGCTCAGTTGACCAGGACCTGGTGAAGGCCGCGCAGATTGATGGCGCTGGCCCCTTGCGCACCTACGCCAAGGTCATCCTGCCCACCATCGCGCCCATCTTCATTGCCGTCGCGGTGATCATGGTGCAATTCGCCATAAAGACTTTTGATCTTGTGGTGTCCCTCACCCGTGGAGGCCCTGGCATCTCAACCACATTTCCCGCCAACTATGTCTACGATCTGATGTTTCAGCGCGGCCAGATTGCCGAAGGTTCAGCTGCGGCCATCATGATGGTGGCGGCACTGGCAGTGGTTTTGGTTCCCTACGCGCTGTACCTGACCTGGCGGCAGCATCGGGAGAGACAGAGTGTCTAACTTCGTGCCCCATGATGCAGAAGCTGCCCGCGCCGCTCGCAGCCATCTGATTTCGCGTATCGTTATTTACAGTATTCTAGTGCTGTTCTCGCTCATCTATATCATACCACTGGTTGTTGTTGTGATGAACACGTTCCGCGACAACATCGACGTGGGACGCAATGGCCTGCTGGCTTTCCCGCGCTCCTTCACTATTGATGGCTGGTCTGCCGCCTGGGGCACCTATTGTCTCAACGGGCGCTGCGAGGGCATGTCGGCAAATTTCTGGAACTCGGTTTACATGACGATTCCCGCCACCATCATTTCGACAATGCTGGGTGCGTTGAACGGCTATATTCTTTCGAAATGGAAATTTCGGGGATCGGAAACAATTTTCACCATCCTTTTGTTTGGCGTGTTCATGCCAGGCCAAATTGCCCTGATGCCTTGGGCTTATATTTTGGGAACAACGGGCCTCAACCAAACCCTTTGGGGCCTGATCATGGTACATGTGATCCAGGGCATTTCCTTCACAACCCTGTTCTGCCGGAATTTCTACATCAATATTCCCGATGACCTGATCAAGGCTGCCCGAATCGATGGGGCTGGCTTCTGGCGCATTTTCTGGAAGATCATTTTACCAATCTCACCCCCCATCCTGATTGTCACGGTGATCTGGCAATTCACCGGCATCTGGAATGAATTTCTCTATGGTGTGGTGCTGACCACCGGAAAGACCCAACCCGTGACGGCAGCTGTCGTTGCCTTTGCTGCGCAAGAACAGAATGTTAAAGAATACAACGTCATCAGTGCAGGTGTGCTGATTGCTGCGTTGCCACCGTTGTTGGTGTATTTCTTTGGCGGCAAGTATTTTGTGCGTGGTCTGACGCAAGGGGCAATCAAGTAATGGCTGTGTTGAACATCAGTGGCGTGCATAAAAGTTTTGGCAGTGTCAAAGTGCTGGATGACATCAATCTCGATGTGAAATCCGGTGAATTCATTGCCCTCGTTGGCCCTTCTGGCTGCGGTAAGTCCACGTTGCTGGCCATCATTGCAGGGTTGGAAAAGGCTTCGGCGGGAACCATTTCCATTGGCGACCGGGTGGTCAACAGTGTGGCACCCAAGGACCGCGACATTGCCATGGTGTTCCAGTCCTACGCGCTTTATCCAACCATGACGGTGCGGCAAAACATGTTGTTTGGCATGGAAGCCCGTGGCGTGCCGCGCGACCAGCGCGAAGTGGCTCTGAAACGTGTGTCATCGCTCTTGCAGATTGACCAGTTGATGCACCGAAAACCCGGGCAACTATCCGGTGGCCAACGTCAGCGCGTCGCCATGGGTCGTGCCTTGGTACGTGACCCTGCACTATTTCTGTTTGATGAACCCTTGTCAAATCTTGACGCAAAACTACGTGTCGAGATGCGGGCCGAGATCAAGAAACTCCATCTCGCCATCGGCAAAACCACAGTTTATGTGACCCATGACCAGGTGGAGGCAATGACACTGTCGTCGCGCATTGCCGTATTGCACAAAGGTGTGCTGCAACAGTTTGATGAACCACAAACGATTTATGATCACCCCGCCAATATGTTTGTGGCAGGCTTCATGGGATCACCAGCCATGAATTTTTTGCCAGGAACATTGCAGGGGGGGAATTGCGTGGTTCTGGCGGCCGGCACACAAGATGAAACCACGCTGACATTGCCGAAACCTGTTACAGTTGGTGCGGGTCATCAGGTTATCGTTGGCATTCGACCTGAACATTTCACCACCGCTATTGGCAAAACATCCAACACTCTGAAAGCCATTGTCTCGCTGGTCGAGCCGACCGGATCTGAAACCCATGTGGCGGCCCGTTTCGGCGGACGCGAAATCACCGCCAAATTCTTCCCCTATCAGGCACCGAAACTGGGCGAGACGGTCCGATTGGCCGTTGATGTAGATCGTCTTTGTTTGTTCGATGCTGAAACTGAAAACGCCTTGTGATGCAAAATTCATTCGCGACCTATCCCAACCTGAGGAGTGCCGTGTTTCTGGTTTCAGGCGGCGCAGACGGCATTGGTGCTGAAATTGTAAGGGCAGCCTACGGACAAGGTGCCAAGGTTGCGTTCATCGACATACAGGAAGACAAGGGGCAGGTTCTTGCCAACTCTCTTCCCGGCAGTTTATTTTTGCAGTGTGATCTGACAAATACCAAAGATTTGATTGAATGTGTAGCGAAGGTGCGAGCTGCACTTGGTCCGGTGCGCGTGCTGGTCAACAATGCTGCCAATGATGATCGCAAACTGCCCGAAGAGATTGACGAAGCCTATTGGGATTGGTCGATGGATGTAAACCTCAAGCATCAATTCTTTTTGGCCCAACAGGTCTTGCCGCAGATGAAACAACTGGGCGGAGGCTCCATCATCAATTTTTCATCCATCGCATGGCGCTATGGTTCTGACAGCATGACGGCCTATGCCACGGCGAAATCAGCGGTCATCGGATTGACCAAGGCGCTGGCCCGCAATTTCGGACCTCACAATATTCGCGTCAACGCCATTGAGCCAGGTGCCGTCATTACCGAAAAGCAAAGGCGTCTCTGGTATCCGACGCAAGAAAAAATTGATGCGCTTGTCAACAACCAGAAAATAAAGAAGATGATCACAGGTGATGAAATCGCCAGAGCTGTGCTGTTTCTTGCGTCTGATGACAGCCGCATGATTACGGGCCAAAGCCTCATTGTAGATGCGGGGATGTCATGAAACTCAATATTGGTTTGAACCCCTATGGCCTGACTTATCATTTGGGTTTGCAAGGCAGAGGAACGCCACGCGCCAATTCGCATGGCAAGGGACTCGAAGGTTTTATTGCGATTGCAACGGAACTCAAAGCCAAGGTGCTGGAGATATTTGACCCCTGGTTGGCAGATTTGCCTGATCAGTCACTTGTTGATTTGAAAAAACGCCTCGATGATCTTGGCATGACGCCAGTGATCAGTGCCGGGATCAACATGATGGGTCCACTTGAAAGTGCGTTCCGTTCAGCGCGGCTGCTGGATGCAAAAATTATCCGCCTCGGATTGTCACCCGTGCTTGAAGGCAGCCGAAATGCCTGGGGGGTGAAGTGGTTCGAATTGCAGAATACAATTCGTGAGAGTCTTGGCATATTTGCGCCAAGAGCCGAGGCAGAAGGCCGCATACTCGCCATTGAAAATCACCAGGATTTTGGCAGCGAAGAACTTCTGGCTTTCTGCTCGGAATATGGCACTGCCATGGGTATCACGCTGGATACAGGCAACACGTTCCCGGTTGGAGAGGCACCCATGGATTTTGTCCGGCGCGTGGCCCCCTTGGTGCGCCATGTGCATCTCAAGGACTACCGGGTGCAGTTTACCGATGAAGGCTATCGCCTGATCCGTTGCACCATTGGCGATGGTGCCGTGCCCTTGCAGGCGATGCTGGCCGAAATTTCCAAGTATCATGGGCAGATGAATGCAGTGCTTGAGCCAGGCGCTTTGGAAGCCCGACACATTCGTTTTCTCAAGCCAGAGTGGTGGCGCGGCTATGCACCCATGAACGCCCAGAATTTCGCAGCCACACTGGCTGCGGCTCAAGTCAACCGTTTGCCGGAAGATGCGGATTATCGCACACCTTGGGAAACGGTGATGGATGGCGAACTCGAAGAGTATGAATTGCAAATGATCCATCGCAGTGCTGCAAACATGCGGGCACTTGGCGTCATGACTTAGGAGTATGAGATGACAAAAGAACTGGCCGGAAAAATTGCCTTCGTTACAGGATCAGGTCGTGGGCTTGGCAGCTTCATGGCCAAGCGTTTGGCGGAACTTGGTGCTCACGTTGCTGTGCATGATCTTTCGCCCACAGAGACAGCCAAATATGGCGAGGCCTCTTCGCTTGACGATATGGTCAAGGCAATTGAGGCTTATGGCGTCAAAAGCGTTGGCGTCACCGGAAACATAGGTGACAAGCAAGCGGTTGCCCGCATGAAGGAAATCATCGAAAGCACACTTGGCGAAGTGGAAATCCTGGTGAATTGCGCCGGTGGCGATATCGGTGCCACGGGCAACAAGCCAAAGCCCAACAATGCGCTGGATATTTCTTTCGAAGACATCAGTTTCCTGACGAACAACAATCTCATCGGCACCATGCTGGTGTGCCAGGCTTTTGTGCCGCCCATGGTGAAACGGGGTGCCGGCTCAGTAATCAATGTGGCGTCGGCTGCCGCTCATATGGGTTGTTCGCCGGAAGTGGTTTATTCAACCCTGAAGGCTGCCGTGGTTCATTACACCCGCTGTCTTGCCAAAGAACTTTACCACGATGGTGTGCGTATCAACGCCGTCAGCCCCGGTCCTGCAAAAACGGCGCGTTTTCAAGCCACACGGGTGGTTGATCCGGAGCGCATGAAATCCGACAAGAAATCATTTGACCGCTATGCCGAACCTGCAGAAATCGCCGATGCCGTGGCTTTTCTGGCTGGGCCCCGGGCCAAGTTCATCAATGGCCAGGTCATTCGGGTCGATGGGGGATTGACGCTGTTTCCGGGTTGATCAATCCAAAACGCTGGCCAAAAATTCGTGGCGGATTTTTTCGGCATTGTTGCTGACGGTGGAATTGACATCGATATGAAGTGTTGGTCGTGCGTCTTCGCGGTACGAAGGCCACAGGGGCAGTCCCTTGCCGTTCGGATTTCCTGATTTCACGAAGTTGACCCAGTAGCCTGATGCCATAGCTGCAACTCTTTGATCATCGGCATCCACGAGCCAAGGAAAAGCATCGAGGTTATTCATGACGTAGAGAATCTCGCAGGAGTGGAATGCCCCGGCATCTGCACCTTCCGGAAACCAGCCCTTTGGAGTCTTGGGAGCCCGGTCAAAACGATAGCGGAAGACATCAGACTTGGCGGTTTTGCGGTGGGCTTCAAGCCACGCCCAGGTGCTGTGGTTGATGACGAGATCAGCACCCAGTTCGCGGGCGGAGGCAGCCGTTGAGGGGCCACCGGGATAGTGCGCCAATACTTCGCCGGCCCGCGCACCAAACAGGGTTTGCACCAACCGTTCATAGCCCTTCTTTGCTGATGGCCAGTTCATCACGGTGAAGTTGAAACCCTCGTCCTTGTTCCATCCCGCCAACAACGGCACATCAGCTTGTTGTCCCTTGGCAAAAATTGCAGCTGGTTTCTCGGGCAGGAAATGGCCATCGACGATGGGCCAAAATCCGAGACCGGGATTGGCATCGAGGATTGCATCAACAGAAAGTGCGCGGAGTTCGTCGGCGGTTTTGGCGCCCAGTTTTTTCGCAAAAGCCAGTCCCTGTTCTTCAGCTTCGGCAAGGGACTGCATGGGGCGTTCGGGCGACGCAAATTGTGCGCCGCTTTCGCCGATGGCCCGGTGAAACAATCTTCGCGCAAGGGGGGAAGCCATCAGCATGCTGACATACATGGAACCCGCCGATTCACCAGCAATCGTGATAGCTCCCGGATCGCCGCCAAATGAAGCTATATTTTTTTGCACCCGGTGCAGCGCCGCAACAAGATCGAGCTTGGCAAAATTGCCGGATGATGCGGTTTCACTTTCGGCGGTCAAGGCCGGATGGGCCAAATGGCCCAGCGCATTCAACCGATAATTCATGGTGACCACAACGATGCCTTGCGATGCGGGCCTTGCGCCCCAATAGCGTTTTTCCGATCCGGCACCGACAGCAAAGCCACCGCCGTGAACGTAAAACAACACGGGCAATTTGGCTTGAGAGTTGGCGGACGCCGGCGTCCAGACATTCAAGGTCAGGCAATCTTCAGACACGCCCAATTCAAATGGATTGATGTCGTCAAACAGCAGGCGCTGGGGCGCGTTGAAACCAAACTTGTCACAAGTGCGAACACCGCTCCAGGGCAATACAGGCTGCGGTGGCCTCCAGCGCAAATTGCCGATGGGTGGAGCTGCATAGGGAATGCCTTTGTAACTTCGGACACCATTGGCATCTGGCATGGCAATGCCAATGTAACCCGTATCTATTTCAAAACTGCCGTTTGCCACGTAAAATCTCCGGAGTCATGCGCCGCTTAATGTAAAGGCAGGGCGCCAGCCCCCAAGGGTTAATTTGGCATATGGGCGATTTTCATACTTTCGTCAGTCCGAGAGTCGATTTCAGTTGACGATTTTGGCTTCTGTTGCAGCCCGCAGTTCAGTCTCCGACACACCTTCTGCACATTCAACAATTTTCAGTCCACCCGGCACAACATCCAGCACGCCGAGATTGGTGATGATGCGGTTGACCACACTCTTGCCTGTCAGCGGCAAGCTGCAAGATTTCAGCACTTTGCTTTCACCCACCTTGTTGGTGTGGTCCATGACGACGACGACGCGCTTGACGCCTGCCACCAAATCCATGGCGCCGCCCATGCCCTTGATCAACTTGCCGGGAATCATCCAGTTGGCAAGGTCGCCATTTTCCGCCACTTCCATGGCACCCAGAATGGCCATATTGATTTTTCCGCCACGGATCATGGCGAAGGATTGAGCTGAATCGAAGAAGGCGGTTTGCGGCAATTCGGTTACCGTCTGTTTGCCGGCGTTGATCAGGTCGGCATCTTCTTCACCTTCAAAAGGAAACGGCCCCATGCCCAGCATGCCG
>JANOXA010000113.1:0-14277 GCA_031418195.1 Hyphomicrobiales bacterium | reverse complement strand
ACCAGCCGTGACCGCCTCCGTGGGCTGCTTTCTTTTTTTTCGCCGCTGTAACAACCCACCCCTCAAACCCGCTTTTTTTGTTGGCCATCTTTTTGTTCCCTAATTTTCACTTCCCCCCCCCCTTGGGGGGGGGGGCGGGGGTGGGGGTCGGACGGTGTTGGATCAATTCAAACAATACGCAATGTCAAAGGTCGGAGCGACCCCCACCCTAACCCTCCCCACAAGGGGGAGGGAGAAGTGAAGTGACGGCACCTATGAGAGGCCCAACATCCTGCGGGCTTTGCCGGTGTCGGTTGATCCTGCGGCGAAATCATCGAAGGCCTTTGCCGTTGTTTTGATGATGTGGCTTTCGATGAATGGGGCGCCTTCGCGTGCGCCCTGTTCGGCGTCTTTCAGGCAGCATTCCCATTCCAGCACGGCCCATGAATCGTAGTTGTGTTGGGCCAGCGCCGAGAAGATGGCGCTGAAATCCACTTGGCCATCGCCGAGGGAACGGAAGCGGCCCGCACGGTTGGTCCAATTCTGGAAGCCGGAGTAGACGCCTTGTTTCCCGGTTGGGTTAAATTCGGCGTCTTTCACATGATAGGCGAAAATCCGCTCGTGGTAGATGTGAATGAATTCCACATAGTCCAAATGCTGCAAGAGGAAATGCGACGGATCATAGTTGATGCCGCAGGCTTTGTGATTGCCGGTCTGCTCCAGGAACATTTCGAAAGTTGCACCGTCAAAAGTGTCTTCGCCGGGATGCAGTTCAAAACCGATCTTCACACCATTGCCATCGAGAACATCGAGCAAGGGTTTCCAGCGCTTGCCCAATTCCTTGAAGGCTTCTTCAACAAGGCCCGGTGGACGGGGTGGCCATGGATAAAGAAAAGGCCAAGCCAATGCTCCGGTGAAGGAAACTTGCCGGGTGATGCCGAGATTGCTGGAAGCTTTTGCCGCAAGTCTGATTTGCTCACAGGCCCATTCCTGACGGGCGGATGCATTGCCTTGTACATTGGCGGGGGCAAAACCATCCACCGCTTCATCATAGGCGGGATGGATGGCGACGAGATGGCCTTGCAGATGGGTCGAGAGTTCGGTGATGACGACGCCGTTTTGCTTGGCAATGCCTTTCAACTCGTCGCAGTAGGTTTTGCTGGTGGCGGCTTTGGCGAGGTCAAACAAGCGGCCATCCCAGGAGGGAACCTGCACGCCTTTGTAACCGATGGAGCCTGCCCATTTGGTGATAGAGTCGAATGAATTGAAAGGTGCCGCATCACCTGCAAATTGGGCGAGGAATATGCCGGGGCCTTTGATGTCTGTTGCCATGTGTGGGTTCTCCGAGGTTGTTTAAGGAAGGCCCTCAACCGTCTCGCTACGCGATCCACCTTCTCCCGCAAGCGGGAGAAGTGAAGTCTTCACCTCTCCCGCTTGCGGGAGAGGACGACGCGTAGCGTCAGGTGAGGGCCCGTTGACTAGCAATAACTGTTGACCAAATTCTCCAACCGCTCCTGCATGCCGGATTTGGGCTGTGGGTTGAGGTTTTGTTTTTCCACGCGTGCTGCAATTTTTTCGAGACTTTCCCTGCCTGCCAACATGGCTTTGTTGACTGATTCCTTCCAGCCGGAATAGCGCTCGTCAACAATGGTCAAAAGCTTGGCGTCTTCGATCATGGCTTCGGCGTTGAGCAGGGCCTTGGCGCAGGCATCCATGGAGCCGACGTGGGCGTGGATGATGTCATCTGGATCGATGGATTGACGCCGGATCTTGGCATCAAAGTTGAGGCCGCCCGTGGTGAAGCCACCAGCTTTGAGGATTTCATACATGGCGAGTGTCATCTCTGGCACATTGACGATGAATTGGTCGGTGTCCCATCCCGATTGATAGTCGCCGCGGTTCATATCGATGGAACCGAAAATACCCAGCGCTGCGGCCAGGGCAATTTCATGCTCAAAGGTATGTCCCGCCAGAATGGCGTGGTTCTGTTCGATGTTGAGTTTCACGTATTTTTGCGCACCCAATGACAGGATGGTGGCATAGACGGTGGCCACGTCATAGTCATATTGATGCTTGGTGGGCTCTTGCGGCTTTGGCTCAATCAGGATGGGGCCCTTGAAGCCGATCTTGTGCTTGTATTCGATGACCAGGGACAACATGCGCTTAGCCTGCTCAAGCTCCTGGCCGATGCGGGTGTTGAGCAGGGTTTCATAGCCTTCGCGGCCGCCCCACATGACATAGTTTTCACCATCCAGACCCTTGGTCACATCCATGGCGTGTTTGATTTGCGCCGCAGAATAGGCAAACACATCGGGGTCGGGATTGGTGGCGGCACCGGCCATGAAACGGCGGTTGGAAAACAAGTTGGCGGTGCCCCAGAGCAATTTCTTTTTCGACTTCACCATTTTCTTTTCGATGTAGGAAGCGATGGCCGTGACATTGGCATTCGACTCTTTCAGCGATGCACCTTCGGGCGCAATGTCGCGGTCGTGGAAGGCGAAAAAGTCGATGCCTGTGAGGTCCATGGCTTCGAACATCACGTCGGCTTTTTGACGGGCCGCGCCCATTTCATCCGTGCTGTGGTGCCAATCCCGCATGAAAGTGTCGCCGCCAAAAGGATCGGAACCCGGCCAGCAGGTGGTGTGCCACCAGCACATGGCAAAGCGCAATTGCTCGCCCATGGTTTTGCCCATGACGGATTTCTTCTTGTCGTAATAGCGGAAGGACAATTCTTTCTTGCTCTTGGGACCATCGAAGGCCACGGGTTTTTTGAGACTGAAAAATGTCATGTGAGTTTGATGTCCTTGATGGCGGGGTAAATTTTCTTGTAGCGCTGGAACTGGTCTTCGTAAGCAGCGATGACCGATTTTTCCGGGGTGATGGTTTTGGCAATTTTGGGTTTGGTGAAGACTTGTTTGTAGTTGGCTCCGGTGGTGGCGACCAGGCCCATCCGGGCGGCACCGAAGGCCCCGCCGATATCGCCAGCGGCTGGCAGATCGATGGGAACATTGAGAGCGGTGGCAATGATTTTCATCCAGAGTTCGGACTTGGTGCCGCCACCCACGGCCATCAGGCGATTGATCTTCGCACCTCCCTCACGCAGGGCATCGAGATTGTCACGGAAGGCAAAAGCCAGGCTATCGAGCACGGCGTGCGTAAGGGTTTTCCGGTCGGTTTCATGGGCGATGCCCATCATGACGCCGCGCACATCGGCGTCACCCACAGGCGAGCGCTCGCCGGAGAGATAGGGCAAGAGCAAAGTCGAAGATGGTGCCTTGAGTTTGCTGCCAAGGGCTTTGGTCAATTGCGGGGCCGGGGTTTGGAGGAGGCCTGCCAACCATTCGAGGCTTGCAGTGGCCGAGAGAATGACACTCATCTGGTGCCAGGTGTTGGGCGTGGCATGGCAGAAGGCGTGGACCATTTTTCCGGCGTTGGGGCTGAACTTGTCGTTGGATACGAAAATGACGCCCGAGGTGCCAATGGAGAGAAAGCCCGCGCCATCGGTCACAGCGCCAATACCACATGCGGAGGCCGCGTTGTCACCACCACCACCCGCCACAACAGGACATTTGGGCATGCCCCAGGCTTTGGCGACGGAGGGTGAAAGTTGGCCTGTGGCATCGGTGCCTTCATAGAGTTCCGGCATCTGGTCGCGGCGCATGCCCGAGGCTTTGAGCAGGAGGTCTGACCATTTGCGGTTTTTGATATCCAGCCAATAGGTGCCGGAGGAGTCCGACATGTCGGAGGCGTAGTCTCCGGTCATGCGCAGGCGGATGTAATCCTTGGGCAGCAGGACTTTCGCCACTTGGTCAAAAATCTTGGGTTCGTGTTTTTTGACCCAGACCAGTTTCGGCGCGGTGTAGCCTGCAAGCACGATATTGCCGGAATGGGACACGGCTTGTGGTTCGCCCTCCATGATCTCCTGGCACTCTTTGCCTGCCCTAGCGTCATTCCACAAAATGCAGGGGCGCAGGGGTTTGCCGTTCTTGTCCATGAGGGTTGCGCCATGTTGCTGGCCGGACAGGCCGATGCCCTCAACGGCTGCAACCTGCTTGGGCTTTTGCTGGCGAAGCGCTGCAACCACAGCGTTGGCGGCCTTCCACCAATGGTCGGGATTTTGTTCACTCCATCCGGGATGGGGACGCGAAACCTTGAGTGGTGAGGAGGCCGTTGCGATGATTTTCTGCCTCGCATCCATGAGAACGCCCTTGACCGAGGACGTACCAAAATCCAATCCGAGATACATGATGAGTTCCGCCCTGCTTGGTGTTCTTATCTGTTGAGGAGAGAATACAGGAAGTTTTGCGGGTGCCAAGGGGAAGATGGCCAGAGTTGAACTACTTCATCAAATGTTTTCTCTATGGCCCAAGGGACCTCATCCGGCGCGTTGCGCCACCTTCTCCATCTGCGATGGAGAAGGGACAATATCGGCAACCTGTCCCTTCTCTGCGCCTCTTGGCGTGGAGAAGGTGGCGTGAAGCGCCGGATGAGGTCCCTTTGTGGGAAACATGCGATATTGCAATCCCATGGAACGTACTTACCCCATCACCTTGGTGCCGAGGCTGCGGCCGACATTGGCGACTGTCGTTGATTTGGCGATGCGCAGTTCTTCGACTGTGCGGATTTGTTTGCGGGCGGCTCCTGCCCATTCTCGGGTTTTGACCTTTGGATTGCGCATGCGTTCCCTCGCGGCGGGAATGGCGTGGGCGTATTGCGGCAGCCACTGGCTTTGCGCCACCAGCATTTCATCGACCATCTGCCAGACCTCGTCGGGCGTGCAGATGGCGCCGACAAGGGGATCATGCAACACCGCGAGTTTCAGCAAATCCACATCGCCCGTCATCGCCGCCTCAACCGACATGCGCTGGACGTTGATCGACGCCATGCAGGTTGCGGCGCAAGCAAGCGGCAGTTCAACGCCTTCCATCATGTTGATGCCGAAGCGATCAACATAGCCTGGTGACTCAACGATGCAATCAGTAGGCAGGTTCTTGATGGTGCCGCCATTCTTCACATTGAAGTGGCCACGATAGCTGCGACCGGTTTCCATGGCTTCGATGATCCACGAGGCATGTTCATCCGTGCGCTGATATTCTGAAAGCTGTTTGTCTGCTTGTTCAAGGAACAACGGGAAATCTTGTTCGTACCAGTTGCGGTTTTCAGTGCTGTAGCGAAGGTAGCCACCGGTTTCACCGTGGATCCAATCGGTCATGGAAATCCAGTTGGTGATCTCATTGGGGCGCTTGCGATACCACGGCAAGTATTCCGAGAGGTGGCCGTTGGATTCGGTTGAATAGAAGCCGAAGCGCTTCAACACATCGATGCGAACTTTTTCCTGTTCGGAAAATACCGGGTGATTTTCGAAGGCGGCTATCAGTTCGTCTTTCGAAATGTTGCGGCCCTGATGATTGAGGCCAATGTACCACGTCTGGTGATTGATGCCGGAGCAGCTGATGTCGAGTTTCGTGTGATCGCTGATGCCAAGTGCTTGGGCAATTTGCCGCCAGCCATTCTGCACACCATGGCAGAGGCCGACGGTGTTGACCTTGCCATGGTCGATGCAGGCCCAGGTGTTCATGGCCATGGGGTTGGCATAGTTGAGGTGCAGCAAACCGCTATGGGCGAGTTCGCGCATGTCTTTGCAAAAATCCATCATCGCCGCCATGGTGCGCTGGCCATACATGATGCCGCCTGCACAAATGGTATCACCGACGCATTGATCGATGCCATATTTCAGGGGGATGTTGACGTCGGTGGCATAGGCTTCCAACCCGCCAATGCGCACACAGTTCATGATGTATTTTGCGCCATCAAAGGCTTTGCGGCGGTCAGTGGTGGCAGTGATTTTGGTTGGCAGCTTGTTGGCTTCAACGAGACGCTGGATAATTTGCGTTGCCATGTCGAGGTTTTTTGCGCTGATGTCAGTCAGCGCGATTTCGATGTTGGCGAATTCTGGCACTTTCAGAATATCGCTGACCAGCTTTTTTGTGAAACCGATGGAGCCAGCACCGATGATGGCGATTTTGAAGGTCATTGGTTTGTCCTCATAATGATTGCAAAAATTCCCGGTGCCCCAGCGCTTGCGGTGCGGCTTTGCGATATTCTGCTGTCAGGCTATCAGCCGCCGACTTCGCTTTCTTCTTCAATGTCGGCATAGCTTCCATGTGTTTTTGCGCGACGCTGCGGTTGAGCAGGCCCAACCCATCCAGCACGGGATAGTGGAGTTGTTGTTCGGTATGGGCAAAGCGTCCAGGCAGTGGTTTGAAGTCTTCATAACCCGGCATTTTATTTTGCCAATTTTGCAATCGCTGCTTCGTAGGTGCACCGATACAATCATTGGCGACATGTTGCCAAAAGGGCGTGTCCCGCCGGGTTGAGACGTAATGCAAATTGATGAAGTCGCGGAAGTCATCGACCTGCCTTGCGGCGAAATCATTGTAGGCGTTGCGGTCGCCTTCCCTGCGGTTCATGTGGAAGGTGGTGAAGACGAGCATTTGCACGATGGTGCCGTGGATCGATGTAGCTTCGAGGGGTTCGAGAAACGATGAAGACAAGCCCAGCGACAGGCAATTGTTGATCCATGCGTCTTTTTGTCGGCCAATGTCGAAACGCAAATCGTTGCGGGGTTCGATTTTGTGGCCGAGGGTTTTTTCTATTTCGGCTTGCGCCTGTTCGGGGTTCAGAAACGCGTCAGAATAGACATAGCCACAGCCAAAACGGGTTTGTGTGGGGATCGACCACAGCCAGCCAGAACTTTGCGCCCACGCCAGTGTATAGGGTGGAATCTCTTCGCCTTCTTTCAGGTCAAGCCAAAACGGCATGGCGCGGTTGACGGGGAGTTGATCACGGTATGACACCCACTGACCACCCAGTTCCTTGCCAATCAGGGTTTTGCGAAAGCCCGTGCAGTCGATGAAGAAGTCCCCTTCAATGGTTTCACCATCCGTCAGAAGTTTTTCGATGTCGCCGGTGATGGCATTGCGTATCGCACCCAACACTTGCGCATCAATGGTTGCAACGCCTTTGGATTTCTTGCGCAGCCATTTTCCTGCCAATGCCTGATCAAAATGATAGGCGTGGTGAAACGGGCTCATGGGCACGAGCTTACCATCAGGTTTTCGGGCGAAGGGTGATTTGTGTTGGTCGAGCAGATAGCCAAACAAATGCGTGTCTGAGACTTTGCGGCCTGCTGCCACAGAAAAAATATCGATGTAGCTTTGGGGCGAGCCACCTTGTGGCTCCACCACCAAATGCGGATCATCGATGGGGCCATCGTAGTGATGGCCGATGGCTTTCCAATCCTTGTGGCGAATGCCGAATTTTATGGTGGCTTCAGTTTCACGCAGGAACTCGAACTCATCAAGGCCAAAATGTTTCAGCATTTGCCGGAACACCGCTGTGGTGCCCTCGCCCACACCGATGGTAGGGATTTTTGAACTTTCGACTACGGTAATAGTGGCGTTCAGCTGTTGCCGTTTCACCGCGTCTTGCAACATCAGGGCCGCAAGCCAGCCCGCCGTTCCGCCACCAACGACGACGTAACGGACGGGACTGGACTTGGCCCCCTCGGTCATCATTCGGCCGCCTGCCGTGGTTTGTGCAGGCGGGCGAATTCCGGCAACCAGGTATCATGTGCGCTCAGCAAATCATCCGTCAAATCCCAAATCTGTTGTAGGTCCAGTTCAGCTGCCGTGTGTGGGTCCATCATGGCGGCGTGATAGATGTGCTCGCGGTTCTCGGTCATCAGTGCACGGACAGTCAATTCCTGCACGTTGATGTTGGTGCGGATAAGCGCTGTCAGTTGCGGCGGCAATTCGCCCACAAATGTGGGTTGAATGCCGCGGTCATCGACGAGGCATGGCACTTCTGCGGCACAATCATCAGGCAGTGAGGTGATGCAGCCATTGTTGCGCTGATTGCCGTAAATCACCGATGGCTCACCGGTCCAAATGGAGTTGACGATGGCAGACGCGTATTCATTCGACGGTTCCAATGCCATCGGCTCGTTCTTGAGGACATTGGACTCGCGCTTCCAGCGGGCGATTTGTTCCACACAGCGCTTGGGATACTCATCCAGCGGAATACCAAATTTTTCGATGAGGTCTTCACGGCCTTCCTTGATGAAATAGGGTGTATACTCGGCGAAGTGCTCGGAACTTTCTGTGACGAAATAGCCAAGACGTTTGAGCATTTCATAGCGCACCTTATTGGGGCAGCGGGGATTCCAGCTGGATGGCTTGGGGAAGCGGCCATCCTCATATCCTTGCAAAAGAGCCGGATAGAGATTCTTGAAACTGCCATCCTTCTGGCGGTGCTCAAACTTCAAATAGAACGCCATGTGATTGATGCCAGCAGCGCGGTAGCGAATCTCCCCGATGGGAATGTCAAGATCGCGGGCCAGTTCCTCGGCGGTTCCTTGCACGGAATGACAGAGACCCACCTGCTTGATTTTCGGATATCTCGCGGAAATGGCCCAGGTGTTGATGGCCATGGGGTTCACATATTGCAGGAGTTGTGCGTCCGGGCAGACCTGCATCATGTCTTCGCAGATGCTCCACAAATGTGGCACGGTGCGAAGGCCACGCATGATGCCGCCAACACCAAGTGTATCTGCAATAGTCTGGCGGAGGTTGTATTTTTTTGGCACTTCGAAATCGGTGACAGTGCAGGGTTCATAGCCACCAATCTGGAAGGCGACGACAACAAAATCGGCCTTGTCCAAAGCTTTTCGCTGATTCATGTGGGTTTCAATCTTGGCTTTGACGCCAAGTGTTGAAATCATTTTGCCTGCGATTATTTCTGATTCAGCCAGTCGTTCCTGGTTAATGTCCATCAAGGCAATGGTTGCGGCAGAAAGTGCGGGACGCTGGAGAATGTCGCCGATGATGTGTTTCATGAAGACGCTTGAACCTGCGCCGATGAAGGCAATGCGGGGATTTGCAGACATTGGGGTTATCCTTTCTCTAGGCGGCGATGTCGAATGCCGCGCGCACAAGGCGCTTGGTGTAGTCGGTTTTGGGATTGGTGAGCACTTCAGCCACGGGGCCTTGCTCGACGATTTTTCCATTTTGCATGACGATGACGCGGTGGCACAGCGCCCGCACCACTTTCAGGTCGTGGGAGATAAACAAATAAGACAATCCACGCTCGCGTTGCAGCTTGCGCAACAGCTCAATGATTTGCGCCTGCACCGAAAGATCGAGTGCAGAAGTGGGCTCGTCCAGCATGATGAATTCCGGTTCCATGGCAATGGCACGGGCAATGGCCAGGCGTTGACGCTGGCCACCGGAGAATTCATGGGGAAAACGTGAGAGAATATCGGTGGGCATGCCAGAGTCTGTCAGGGCTTTTTTGACGCGTTCCAAGCGGTCGGCATCGCTGCTGCCAATCTTGTTCACAATAAGACCTTCTTCAATGATCTGGCGCACGCTCATGCGGGGATTCATTGACGAGAAGGGATCTTGAAAGACGATCTGCATGCGGCTGCGGAACGGGCGTAGTCCTGCGCGATCAAGCTTCTCAATGCGGTTGCCATCAAAGCTGATTTCGCCTTCTTGGGGATTGAGCAATCGAATGAGGGCCTGGCCGAAGGTGGTTTTGCCGGAACCGGATTCGCCCACGAGGCCGAGTGTTTCGCCGCGTTTGAGATCAAGGCTCAGGCCGTCAACAGCTTGCAGGGGATGATAGGTGGCGTTGAACAGGCCACCTTTTTTCAGGGTGTAGGTGACGCGAATGTTTTTACCGACGAGAATGCTGGGCTGATCGCCGACCAGCGGATTGGCGATGCCTTTGGGATCGGATGACAGCAGGCGTCTGGTATAGGGATGTTGGGGATTTTCAAACAACGTCTTGGTGAGGTTGTGCTCTTTCACTTCGCCATGCTGCATGACGTAGACGCGGTCGGCAAACTGGCGCACGACAGTGAGATCGTGGGTGATCAAAATGACAGCCATGCCATATTTGGTTTTGAGGTCTTTGATCAAATTCAGGATTTGCGCCTGGACAGTCACGTCGAGTGCGGTTGTCGGTTCATCGGCAATCAGGATGTCGGGGCGGTTGGCAAGGGCCATGGCGATCATGACGCGCTGGCGTTGGCCGCCTGAGAGTTGATGGGGATATTGTTTGACGCGGGATTCCGGATCGGGGATTTGCACTTCGCGCAACAGCTCAATGGTTTTGGCGCGGGCATCGGCTCTGGATATCTTGTTGTGGAGGTGCAGCACTTCACAAATCTGCGAGCCTATCGTGTAGACCGGATTGAGCGAACTCATGGGTTCCTGGAAAATCATCGAGACGCGGGAGCCGCGCAATTTTCGCATTTCATTTTCGCTGAGTTTCAACACGTCTTGTCCCGCGATGACAATGGTGGCGTCTTTGCCCACCGTGGCGCGTTTGGTCAGGAGGCGCATGATGGCGCGGGCGGTGACGGATTTTCCGGAACCTGATTCACCGACGATGGCAATGGTCTCGCCTTTGCGCAGGGCAAAGTTGACGTTTTTCACGGCATCAACAACGCCACCTTCGACTTTGAAGGACACCGCCACATTGCGGGCTTCGAGTATGATGTCTTGGGGAATCTCCATCATCACCTCAGTAAGGATCAATCGCATCGCGCAAACCATCGCCCAGCGCATTGAACGCAAAGACAGCAAGCAGCACGAAGCCGACGGGTGACAGTATCCACGGATAGGAGCCGATAACAGAGAAGGTGCCGGTGTCTTGCAACATCAATCCCCAGGAGATGAGCGGGGCTTTCACTGCGAATCCGAGGAAGCCCAGAAATGATTCAAGCAGCACGATGGTGGGAATTCCCAACGTGATCGCGACGATCACATGCGACATGACGTTGGGCAGGATGTGGCGGGTGATGATGCGCCTGTCGTTGGCGCCCACAGCTTGTGCGGCACGGACATATTCGATGCGGGCCAATGCCAAAGTCTTGGCACGGATTTCAACCGACAATCTTGCCCAGCCGAGGAAGGACATGACCAGCACCACAAAGGTCAAGAATACCGATGTTGGCGCTGTGACCGGAATGAGTGTTGTCAGTGCGAGATACAAAGGCAATTGGGGAAATGCCAAAATCACTTCGACGATGCGCGACGTCCATGCATCAAACTTGCCGCCGAGATAGCCTAATGTAATGCCCACTGCCGTGCCGACGATGGTGATGAAGGCCACGGTGATCAAAGCAATGGCCAAAGAAATGCGCGAGCCCAGAATGCCGCGCGAGAGGATATCGCGGCCAAATTTGTCGGTGCCGAGCAGGTGAAACGGTTTGCCATCAGCCGTGCCAAACAAATGCGTGTTGGAGGGGATCAGGCCCAGTAATTTATAAGGATAGCCCTCAACAAAAAACCGGATGGGGCGTGGATTGTCATAGTCGGGGCCGTTGAGAGGTTGAAAGGTGATGGGATCAAGTTCTGCACCTTCCTTGGTGGCGAAAGTGACGGGGCGCAAAGAGAAACCTTGCTTGGTGAAAAAGCTGACGGCGTCGGGCGGAGCATAGGAAATGAAAGGCGTTTTCGGTTCAACTGGGGCCACAAAATCTGCAAACACAGCTGTCAACAAGAGCAGCGACACCAGCGTGAGACCAATCATCCCTGTGATCGAGCGGCGCAGTTTGCGCCAGACCAGCGTGGCGTAACTTTCGTTTTTGGCAAAGCGCGACGACACGGGAGCCGCATCCAGATAGTCGGCGGATTCCTGTTTGACGAAAGGTGCGAAGAGATCAGCATTCATGCGTTGTCTCCCAGCCGCACACGCGGGTCCATCCACGCCAGCAGAAGATCGGCGATGATATTGCCGACGATCAGGGTGGCTCCCAGGATCAACATCAGCGTTGCTGTGACCAACACGTCACCTCGCCCCATGGAGCCAACGATGGCGGGTCCGATGGTGGGCAGTGAGAAGATGATGGCCACTTCAATTTCGCCCGTCAGCATGTAGGGCAAGACGACGCCCTGATAGGCGACGAGGGGATGCAGCGCGTTGGGCACGGCGTGTTTCAGGATCACAGCGGATTCGCTCATGCCTTTGGCGCGGGCGGTTTCGACATATTGGGCATTGAGCGTGTCGAGCAAATTGGCGCGCATCACCCGCATGTTGTAGGCGAGGCCGCCAATGGTTGCGATCATGATGACGGGCCAGATGTGTTTTATCAAATCCCAAAACTTGGCAAACGACATGGGTTGTCCGCCGTATTGCGTCGAATAAAACGAGCCCAATTCCTGCACGTTGAATTTGAAGGCCATAAAATAGAGAATGATCAGCGCCATCAGAAAGCGCGGGATGGTCATGCCGAGAAATGTGAAGATCGAGAGGATGGTATCGACCCATGAGTATTGCCGTGTCGCCGCCAGAATGCCCAAGCTGATGCCAAACAATGAAGCGAGGAAATGGCATACGAGGGCAATGCCAAGGGTTGCTGGCAAGCGCTGCCAGACTACTTCGGATACGGGACGGTTGTAAAAATAGCTGTGGCCGAAATCGCCAACAAAAAAACCACCGATCCAGCGGAAATATTGCAGCACCAGCGGGTCATTCAAGTTGTGTTCTTTGCGAAAAGCTTCCGCCGCTGCCCGCGCCACTTCCTGTGACGCATTGTTATACAGCAGCATGCCCTCAATGTAGTCCGCATAGTCGCCGGGTGGCGCCTGGATGATGCCATAGGTCAGCACGCTCATCACGAAGAGAACGGGAATGGCTGAGAGAATGCGGATGGTGAGGAAGCGGAGCATGGATTTGTCTTGTGGAAAGAAAGGGACCTCATCCGCCCCTTCGGGGCACCTTCTCCATCTGCGATGGAGAAGGGACAGGCTGCAATGCAACCCGCGAGTCCCTTCTCCACTTTTGTGGAGAAGGTGGCCGAAGGCCGGATGAGGTCCTTACTTGCTTTACTGCATCACACCCTTGCCACCTGGCACGTCAGCCAATGTGTTGGGATGCACTTCGTGGTTCGCTTGCTTGTCCTTTGGAACATAGACGCGCTCGCGGATGATGTTGTCTTCGGCCCAGTTGTACATGAAAATCGGAGCGCCGGGTGCGATATTGGCAAATCGCTTGTTCATGATGAGAGCGCCGGGATACTGGGTGAGGCCAGCCCAATAGACGTTCTCGGTGGCGATCTTCTGGTAGTCTTTCATCAGGGCCACACGTTCAGCCGGATCTTTCGAACCGATGAACTTGTTGACGATGTCCACCAACTGCTTTTCAAATTCGAGAAGATCGACCTCGCCTTTGCCGTCAGCGGATTGATGGAACTCGCTGGTGCTTGGACCCACAGGTGCAAGGCGCGTGGTGTTCTGCACTACGGTTACCAGTTCCGTGCCAGCCCGCCAGACATGCCAGTCAAACTTGCCAGCTTTGCGGGCGTTGTCGCGGTCGTTGCCAGCCATCAGGTTGGGAATGACGCGAAGCCCCGCCTGTTCAGCCATGGCCACCACACCTTCGACAAGGGTTTTGTCAGAAGCATAGTCGGTGTTGCCGAGCAGCGTGATTTCAACGTTCTTGCCACCTTCGAAGTTGACCAAACCGTCGCCATCGGTGTCCTTTAAACCAGCAAGTGCCAGTTCGGCTTTTGCAGCTTCAAGGTCAAAACCATAGTTCACGGTCGAGGCCTTGTCGTAGTAGCTGCTGTCACCATAAATACCGCCGGGATAGATGGCCGTGAACGGCCCCTTGACCAGTGATTCACCCAAGCGCTGGCGATCCAACATGGAGGTCACAGCTTTGCGGAAATGCATATCGCGGTTCAGCTTGCGGATGGCCTTGGCACGGTCATCTGGATCGCCCCAGGCATTGTCGCTCAAGTTGAAGTGCAACACATAGCCGATGGTGCGCTGGCCAAATTCCAGACGGACTGGTGATGCGGGATCGGCGGCTTTCTTGAGGGCTTCAACATAGTTTTCAGCCTGTTCAAGATTGGAGAAGTCGCCAGTGCCCGCCACGGCCTGCACGTCGCGGTCGCCCCATGTGGAGAGACGGTAGTGCATTTCGTTCATGTAAGGCAGCTGGTTGCCGGCCTCGTCCACTTTCCAATAGTAGGGATTGCGGCGCAGGACGACGATATCGTCCGGGCGGTGCTCGACAACGACCCATGCGCCAAGCGTCGGCATTCCCATGTAAGAGGCCGGGAAGGCGTTCTTGTACTGCTCATAGGTGTTCTTTGAGTTTTTCGGATGCTGCGGGGCCAGAATATGGGCCGGACCCGGGCAGAAATTCATATAGGCCATTGAGTAAAGAACGCCGGTCGGAAATGCGTCTTTGAATGTCCAGCGGATGGTGTTGGCATCCACT
>JANOXA010000112.1:0-11665 GCA_031418195.1 Hyphomicrobiales bacterium | reverse complement strand
CAGCACCGGCTGCCGCGCTGGACCTTGGTCAAACAGGATCACCGGCCACCCCCAATTCCTGCCTTGTCCTAGGCCGAACCGGACCCCGGTGCCAGCAGGTTTCAGCCGGTTTCCCCGCCTTTTGCGACCTGAATGGCCCGTGGCTACCGGCCCACGGTGCCGGATTTTCGGCTGTAAATTTCTATTCATTGTTTGCCAGCCTGAAAATCTGTGGTTTCATGGGCGGCAGAGCCAGCACGCATAAGGCTCAGGTCAACAAAAACAGGAAGGGACCATCATGGCGGACAACTATACCGACATGGAGCACAAGGAGGATGTCAAAGTCCTTCACGGCATGGGCTATGCCCAAGAGCTGTCGCGACGCATGGGACCATTCCAGAGTTTCGCAATTTCATTTTCAATCATTTGCATCATTTCAGGTGGCCTTGCGTCATTCCCGATCGCCATGTCGACGGTGGGTCCGTGGACGGCAACAGTCTGCTGGGTGCTTGGTGGTCTATTCGCCTTGGTCGTTGCAGCTTCACTTGGCCAGATTGCCTCGGCATATCCAACAGCCGGTTCGCTCTATCACTGGTCGTCCATTCTTGGCGGCAAGTTCTGGGGCTGGCTCACAGCATGGACCAATCTCCTGGGACTGCTGTTTGTCATTCCGGCGGTGAATGTCATTCTCTACAGCTTCATCCGTGACCTGTTTTTCTCCGGCATGTTGGGGTGGGATATTTCAACCTGGACCAACAGCACGATGTTCATGTGGGTTGCAGCCATTACAGCTGCCCAGTGCGCCCTCAATCACTTCGGCATCAAGCTTACTACCATGCTGACGGATTTTGCCGGATATCTGATTTTTGCAATCACCATCCTGTTGACGATCCTGTTGTTTACGAAAGTGCAAAGCTTTGATTTCGGCAAGGCCTTCGCCTTTGTCAACACCACAGGCCCTGCAGGCGGCGGCGTTGCACCCCAATATGGTGCCTTCATTGCGATTTTGATGGGCTTTCTCTATCCGCTCTTCACCATCACCGGCTTTGATGCTTCGGCTCATACATCGGAAGAAACCAAGGACGCGCAGAACACTGTGCACAAGGGCATGTTGACCTCGGTCTTCTGGTCCCTCGTGTTTGGTTTTGTCATGGCGCTTGGCATGGTTCTGGCACTGCCTTCGGTTTACACCGTGCTGGCGGCTGATCCTGCTCAAACTGCAGTGTCAAAAGAAATCATGGCAACACTTGCTGCCATTCCCGGTGGTCCTTCACCTGCTGACATGGCCATTCTGGGTTGGAGTTCTTTCGCCACATTGTTCAATGTGCTGATTGCACCATCCTTCCTCGGCAAGATTTGCGCCATTGGCATCATCATTGCCAATTTCTTCTGCGCCTTGTCTGCCGTCACCTCAACATCGCGCATGGTCTATGCATTCGCGCGCGATGGCGGCATGCCGAAGTTCCTCGCTTCGGTGAACGCCCAATACCGCACACCGGTGGCTGCGATCTGGTTCACCGGCGTGATTACCTTCCTGCTGGTCGTCATCACCACACCGCTGAATGCCTTTGCTGCCTTGTCCACAGGCTGCGCCATGTATCTCTACATGTCCTACGGCATGCCAGTGGTTGCAGGCCTTTTGGCGGAAGGCAAAACCTGGACCAAGTACGGCAATTTCAGGCTTGGCGGATTGTCCAAATTGTTTGCCATGATCGTGATACTGGGAACAATCGGCATCATCATCGGCGGGCATGCCTTCGTGCCGTCAGCCGGTGAATTCGGCAAGGCCGGCTTTGTGCCGGGCCTGGTCTGGTATACAATTGGTTTCTATCTGATCCTGATCGTTGTGTGGTTTTCCTTTGAAGGAAAACGCTTCCAGGGACCGCCAATTGGCGAAACAGCCATCAAGCGCCGCCAGGCCGAGATTGTCGCCAAGGAAGCCGCACTCGCCAAGGGTTGATCGCACGTTTACATGAATGAGAAACGGCGGCTCCCTGGAGCCGCCCTTTTTTCGTTGGCGCGTTTCCGCCGCCGCTGCCTTCACTTCTCGCGCGCTTCATGGCGCGGGAGAAGGTGACGCAAAGTGCCGGATGAGAGCACTTTCATGGCCACAAGAGAAAATAAAATTTGATTCATCACCCTTCGGGGTGACGCGGCCTGTTCGAAACAGTGCTATCCATCCAGCATTCATGTTACTTATGGTTGCATCATGACCACCAAAACAGGGAGAGATTGATATGGTTGCTTTTACTGTCACTGCCGCCGAACAATACCAACTGGAACTGATCAATCGGGCGCGGCTTGATCCCGTGGCAGAGGCTGCGCGGCTTGGCATTAACGTCAATGAAGGGCTGGCGCCGGGCACCATTTCAATCGCCGCCAAGCAGCCTCTGGCAGGTCTGCCTGCGAGCGCTTTGCATGACATTGCTGTTGATCACACCCGGCACATGATCAATGTCGACCAGTTGAGGCATGAAGGCATTGGCGACGGCACACCGGAGAGCCGCATTGACGGCAAGGGCATTGTCTGGTCGTCGTGGGGCGAAAACATAGCCGCAACGTCTGGCACCAATGAGGCGCTGAACACGACAAAGCTTTACGAAAATCTGTTCAAGGACGTAGGCATCGCTGGACGCGGTCATCGCTTGAATATTCTGGACAATGACTTCGATGAAGCAGGCATTGGCATCAGTACGGGTGTGTTCAACCCGACTGGTGGCGGCTCAACTTTGGTCACCCAGGATTTTGTCGGGTCAGCGCGAACATTCGTGACCGGCGTTGCTTACAACGACACGAACAATAACAAGTTCTACGACATTGGCGAGGCCCGGAGTGGCGTCGATGTCGTCGTTGGTTATGACGGCATCCAAAACGACGGCCCACCAACCGGGGGAGCAGGTGGATATGCGGTTCAAGTCACGACTGCGGCCACCACGAGAACAGTCCAATTTTCCGGTGGCGGTTTGGCTGCTGCTGTCAACGTGACGGTCACTGGAAACGCTAGTGAAAACTTCAAGGTCGATCTTGTCGGCACCAACACGATCTATTCATCCGCCAACACCACGCTTGGCGCAGGTGCTGCCAACCTCACACTTCTCGGCTTCAACAACAATACAGGCGTCGGCAACGCAGCCGCAAACATCATTAATGGGACGCGCGGCAACAATAGTCTTTTCGGCCTTGAAGGTACAGATACCCTGAATGGCGGCGATGGCAACGACGCATTAAACGGCGGCGCTGGAGCTGATAAGCTGAACGGCGGCAATGGCGACGATAAATTGACGGGCGCTGCGGGCGCTGACGTTCTCAATGGCGGCAACAACACCGATACGGCGGTTTATCTTGGCGGTTTTGCTATTACCGCGAATTTGACGGCACCTTCTTTGAACAAGGGCGACGCCCTTGGTGACACCTACATCTCAATCGAAAACCTGACCGGCAGCCAATATGGCGATGTTTTGGTTGCTGACGCAGCAATCAATTTTGTGCAGGGTGTGGGTGGCAACGACACGTTGCGCGGCTTGGGCGGAGCTGACAGATTGGACGGTGGCACAGGCAATGATTCACTCGAAGGGGGAACTGGCAGCGACATTCTGATTGGTGGCGATAATTTTGATTTCGCTGTTTACACAAATGCCGCTGCTAGAGTGACAGCAAACCTGATGATTTCAGCGTCAAACACCGGCGACGCTGCGGGCGACGTTTACCAACTCATAGAAGGACTTGGCGGATCAAAATTCGGTGACACACTCATCGGGAACTTGGAAGGAAACATCCTCAACGGCGAAGCTGGTGATGACAGATTGGAAGGCGGCTTTGGCAACGATATTCTTGAAGGCGGCGTTGGCAAAGACGTGCTGAATGGCGGCGATCAATTCGACTCCGCCACCTATGGCTTGGCGACAGCTCCCGTGACGGCCAACCTGGCCAACAGCTTGCTCAATACGGGTGAAGCGCTTGGCGATACCTACATCAGCATCGAAGGTTTGGGCGGGTCCGTATTTAACGACAAACTCACCGGCAATAGTATTGGTAATATCATCAATGGTGGACTGGGCAATGACACCTTGGCGGGTGGGGCGGGTGCTGACGCCTTTCTGTTCAATTCCACACTGAACAACACAACCAATGTCGACACCATCACCGACTTCAGTGTTGTCGATGATGTGTTCTGGCTGGAAAACACGGGCGTGTTTGGCAAGTTGACGACTCCCGGCGCACTGAATGCTGTGAACTTCAAAATTGGTGCAGCCGCCGCCGACAGCAATGATTTCATCGTCTACAACAAGGCAACAGGTGATATTTTCTACGATGCTGATGGCAATGGTGCCGGAGCCGCCATAAAATTTGCCCATGTGAATGCCAACACGGCGCTGACGGTGGCGGATTTCCTGATCATTTGATATCGGGGCGAAAAGGTCGAATCTGCTTGTTCAGCAAAGACCAGCGACAAGAAAAAGGGCGGCTCCGAGGAGCCGCCCTTATTTGTTCCCGGCAGTTGCCGCAAACTTATTCCTTGTCTTCGCGCTTTTTCATCGCGGCTTGCAGGATGTCGCCGAGGGACGCGCCTGAATCGGTTGAGCCATATTGGGCCATCGCTTCGCGTTCATCGGAAATTTCCATGGCCTTGATCGAGACATTGGCTTTGCGGCCCTTGACATCCATCATGGTGATGAGCGCATCAAACTTTTCGCCAACGGCAAAGCGTTCGCTGCGCTGTTCGCCACGGTCACGGGCGAGATCGCCACGCTTGGCATAGGCCGTGATGTCGGTGCCGACGATGCGCACTTCCAGTCCGCCGTCTTCCACCTTCATGACTTCACAAGTTACCTTGTCGTTCTTGCGTGGTGCACCCGGCGTAGAACCACCTGTGCTGCCGCCGGCAGGCTTGCCACCAGCACCTTCACCGGAAAGCTGCTTGATGCCAAGCGAGATGCGTTCCTTTTCCTTGTCCACGTCAAGCACAACAGCCTGGACGCGATCACCCTTCTTGTAGTCCTTGATGGCTTCTTCGCCGGGACGCTTCCAGTCGAGATCGGACAAGTGCACCATGCCATCGACATCGCCATCAAGACCGATGAACAGGCCAAATTCCGTGGTGTTCTTGACTTCGCCTTCAACAACCGTGCCCTTCGGGTGGGTCGATGAAAAACTTTCCCAAGGGTTGCTCTGAACCTGCTTGAGACCAAGTGAAATCCGACGCTTGGCAGCGTCGATTTCCAGAACCTGCACTTCCACTTGCTCTGAAGTGGAGAGTATTTTTCCGGGATGCACGTTCTTCTTGGTCCATGACATTTCGGAAACGTGGACGAGGCCTTCAATGCCGTCTTCCAGTTCAACGAAGGCGCCGTAATCCGTGATGTTGGTAACCCGGCCCTTGACCTTGGTGCCAATGGCATAACGCTCAATGACGATTTCCCATGGATCCTTGTCGAGCTGCTTCATGCCCAATGAAATACGCTGGGTTTCAGGATTGATGCGGATGATCTGCACCTTCACCGTGCCACCCACCGTCAACACATCCGAGGGATGGTTGACACGCTTCCAGGCAATGTCAGTGACGTGGAGCAGACCATCGATGCCGCCCAAATCAACGAAGGCGCCGTAATCCGTGATGTTCTTCACAACACCATCAACCACCTGGCCTTCGGCAAGGTTCTGCACCAGTTCCGAGCGTTGTTCAGCCCGGGTCTCTTCCATGATGGCACGGCGCGACACAACGATGTTGCCACGACGACGGTCCATCTTCAAAATCTGGAACGGGGTGGAAACATGCATCAACGGACCCACATCGCGGATCGGCCGCACGTCAACTTGCGAGCCGGGCAAGAACGCCACGGCACCACCAAGATCAACCGTAAAGCCGCCCTTGACCCGGCCAAAGATCACGCCATCGACGCGCTCACCCTTGGTCGACATTTCCTCAAGCCGTGTCCAGGCTTCTTCGCGCTTGGCCTTGTCACGCGAAAGCACCGCTTCGCCCAGCGCATTTTCGATGCGCTCGAGATAAACTTCAACCGTATCGCCAGCCTTGACGGTGGCTTCCTTGCCCGGCTGCGCAAATTCCTTGAGGGCCACGCGGCCTTCAGTCTTCAAACCAACGTCGATAATGACGAGGTCATTTTCAATCGCAAGAACCTTGCCCTTGACCACCGAGCCTTCAGCAACGGGGCGGTCGAGATAGCTCTCTTCGAGCAGGGACATGAAGTCATCAATAGTAGGGGTCATCGAAACGGCGGATTTCGCCATGGATTGTAATCCTGAACAAAACAGGGACCAGATCAAAATTGATTGGGAGCTGCTTCACCTTTGGGTCGGGGCCTCAGCCACACAATTGCCCGCAGGTCTGGGTTAAGGGCGCATCAGAAAAATTGCGGGCACGTCGCAGCGCTTGCCCAAATTTTCCGAAACAGGATGAAGTGCAGATGCACCCCGGTTTCGTCAGGGGTAAAACCCCTGCCGCGAGACAGGGGGGTGAATAGCGCAATTCGATTAGACTTTCAACTTGATTGAAGTATATTATTGCGTGTCAACCAAGCGCACCATATTTATAATTTAACTCAATGTCCTGGCCGAATTCAATCGCAGGATGCCGCCAAGGGACCGCAACAAAACCGCACAAAAATTCATGCAAAAACACCTCCAGTCCCCCGAGTCCCAATTGGAAGCCGCCGCCAAAGCCATTGAGGCGGATGCAGACTACGGTGAGCTGATGCTTGATGTGGCTACACTGACCAGCGAAACCACCCTGCGCTCGCCGCCGGAAGAAGACTGGCGATCAGTTTAAACAGAGTCCCCCACCTCCGCCCTTCGGGCACCTCCTCCCCGCCGAAGGGGCGGGTTGGAGGGCAGTGATTTGATACCGTTTTCCAACTTCGCCCTCCAACCCGATTCTTCATCGGGGAGGAGGTGCCCGAAGGGCGGAGGTGGGGAAAGCTGGCACAATCTCTCACATTGCAAAGCCACGATTCAAGCTTATAATAAAGTGGAGTGTCACCGATACAGATACTCTTAAAGTGGAGTGTCACCTATGCTCCGACATTCTCTCTAGGTGCGTCACCGTGTTCTATTCGTGTCCATGATCGCCACTTTGTTCACCATTCAGTTCGCACCAATCATAAATCTTGCTTTCGACACCGTTCTTGCTCGTCCGTGAAATCTTCTTTAATCCAATAGTATCGATTGAAATTGGTCCAGCCAAATTTAAGTCAACCCAGCGGGCGGACGGATAGTAGCCGCCTTCATCAGAAATCATTTCGCCTGCATTTTGATCAAAATAGTCAGTTGGATTTTTGTACAATTGATGAGGTTTGACAGTTCCTTTGATGAAAAATCTTTCGCTTGGGTCAAAGTACCAAATGTAGCCATATCGCCGAAGCAATTGACGCTCAAAATCGCGCAGGGTAGTTTTTTCGATTGTGTAGCCACTTTCTGCATGGACCAGATTTTTTTGCCACGTTGGTTTCATCAAAGCAACCCAAACGACGGGAACGTCAATCAAGTTCCAGTCATGTATACGATTGTGAAACTCGGACAATGCTAAGTTCGCACCTTGTATCTCTATTGCAAAAATGCTCGTTTTGGAATCTTTTGCAAACCTGTTCAGCAAGATGTCGCAACGTCTGTCTTTGGCTTTAAGTTTCTGTGAGATCGCCTGAAATCCTTCCGAGTCGATCAATTTTGCAACATCTGACCAATACACTTCTAACTCGGCTTCGATTTTCCGGTTACGGTAAAGATCCTGTAGTGCAATTTTCGCAACTTCATGATCTCGTGACTCGCGTTCACTTAAGCAATGTACTTCACCAAGATGATAAAAATGTTTAACATAGCCCTTGCGTTGCCGAAGTCTCAACGGCCCTCTGCAACTTGTGTCAGGGCATAAATAGTCAAATCCGGCAACTGCATCGCACGCTTGGACCCTTTGTTTGTCTTTCATAGCAACAAGCATTACAGACTTCCTATATTATGGAAATTCAGCAAACTTAGTCGTGCGGAAGCAACTGATTTGTCAAGTGCCGTGATTGGGTGTGTGTTGTTATTAGTGGACTCGCAAATCAGTTGAAGCGAAAACAACGGTGGCGCTCTGTTTTTACACATAAATTTTGGAAATATCCGGAATATCGGTGACACTCCACTTTGATTATCGGTGACACTCCACTTTATCAAGAATGTTTATTGTGTGGTCAATTGCCCTCCAATACGTCGGAAACAGGACAACTGCCAGCGGCGCTCGCTGAAATACCCCACTCCTGCCCCTCCCCACTGCGTGGGTTGGGGTGAAGAATCTCACCCCTACCCGCTCTTCGCGGGGAGGGGCAGGGGTGGGGTGCTTGCCACAAGCACAATCCCCTGAATTTATTCCTTGACAATTCCCCAAACTAGGAATACATCCCTCATCACCCCCCGCCATTGGGGTCCGGTTCATGACGGTGAACCCGGATGGTGGGGGTGGCAGGTCTGCGCGTGGGGGCTAACGTAGCCTTCATTCCCGGACCCCTGTAGTCGCCGCCGGCGGAGTACTACGGCTCCGTTCCCTATAGGTGGGTTGCTTAGCTTCCACGTGCCTTCGGGCGTAAGTGAGGGAAGCGGCGGCTGATTGAGCGCACAGGGAGAACATCCTGCCGTGTGAGCGCTGCAAAGCGCATATTTCGCGACGTTAATTCCACGTCGCACTATCGCGTAGAGCAGCGCTCACGCCTCCCGTTGCCTCTTCCACCGGCCCGTGCCACGGTGAACAAGGGCAGGGACATGCGCCGCCCCATACTCAAGCCTCGAGATGCTCCAGCACCAATTCCATGACCGCTCCCAACACCTCTTGCGCATCCAACTCCGACGTATCAATCATGATCGCATCGTCAGCGGCAGTTGTCGGTGCAGTTGCGCGATTGGCGTCGCGTTCATCGCGGGCCATCACGTCCTCCAGCACATCAGCGTAATCGACCCGCTTGCCCATCGCCTTCAGTTCAGCTTGGCGTCGCCGGGCCCGCACATCAGTTGCCGCCGTCACGAAAAATTTCAGATCAGCATCCGGGCAAACCACCGAACCAATGTCGCGGCCATCCAGCACGGCACCGGGCAAGCGCTTGGCAAATTGCCGTTGAAAATCCAGCAGGGCCAAACGCACCTCGGGAATCACCGCCACTTGCGAAGCCATGGCGGCCACCGCTTCGGTGCGCAAATCAGCATCGCGTATTTTTGAAGGATCAAGCGCCAAGGCCAAACGCACCGCGCTGGCCCGATCCGATCCCGCATGGCCACCATTCAACATCGCCAGCCCCACCATGCGGTAGAGCGAACCCGTATCGAGAAAGTGATAACCCAAATGCTTGGCAATGGCCCGGGCCAATGTGCCCTTGCCCGCTGCCGAGGGTCCGTCAATGGCGATGATCATGTGGGGGAAATCCTTGCGCCCAGACCATTCATCAATTCGGCAAAGCCCGGAAAAGACGTGGTGATAAAACTGGCATCATCGACCCTTGTGTGAATCCGTGAGGCAAGTCCCATGATCAGGAACGACATGGCAATCCGGTGATCCATGTGGGTGATCACGATGCCCCCACCCGGTGCGCCCCCGCCATGCACCTCAAGCCAGTCGCGGCCCGAAACCGTCATCACACCATTGGCTTGCAAGCCGGCTTCGACGGCGGCAAGCCGGTCACTTTCCTTGACCCGCAATTCCTCCAGCCCTTCCATCCGCGTGGTACCTTCGGCAAAGGAAGCCGCCACCGAGAGAATCGGGTATTCATCAATCATCGAAGGTGCCCGCTCCGCTGGCACCCGCACCCCATGCAGCCGCGATGACTTGACCCGCAGGTCACCCACTTCCTCACCGCCCGCGACACGCCGATTTTCAATCGTCACATCGCCGCCCATTTCCTGCAACGTGGTGATCAGGCCGGTGCGCGTCGGATTCAACATGATGTTTTCGATGGTGATGTCGGAGCCCTCGGTGATCAATGCCGCCACCATGGGAAAGGCCGCCGACGAGGGATCGCCGGGAATTGCAATATGTTGCGCTGTCAGTTCCTGCCCGCCAATCAGCGAGATATGATTGGCCCCGTCTTTCACCACAGTTTCAATCCGCGCCCCAAACGCCTTGAGCATGCGCTCCGTATGATCCCGCGTCGCCACAGGTTCGATAACCGTTGTGGTGCCAGAAGCATTGAGGCCCGCCAGCAGCACCGCCGATTTCACCTGGGCGGAAGCCACAGGCAGCGTGTAGGTCACGTCGCCACTTTGCTTTGCGCCATGCAAGGTCAGCGGCAAACGATCGCCATCGGCGGTGTCAAAGCGTGTGCCAAACAGGCTCAACGGCTGGGTCACCCGCCCCATGGGTCGCTTCGACAGGGAGGCATCGCCAATACATTGTGCAACCAGTGGCGTCGTTGCCATCAGGCCCATGGCAAGCCTCACACCCGTGCCGGAATTGCCAAAATCCAGGGGCGCCACTGGCGAACGCAAGCCGCCAATGCCTACACCTTGAATGTGCCACCGCCCATCGCTGCCCCGCTCCACCGTGGCCCCCAAGGCCGCCATGGCGTTGGCCGTGTTCACCACATCGCCAGCTTCCAGCAATCCCTCAACCACCGTTTCACCGACCGCCACCGCCCCAAACATCAGGGAACGATGCGACATCGACTTGTCGCCGGGCACGTTGAGTCTGCCCTTCAGTCCATGGGCTTTCGATGATTTGAGGGGTTTGACGTCAGATGCAGAATGGCTCATGGCAAAATACTAACTTTTCAAAAAAGATGAAACAGGCCCGCTTTCCCTACACAGAGAACAAAGCCCTGTCATCCCCAACCTCATGGCCGCCACCATCACTGATATTGGAGTTTTGACATTCCCCTCCAAGCATGGCATGAGCCCCCAAATTCAAATTCCCAAAATGTTTAAAGAGGTTTATCCGTGGTAATTGCCGAACTTGGCACCAAGCGCACCTGCCCGAATTGTGCAGCGCGTTTCTATGATTTGCTGAAAGATCCCATCACCTGCCCAAAGTGCGGCACCAGTTTTATTGCGCAATCGATATTGCCCTCCAAGACCGATTATCCCGGCATCATTGCCCAGGCTCCCAAGCCCCGGGTTGTGGAAGAAACCGATGATGCCGAAACCGGTGATGTGGAACTCATCAGCCTTGAGGACGTCGAAGAAGACGGCAAGGATGATGATGAAATCGCTGGCATCGAAGATGTCGATCTCGGCGAAGATGCTGAAACCGCTGACGATACCGAGGACGACACATTCCTTGTCGTCGAAGAAGAGGAAGGCGGCAGTATGTCCGACCTGATTGAAGGCGGCTCGAAAGAAAACGAAGAAGAAAACTGATCGGGTTCGCCAATTAGCGCTTGATCGGCAAGCCGAGCCGCACTAGGTTCCGCCCCGATTTGCAAGGCCTTCAACCAAAAGGTCGCCACATCAGTGAAGACTGAAGGTCTTTCACCCGGAATGGACAAGGGGTCATAGCTCAGTTGGTAGAGCGCTTGCATGGCATGCAAGAGGTCGGCGGTTCGATTCCGCCTGGCTCCACCAATCCTTTCAAAGACTTAGAATCTATCCGTAAATAACATTTCTGCGGTTTTTACCTTTGCAGCGGCGTAGTGCGATTGTGGCAGCGGCGAGGTGGTGCAGGGCGAGGCAGTTTGCGGTTGTCTTTTCATAACGCACCTTGAGCTTGCGGAAG
>JANOXA010000111.1:0-29126 GCA_031418195.1 Hyphomicrobiales bacterium | reverse complement strand
TCCCGGCAGCAACAATTCGATCCGTGCAAACTGATCATCCCGCAAACCATAGCGCTTCATCACAAAAACCTCCAAAGAAGGTTCCCTATGAATCACACTTCAACTGATTTGCGAATCCCGTATTTGAGGACAGGCCCTAATCAGGTTGACGCTCCAGAACAACTTCCGCATGTTGGCGCAAACTATGGAGCGTTGACATGACACGGGTTGCCATCATCACGGGCGGTGCACAAGGTATCGGAGCTGCCACCGCCAAGCAGTTCTTGACTGACGGTTTTGCCGGTGTGGTTTTGATCGCCCGTAGTGCAGATCGTTTGGCCCAAGAACAAATTGTCCTTTCAAAACTCGGTGCCGTCGTCACTTTGGCCGCAGATTTGCGTGACGATGCGACGCCGGACAAGGCAGTTGGCCTTGCGCTGAAAACTTTTGGTCGTCTCGATGTTCTGATCAATTCAGCCGGAAACACCGAGCGTTGCAGTGTCGAGGACACACCAGTCGAAGCCTATCATCGGCTGTTTGATGTGAACGTCAAAGCACCGCTGTTCATGATGCAAAAATCGGCTGCTGCCATGACTATGGGTGGGTCCATTGTGAACATTTCATCGATGCTGGCCCATGGTGGTCCGCCCGAGATCGGGATTTATGCGGCTTCCAAAGCGGCCCTTGTGGGATTGTCCAAAAACGCGGCGAATGCATTGAAGGGCAAGGGCATTCGGGTGAATTGCATCAATCTTGGCTGGGCTAATACCGAGGGTGAACACGCCCTGCAAACCGGCTTTCACAAGCAACCGGAAAACTGGGCGGAACTGGCGGGCAAGAAAGTGCCATTTGGCCGATTGATTTTACCAGAACACATTGCCGGCACTTGTGCCTATCTCGTCTCACCTGCGGCAGAACTCATGACGGGCGCCGTGATTGACTATGAGCAAATGCCGGTTGGCACTTATGATTTTCATCCGATGGTGAGCCGGGATTAGAGCACCAGGCGGTCTTGAATGTCACCTCCCTGTTCAACACGTCACGCGTTCGAAAGTGAAATAGACGTGTTTGGGACATGAAGATTCCCATGGCCTCTCATACCAACGGTTCTTTGATTTAACTTTTTCTTCTCCCTCCCCACAAGGGGGAGGGGATTTCTGAGCGAAATTGATAGATCAAAGCGGGTCATTCCTACTTCAGTTAAAACTTGGGTCACCAGGACAAGCCCGACAATGACACATTTGAGCGATTTTGGGCTGCATTGGAAAGATCCGAGACCTTAACCGTACAGCATTGAATGGTAGAGAGCGATGGTATGCGGCCAGGTGGTCTTTTGCAGTCATCTGCGATTGCCTGTGGCCCCGGCAGCTGCGAAAACATCAATCCAGTGTCTTTGCAACCCGGATGCCAAAAACATCGGCGCGAAACTCTGGTTGATTGAAGCCGCGGCCACCGGGGCGCATGTCCTTCATTTCATTCGCCCAACTGCCGCCACGGTAGGTGCGCTTGCATTTGACGGCATGTGTCGGTTTGCCGATTGGGGAGGCATTCTTGTAGTCGGCCAGAAAACAGTCTTCAGTCCATTCCCAGGCGTTGCCCTGCATATCGTGGAGTCCAAAGCCATTGGCGGCAAAGTTGCCGACTTCGCTGGGAGACCTGGCTGCATATTGGGCTTCGGTGGTTTGGATTTCGGAATTTGCGCCAAAACTGTTGCTGGTGCCGGCGCGTGCCGCGTATTCCCACTCCGCTTCCGTAAGCAGGCGATATTTTTCGCCCGTGCGGCTGGAAAGCCATGCCACATAGGCCGTGGCATCATCCCATGACATGCAAACAACCGGTTGCTGATCGTTGGTGGCAAAGTTGGGCGACAGGAACGAACGGCCTTTGGTGGGATTCCATGCCACACCGCTCCATATCAGGCAGGACGAGGCTGTTTTGTACTTGGTTTCTGCAGCAAAGGTTTTGAACTGCCCCAAGGTGATTTCGAACTTGCTGACGGCGAATGCTTTTACGATGCTCACAGGATGTTGTGGGCCTTCCATTGGGTCATAGCCGGGTTCATCCGATGCTGCCCCCATGATGAAACGGCCAGCAGGTATTTTGACCATTTCCGGACAATCGAAACAATCGCGGAATCCTTTCGGAACTTCAATCTTTGGCGGCACAATCAGCAGGGCGAGGCGCTCGTTGGCAAGTCCGGCAAATACCGGGTCGCTGCTATACTTGCCCAGAAAAGCTTGCAGAACGCCGGGGCTTTTGGTGTTGGCCACCAGTTGCCATTCCTGCGCGACGGGGGAAGCAATGACCGGCGTGGCCCGTGGCGGCTTGAGATAAATCGCCTCTCCGCCCAACGAAGTATAAGTATAGGGTTCCTGCTCGTTTTGGGTTGCCGACAAGACTTCATCGCGGATCTTGCCAAACATCAGGCGGATTTCGAGGCCGGGTTCATTCAGGCTTTTGACCAAGGCGGTGGCGAAGGGGCTGTTGGAATTGGCTGGTCCATCCTGGGCAATGGTGCCTTCCTTGGCGGCATAGGCAACCACTTCGCCAGCGCCGGGTTCAATGGATGTGAGACCACGGCTGGCGGCGCGTTTGCCGTTCGAGCTGGCCAATTTGAAGGGATTGTTGCGGCAGGCATCCAGAACCACCATGCGAAGCTTGCTGGCGCCTGAAACAGCGGCGCGAACGGATGTCAGGCTGATGGCTTCAAACTGCAAATCGGTGGAGCGCAGCAGTTTCGCATCCACTGGCACAAGGTAGTTCTCAGCTTCAAGTTCAGCGCCGTGTCCTGCGTAGTAAATAAGGGCAATTTCAGCAGTTGTTGCCTTGGACGAAAATTCCTTGAGGGCGTTGCGCATTTTTTCAGCGCTTTGATCGCTAATGTGTTGAACGTCGTCGAAACCAGCATCTCTGAGGGCTTTGGCAACGGCGGCTGCGTCGGCATGGGGATTTACCAGCTCTCCGACAGTTGCATAAGCGGCATTGCCAATCACCAAGGCGATGCGGGCGGCAGCTGCGGGGAGGGTGGCCAACAGCAGCAAGACCAAGCTTAAGGCGAAACGGTTGAACATGGCTTTGGTTCCCTTTGAGGTCCGTTCAAGAAAAATCAGGGCGGCACTTCTTGAGGTGCCGCCCTGCTGTCTTCGCTCAATTTTCGCACGAAGGCAGGTAGTTGTAGTTTCTGCGTTGGCCATAACCATGGTTGTAGCTGCGGCGGTAGGTTGGCACTTCGTAGCCGTGATCTTCGATTTCAGGGCCTTCTTCGGCGATGTCTTCATCCGTCACTTGCACGTAACGGCGCAGGGATGGCGAATAACGCATTTGCATTTTCTTGCTGTAGGTTGGGGCTTCGTCGTCTTCAGTTTCGGCTGTTTCTACAGGAGGTTTTTCTTCAACTTCCTTGGTAACGATTTCTTCTTCGTCTTCCACATCGTCGGAGGTTGCAGCATCAACTGCTTTCTTCGGGGCAACCGGCACTTTTGGCGGGTCAGGTACTTCGGCAGTTTCTTCAGTTTCGTCTACTTCCGGCTGCAAAACCTTTGGCAATTTCTTTTTTGGTTTTGGGGCAGCTGGAACTTCCACATCAGCGACTTCGCCATCGTTGTTGTCGATTTCCGGCCCAGAGGTATCTTTACGCGGCTCAATGGTAGAAGCCTTTGGTTTCACTGGCGCATCGGCCCGAGCGTCTTCAAACCCACCCGTGTCAATGGTTTCGCCTGGCTCGATGGTGGATTTGAAAAGTTCAGGCTGATCAGCTGCGGCGTCCTGGGTGCCGCCTTGGTCAACTGGTTGACCCGGATCAATCGTCGAGATGCGGTTCTGGGCTTTGCCTGATGGCGCAGCTTCTTCGGTTATGGCAGCATCTGGCGTGGTTGATGTCGTGGCATCTTCCAATGTATCAGCACCTGGCGTTATTGACGACAAAGTGGGGAATTTCTTCTTGGAGATGTCGATGTTGCGACCTGCTTCCTGGGCTGAAGCTGCGGTTGAAAGGGTTGCGGCAACGAGCAGGATGGCTGAGAGGCTGGTGGCGGCGAAAGCGAAAGAGCGTTTCATGTTACACCTGTTTCCTTGTTTTGATGATCGGTTGGTGCCGGATCATCGGGGGGTTGATCTTGAAAACAGGTTTAGGCGTCTCGCGCTGAACTGGATGTGAACGAGGGTGTCGTAATGTGTTCATGCGACTGTAAAAATAGATTAAGGTATTGAAATACCTAATTTAAATGAAGTAAATTTAGTGTTAAAGTCGTGGATTGTTTGTGTTTGGGGTGTTGCAACATAGCGCAAAAAACAATCACTGATTGGCGTTCCCTGCCATGCCGAACCCAGAGTTACAGCAAATGCCTGAACATCGAGGCCGGGAATCAGAATCAGGGCGGCACTTCTTAAGGTGCCGCCCTGTTGTCTTCACTCAATTTTCGCACGAAGGCAGGTCGTTGTAGTTTCTGCGTTGGCCATAACCATGGCTGTAGCTGCGGCGGTAGGTTGGCACTTCGTAGCTGTCATCCTGGTATTCAGCAGCTTCGTAGGCGAAGTCTTCATCCGTTACCTGCACGTAGCGGCGCAGGGATGGCGAATAACGCATGCGGAACTTCTTGTTGTAGCTCGGCGCAACTTCTTCTTCATCGGTTTCAGCAGTTTCGACGGCAGGCTTTTCTTCAACTTCCTTGGTAACGATTTCTTCTTCTTCGTCTTCAACATCGTCGGAGGTTGCAGCGTCAACGGCCTTCTTCGGCTTGATCGGCAGATCTGGCACTTCGGCAGCCTCTTCAGATTGTTCTACTTCCTGCTGCAAAACCTTTGGCAACTTCTTTTTTGGCGGTGGTGGAGGTGGAGCTTCTGCATCGGCAAACTTGTCATCGTCATTGTCGATTTCAGGCGCAGAGGTTTCTTCGCGTGGCTCAATGGTGAAAGCCTTTGGATTCACAGGGGCTTCGGCCCGTGCATCCTGGAATTCACCCGTATCGACGTTTGCGCCCGGTTCGATGGTGGATTTGAAACGAGTTGGCTGGTCAGCCGAAGCATCCTGGAAGCCACCATTGTTGACAGTTTCGCCGGGTTCGATGGTGGATGTGAAGACTTCTGGCTGATCGGTCGAAGCATCCTGGATACCGCCTTGGTCAACTGGTTGGCCAGGTTCAATCGAGGAGACATCTTGGCCGGGGTCGATGGTGGAGATACGGTTCTGACCCTTGCGTGATGGTGCAGCTTCCTCTTGCGTATCTGCACCTGGCGTTATTGTCGACAGGGTTTTGAATTTCGTCTTGGAGATGTCGATGTTGCGACTTGCTTCCTGGGCTGATGCTGCGGTTGAAAGGGTTGCGGCAACGAGCAGGATGGCTGAGAGGCTGGTGGCAGCAAATGCGATTGAGCGGTTCATGGTAGCTGTTTCCTTTTGGTGATGATCGGTTGTGGCCGGATCATCGGGGGGTTGATCTTGAAAACAGGTTTAGGATTGTTGCGCTGAACTGAAGGTGAACAGGGGCGTTGGAATGCGTTCATGCAGCCGTTGGTGTCAATTAACACATTGAAATGGCTATCTTAAATGAAGTAAACACAAGTGTTAAAACAGTGAATTTGTTTTGTTTGGGGCGATGCAACATAGCGCGAAAACAATCGCTGATTGGCTTTCTTCGCCATGGCGAACCCAAAGTTACTTCAAATGCCTAGACATCGAGGCCGGGAATTAGAATCAGGGAACAGCCGGCAATTTTCCAGGTGCCGTCTTCCTGTTTCTGCATGGCATAAATCGCTTCGTAGCGTTTGCCGTCTTCAGCGGTCAGCACCACGCGCATGGTGGGCCGTCCAGCCTGGTCGTCAAAAATCTGGCCAAAGTTGCGCTGGGTGTTGCGATAGACTGGTGTGTAACCCTTTTTGACCATGACCATGAATTGTTCGGTTGAAGGGAAAGCCATTTTGACAATGGGGGCAGCTTGCTCATAGGCCGTGGCGAAATCATCTCCGGCAAAAGCATTCAACTGGGTCTCGATGGTTTTCTGGATTGCTGATTGGTCAGCTGTCGAAAGTGCTTCAGCCTGCAGCGGCAAGACCAGCGCAACCAAAAAGGCAAGAGCAGAAAGCAATCGAACCATGTGAGAGACTCCCTTTGCGTTCGACTATACACATCTGGTCAGCGAACACACATTAATCCATTGTAATATCCGGCTATTGGTTTGGGCGTTTTTGGTGCGATGCAGTCGAATAAAAACGACTTTGTTGATGTTTCACGACCATTGGGCGCTTGACGGAATCTCTTGGCGGTGTTCAAGTCATGATTGTGTTTTGTGGCGCGTTGATTTCATCTTGGCATTCAAGCTCGAGAAGATCAGTCGCTTGCGGGAGGAAGAGTATGCCGACATTATCTGTTAAAGTGAATGGCAAAGCCGTGAAAGGCGATGTCGAGGGGCGAACGCTGCTGGTTGAATTCATTCGCGAGAATTTGGGGATGACGGGCACCCATGTAGGCTGCGATACCAGCCAATGCGGAGCTTGCGTGGTGCATGTAAACGGCAAAGCCATCAAATCCTGCACCACGCTTGCGCTGGCCTGCGAAGGTGCCGAGGTGACGACGGTGGAAGGTTTGGCTAAGGGCACCGAGCTTCATCCCATGCAAGCGGCATTCAAAGAGCATCATGGTTTGCAGTGCGGGTTCTGTACACCGGGCATGATCATGGCGGCCATCGATATCGTGCAGCGCCATGGCAAGAAACCCGACGAAGAAATTGTCCGCCGTGAATTGTCGGGCAATATTTGCCGCTGCACGGGCTATCACAACATCGTCAAGGCCGTTCAGGCCGGCGCTGCGAACATGTAATGGAAGGCATTGAATCATGACTGGAACAGGTGTTGGCGCTTCGGTGCGTCGCAAGGAAGACCTCCGCTTCATCACGGGGAAGGGCAATTACACGGATGACATCACGCTGAAAGATCAGGCCTACGGCTATTTCCTCCGCAGTCCCCATGCCCATGCCAAGATCAAATCGATCAACACGGCCAAGGCCGGCAAGATGCCTGGCGTGCTCGGGATTTTTACGGGTGATGATGTCGCCAAGGATAAGCTGGGTGGCCTGATTTGTGGCTGGACGATCCATTCGAAAGATGGTTCTGGCATGAAGGCGGGTCCGCATCCGGTGCTGGCGCTGGACAAAGTGCGCTTTGTCGGCGACCAGGTGGCGTTGGTTGTGGCTGAAACCAAGGATCAGGCGAAGGCTGCTGCGGCAGCTGTGCAAGTGACTTATACCGTGCTGCCCCATGTGGTTGATGTGGCCAAGGCCATGAAATCCAAAGTGCAAATACATGACGTGGCATCCGACAACCGGGTTTACAACTGGTCACTTGGTGATGAAGCGGCAACAGCAGCGGCATTCAAGTCGGCGGCCCATGTGACGTCGATGGATATTGTCAACAACCGGTTGATCCCCAATGCGATGGAACCGCGGGCAGCCATTGGTGCCTATGATGCGGGCACGGAAAGCTACACACTTTATACCACCAGCCAAAATCCCCATGTGGCGCGGTTGGTGATTTCTGCCTTCCATGGTCTGGCCCCTGAACACAAGTTGCGGGTGATTGCGCCCGATGTGGGCGGTGGCTTTGGCTCCAAGATATTTATCTATGGTGAAGAGGTGGCTTGTGTATGGGCTGCCAAATTCGTTGGCCGTCCGATCAAGTGGACAGGGGAGCGCTCGGAAAGCTTCTTGTCAGATGCCCATGGTCGTGACCATGTGACCAAGGCTGAGCTGGCGGTTGACAGTTCGGGCAAGATCACTGGACTGCGCGTCAACACCAAGGCGGCGATGGGGGCTTACCTCTCGACATTTGCAAGTGCTGTTCCAACTTATCTTTACGCAACCCTGCTGTCGGGACAATATAATATACCCAACATCTATGCCGAAGTAGACGCCATCTATACCAATACGGCACCTGTCGACGCCTATCGCGGGGCAGGGCGACCAGAGGCTACCTATGTTGTGGAGCGGCTGGTTGAAACAGCGGCGCGCGAATTGAAAATGGATCCGGCGGAATTCCGCAGGCAGAATTTCGTCACCCAGTTCCCGCATCAAACTCCTGTCATCATGTGTTACGATACGGGTGACTACGGTGCGGCCCTCGACAAGGCGCTGGAACTTTCCGACTACAAGAACTTTGCCAGGCGCAAGGCTGCTTCCTTGAAGAACGGCAAACTGCGCGGCGTCGGGTTCTCGGCCTACATCGAGGCTTGCGGCATTGCGCCATCGGCGGCAGTCGGTTCGCTGGGGGCTGGTGTTGGACTTTGGGAATCGGCCGAGGTGCGGGTGAATGCAGTGGGCACGATTGAAGTGCTGACCGGTTCGCACAGCCACGGCCAGGGACACGAGACAACTTTCGCCCAGCTTGTGTCTGAAAAACTGGGTGTAGACATCAACTCGGTTTCCATTGTGCATGGCGATACGGACAAAGTGCAAATGGGCATGGGCACCTATGGCTCGCGTTCTGGTGCCGTTGGCATGCATGCCAACTCGAAAGCCTTGGACAAGATTGAAGCCAAGGCCAAGCGGGTGGCTGCCGCTGTCATGGAATCTTCGGTCGATGACATCGAGTTCAAGAACGGTACCTTCACGGTGAAGGGCACTGACAAGAAAATGGCGTTTGGTGAAGTGGCACTGGCTTCCTATGTCGGGCACAAGTTCAACTCCAACGAGATTGAAATTGGCCTCAAGGAAACCTCGTTCCATGATCCCGCCAACTTCGTGTTCCCCGCCGGTGTTCACATCTGTGAAGTGGAAGTGGACCAGGACACGGGCCTCACCAAAATCGCGGCTTATACAGCTGTCGATGACTTCGGCAATCTGATCAATCCGATGATTGTTGAAGGCCAGGTGCAGGGCGGTGTGGCGCAAGGTATTGGCCAGGCGCTGCTGGAAGGTGCAATCTATGACGAGGATTCCGGCCAACTGCTGACGGGTTCATTCATGGACTATAATATGCCCCGTGCCGCCAACATGCCGCATATTGAAAACTTCAAGCTGGGCTTTACCTGCACTCCTTGCCCCACCAATCCGATGGGTATCAAGGGCTGCGGCGAAGCGGGTGCGATTGGTGCACCACCAGCCGTGATCAATGCCATCACGGATGCCATTGGAGTTCGCGACATTGCCATGCCTGCCACGCCCCTGACGGTGTGGTCGGCCATGCAACCCATGCAAAAAGCTGCAGAATAAGCAGCGGGAGGAAAAAATGGAAAACTTCAATTATCACCGTCCTGCCACCACAACGGCGGCAGCGGCCATGCTCAAAAAAGCCAAGGACGGAAAATACATGGGCGGCGGTCACACGCTGCTGCCGACCATGAAGCAAGGACTGGCCGCACCAACCGACATCATTGACTTGACCGCCATCAAAGGCTTTTCAGGCATCAAGGTGTCGAAAACCATGGTCACGATCAAGGCTGGAACGACCCACATGGAAGTGGCGAGTTCCAAAGAAGTGGCAAAAGCCATTCCAGCCTTGGCAGAAATGGCGGGCAAGATTGGCGGCGTGCATGTGCGCCACAAGGGCACCATTGGCGGCTCGGTGGCCAACAGTGATCCAGCGGCTGACTATCCTTCAGCCTGCTTGGGTTTGGGCGCAACCATCGAAACCAACAAGCGCAAGATTGATGCCGACAAGTTTTTTACTGGCATGTTTGAAACGGCTTTGAAGGCTGGTGAAATCATCACAGCGGTGCATTTCCCCATTCCCAAAAAGGCGGCGCACTTCAAATTCCCAAATCCCGCCTCGCGTTATGCCTTGACGGGCGTGTTCCTGAGCCAGAATGGCAAGGGGCAGGTGCGCGTTGCTGTTACAGGCGCTGCGCCCAAGGCTTTCCGCGCGACTGACCTGGAAGCAGCCTTGTCGAAAGATTTCTCGGCCAAGGCGATTGCCGGAGTCAAGGTATCCGCGAAAGGCCTGTTGTCAGACATGCATGCAACATCGGCATATCGTGCTCATTTGATAAGCGTGTTGGCTGGGCGTGCGGTGGCGTCAATCGCTTGAAGTTGGTTGCCTGCATGAATGTTTGGCCCGCGCAGGAAACTGTGCGGGCCACAAGTGTTGCATTGTTGTGGCTTTGGTGTTATAGCGAATTTGCGATATGGATTGGCAAGTATATACTTGGGGCAAGGTTGTCGACGATGAGATTGACGCATTGGCGCTCGATGTTCTCGCAAAACTGGCGCGCTTCAGGCGTGAAATTGAACTTAACGGTCCAGCCTCGTTGCCGATGCCTTATGCCAAGTATCTTGGTGACGGACTTTGGGAATTGCGACTTTCCGGTCGGGACGGTATCGCCCGGATAATTTATTTCACCGTTCATCCCCGCCGCGTGGTGCTGTTGCGTGCCTTTGTGAAGAAGACACAGAAAACACCTCGGCGGGAAATTGAACTGGCCCGCAAACGTGCAAGGACACTGATGATATGACCAGACTTGAAGACCTCGAAAAGAAATGGATGAAGAACCCGGCTTTTGTAAAAGAATACAATGCGCTAGAGGATGAATTTGCCATTATCAGTGCATTGATCAGTGCGCGCGCCCACGCCGGTCTCACGCAAGCCCAACTTGCCCAGAAAATGAAAACCACCCAATCGGTGATCGCTCGGCTTGAGGGGGGCAAGGCGCATCCTTCGACTCGCACATTGTTCAAGCTGGCTGCTGCAACCGGAACCAAGTTGAAAATCAGTTTTGAGCCGTTGCCAAAGCGTAGCCGTTGATGGGCTTGCCAACCTCCATCGATGAAACCCTGAACCTCCTCACTACCCACGGCTATGTGACCGGGCGGGATTTGGGCACTGTGTTGTTCCTCGCGCTCAAAATGGGTCGCCCCTTGTTTCTGGAAGGCGAGGCTGGCGTTGGCAAGACTGAGATTGCCAAGGTTCTGGCGGAGGCATTGGGTCGCAAATTGATCCGCCTGCAATGTTACGAAGGGTTGGATGTCAGCACTGCCGTCTATGAATGGAACTATGCCGCACAGATGATTGAAATCCGCGTGGCCGAGGCTGCCGGTGAAATGGACCGGGCCGCACTGGGCCATGATGTTTTTGACGAGCGGTTTTTGATCAAGCGGCCCTTGCTGCAGGCGCTCGAAAGCCAGGAAGGTGGAGCACCCATTCTGCTGATCGACGAGTTGGACCGGACTGATGAAGCTTTTGAGGCATTTCTGCTGGAAGTGCTGTCGGATTTTCAGGTAACGGTGCCAGAGTTGGGGACGATCAAGGCCAAGGAACCGCCCATCGTCATCATCACCTCGAATCGTACACGCGAAGTGCATGATGCTCTCAAGCGGCGTTGTCTTTATCACTGGGTTGGCTATCCCAGCGCCGAGCGGGAGCTGGCCATTGTCCGCAGCCGTCGGCCCAAGGCATCCGAGAGTCTGGCCAAGGAAGTTGTAGCCTTTGTGCAGGCCTTGCGCGGTGGTGACATGTATAAGTTGCCTGGCGTGGCGGAAACGCTGGATTGGGTTTCGGCACTGCATGAACTTGATTGCGTTTCGCTTGATCCACAAACTGTCAACGACACGCTGGGCGTGCTGCTGAAATATCAAGATGATATCTCGCGCATGGAAGGCTCGGAAGCCAAGCGCATTCTCAATCAAGTGAAGGAAGAATTGCGCGTGATGGGCAAGTAAATGTTGCCAGCCGCCAACAGCAATCGCCCGGTTTCAGGCCATCTCGCAGCCAATATCATGCATTTCGCGCGAGTGTTGCGAGAGGCCGGGATTCCTGTGGGGCCTGGTGCGGTTTTGGATGCGCTTGATGCGGCAGGTGCGGGGCCATTGCGCAAGCGCGAGGATTTTTACTGGACGTTGCATTCGGTTTTCATCAAGCGGCGCGAGCACAAGGAACTGTTCGACCAGGCTTTCCATGTGTTCTGGAAAAAACCCAAGATGCTCGAGCAGTTGATGCAGCTGATGTATCAACAGATTGCCCGCAAACCGAACGAAAAAAAGCGTGATCCCGGTTTCAAGCGGCTTGCAGAGGCGATGTTTGACAAGACCGAAGTTTCTTCTGCCCAACGCCCCGAAGCGCTTGAGGTGGATGCCACTTTCCAGGCTTCCGCTGATGAAGTTTTGCGGGCCAAGGATTTTGAACAAATGAGCGTGGCTGAGCAGGCCCAGGCCAAGCAGGCTTTGCAGCGGTTGCGTCTCAACAGGATTGAAGTGCGAACGCGCCGCTTTCAGGCTGCCAGTCGTGGCAGCCAGATTGACATGCGGAAAACCTTGCGGGCTTCCTTGCGCAGTGGCGGGCAACCTTTGGCTCTGGCCCGCAAAACACCGCGCTGGCGTGAGCCACCGCTGGTGGTGCTGTGTGATATCTCCGGCTCTTGCTCCAATTACAGCCGGATGTTTTTACACTTCCTGCATGGGTTGACCAATGACCGCTCGCGGGTATCAGTGTTTCTGTTTGGCACGCGTCTGACCAACATTACGCGTGAGCTGAAGCGCCGTGATGTGGATGAAGCCATGGACAAGGTTTCCTCTGCCGTCAAAGACTGGTCGGGCGGCACCCGGATTGGTGCGACCTTGCGGCAGTTCAACGTCAAATGGGCGCGGCGTGTGTTGGGGCAGGGCGCACATGTTCTGCTGATGACCGATGGGCTGGACCGGGACGACATCAGCCAGCTCAGCACGGAAATGCAGCGGCTGCGGCGCATGGCTAAGCGCATCGTCTGGCTCAATCCCTTGCTGCGCTTTGATGGTTTCGAAGCCAAGGCCGGCGGCATTCGCGCTATCATGCCCCATGTGGATGAATTCCGCCCGGTGCATAGTCTGGACAGCCTGGAAGATCTTGCGGCCACGCTTGCGAAGCCACGGCGTGCAGCGCATGATCCAAAAGCTTGGCTGAAACGGATTGAGGATTGAATTCGAATGGTACTTGCGACGGCTGACAAATGGTTGCGAGAGGGGCGGAAAGTTGCGCTGGCCACTGTGATCGAAACATGGGGTTCGGCACCGCAACCGGTGGGGGCCCAACTGGTGATTGACAGTGAAGGAAATTTTGAAGGATCGGTTTCGGGTGGTTGCGTGGAGGGTGCTGTGATCAGTGAAGCACAAGATGCGATTGCAACCGGCCTGCCGAAGATTTTGGCCTTTGGCGTGGCCGATGAAAAAGCCTGGGAAGTGGGCTTGGCCTGTGGTGGCAAAATCAGGGTTTATGTGGAGCCGGTGAATTGAAGCGCGATTTGCTGGAAGCTTTGGTTGGAGCGCAGAAGATGCGACAGGCTGTTGCAATCGTGACTGATCTGCATTCAGGTGCACAGCGGATGGTGGCGCGAAATGAAGCGGCTGGTGACGTGTTTGCACCGATGTTGGAAAAGGCCTTTCGCTTTGATAAATCCGGTGTTGAACAAACCGCTCAGGGCGAAGTATTTGTTTCGGTCCACAATCCCCGTTTGCGGCTGGTCATCATTGGTGCTGTGCACATTGCGCAGAGTGTTATCCCGATAGCTGATGCAGCGGGTTATGACATTACGGTCATTGACCCGCGCGGAGCCTTTGCCACGGGGGAACGGTTTCCCGCAGTGACATTATTTGATCAGTGGCCGGATGAAATTTTGCCACGTCTCGCACTTGACGCTCGCACTGCTGTATTGGCCTTGACCCATGATCCCAAGATTGATGATCCAGCACTTGACCTTGCGTTGAAATCCGAGGTTTTTTATATTGGTGCATTGGGGTCAAAGAAAACCCAAAACGGACGCCGCGAACGCTTGATGGAACGAGGATTTGACGAGGCTGCAATGGCGCGCATCCATGGGCCAATCGGACTGGCGATTGGTGCTGTTGGGGCGCCAGAAATTGCGATTTCAATCATGGCTGAAATGACGCGGGTCTTGAGGTTGGGGGCGTGATTTTTGGGGAAGTGGTTTTGTCTGAAGCCGTGGGCGCCATCCTTGCGCACGGGGTTCGGCAGAATGACGGGTTATTCAAAAAGGGCCGCATTCTCAGTGCTGCTGATGTTGCTGTTCTGACAGCCTCCGGACTGACGCATGTTACCGTGGCGCGACTTGATGAAGATGATATTCCCGAAGACAAGGCCGCGCGGGCCTTGGCGCTTGCAGCGGCGGGGCAGGGCACCGTGGCCCAGCAGGCATTCACCGGCCGAGCCAATGTTCATTCACAACAATACGGATTGGCTATGATTGATGTTGACCGGGTGCGGGCGATCAATCACCTGCATGAAAGCCTGACGATCGCGACGCTGCGGCCCCATGCCGTGGTATCGCACAGGCAAATGTTGGCCACGGTTAAAATCATTCCCTTTGCAACTCCGCGAATCGTCTTGGAGAAAGCACTGACGATTGTTGGCGATCAGCCGCTGATGCATGTGCGTTTGTTCCAACGTACACATGTGAGCCTTGTGATAACCCGTTTGCCGCAGACTAAAGCCAGCATCAATTTGAAATCGGAACAATCGATCCGGCAACGGTTAGAGGCGCTGGGCACGGAATTGCGCGTTGTCATGACCGTCGAACATGATCAGCAAAGTGTGGCCACTGCCATTGCTGAACTTTCCGCCAGGTGCAGCGATTGCATTTTAGTGTTTGGCGCATCAGCGATTGTTGACCGTGGTGATGTGATCCCGGCTGCGCTGGTCGAGGCGGGAGGTGCAGTGGTGCATTTGGGCATGCCTGTTGATCCAGGAAATTTGTTGCTGTTGGGGCGGATTAACGCGGTGCCGGTGATTGGCGTTCCGTCTTGTGCCCGCTCGCCCAAGCGCAATGGATTTGACTGGGTGCTGGAAAGGATCATGGCAAGCATTGCCGTGACGGGCGAAGACATCATGGACATGGGGGCAGGTGGCTTGCTGGCGGAGATTCCATCGCGCCCCAGTCCCCGCGAGTTGGCTTCGGCTCCGCGTGTGGTTGCCGTCGTGCTGGCCGCTGGAAAGTCCACGCGCATGGGTTCCCATAAAATGCTGGCGGAGGTTGATGGGCGACCCATGCTGAAGGTCGTCGTGCAGAATGCGCTGGAGTCGGGAGTTGATGAAGTTATTGTGGTGACGGGCCATGGGGCCGCTGATTGCGCGGCTGTGCTTTCGGGATTGAAAGTGCGGCTGGTGCATAACCCTGACTATGCAACGGGACTTTCCAGTTCGCTGCGGGTTGGCGTTGAGGCGGCGGGGAAGGCGGATGCCGTTGTGGTTTGCCTTGGCGACATGCCGCGTGTCGCAGGCCAAGTTATTGACCGTCTGATTGCCGCGTTCAATCCCACTGAACACCGCTCCATTGTGATGCCAAGTTATCAAGGAAAAATTGGCAATCCGGTTTTGTGGGGGGCAGAACATTTTCCGCGATTGATAAATCTTTCAGGCGACAAGGGGGCCCGTCTCCTGATCGCAGAGATCAGAAACGAAGCCACCGAAGTTGAAGCCGATGATGAGGGTGTCTTGCTGGATGTTGATTGTGTTGCGGACATGAAGAAAATTACGGCTTTGGATGCAGGATGATTTCGGTTTTGCCGGTTTCGTTGTACCACGGTTGCTGATTCAATCCGGTATTGTACATCCCAAGCCGGACTTTGCTGCCGATTTTCCCCAATGGGGCTGCGGGTTTGCGAAGTTCTTCGGCAAGAATTCGCACGAACGGCGAATTGGGCGATGTGTCGGTGCTGCTGACTGTTTCAAAGGGGCAGGCACCTGGAGCAGCCGAGTACATCACAGCCATGTCTTGCTTGATGGTTGATACTTTTGCGACACCTGATGAATTCTTGTCGTAGGGATTGTTCCGACAACTGTCAAAGAAGACAATCAATGTCTTGGCTGAAGTTGTGCCGACAAATTCCAGGAACTCGTCAAAATTGATGCTGCTGGCCAACAGGTCATCGACGCTGCCTTTGACGGCATGTTCTGGCACATCGACAGGTGCAATGTATTGAACGCCTGCCACACTCAGCCCTTGGCTGGCGACATAAACAACCGCCGTGCTGTCTTTTTCAAGGGATGCCGCAAATTTCATGGCAATGGCACTCCATGTTTGCCTGCTGACATCAGTTGCTGTGGTGACCGTAAATCCAAGTTCCTTGAAAACTTCACCCATGGTCTTGGCGTCGTTCACGGCCTTTTTCAAATCGGGCAAGTTTTCATAGTTGTCATTGCCGATGACCAGGGCAAGGCGTTGTTCGGCAGCTGCCATGCCGGTTGACAGCAGCAGCGCTGCAATGGCAAAAAATCGCAACATGTAATTCTCCTGTTTTGCTTGCCCCCGCGCCTTTAAGCTATAACAAAATAGGTCAATTGAAAAGACTCACTTTGATCGAGCGATTGAGATCATAAGTCCCTCATCCGTCTCGCGCTGACGCGCGATCCACTTCTCCCGCAAGCGGGAGAAGTGAAACCTTCACCTCTCCCGCTTGCGGGAGAGGACGACGCGGAACGCGTCAGGTGAGGGCCATTCTTTGACCTGCTGCGATTGAAGGGCAAAGTGAAAAGCAACTCAAATCAGGGTCAGGTTCCTGAAACTGACATGACCCTTGCGGCCGATGATGATGTGGTCGTGGACGAGGATATTGAGTTTCTCGCCGGCCTGAATGATCTTTTTTGTCATGTCGATATCGGCAAGGGAAGGTGTGGGATCGCCTGACGGATGATTGTGCACGAGGATGATGGCGGAAGCCGCCAGTTCAAGCGCGCGTTTCATGACTTCGCGGGTGTAGACGGGCGTATGATCGACAGTGCCATGCTGTTGCACCTCATCAGCAATCAACTGGTTTTTCTTGTCGAGAAAAAGTATGCGAAAATGCTCGATGTCCTCGAAAGCCATGGCGGCGCGGCAATAGTCGAGGATGGATTGCCAGGTTCCAAGCACCGGGCGGTTAACCACTTCACCCTTGGCGAGGCGCAAGGCAGCAGCGCGTATCAACTTCAATTCGGTGACCACGGCAGGGCCAACGCCTTTGACTTCCATCAACAAGTTGGCAGGTGCACTGATGACTTCAGCAAAACTGCCAAAGCGGGCGATAAGGGTTTTAGCCAAGGGTTTGGTATCGCCTCGGGTGACGGCGCGGAACAAAACCATTTCAAGAAGTTCATAGTCGGGAACTGCATTGGCACCTCCGGTCATGAAGCGGTCGCGCAAGCGTTCGCGGTGGCCAAGATGCTGGGGCGGTACGGCGTCTTCAAAACCCTTTATCGGTCTTGCCATTTGTCAGGCCCGGTGGGCCGGACTGTGGTGGCCCTTGGGAGATAGCGTGAATATTTCGCAACCGGTTTCGGTGACGCCAACCGAGTGCTCGAACTGGGCCGACAATGAACGATCACGGGTGACGGCGGTCCAGCCATCCCCCAGGACCTTGACATGGGCCCTGCCCAAATTGATCATCGGCTCGACGGTGAAAAACATGCCGGGTTTTAATTCTTCGCCTTCGCCTTTGCGACCATAATGCAGCACATTGGGATTATCGTGAAACATGCGGCCCAGACCATGACCACAGAAATCGCGCACCACAGAGCATCTTTCGGCCTCGGCATAGGTTTGAATGGCGTGGCCAATGTCGCCGAAATGACCACCCGGTTTTACGGCAGCGATGCCGCGCATCAGGCTTTCATAGGTGATTTCCACAAGGCGTTCGGCTTTGCGCGATACAACACCGACATTGGCCATGCGGCTGGTGTCGCCATACCAGCCGTCGAGGATAAGTGTGACGTCGATGTTGACGATATCGCCATCCAGCAAGGGCTTGTCGTTTGGCATGCCGTGGCAGACCACATGGTTGATGGAGGTGCACAGGGCGTGCTTGTAGCCCCGGTAATTGACGGTAGCAGGTATGGCCTGGTGATCGCGGGAAAACTCAACACACATGCGGTCCAATGCCGAAGTTGTGACGCCCGGTCTGGCTGATTCAACCAGCAGATCGAGGCATTGGGCAGCGAGGCGGCCAGCGGCGTGCATACCGGCAAAATCTTCCGGTTTGTGTAATCTTATGCGGGCGCTGTTTGTATCAAGAGCGGTTGTCATTTCAAATCCAGGATTGGAACCATGCCTTCAATGGCAATTCTGTCAGGCGAGACATGGCAGGTCAATGCCATGGCTTCAACCCCTTGTGCAGTGGCAAGGCGGAAAGCTTCCACATATTTCGGGTCAAGGTCAGCTGTCAGTGAAAAATCCAGTGGCTCACCGCCCTGGATGACATAGGCCATGATGGCGCGGTGGCCACGGTGGACCATGCGGGTCAGTTCATGCAAATGCTTGGTGCCGCGCTCTGTCACGCAATCGGGAAATTCGGCGTGGCGGGGCTGGCGATAAAGCGTGACGTTTTTCACTTCGATGTAGCAATCGGGAAGGCCACCTCCTTGCAACATCAAGTCTATGCGGCTGTTCACACCATATTTTACCTCGCGCCGGATGCTTGGATAGCAAAGCAGTTCAGGCAGCAGCTTGTTGCTCAGGGCTTCTTCAAAAAGTCTGTTGGGATGGGCCGTGTTGATGCCGATCAGGCCGAAGCCCGGTCGCTCGACGATTTCGAGAGTGTGGGGATATTTGCGGGTCGGGCTTTCGGATCGCGACAAATAAACCGATGCGCCTGGTGCTGTCAGGCCGAGCATGGCACCGGTGTTGGGGCAAGCTGCGGTGACAAATTCTCCTGTATCCAGAACCACATCGGCGAGAAACCTCTTGTAGCGCTTCAATAGTTTTCCGCATTGCAGGGGCGCCTTGAATTGCATATGAAAGTCCTTTTTTGACAGGGACCATCTTGCCTGCCAAATGTCCAGTTCAAATTGGAGAGACGCAATGACGGATGCACCTAACGCTGCGGTTTTGTTGATTGGTGACGAGGTTTTGTCGGGGCGCACCAAAGACAAAAACCTGGGATTTATTGCTGACTATCTCAACGCCACGGGCATTGACCTGAAAGAAGCCCGCGTTGTTGCAGATGATGAAGCGGATATCGTTGCCGCCGTGAATGCGCTACGGGTGCGTTACACTTATGTTTTCACCACGGGTGGCATTGGGCCGACCCATGATGACATCACGGCGGACAGCATCGCCAAGGCCTTTGGCGTCGGCATTTCGCATCATCCGGAAGCTTCGGAAATCCTGCTCAAGCATTTTGCAAGCATTGGTCGCGAACCCAACGAAGCCCGCATGCGGATGGCCCGCATTCCCCATGGTGCGACGTTGATTGAAAACGCTGTTTCAAAGGCACCGGGATTCAGGTTGGAGAATGTATTTGTCATGGCGGGTGTGCCGAAGGTCATGAATGCCATGATGGATGCCTTGGCACCCAGCTTGTCGCGGGGTGCGCCGATACAAAGTCGCACGATCGAATTTCTGGGGGGCGAAGGTGACATTGCCAAGCCGTTGCAGGACATTCAATCTCGCTATGTAATGTTGTCCTTGGGTTCTTACCCGTTTGAATCAGCATCGGGTTACGCCACCAATCTGGTGTTGCGCGGGCGTGATGAAGCAGCACTTGGTGCGGCCCTGATCGAGGTGATGGCAGCAACTGAAGAATTGTTCCGGACCGGAAAAGCACGGGGGTGGCGCGAAGTTTAGAGTGGCGAGGGCAGTTATTCAAACTTAAATCTCCCGTCATTCCAGTCAAGCGTAGCCCTTGCGGAGCGCGAGCTGGAACCCCGCTTTACCCGGCCTAAAGCGGGGTTCCAAATCGCTTACTCCGCTGCGCTGCGTGCGCGTTTGGAATGACGTAGTATTTGGATTTGCTTGACCGCTCAATGCTTCAGGTCTGCGTTGACTCCAACCAAACCAGAACCGCTCTAAGCCGCCAAAGCCCTGCGGACTTTTTCTGTCAGGTCATTGCGGGTGAAGGGCTTGTTCACCAGTTCGATGGTGTCTGGCATATCCTGCATCAGGCGCACGGAACCCGGTGCATAGCCCGACATGAACAACACCTTGAGTTCAGGCCGCAATTTCATGGCTTTGGAAATGAGTTCAGGTCCGTTCATGCCGCCAGCCATGATCACATCAGACAACACGAGGTTTATGTCGAGGCGGTTCTGGATGGTTTTCAGGCCTTCGGGGCCATTGATGGCGGTGAGAACTTCGTAACCGATTTCTTCGATCATGGCAGCCGCCACTTCGCGAACTGAATCATTGTCTTCCACAACCAATACAATCTGCTTTTGGACAACGGGTGCAACTTCAGTGGTGGCAATCTGCATGGGGATCACGTTGTCAAAGCTGTTTTCAGCACCATCCTTGATGACAGTTGCCTGCCAACCCGGTGGTTTGGCTGGCGGCAGTTTGAGTTCGCTGTCCTTGAGGCGTGGCAGGTACAGTTTCACTGTAGTGCCATGGCCGACTTCCGAATAGATTTTCACATGGCCGCCGGATTGCTTGACGAAACCATAGATCATCGAAAGCCCAAGGCCCGAGCCTTTTTCCGGGCCTTTGGTGGTGAAGAAGGGCTGGAAAACTTTTTCTATGTTTTCAGGAGCGATGCCGGAGCCGGTGTCAGTGACCGAAATTTCAATATAATCGCCGGGGTTTACATCTTCGAAGTCCTTGCAATAATCTTCAGTCAAGGCACGGTTGCAGGTTTCGATGATTAGGTCGCCACCTTTGGGCGCCATGGCATCGCGGGCGTTGATGGCGAGATTGAGAATGGCGGTTTCCAGCATCGTCTTGTCGGCCTTGACAGCCCAGGTGTTTTCGCCCGGAATGATTTTGAGATCAACAACCGCCGTCAGGGCCTGGGTCAGCAGATCGCTCATGCTGAACACCAGATCGTTGACCGTCAGTTCCTTGTTCTGCAAGGTTTGCTGGCGCGAGAAGGCCAACATGCGGCGGGTGAGGTCCGAGCCTTTTTCAGCGGCGTCGATGGCGGCCTTGATGCGCTTGGTGGCGCGCTCATCGGATTTCACCATTTGCTGCACCATTTCGAGGTTGCCCATCACAACCATCAGAAGGTTGTTGAAGTCGTGGGCAATGCCGCCGGTCAATTGGCCGACAGCTTCCATTTTCTGGGCCTGGTGATATTTGCGTTCAAGGGCCTTGCGCTCAGTCACGCTCTGGCAGCAGCCAAAAACTGTTTCGATGATGCCTGCATCATCCCGTTCAGCTTCCATGCTGACTTCGAAATAGGTGAGCTCGCCTGAGGGCAACCGCACAGCTATTTCCAGGTTTTTGACATGCTGGCCCAATTTGGCCAGTTCCAGGGCTTCGCAGAATTTCTCACGGTCACCATTGTCGATGAGATCAATAAAGGTTTTCAGGGTGGGATGAACCATGTCATTGGCCTTGCCAATGAGCAGGGCGAGTTCAGATGTCAGGCGCGACACATTGCTGGAAACGCGCAAGGAGAAACTGCCAAGTCGCGCTGCTGCCTGGGTGCGCTTGAGATTGCGCTCGGAGGCTTTCAAGCGTTCGAGAGCGACCATCTGGGCGTCGATGTTGCGACACAGGCCGACGGCCTTGATAGGAGAACCATCAAGGGCATTGCGCTGAACACCGGCAACAGATTCAATCCAGGTATATTTTTCGCCGTTGGTTTTAACCCGGTAGCGGGACTGGAAAACCTCGGAACCAAAGGGGGCCTTGCGGATGGCGATGTCGAGGGTTTTGTCCCTGTCGTCAGGATGAATCAACGTGTCGAAGGATTGAAAGTCCAGATCCTTGTTGCCGACTGACTTGCCAAACATCTCCAGCATTTCGGGTGAGTTGAAGGTTTTGCCGGTTTGATAGTCGTGATCCCACAAGGCATAGCCGCCAGACCGCAATGCAAGGTTCAAGCGCTTTTCGTTTTCGGCCAATTCATCGGCTTGTTCAATGCTTGTATGTTGACCCAAAAGTAACAGGTATTCGTTTCCGCCATCGCTAAATCTTTGGGCACGGAAATTCGCAACCAGGGTTTTGCCCAGTGGTGGGGAGTAAGATACTTCGATCAAGGGTGCCAAACCCGGCTGGTCCAATTGGGTTAGCTGGCGTGCCGACAACATGCCGGTGCCGGTTTTCAACAATTGTTTGCCAACGATGGATTCGGAATTGACGTGCCAATGTTTCAGCAGCGGTTGGGTTATGCCGACCACATTTGCCGCGGGCATGACCATGGCCAAAGCTTCGACGTTTGCAATGTTGAAGGCTTCGATCATTTTTGAAATCATGGGTGTTGCAAGGCTCGCCGATTTGGGGTCAAAAATCATTCTATGTGGAAAAAGATGAAGCAAACCTTGCTGTAGCCCCATGAACTGGCGCAATTGCCTGGTATTCGGTTGAATTGTTGAAATCAGGAGTTGGTCATGGATGAAAAATGGCAAAAGAGCTTTCCAGTGTCATGGGACCAATTTCATCGTGACGCGCGGGCACTCGCGTGGCGGTTGTCTTCGGCGGGGCCGTTTCGGGCGGTTGTCGGCATTACACGCGGTGGACTGGTGCCAGCGGCCATTGTGGCACGCGAACTTGGCATTCGCGTCATCGAAACGGTTTCCGTGGCGTCCTACGATTATGACAAGCAGGGCGAAGTTCGGGTCTTGAAGGGGGTAGCGCCAGAGTTTGCCGGGCAAAGCCAGGGTGCGGGCATCTTGATTGTTGATGATCTGGTTGATACGGGTGCGACAGCGCGGATCGTCAGGGAAATGATGCCAAAAGCCCATTTCGCCACGGTTTACGCCAAGCCCTTGGGGCGTCCGCTGGTTGACAGTTTCGTCACCGAAGTCAGCCAGGATACCTGGATCTATTTGCCCTGGGACATGGACCTGCAATTTGCAGCCCCGATCAGGGACCGGGCAACACCCTGATAATCGTCAGTCCGGCTCGAAATCAACAATCCGGCCGGGCAGGGCTTTCATGAATTTTTCAAGTGGTTGATGGTGTATGGCAAGTTCATCTAGCAATCGCCCAGCCACTTGCTGGTTTTTTCGTGCCTTGGGCCCCTTGAGCAAGTAGACGAGTTGGTCATGCTCTCTCGCAAGTTTCAGGAAAATTTCTGATCTTGCTTCAGCTTCATCGCCAACGACGATGTGGAGTGGTTCACGGGCAGTCTTGCCTTTCAATTTGACAAAACCCGCAGGCAGAATTGCCAAGCCCATGGTTTCGGACGAAAGCTTGCCAGCCACCACAATATCATGCTCCACTTGTTTACCAGCACCCTCTGCCCGGGCCGCGATATTCACGGTTTCGCCCAATACAGTATAGTCAAAACGGTCTTTTGAACCGACATTGCCAACACAAGCCGGACCACTGGCCATGCCGGCCCGCATCGAAATCGGCCAGGCGCCGCGTTCCATCAACAGGGTCTTTGTCGGCAAATGCTCATTGTAAAGCTTCACCGACTCCCGGATACGCAAGGCTGCCATGGCCGCCCGTTTCTGGTGCGCGTCGCACGGCAATGGCGCATTCCAGAATGCCATGATGGCATCGCCGATGAATTTGTCGACCGTGCCTTTTTCGGCAAGTACCGCATCTGCGCACACGTCCCAAAGTCCGTTTACGACCTGCACCAATTCGTCGGGTTTGAGCTTTTCACTGAGTGGTGTGAAATTGGCAATGTCGACAAACATCACCGTGACATCGCGCACTTCGCCACCCAGTTTGAGGCTGGATGGGTTTTTTTCGATTTCGGCCAGCACAGACGGGGCAACATAGTGGCCAAACATGTTGCGCATTTGCCGGCCATGGCGATCCGTCACCAACAAGCGAAAAGCCGTGCAGGCCAGATACATCAAGCCCAGGGAAAACCCCGGAAAAGCCGCATCAAGCAACATGCCCTGCTGGCGAAACATGTAAATCGTCAACAGGGCGATGCCCAATCCCATGGCGCCGGTGACAAGAATATTGGTCCACGGTTTGGCATAGCTTGCCAAGGTCAGGGAAATCAGGCCCGCAAGGGCTGTCATGACATATTCAAATCCCACAAAATAAACCGGACGCAGCAAGAACTGGCCCGCGAGAATTTGCTCAACCGCCTGGGCATGAATGGAGACGCCGGGAATGCTGACGCCCAAGGGACTGGTACGGGCATCGACCAGTCCCACAGCAGAAGTGCCGATGAAAACGATGTGTCCCTGCAACTGCGATCGCAGGAATTCGGGATCCCTTGCCTTGATGACATCTGCGGCCGAAACATACATCTTGCGAGAATCAGGGCGGAAGTGAAGATAGAGTGTTGCGTCTTCAGCCAGTGGAATTTCCAAATCGCCGATGCGCAGGCTTTCGATCAGGTTTTCCGTATCGCTGTCGCCATTCACCACATAGGTATCAACCCCTTGGGCAACCCGCAAAGCTTCGGCCACCAATGAGGGATAGAATTGCTTGCCGTCGGTCCACAGGAGTGACAGTTTACGGGCAACACCTTGTTCATTCTCAAGATCAATATTCATGCTGCCAATACCCGCCGCAGCCGCATTGAATATCGGAAGGTTTGCCGCCGCTTTGTCAACGAACGCCGGCGCCATGATCGCGTTGGCACCTGTCTGGGCAAATCCCGCTTTGACAGGAATGGCGGTCGTGGTGGTGCCCTTGCCGTGCGCAAAGGCGAGGACAACAGGTTTGCCACTCATCGCTGTTGCGAAATCCCGGTCAAAATCCGCCAGCCCCTCCAAATCTGTTTTACCAAGCAAACCGGCATAGGCGGGGTCCAATGCAAGTTTGCGGGGAGACATGCGGTCGGCTTCGGGAAACACGATGTCAAAAACAATGGCAGCAGCACCCAGGCCAGACAATTCCTGAACCAGTTTGGCAAGGGTCCGGCGCTGCCAAGGCCATTGGCCCAACTGGGCCAGGGAAGTTTCGTCAATATCGACAATCCGCACGGGTTGCGGCACTTCATTACTGCGCGGCCAAAGGCGTTGAAGAGAATCAAAGCCCGCTGCGCGCTGGCTCGAAATTTGGATTGGATCTGCGATCCGCAGCACAAATGTTCCGGCAAGTACAAGCAAGCCAAATAAAAGGGCTGGGAAGTGCTTGGCCAAATTCATGGCTTTGCTGTGAACCTTGGGTTGAGGTGGGCAATTGCATTTGACTTCAACAGGCCCTCATCCGTCTCGGGCTTCGCCCGATCCACCTTCTCCCGCAAGCGGGAGAAGTGAAGAATGCCCACTTGTTTCACTTCTCCCGCTTGCGGGAAAAGATGCCCGGAGGGCAGATGAGGGCCTTCCTTTGGCCATATGTGAATGCCCACGTCACAAGGAGAAGGAACGGAGTCTGAACTTTGCATTTCCAGCTTAATTTGACTGCAGGAACTTGCGGCATTTGCTGATCGGCAAATGAAAAGTATTCAGCAGGCTTCGTTGATCAGCAATAAAGACCAGGTTTTTGCTGATCGTGTCGCTTTTTTCCTTGCCCACCAGAAGCTCGGCAGCAACTTCCCCTTCGCCTGCAACACCGAGATCACAATTGTCGGTCATGTTGACGACTTTGCCATTGTTGCCGCGTAACCGTACAGCGCCCAGCATGACGATGACACCGGTTTTCTCTTTCACCCAAAAATCAAATCCGGTGCCGCGGATGCCGATGGTGGCGCTGGCAGTAGTGATGTCATAGGTTTTTTTGGCACTCTTGCCGGAGATAAACCGAAAGGTTCCATGCAAGGCCTTGATGGCAATCTTGTCGACTCGCTTGCCGCGCTTCAGGAATTGTTTGAGCTCCAAGGTCGAATCGGGGCCGACGACAAGCTTGGTGCCGTCTTCCAGAATGATTTGGGCGTTGCCTTCGGTTACCTTGACAACGTCGCCTTCAAAGACATCGCTGCCTTTTTCGAGAAACCGATTGCCACCTGTTCCAAATGCAGAAGGCGCTCCCACAACGGCAGCCACATCACCAATTTTTGTAGCTGCAAGCGTGGCTGTGGTCCCACAGCAAGTTGCAATTATAGCCGCGCATAGGGCAAGCTGGCGGTATGTTTTTGGCATGTAAAGCATGCTTTACCTCGAACTCAATTGTATAGTAGGCCCCTGTCACACGTTAAACCTGCTGCACGGCAATGGCAACAGGCAGTTCACATAGGTGATTGGCGCAAAATGGCCACAGTTCAAAACTTGAATGGCCATTGGAATATTTGAGGGGGTATATGGTTTTCATGTTTCAATCTGAACTGACAATGGCTTTGGCTTTTGTGGCTTGTTTGCAAATCAAGCATTTTATCTGCGATGGACCCTTGCAGACTTTGGCCATGGTGAAAGCCAAAGGCTTTTATGGCCGCAAGCAAGGGGTGATCCATGCCTTGGTGCACGGTGCGGGAACATCGGTCGTCTTGATGTTGTTTGCAACACCTCCAGCCTTGGCTGGCCTGTTGGTCGTGCTGGACATCGTACTGCACTACCACATCGACTACGGAAAAGAGCGGCTGGTGCGCCAACAGGCATGGACGGTGAACGACAATTATTTCTGGTGGGCCCTGACAGGCGACCAGGTGTTGCACCACTTGACTTATTTGTTGCTGGCCCTGGTGTTGTTCAAACCCTGACGACCTGATCATCGGCAAGCAGCACGCGGCGGGTATTGGACCGACGCATTTTCATGGCAAGGTCGCGGCCGAGTATCTGATAAATGATGCCGTTGATCTGGTCGTCAGCTGCCACAACCTTGGCCAGTCGCATGCGACTGAAAGCCAAGGCGCGGCTGGGTTCATCGATGACCACGGTCGCAGTTGCAGGATTTCCAGTGAGGTAAGCGATTTCGCCGACGAAAGAGCCTTTCTCAAGATAGGTCACCATGGACTTGTCAACTTCGACATTTGCGCGGCCCGAACAGAGAAAGTAAAGCGCATCAACCGGGGCATCTTGTCTGGTCAGCACATCGCCGGGCTGGAAATTCTTCCATTCCGCCGCTTTCAGCAACCGGGCGATCTGGGCGTCGTCAAGACCGGTGAGTGCTTCACGCAGCAATGGCCCTTCTTTTTCTGGCAGGCGCAGACTCCAGCGGTCACGCAACAGCCAAAACAGTTGATAGCCGTTGATAACAATGAACAGCACTGTCCAGCCGATTCCCACCATCAGGTTGCCGCCCGTATAGGCAAAATAGACGATTTCCAAAACCATGGAGATCATGGCCGTTACCCGCAGCCACAAAATATGGGTGAGGAAATACGAGATGGCGAGAAAAAAATAGGAGAGATGACCCGGGAAACTGTTGAGCGTCATCAGACTATCGGCAAAATTGTTCATCGTGTTGTCATGGCCTATGGGGCAGTTTTTGCCCAAATCCGAAGCAATAGTAAAGATGCAGGTTCCTTTTTCCGGCGAGCCTTGTCAAGGCTATGACTCTCGGACTACATGGCGCCGCAGTGAATGGCGGGCGTGGCGTAATGGTAGCCGCAACGGACTTAAAATCCGTTTTTCGCAAGGAAGTGCGGGTTCGAGTCCCGCCGCCCGCACCAGCTATTTGTGTGTGCGGCTCCTGACTGATAAAAGTCAGGAGCGGACTACCTCTATTGCCCATGACAGAGTGGTTTTGGCTTCATTGATCAACTGCAGCTTTCGGAACCTGTGCTCGTTCATCCAAAACTCGGGCCTACCCTGTCAGTTCCGAATCAATTCTTTTGATTGACCAATAGAATGGGACGACTGTGTCTCAGCCACTATCCTTGGAGAACACAACGACCGCATTGTTGGAAGGCATATCGATCATTTCGCGGAGACCCAGGCCATAGGCTTCACCGACGCGTTCGAGGTCAGCAATATCGCGGACACCCCAAGATGGGTTGCGTTCCTTTAGTGACGCATCGAAATCGGCGTTCGAGGGAGCGTTGTGAACGCCGCCGCGCATGAATGGGCCGTAGAGAATGAGAAGCCCACCCTTACATAGCAAACGGCCAGCGCCTGCAAACAATCCTAAACTGGCTGCCCACGGCGCGATATGAACCATATTGATCGAAACGATGGCATCAAAGGGCGCGGTTTCCTCGACGCCCCACGATGTTGAGCATACGTTGATGTCGACCGGTGCGAGCGCGTTTTTCAGCCGAGCAAATTTGATCCAGCTGGCGGTGCTGGCCCGGGCGTCGGCATCCATATCGCTTGGCTGCCAGGTGAGGTTGGGCATTACCTTCGCAAAACACACAGCGTGCTCGCCTGTCCCGCACCCAATCTCTAGCACCAACCCAGTTGCCGGAAGTATCCGTTCCAGGACCCCAAGGATAGGTTCCGAATTTCGAGCGGCAGAAGGCGAGAACATGCGCTGGTCGGCGCTCGCGTCGCGCCGTTCATGCGCAACAGGCGAAAGGTGGTCGCTCTTCTCGGGCATAAGCGTAATCTCCTTCGAGACGATGTTTCTTGCTTATAACTGAAACATGATGGCAATGCCATCGGGCTCATCCGGCATCGATTCAAATGGTGCCGCTGAAAAATTCGGTACGATGATCATTTGTTCGGATGAAACGTCTTCAGTATATGCCAGAACTTACAGCGCCAGCGATGGCGACTCGCGAGTTGAATAGGGCAAAAAGACTTGCACATTAACTTACACATACTTGGGCTATTTAATAAAAATATATAATTAAAACAAATAGTTATTGAAATAGGCAACGGACTTAAAATCCGTTTTTCGAAAGGAAGTGCGGGTTCGAGTCCCGCCGCCCGCACCAGTCAACTATGCCGAAGCAATGTCGGCTTGTGTGGGCAATTTAGGTCCTGAAAATATGCAAATGACAGAGGCCTATGGCAGGCTGTCTCACGATGGGGCAGCCTACTGGCCAATCCTGCTCGACCGCGTGAAACGCATGTGGACCACCGAGCCTGAATTCACACGAGTTGAGGTGGAGAACATCGAGGCGGCAACAATTTTTATCGTTGGTGACATAGACTTGATTATGCTGGAATATGCTATCGAAATGTACCGGGTAATTCCCCATGCGCAGCTTTGCGTAATGCCAAATGCGGGCCATGGGGTTTTACCCCAGGAACTGATCCTCGCTTTCCTGCAAGAAACCTCTGCTACGGTCTGCCAGGACGGTGGTTGAGCCTGCCAGCAATTGACATAGCCCAACCGTCCTTATTTGCGTGCCGCAAATCAAGGCGTGAGATCAAGCGCCTGAACGACCCTGTGATAGGGGATTCCGGCCTCGTCATTGAGTTTCTTGACATCCGTTTCGGAGCTTGCTTCGAAGAGACACATGCACCGTCCGTCATCGGGGGAGAATGTTGAGCGGAGATATTCGATCTTCGTTCCCGCTGCTGACATTTCCCTGGCTTTGCCGATGGCCGCTTTCTGGGCACCGCCCAACGCTTCCATGCTGATTCCC
>JANOXA010000110.1:0-42812 GCA_031418195.1 Hyphomicrobiales bacterium | reverse complement strand
CACATCGGTTTCGACAAGCTGGAACTCACCGATGACGCAAACCTCGATAGCCACGCCTATCTCCACTACCTGCATCACAAGCATTTCGAAGTGAACTACGGCGGCGATGGTTTGATCCCGCTCGATAAGTGGTTGGGTACTTGGCACGATGGCACCAAAGAGGCGCAAGCCCGCATGGATGAACGCTATGCCAGAAAAATTGCGAAGTTGAATGCAAAGACATCCTGATGGGCAATTCCGTTCGTCAGTAACTAGAACCCGTCACAAGACGGTAATTGGGAGGAAATAGTATGAAAAAGTTTCTAACTGTATTGGCGGCATCAGTCGCATTGGCTGTATTTGCACCAGCTGCAATGTCTGCAAAAATCGCAGTCATCGGCGGCAAGGCTGACGACCTGTTCTGGAACAAGATCAAAAAGGGCATGGACGATGCGTGTCTTGCTGTTGTTGCAAATGGTGGCAGCTGCAACTATCTCCAGCTCCAGACCTATGACAACTTGGGTGCCGATGCTGCACAACTCATTCGTACCGCCATCAGCCAAGGTGCCACTGGTATCGTCGTTCCAAACTGGGTCCCTGAAGCTGAAGATCCAGCAATCAAGGAAGCCATGGAAAAAGGCATCAAGATCATTTTGATCAATGCCGGCAACGCTGCCAAGGCCAAAGAACTGGGCGCCATCAACTATGTTGGCAACGACGAATATGAAGCTGGTCTTGCTGCTGGTGCCAACTTTGCCAAGCTCGGCAAGAAGAATGTGATCTGCATCAACACCGTTCCAGGTGCCGCCAACCTCGAAGCACGCTGCAAGGGTGTTGCCGATGGCGCTGAAAAGGCTGGTTCCAAGTCGACCCAGCTGCCACTGCCAGCATCAAGCTTTGGTGACCCAACTGCAGTTGCAGAAGCCATCAAGGCAACCTTGACCAAGGATGCGACAATCGACGGAGCCATCACGATTTCTGCTGGCGATGCTGACAGTGCAGCCACAGGCGTTGATCAAGCTGGAAAAACCGGCACAGTTGTTTTGGCGTCCTTCGACTTCAATCAATCAGGTCTGGACCGCATCAAGGCAGGCACACAAGGTTTTGCCATTGATCAACAGCCCTACCTGCAAGCCAACATCGGCGTGAACCTGCTTGCCAACTACATCGATTTCGGCAACTTGCTGCCAACATTCCCTGTTCTCACAGGACCTGGCATCATTGACTCGACAAACATCGAAGCAACGCTGATGGGCGTTGCGGCTGGTGCGCGCTAATACTTGACTGAAATTGGCGTCCGGCCTGACGCTCTTGTTCGGGCCGGGCGCTGAACTGTTTTCCTTGCCCGTCTTTTTTCACAATACTTTTGCATAGTTTGAAACCATTCGACCCCGCCCCGGCCCTCCCCACAAGGGGAGGGGGAAAGTATGAGATGACTGTCCAACCCCTCGAACGCGCAGCAAAAAAAGCAACGGGAAGCAGCTTTTCCTGGGGTGGCCTTTTGCGCCGCCCTGAATCTGGGGCGTTTCTCGGCCTCGCTGCCATGTTCATTTTCTTCACCATATTCGGCGGCTTGAGCTTCCTGACCATCGGCAGCATCGGAGCTTGGATGAACATCGCCGCAGGCCTCGGCATCATTGCTATACCCATTGGACTGCTGATGATCGCGGGCGAATTGGACATTTCCGTCGGCTCGATGGTTCCCGCCGGTTCGATGACGACGGCCATTATTGCAGGCCACTATCAAATGCCGATCTGGCTTGCCATTGCCGCTGTTTTGCTGCTTGGAATAGTTGTCGGTCTGATCAACGGAAATTTGGTGGTACGCACGGCTGTGCCTTCGTTCATCGTCACATTGGGCACATTGTTCGCGATGGCGGGTTTCATTCTCGGCCTGTCAGTGATCATCACGGGCACAACCAGCGTTGCGATCAAAGCACCACTGCTTGCCAAGGCGATTTTTGGCGATCTCTATTTCGGCAAGCAGTTCCAGATCATCATCGCATGGTGGCTGGCTGCTGCTGCGGCCTATGTCTTCTTCGTACACTATTCGAAATATGGCAATTGGATATTCGCCATGGGTGGCGACCGTGAAGCGGCGCGCAATGCAGGCATTCCCACCTCGCGCGTGACCATCACACTTTTTGTTCTTTCGGCCACAAGTGCAGCTTTCGTGGGCATGTGCCAAGCAATCCTGTTTAATTCCGCGCAAGTCTCAGGCGGGCAGTCCTATATCTTCAATTCGATTATTGCAGTAGTGGTCGGCGGGGTTTTGCTGACAGGAGGCTTTGGCTCAGTTGTCGGCATCATCTTTGGCACCATCACTTTTGCTATCGTCACCCAAGGTATTTATTACACCGACTTTGACCGCAACTGGTCGAGCCTTATCATAGGCCTGTTGCTGCTCGCTGCCGTGCTGATGAACAACACCTTCCGCAAAATGGCACTGACTTATGTGCCGAAGAAGAAACCCACATGACCAAAGCCATTCTTGAACTCAAAAACGTCAACAAGTCCTTCGGCCCCATCGAAGTGCTCAACAACATTTCCTTGCAGGTGAAAGCCGGTGAAGTGCTGTGCTTGCTCGGCGACAATGGTGCAGGCAAATCCACGTTGATCAAAATCCTCTCTGGTGTTTACATTCCAACAAGTGGCGAGATTACCATGGATGGCCAGCCCATTGCCTTCAAAACCCCGCGTGAAGCTGCTGATCGCGGCATTGCAACGGTGCATCAATTCGGTGGCACATTTCCGCTGATGAGCATTGGCCGGAGTTTTTTTGTGGGCGTGGAACCGACAAAGGGTTGGGGGCCGTTCAAGGTGTTTGACCGGAAAAAGGCCAACGAGATCGCCGTCAAGTCCGTGCAAGATTTCGGCATCACCCGCATTGATGATGGTGATCGTCTGGTTGGTGGCTTGTCGGGTGGCGAACGCCAATCCCTCGCCATCGCCCGGGCCGTGTACTTCGGTGCCCGCGTGTTGATCCTGGATGAGCCCACGGCTGCGCTTGGCGTCAAGCAGGCGTCGCATGTGCTGCGCATCGTCAACGAAGCCAAGCGGCGCGGCCTTGCTGTTGTCTTCATCACCCACCAGGTGATGCATGCCATGGCGGTCGGTGATCACTTTGCAGTTTTGATCCGTGGCGCTGTTGCAGCCGATTTCCGCAAAGGTGAAAAAACCCGTGAGGAAATTACTGACCTGATGGCAGGTGGTGAAACCATGGCGGCATTGGAAGCTGAAATTCAGGCCAACGCCGCAGCCTAGATCTTGGCTGTCTCCGCACTGCATTTTTCCGCCAGCCTGCGCATGAACAATTCGCATTTCCGCAACTCACTCACCGCGATAAATTCGTCGGGCTTGTGGGCTTGTTCGATGGAGCCTGGCCCACAAACAACGGCGGGGATGCCCGCCTGCTGGAACAGTCCGGCTTCTGTGCAGTAGGACACTGTGTGGGTGCTGTTGGCGTGGCTGCAATGCAGGGCCAGGGTTTGGGCAAGTGACGCATCGTCAGCCGCCAATCCTGGCACTGAATTGGCGCGGTCAATCATGATGCCGCTTGATGGTGCAATGGCTTTCATGGCGGGTTCCAACATCTTGGCTTTGGCGGCCATGCGGCTTGGCACGAACTCCTCGTCAAAGCCTGGCAGCAGCCGGGTTTCCCAATTGAAAGAACAATTTCGGGGAACAATGTTATTGGCGGTTCCACCTGAAATCGTGCCGACGTGAATGGTGGAATAGGGCGGATTATAGCGGCCCGAGACATCACCCATCACAATAAGTTTTTCTCTTAAAACACTGATTTCAGTTATTAATTCCGCTGCCACCATGATGGCATTGACGCCTTTGTCGGTGAGGGCTGAATGGCTTTCGTGGCCGGTGACTTCGGTTGAAAAACGAACCGCACTCTTGTGGCCGTTGACCACTTGCATCGAAGTTGGCTCGCCGACGATGACGGCTGCCGGCTTGTTGATCTGCTGGCGCAAATGTTCGACCAGTGGCCGCACGCCTTTGCATCCGACTTCTTCATCGCATGACAGTGCGAGATGGATCGGAACCTTCAGGCCCATGCGTTTGAACTCTGGCACCATGGCGAGCGCCACCGCGATGAAGCCTTTCATGTCAGCGGTGCCACGGCCATAAAGCAGCCCGTCACGTTTGATCATTTCAAAGGGGCTGCTCGACCAATCCTGGCCGTCAACAGGCACCACATCAGTGTGGCCTGAAAGCACAATGCCACCTGCCACATCAGGACCGATGGTGGCATAGAGATTGGTCTTGCGGTCCTGTTCATAGTCAACGCGCAAATGGGGCACACCATGATGACCGAGAAATTGTTCCACCCAGACTATTAGCGGCAGATTGCTTTCACGCGATGTCGTGTCGAATGAAATGAGTTTGGCAAGAATGTCTTCGGTTGTGGCGGGGAATGTCATGGTATCCTGCTGTGAATTAATTCACAACGTGTTTGTCGTAAGGTGAATCGAGGGAAAAGCCAGGGATGGCCACCGAAAAATTGCGGCCTGTGGTGGACATCATGTTGTAGCTTCCCACCATCATGCCGGAGGCGGTTTTCAGGGGGCAGCCTGAGGTGTATTGAAAACTCTGGCCGGGTCCCAGCGTAGGCTGTTCGCCGACCACACCATCGCCATGCACATCATGCCTGCGGCCCCATCCGTCGGTAATGACCCAGTGGCGGGTGAGCAATGTCACGGTTTCAAGGCCACGGTTTTCCATGGTGATGGTATAGGCCCAGAAATATTTTTCCTGGCTGGCATCACTCTGGCCCTCGACGAATTGTGGCTGCACTGTGATGCGGATGTTTTCGGTGATGGCTTCATACATCGTTACTATCTAGCGACTTCGAGATGAATTTACACGCCGTTTCTGCAGAGGTTTTCCACTGGTCATGTCCGGGGCCAAGAGCGGGGCTTGAAAGTCGGCGGGCCGCCGCCCTAAAGGACGCCATGGACACCACCAGCAAACCCCAAGGCATATTGCCAGCCGCCGCCATTGCACGTTTCTGTGCGGCGGGTGCCATTCGTCTGGCAAGGCCCTGTGACGACGATCAGATACAGCCTGCCAGTTTGGACCTAAGGCTTGGGCCAGTCGCCTACCGGGTGCGCGCCAGCTTCTTGCCAGGACCTCGGTTGACGGTGGAACAGAAGCTCAAGGACCTGGCTTTGCATCGCATTGACCTCACGGAAGGGGCGGTGTTGGAGACGGGCTGCGTCTATATTGTACCGCTGCTCGAAAGCCTGAAATTGCCCAAGGGCGTCTCGGCTGCGGCCAATCCCAAAAGTTCTACTGGACGACTTGATATCTTCACCCGGGTCATTACAGATTTTGCCCAGGAATTCGACAAGGTGCAGGAAGCCCATGAAGGCCAGCTTTATGCGGAAATCAGCCCGCGCACCTTTTCGATTTTGGCGCGGCAGGGGTCGCGTCTCTCGCAAATCCGTTTCCGTCAGGGTGCGATGATGGCAACCGATGCGCTTATCCATGAATTGCACTCCGCCGAGCCGTTGATCACTTCGGGAAAAGCCAATATCGAAGGCGGACTTGCCCTGAGTGTTGACCTGATGGCCATGGATGCCGCGCAAAATGCACCCGTGGGTTTTCGGGCCAAGCGACATTCGGCGCTGGTTGATGTTGACAAGAAGGCGGGTCTCGACGTCCTGGATTATTGGGAACCGATCTGGCACCAAGGTTCACTGATCCTCGATCCTGACCAGTTTTATATTCTGGCTTCCAAAGAAGCTGTGCGGGTGCCGCCCACCCATGCAGCTGAGATGGTGCCCTATAATCCGTTGGTCGGTGAATTTCGTGTGCACTATGCCGGGTTTTTTGATCCGGGCTTTGGTGATGCCTCAGGCCATGGCGAGGGCTCACGGGCCGTGCTGGAAGTGCGCAGCCATGAGGTGCCGTTTATCCTTGAAGACGGCCAGATCATCGGCCGGCTGGTCTATGAACCCCTGACTGAAAAACCCGATCAGGTCTATGGCCAGGGCATCGGTTCGAATTACCAGAAGCAAGGGCTGAAACTTTCCAAACATTTCCGGCCTTTCGTGGCGACGAACAGAAGTTGAGTTGCTCTCAGTCCATTCTCTGATATGTTAGCGATAACATATTGCGGGATGGATGGGTGTCGTTGACGGCGCAATCGAAGAAAACGACGGACGCGCGGGCAGCATCGCCAACCATGGCCGATGTAGCCAAGCGGGCGGGCGTCTCGACCATGACTGTATCGCGGGCCCTGCGCGATGGGGCCTCGATTGCTGCTGAAACACGCGACAAGATCAAGCTGGCTATCGAAGACTTGGGCTATGTTCTTGATCAATCAGCCGGCAGCCTGTCGTCAAAGCGCACGGGCTTTGTGGCAGTGCTCATTCCTTCCATCAACAATTCGAATTTTGCCGATACCTCACGCGGACTGACTGATGCCCTTGTGGGATCAGGTCTGCAATTGTTGCTGGGCTACACAGATTATTCGACGGAAAAAGAAGAAGAGCTGATTGGCTCGATGTTAAGGCGCAGGCCTGAGGCCATTGTCGTGACGGGTGGTAGCCATACACCCAAGGCCCGCAGGCTTTTGGAAAAATCCGGCATTCCCGTTATCGAAACGTGGGACTTGCCAAGCCAGCCGATTCGGCATGTGGTGGGATTTTCCAATGCCGAGGCCTCATTTGCCTTGGTCCACCACCTGCACGGCCAGGGCTATCGGCGCATTGCTTTTATTGGCGGCACCAGCAACCAGGATACGCGTGGTGCGGATCGGCGGGCCGGATATGAAATAGCCATCGCGGCACTGGGCCTCAAGGAAAGTCGTGTCATGTCGTTTGGCACGCCGCCGATTTCGGGCAAGCAAGGCGGCGAGGCCATTGTCAGGTTGCTGGAACAATGGCCGGAATGCGATGCCGCGATTTGCGTGTCTGATCTTTCAGCCTTTGGGGCTCTGATGGAATGTCAGCGGCGCGGCTGGGCGGTGCCCCAGAGGATTGCCATTGCCGGATTTGGCGACTTTGAAATATCAAACCAATGCCACCCCCGCATCACCACAGTCGGTGTGCATTGTCATGAAATTGGTAACCGCGCCGGAAAACTTTTGCTGCGGGCCATTGAAGGCGAACGCCGGGGCGAACCTGTTCCCGCCGAAACGATCGTTACAGATTATGAAGTGATCAGCCGCGAGACGACGTGATGCCGCCTTCCCAATCCTAAAACGCGATCTGCACTTTCATGGCGCGGCTGCGATCCAGTGCAAGGTCGAATGCTTTCACGGCATCATCGAGCGGCACAACTTCAGTAAGCAGGGGTTTCAAGTCCACCCTCCGACGGTTGATCAAGTCCACGGCAAGCGCGAATTCTTCGTGGAAGCGGAAGGAGCCGCGGATTTCAATTTCTTTTGAGACGATCAGGTTTTGCGGGACGCTGACATCACCGCCGAGGCCCAGTTGCAGCAGCACGGAACGGGGCTTCAAACATTCAAGTCCGGTGCGGAGGGCCGATTCGTTGCCAGAGGCTTCGATCAACACATCGAAAGTGCCCTTGTTCAGCTTGTAAACATCCATGGCGGTGGGCTGGGCCATGACGTTATGGGTTTTGTCAGCTCCGACTCTTGCAGCCAACGACAATGTAAAGTCGGAAACATCAGTCGCGACGATGTCGCGGGCGCCGTGGGCGCGGGCTGCAACGATGGCCAGTGCGCCGATGGGGCCGCAGCCCGTTACCAACACACGCTTGTTGGCAAGTGAGCCTGCCCGGACGATTGCATGCAAGGTGACGGCGAAAGGTTCGGCGAAGGCGGCTTCTTCGAGGCTGATGCCTTCGGCGATGACATGGCATTGGGAAGCATCAGCCACGAGGTGTTGCTGGAAGGCACCCTGCACATGGGGCATGCGCATGGCGCTGCCGTAAAAGCGCATGTCGAGGCAGTGGTTCTGCTGGGCTTTTTGGCAATAGTCACATTGACCACAGGGTCGAGAAGGGCTGACGGCCACAGTTTGACCAACGGTAAGGTTAGTCACGCCTGCGCCCAGTGCAGCGATGGTTCCGGACACTTCATGCCCCAACACCATGGGTTCCTTCAGCCTGATGGTGCCAAAGCCACCGTGGCGATAATAGTGCAGGTCCGAGCCGCAAATCCCACCGCGTTTGATGGCAACGGCAACTTGTCCGGCACCGGGCATTTGCGCTTCGTGGTCTTCGATGCGCAGATCATGGGCCTGGTGGATTACAACAGCTTTCATGGGGGCTATCCATTCATGTGGCTTGAAAATGTTATCGATAACATGCATAGACGTTTGCCACAGGATTGGTCAAGCTTCCACGCTGACAAGAGGAGATTTTGCGGATGTTATCTCAGGTATTTGGACTTCAAGGCAAGCGGGCTTTGGTGACGGGATCAAGCCAAGGCATTGGCCTTGCCATTGCCGAAGGTTTGGCAGCAGCGGGAGCACGAATCATTTTGAATGGCCGTGACCTCGAAAAACTCAAGAAGGCAAAGGCAGATTTGGAATTGAAGGGAATCAAGAGTTCCGTTGCGACTTTCGACGTGACCAATGAAGAAGAAGTAGAAATAGCAATTGACTTCATTGAACGCGAACAAGGCCCCATCGACATTTTATTCAACAATGCCGGCATGCAGTTCCGCACAACCTTGGAAGACTTCCCACTGGAGAAGTGGCGCGAGCTGATGCGTGTCAATGTTGAAAGCGCCTTCATCGTCGGCAAGGCTGTGGCCAGATACATGATCCCCCGCAAAGCTGGCAAGATCATCAATATCAGTTCGGTGCAAAGTGAATTGGCCCGTCCCACCATCGCCCCCTATACCGCCACCAAAGGTGCCATCAAAATGCTGACCAAAGGCATGTGTGCCGATTGGGCAAAACACAATATCCAAGTCAATGCCATTGGTCCCGGCTATTTCAAGACGCCACTGAACCAGGCGCTGGTTGACAATCCGGATTTTTCCGGCTGGCTTGAAAAACGCACACCTGCGGGGCGCTGGGGCAGTGTTGACGAGTTGACGGGTGCCGCCATATTCCTGGCATCTGGGGCATCGTCTTTCATCAATGGCCATATCCTTTATGTGGATGGCGGCATCACCAGTGTCCTTTAAAGGTGCAGCCGTTGTCATGGGAGTTGCCAGTTGTGGCAAGACAACTCTTGGAGTGGCGCTGGCTGAACGGCTGAATGTTTCCTTTGTCGAAGGCGACAAATTGCATTCGGCGGAGAATGTCGCAAAGATGTCAAAGGGTATTCCGCTTACGGACGAAGATCGCTGGCCGTGGCTTGATCGTGTGGGTGAAACTGTTGGCGGGACGGCGGGAGTGATTGCTTCCTGTTCAGCGCTCAAAAAAATCTATCGTGATCGCATCACTGAGAAAGCAGCGCGGCCCGTGACTTTCCTGTTGTTGCATGGCGACACGGCCCTGTTGCAAAAACGCATGGCCGATCGCAAGGGCCACTTCATGCCGGCGTCTTTGCTTGAAAGCCAATTGGCGACACTGGAAATTCCGGGTGCCGATGAAAATGCAGTGATCATCGACATTGCCCTGCCTGTTGAAGCGCAAGTGGAGAAAGCTGTGAAATTCCTGATGAAGGGCCACAATTTATGATGGAGAAAATTGGGCTGATCGGTGCAGGCATCATGGGGTCGGCAATTGGCAGGCGGTTGCTGGACTGTGGCCACCAGCTTTCGGTGTTTGATCTCGACACGGAAAAAGTGGCAGCACTTGTTGATAGAGGTGCTATTGCCGCAACATCGCCCGCCGATGCAACAGGCCGGAGCGACTTCATCATCCTCAGCCTCAACCATGCGCGCATTGTGCGTGCTGCCGTATTTGGCAAAGAGGGTGTCACGGAATGCACCAACGCCCATCGACTGCTGATCGACATGTCATCAATTGATCCCGGCGAAACGCGGGACATGGCGGCGCAACTTGAAGCGCAAACGCTCATGCAGTGGCTGGATTGTCCACTCTCCGGCGGAGTGCCGGGTGCCCGAGCAGGCAAACTCACGGTGATGGCCGGTGGAACAGCGGAGAATTTTGAAAACGCCCGTGTGGTGATGAAAGATCTTTGTGCCAATTATTCGCTGATGGGGGGCAATGGGGCAGGGCAAACGACAAAGCTGATCAACCAGTTGTTTTGCGCAATCGCCTTTCAGGCGGTGGCGGAAGCGGTGAAGCTTGCAGAAGCGGGTGGTGTAGATCCGCGCAAAATTCCTGCCGCTCTGGCAGGTGGCCGCGCTGACAATCGGATGATGCAGGAATTCATGGTGAAGTTTGCCAATCGTGACTACGCGCCAACAGGCCGCCTCGACAACATGTTGAAAGACTTGGATTCTGTCCAGTCTTTTGCCCTTGCCACCAAAACACCCTTGCCACTGACTAGCGCCGTCACAGAAATCCACCGCATTCTTATCGCCATGGGACTCGGGGACAAAGACAGCGCCGAGGCGATGCGTTTGCTGGACGGAAAGTAGTTCCAACAGCAATTATGACACTCCCTCCTTCTCCCTCCCCCTTGTGGGGAGGGCCGGGGTGGGGGTCGACCCGGCTGCTGAGTTAACGAAAGAATTCCTCGCAATTACAACAGTCTGAGCGACCCCGACCCTAACCCTCCCCACAAGGGGGAGGGGATTTCTGAGCAAGCTTGATCGACCAACGAAAGTCATTGCAGGCAGCTGTTGGTATAATTGTCGGATTGACTTTCCTGAAATAATAGATGTAAGAATGTTATCGATAACATCAAGTGCCGAAAAGAGCACTGATGCAGGGGAGTTCAGTTTGCAACAGCATTTGCTGGCGTTTCAGAACATTACCAAGCGTTTTGGCGGCACTACCGCTTTGCGTGATGTGTCTTTGCATCTTGAGGCTGGCGAAGTGCTGGCGTTGCTGGGTGAAAATGGTGCGGGAAAATCCACGCTGATCAAGTCATTGGCTGGTATTCATGCGCCGGATGAAGGTCGCATCCTGTTCAAGGATGAAGCCTATGCCCACAAGCCACCGAAGCCCAATCAAAAGCAAAAGGTCGCCTTTATTCACCAGGACTTGGGACTGGTTGAATGGATGACGGTGGCTGAAAATGTTGGGCTTGCCCAAGGCTATTCACGTCGAAACGGCTTGATCAATTGGCCCGCAACAGAACGCCGCGCATCAGAAGCACTCGCCATGGTGGGGTGTGATTTTGATCCGACAAAGCGCGTGCAGGATTTGAGCCGCACCGAAAAATCCCTGGTGGCGATTGCGCGAGCGCTGGCTGTTGAAGCCGATGTGCTGGTACTGGATGAACCAACCGCCAGCCTTCCTGCTGATGAAGTGGAACGCATGTTCAAGGTACTTCGGGATCTGCGCAGCCGTGGTGTGGGCATGATTTATGTGTCGCATCGGCTTGATGAAATTTTCCGGATCGCTGATCGTGTGGCGGTGTTGCGCGATGGCAAGCTGGTGGGTGTGCAAGCTGTCAAAGACACAACGCCATCTGAACTTGTCAGCATGATCGTTGGGCGCGAAGTCAAAGACCTTTATGTGCGCGCTGATCTGAAGCGTGGCAAGGAAACCTTGCGCGTCAGCAATCTCGAAACCTTTGGGGCTGGCCCCGTCAATTTCGTGGCCCATGAAGGCGAAGTGCTGGGACTTGTTGGTCTTCGTGGTGCAGGACAAGAAGCGGTGGGCCGTGCCTTGTTCGGAGCCCAAACCAGCGTTGGACAAGTGTCGCTGAACGGCGCAACACTCGATCTTTCATCACCGCAAATGGCGCTCGGCCAAGGCATTGGTTTGGTGGCCCGTGACCGCACGGAAGAAAGCGTGGCGCTGTCTTTGTCGGTGCGCGAAAACATGTTTCTCAATCCCCTGGCGATTGGCCGCAGCCTGATGTCGCTGCTCTCGCCTTCGCAAGAAGCCGAGAATGCCCGCGCCATTGGCGATGAAGTGGGGTTGCGCCCCAATGATCCGCATCTTCCCGTTGAAGCACTGTCTGGCGGCAATCAGCAAAAAGTTGTTGTGGGACGTTGGCTTTCGACAGGGCGGAAAGTTCTCATTGCCGAAGACCCGACAGCAGGGGTTGATGTGGGTGCAAAGTCTGAAATCTATCGCCTGATTGTGAAAGCGCTGAAACAGGGTCTAACTGTCGTCGTGGTATCGACCGACTTTGAAGAAGTGGCGCATATCTGCAACCGCGCTTTGGTGTTTTCGCGCGGTAAAATTGTTTCGGAAATCATGCAGGACAGGCTTACGACGCAATCGTTGATCCATGCTGCGTCAGCATCAGAGGCGGCGTAGAATGAATTCACTCCAGTCCACAGCCCTTGAACCGACGCGCAGCGAATTGAGCGGCTTGACAACCGGGCAGAAAATCGGCCGCCTGATCCCGACCTATGGTCTGGTGATTTTGACAGTGGCGCTGATTTTGCTGTTCTCGGTGCTGCTGTCAAACACCTTTCCGACCCTGCTCAATCTGCGCTCGATCATCTCGGACAAGGCGATCATTTTGCTGCTGTCGCTGGGTGTCATGATTCCCATGTCGGCGGGCCGTATTGATCTCACCGTCGGTTACGGCATCGTGCTCTGGCACATCCTCGCGATTTCACTGCAAACCATGTATGGCATTCACTGGATTGCGGCTGTGTTGATTGTGTTGGCCCTTGGTGCCATCATGGGAATGCTCAATGGCCTACTCGTCGAAGTGGCGAAGATCGATAGTTTCATTGCCACACTCGGCACCGGCACAGTGCTTTATGCCCTCGCACTTTGGCATACGGGTGGGCGTCAAATCGTCGGCGTGGTGCCGAAGGATTTCTATGCGCTGAGTACGACAATGGTGTTTGGCCTCCCCATCACCGGATTTTACGTCATCGCCATCGCCCTTATCATGTGGGTGATTTATGAGTACCTGCCGCTTGGCCGCTATCTCTATGCCATTGGTGCTTCGCCCAAGGCTGCCGCTCTCAACGGTATTCCCGTGCGCAAATATGTCATGGGTTCATTTGTAGCTTCAGGGCTCTTGACAGCACTCGCTGGTGTGTTGCTGGCAGCCAAATTGCGCATCGGCCAAGCCAGTGTCGGGCTTGAGTTTCTCTTGCCCGCACTCGTGGGGGCATTCCTCGGGTCAACCACCATCAAGCCGGGACGCGTCAATGTCTGGGGCACCATTGTTGGTGTGACCATTCTGGCCGTCGGCATTTCCGGCATTCAGCAATTCGGCGGCTCATTCTGGGTTGAGCCGATGTTTAACGGCGTAACGCTCATCGTAGCCATCGGTATCGCCGGATATGCCCAAAGAAGAAAAGGCGCTGCGAAGAAATAACCAAACAGCAAACCGGAGGAACACCATGCTGAGACGTAGATTACTGAATTGCCTGCTTGCAGGCTCCATGTTGACAGGCCTTGCCGTGTCGGCTTCTGCCGCCGACTTTGACGGGCCAAAGGCTGGTCCAAAGGCTGCTGAAGGCAAAACCATTGTGGTGCTTGCCGCTGATCTCAAGAACGGCGGCATTCTCGGCGTCACCACAGGTATTGAAGAAGCGGCAGCCAAAATTGGCTGGACCGTAAAAGTGTTGGATGGCGCAGGTTCGGTGCAAAGCCGGGCTGCTGCTGTTGGGCAAGCGTTGGCACTGAAGCCTGATGGCATTGTCATCAATGGCTTTGATGCCACTGAACAAAGTGCTGCCCTTGAAGGCGTTACCGCTGCCAAAATCCCCATGGTGTCATGGCACTCCGGCCCGAAGATTGGCTGCGATGCACCCGGCGGAATTTTTGCCAACGTCTCCACCGATGCAATGACGGTTTCGACAACGGCTGCCAACTGGGCCTTGCAGGATGGCGGCGGCAAGCCCGGCGTGGTGATCTTCACTGACTCCACCTACACCATCGCAATCCTGAAAGCCGCAAAGCTGAAGGAAGTCATTGAAGCTGGCGGCGGCAAGGTTCTGGAATGGGTTGATACGCCGATTGCCGAAACTTCAACCCGCATGGGTCCGTTGACGACAACGCTGTTGCAAAAGCACGGCGCGGCCTGGACGCATTCCCTGGCGATCAATGATCTTTACTTCGACTTCATGGGTCCGGCCTTGGCTGCGGCTGGTGTTGCTGGTGATGCAAATCCAAAGGCTGGCTCTGCTGGTGACGGTTCCGAAGCCGCCTTCCAGCGCATCCGCGCCAATGAATTTCAGGCCGTCACCGTTGCTGAACCGCTGAACCTTCAGGGCTGGCAACTTGTCGACGAACTGAACCGTGCTGTGTCGGGTGAAGCCTGTTCGGGTTACATCACGTCACCAGCACTAGTGACGCAGGAAGGCTTGAAGGCTTCCGGTGATAGCAACCAGTTCGATCCACAGAACGGTTATCGCGACGCCTATTCGAAAATCTGGGGAAAAATGTAACTCCCCACCCCCGGCCCCTCCCCGAAGATCGGGGAGGGGTGAAACAAGGACTCACCCCTCCCCATTCTTATGGGGAGGGGCAGGGGTGGGGCCTTTCAACCGATGCGGAACCGACCATCATGTATATTCGATGCGCCTTCTTTGAAGGCAAAGTGAAAGCGGGCCAGGAGCAGGCTTTCCATGATTTCGTCACGCGCAATCTATTGCCGCTGTGGACCAGGTTCCCCGGTGCCAGCGAGGTTCGTGTCTTGAGCCAAAAAGAGGCCGATACGGATGACCCCCACTATGCCATGGTGCTGGCCATCCAATATCCCGATATGGCGGCGATTGAGCGGGCCATGCAATCTGCCGAGCGCGCCAAAAGCCGGGAATTGACGGGCGATCTGGTGAAGTTGTTTGACGGACGTATCTTTCACACGATATTTGATCTCCGGCATAACGTCACGGTTTAGGATACGACAATGAAAGCAGAGATTGGTTTGATTGGCCTTGGTGTCATGGGGGCCAATCTGGCTCTCAACATTGCGGAAAAGGGCTTTCGCATTGCGGTTTACAATCGCACGCCGTCAGTCACTGATGAATTCATGGCCAGTGCCGGAAAGTTGGCTGACCAAATCATTCCCTGCAAGAGTTTTGCGGAACTTGTGGAGGCAATTGCGAGACCACGTCCAGTTATTGTGTTGGTGAAGGCGGGTGAGGCGGTTGATGAGCAGATCACGCATTTGCGCGAATTCATGGAGACAGACGATATCATCATCGACTCCGGCAATGCGAATTTCCGCGACACGGTGCGGCGGGATGCTGCGCTGAAAGACTCAGGCCTTCGCTTTATCGGCATGGGCATATCCGGTGGTGAAGAAGGAGCGCGTCATGGTCCTTCCATCATGGTGGGTGGACCTGAAGCGTCTTACAAGCGTGTCGAGAAGGTGCTGACCGCGATTGCAGCCAAGTACAAAAAAGAACCCTGCTGCGCCTGGATGGGACCGGATGGGGCAGGGCACTTCGTCAAGATGATCCACAACGGCATTGAATATGCCGACATGCAGATGATTGCCGAGATCTATGGCATCATGCGCGATGGCCTCAAGATGAAGGCGCCCGACATTGGCAAAACTTTTGCCAAATGGAACAAGGGCAAGCTGGATTCCTATCTGATCGAAATCACGTCAAAGGTTTTGCAAAAGGCTGACGATAAAACCGGCAAGCCGCTGGTTGATCTGATCCTAGACAAAGCGGGTCAAAAGGGAACCGGCAAATGGTCGGTGATCGAAGCCCAGGAACTAGCCATTCCCGCTACAGGCATTGAAGCGGCAGTTGCTGCGCGTATCCTGTCCTCGATGAAAGACCAGCGGGTGAAAGCCGAAGCGCTGTATGGCAGGCGCACGCAAAAGCTTGCGGTGACATCACAGGCGAGTGCCCTGAAGCAATTGGAGTCAGCGCTCTATGCAGCGAAGATGTGTGCCTATGCGCAAGGCTTCGCGGTGTTGCAGGCGGCGTCTGAAACCTATCGCTGGAATTTACCCATGGGGCAGATCGCCAAGATTTGGCGCGAAGGCTGTATCATTCGCTCGCAATTCCTTGATCTGATCGCCTCCACCTATGCCAAGCGAAGGGATGTTGAAAATCTTCTGGCCACGCCGGAATTTGTCAGCATGATGAAAGCCGATCAAAAGGCCCTGCGCCGGACGGTGGCTGATGCCGCTTTGGCTGGACTTCCGATTCCGGCGCTGTCTGCCGCATTGGCATACTTTGACAGCTATCGCCAAGCCCGTGGCACGGCGAATGTCATTCAGGCCCAGCGGGATTTCTTTGGGGCGCATACTTATGAACGGATTGATGGTCCGGGAAGTTTTCATACGAGTTGGGAATAGAGGTTTTGACGGGCCCTCACCTGACGCTTCGCGTCGTCCTCTCCCGTGAACGGGAGAGGTGAAGAGCCTTCACTTCTCCCGCTTGCGGGAGAAGGTGGATCGCGCGTCAGCGCGAGACGGATGAGGGCCCTTACATTTCAACGGCTTTCAAAATATCCGGTAACAGCAGCTTCAAATTCTTGCCCGGGCACGCGGTTTGGGCCACGCCGCTGTGATAGCCGATGCCCTTGTTGTCAATCTTGTAGTTTTGCTTCAGCCAGCTCAACAATGAGGTCAACGATGCAAGCTGTTCAGCTTTAGGCGTTTCAATTTCGAAATTGCCCTCGACGACAATCTGGATGTAGCCTGTGGGGTCATAGCCTGTGTTGGTGTCGCCAACGGCATTGATGTCGCGGCCCTCGGCAATCTTGCCATCTGATGCGATATAAAAATGATAAGGCACATCAGACCAGGCTGGTTTCATGCGGCCGTCAGCGAGTTTTTCCTTGTTCTGGGAAAAGCGTTGCAGGCTTTTCATCTTTGAGGCCACCAGTACGTTGGGTTTCATTTTGGTGGCTGTGTGGTGAATGAGAATGGACCTGGGCGTATGCTTGGAGAAATTCGGCAAAGCCGCCTTGGCTTGCCATGCCTTGCGATCAACGATTGTTGGCTTGTCGGCAGCATGGGTACTGGCAGTGGCCAAGCCCATCAGCAACATTGCAAAAATCAAATTACTGGGAAAGCTTGACATAGGCATCGCCCCTGAATTCCTTAGCTTGAGGCAACATGCTGAGAGCCTGGGCTCGGGTGCCGGCATTGACCACGACCGAATAAAAACCATCAGCAAGGCCTGAGTAATCATCGGTGTCGATGATCATCGCGTCGAAGCCAAAGCTGCGGGCTTCGTTCAGCCTCGCCCTCGCCTTGCCTTGCTGTGCCTTGGGGAAACTACCCATGACCACCACCCAGCGCAACTTGGCGACTGACTTGGGCTTGGGTTCAGCCTTGGGTTTTGGTTTGGGAGTTGGTTCTGGATCAGCTTCGGCTTCAAATTCTGGCTCTGGCTCAGGCTCAGGTTTGGCTTGAGGTTTTGGTTTAGATTTTTTGCGCAATTCAGCGGCCCGTTCCATGGCGAGTTGGCCATAAAGTGACGTGGGGTAACGCCTGCCGACAATTTCGAGGGCGGCTATACTGTCGAGGCTTTTGACGGACTCCCAGGCAAGGCGGGCGTCTGCATCCGGGTCTTTTCGCGGTTCTGGATCAAGTCCGGGCGCTGGACCAGTATCAGGCTTGGCACCACTTTCGAGGAAGGCAAAATTTGACGGCAGATCATCATAATAGGCGGGGCGTTGTTCGTGGCCGACAGATTTGGAGAGCTTGTCGACTTCTTCACGGACCGATGCCGCGAGATCACGAAGCGCCATGCCAGGCCTGTCAAAGCGGCTTAGCAACACGCGGGTGTATACGGAGGTTGGCGAGGTGTCGGCGTCGTTCAGGCGATCAAGCGCCGACTGGCCAGAGCCTGCAGAAAACATGATGAAAGTACCTTTGGGTGGCTCGACAGCGCCAAGGCCGCGGGTGCCACCCAGCGAGCGTTTGCCGGATTTGGCAAAAGGATTGTCGCGGCAGGCATCGATGATGAGAATGCGCACCGATGCACCTTTTTCACCCAAGGTTTCCACCAGTGTCGAAAGCGAAAGTGATTCTGCTTTCAACAAATCAACCTGGCCACTTTCGGGGGCAGGAATGTCGGCGGGCAACAGATAGTTCTGGCCGGAAATTTCAACGCCATGACCGGAATAGTGGATCAACACCGTGTCGCCGGGTTCAATCTGCTTGTAAAGATTGGCAAGGGCGAGATTGAGTTTGCGGCGATCAGGGTTGAAAGACTTTTCAACGGTGAAACCGACGGTAGCCAGCTTGTCGGCAATGGCGGTTGCATCGCCTACGGCTTTTTGCAGCTTTGGCACTTCCAGATAGTCATCAATGCCGATGACGAGAGCCAGACGCTTTTCGGCTTGGGCTGGTGCAAATGACGCAAAGCTGAAAGCCAACAGTGCCAGCAAAAACGCCAGGAAAAGCTTGGACCTGCAAAAATCCGTTTTGACGGTTATCACTCGCATGAGCTTTTCACCGTGTCGGCATCGACAAAGCCCACATCACCATCGCCAATGTCAATTTTAAGCCAGGGATGGCCAGAAACCGGATTGGTGGTGCGCTCAAGAATTTTCACATTAACGAAGTTGGCCAATTGGCGGATGACGTCAAATTGCTGGGCATTGGGACCGGTCCTGACATTGGTGATCACCCCATCGGCATTGCACATGACACCTGCCTCACCATTTGCATTCGACGGTGATTGTTGTCCCGGGGAAATGTTGCAGGACCGACTGACCAGTTCCGAGTCCACAAAACCTTCAACGCCACCGGAGCGCACCTGGTACCAGAGGTGGCCAGACTGGGGATTGTTGGCGACACCGATCACCATCAGGGCTTCGAAATTGACGATGTTTTGCGTGATTGGATCAATCTTCGGGTTTGGGCCAGACCGCATGTTGGCGCTGTCGCCGCCGGCGTTACAAACCTGCACTTCAAATTCCTTGAACTTTACAGGCTTGGGGGCCGGGGGTGTTTGCACCACGGCGACCAGACAGGTGGGTTGCACCAGGTCGCCATCGACAAAGCCCGTGCCTTCATTCCACTGGATTTTTTTCCAGATGTGGCCGCTGACAGGATTGGGCACATTGCCATCCAGCACTTTCACGCGCTGCTGGTTTTTGAGTGTGGCAACCAGATCAAACTGGCTGGAGTTGGGTCCGCTGCGGACATTGGCAATGCCGAGGGTTTGATTGCAGATCACGCCGGAAAGTGGCGCGAGGGCAATCTGGTTGTCTTCAAGTTTTTTAGGGCTGGGTTCAAGCTGCTCTTGGTTGCCAATTTCCTCGATGGCGGAAAGCAACTCCGACTCTTCGGCTTCCATGCGTTTCAGCACGGCCTTTACATCGGCAAGGCGCGTATTGGGTGGCACCAGATTGGTATCCACATTGTTGCGCTGACATTCAGCCACAAATGCTTCAGTGGCAAATTCTGTGGCTGACAGACCATGAGCATAGACGCCGCCGCACACGCCACCGTTGGTGATCTTGCAATCGCCGATCACATCTCCCGCCAGCGAGAGGGCAGGGATGACGGCAAAGGTTTCATCATTCTGGCTGGTGAAAATGCGGTGCGGGCTGGTTGCGGCAATGCGTTGGTATTCGGCCAGGTCATTGGCCCGGCTTGATGATGGAAGCTGGCCCAGGCTGTAGAGATAACCATTGATGCAACTGTTGATCGCCATGGCTTTGGTGATCTTGGCCGGCGCATAGACAACGCTGTCAAGCGTGATGTCGAGGAGTTCAATCGCTTCAACTGTTGTTGCATCATAGAGGCTGCGTTGGGCGTCATTGGTAGTGAGGTAGGGGCGGAGCGATTTTGGAACTTCGAAACTTGTCAAAATGGCGTTGAGTTGTTTCAAGCCTTCGTCCTGCGTTGCCTTCACCTCTGGCGAAGCCGCCAACTGGCCGCTGCGACTGAAGGGCGCATGAAAGCCCAGGGAAGCGCCCAATTCCAGGCTGCGGTCAGGTATCACATTGCCCTCGGAACCACTCGATCCGCCGAGAAAAACCAGGGCGCAGGCCGAATTGCATTTGCTTTTTGCAGTGACCAGGGTGCGAATATGATTGGCATTGATGAAGTTGGCAAGCTTCAGGCTTTCATCAAAATCGCCACCGCCGCTGTTCAGCGACAAGGTCCAATCCTGATTTTCCAACGGCTTGCTGAAAACAATGTTGGCGAGTTTTGACAAATCATCCGGGGCAATTTCCCCAGTCATCTCGATCACGTCGCCTTGTTGCGCGAAACTCGCTGCCTGTGCTGCGGAACATGCGGCCAAGGCAAAGTTGAAGATCGTTGCAATTGCAGCGACGTGTGTTCCGAACCTGGTGATTTTAAAGAAAGCCATGTCAAACCCGCATTTTCCCGTGACAGCAATTCATCTCAACACCGCCTGATGGCACTGTCAATCAACAGTTGAAATAGCAGGACAGGGATGAACGCAAACCCGAAATGGCGTTCATCGAAGGTTCATATGGCCGGCCTTAAGTTTTTGGTTGACTGCACCGCGTATAAACCAGCATTGTTGGCTTACGGGGCGCTACAACTGAGAATTTTAGCTTTAACGATCTGGAGTCACCCATGGCGACGCTCTCATCTTCAAAATCATTTGGTACAGTCCTGAAACTGGCTGCTGTACTTCTGCTTTCGAGTTCTTTCAGCGCAATGGCTGAAGGTCCCGTTGAAATCTATAAACCTGCCAATGACATTGAAAAGGCAGCCCAGGACATGCTCGACAAGCATTGCGCCCGCTGCCACCAGGATGGCAAATTGGTGAAGCGCGAAAAGGCCGCCAAAGGTTTTGGCGACTCCCTGCAACTTGACCAGTTGTTGGGCAACCCGGACCGCGTGGTTCCCGGCACACCTGATGCCTCGAAAATCTTCCAGGTCATTGTGAATGGCCAGATGCCGAAAGACGTGTTCGAAGGTGAATCGACTTTACCAGCACCGACGGCAGAAGAAATTGATGCCTTGCGCACCTGGATCACCAAGGCGGCTGGCGAATGCAAGGTTGAGGCTTATGAGCCGAAGCTGCTGATCAAGGAAATGTATGACGACTTGTTCAGCTTGCCTGAGCATCTGCGCGCTACGACCCGCTACATGACCTTGGCCAACATCTCCACCAGCTGCGCCACTGAAGAGGAAATGGAAGTCTATCGCCAGGGGGCTGTCAAAGTCCTGAACAGCCTTTCGCAGAACTCTGATGTGATCAAGCTGAAGGAAGTAGTTGTTGGCGAGCGGAAAGACATTATCCGCATCAACCTGATTGATCTAAACTGGACGCCGGAGTTGTGGGATCACATTATTGCCGGCTACCCCTATGGCATCGATCCGGTTGACAGCCAACACAAGGCCATGGTGGGCCTCACGCATACGGAACTGCCCTATATCCGCGCCGATTGGTTCGGTTTCTTTGGCACACGTTCGCCACTTTATGAAAAGATCCTTGGCCTGCCAGATACAATTCAAGGCGTGCAGGCCATGCTCAAATTCAACATGCGCGACAATATCTATAACCGTGACGTGGCCCGCGCTGGTTTCAAAAAGTCGGGTGTGAGCCGCAGCAACCGCTTGATTGAGCGTCACCGGATCAATGACGGCTATTTCTGGACTTCCTATGATTTTGCCGCCACCAAAGGTGATCAAAACCTTTTGGAAAATCCACTCGGTCCTGGCGATATTTTCGGAAGCTTTGATAGTGAAAGCTATGCATTCAAAGAAGATGGTGGCGAATCCATCTGGTCTTTGCCAAACGGTTTCCAGGCTTATTACCTGAACAAAGCCACTGGGGAGTTCCTGCCCAAAGGCCCAACAGAAATTGTGCAAGACCCTGGACGCACGGACTTGGCCGTGGCCAACGGCATTTCATGCATGGGCTGCCACGACCAAGGCATGCGCAACGCCGTCGATGACGTTGCCCCGCATATCGTCAAGAACAAGATTTTCCCATCTGATGTGCGTGAGATCGTCAAGTCCATCTATCCTGAAAAGGAAGAAATGGATGGCATGATCAAGGAAGATGCCGACACATTCCTGAGCGCCATGAAACGGGCTGGTCTCAATGCCAACCTGAAATTGAATGGCGACGAAATGGCCAATGCCCTTTCGAACCGCTACGAGCGCGATCTTGATCTTCGTTCAGCTGCGGCAGAATTTGGCACGACGCCGGATGAACTCAAGGATTATCTGCGCGGTGCTGGCGATGTGGGCGGCTCAATTGCCTCCCAATTGTCGCAAGGCACCGTTCAGCGCGATACATTTGAAACGGAGTTCGGCAGCCTGGTTGAAAACGTCATTGATGCTGACTTCATCAAGCCGACAACCAAAGAAACCAGCTATGCCACTGTAAAAAAAAATGAAGTCAGCGAAGAAAAAGTAGATAAATTCGAGTTGGAACTGTACGCCAAGACACCGGCCGCCAAAGTGGGCGAGACGACAACTCTTGTCGTCAAGTCGACCAAGGATTGCTACCTCACCCTGGTCAATATCGACCAGGACGAAGTCGGCACCGTGCTCTATCCCAACAAGTTCCAGCAAGACAACTTCATTACGGCTGGCACGGAATATTCGATACCGGCTTCAGACGCGACCTACGACTATACCTTCCAAAGCAAGGGCATTGAAACGGTCATCGGACTTTGCGACGTCACGGGCAAATCCCTGCCCAAGATTACCCATGATTTCAATGCAAAAGCCTATACCAGCCTCGGTCGCAGCATCTCTGTGGGCGAAAAACTGGATGTTGTTGTGCCGGTGAAAAAGAAGGGCAAAAAGATTGCCGTTGAGGAAACGGAGCAGGAAGCTGAGTATGAAACGCCTTCTGCTGCTGCCAACGTTGCCCGCACTGCCATCAAGATTGAAGTCTATTGAAACCAAAGGAAGAGGAGTGAATATCATGAACAACTTTCAACGCAGCCTCGCCCTGGTTGGTGCCTTGCTAATTACAGCGCTGCCAGTGCAAGCGGAGCAATCCGGAGAAGGACTGAGTGCCGCAGAAGTCATTGCCAAACTGGCTCCGAAGAAAACCCGTGCCATCGGGGTTGGGACCGGGGGCATAACCAAGGAACAAAAAGGCGAACTCGAAGAAATTTTCGATCCTGAAAGGTCGATTGGCTTGAAGGAACGCAAAAAAATCGCAGTGATCGAAAAAGAAGTCCAGATGCCGAGTTTGGATTTCCCGATCTACTTTGCTTACAACTCGTCTGAAATTTCAGAGGATTCCTACCCCACGCTCAAGATTTTGGGCGAGGCGCTGGCCAGCGAAGCCTTGTCCACCTCAATTTTCCTCGTGAAAGGCCACACGGATTCCAAGGGTAATGCTGGCTACAACCAGCGTCTCTCGGAATCGCGGGCTGGCGCAGTGGTGGAATATCTTGCTGCCAAATACTCAATCGACGCCAAGAGGCTGAAAGCCATTGGCTACGGTGAATCGCAGATCAAGATCGCCGATGATCCTGAATCCGGCGACAACCGCCGGGTTGAGCTGGTCAACACCACTTTGTAATATCTACTCCAGGTCCCGCACGATGCGAAAGCCGACATATTCGTCTTTCGTGTCGGCGGGACCATAGCTGCGGTATGCAACCCGCATAAATTCAACTTCTTGGTCATTTGGCGTGCTCCAGCCGCCGCCGCGGCTTACACTCTCACAATTTGTATCGCCGCTCTGGGTTGTTCCGTCAGTGGGGGTGGTGTCATAATTGAGTAGAAAGCAATCGGCAGTCCATTCCCAAACATTGCCAGCCATGTCAAAAAGCCCGAAGTTATTGGCGGCATATGATCCGACGTCCACAATATTGCCGACGCTTTTGTCATAGTTGGCATTTGCGGTGGTGATGTTGTCACCGCTGACATAGGGTGCCTGACTTCCAGCCCGTGCCGCATATTCCCATTCGGCTTCGCTGGGCAGTCGATATTTCAAACCCGTGATCTGCGAAAGCCAAGCCGCATAGGCCTGTGCATCAGCACGCGAAACCTTGACGACAGGATGGTTGCCCTTATCAAGTTCCAAAAGTTGCAAGGTGTCGGCTTCGTGGTGGGTCTCGGTGGCAAAGTTGAGAAATTGCTTACGGGTAACTTCATGCTTTCCAAAAGCCAGTGCTTTGCCAATGGTCACTTCGTGCTGGGGGCCTTCATTGGCGTCGCGGCCGGTCTCGTCATTGGATGATCCCATTGTGAAAGTGCCTGCGGGCACAACGACGACTTCCGGACATTTGCCACAGTCGGCAAAGGAATAGCCTTTGGTCAAACAGCGTTGCTCACCTGCTGCTTGACCCAAGACACCGTCGCACTCAAACTTGCTCTCCACATCTGCAATTGAAAGCGACATTATCAGCAGTCTTGCCCTGGCCTTGTCGCTGTAGACGGGATCATCGGCATATTTTTTCAGAAAAGCTACGATGGCATTTTCGTCTTTGCTTTCTGCCAGCAGGCCCCATTCAATTTCCGCCAGAGACTGCAACGGCTCGGTATTGAGAGCAAGATCGGTTTTTGCGTCAGCCTCGGGAGGTGTTTCAGGCACAACGGCCACACTTTCCTTCAACACCACATCGCCTATGATCTGGTCGTAATAGGCGGGATTTTGCTTGTGGCCGATGGTGGCGGCAATCTTGGTGACTTCATTCTGCACAGCCTTGGCCAATTGATATTGCGTCATGCCACCGTTTTTGAGCAGGGGAATCAAAACCCGTGTGAAAACTGAATTGGGATTTTCATCGTTGTCGCTGATGCGATCCAGTGCCTCTTGCCCGATACCTGCTGCAAACAGCACGAATACGCCCTGAGCCGTATCCATTTTCTGCAAACCATCGCCGCCGCCCAAGGATTTTCCGCCTTCCACTTTGAAGGGATTGTTGCGGCAGGCATCAAGCACCGCGAATATCGCCTGGGCCTTCTTTTCGTGGATGCGGTCAATCAGTTCTGATGAACCAAAACTGCGGCCTGCAAGAATCGACTCCTCACCTGCACTGGGTCGGGGAATGTCAGTGGGGGTGAGAAAGTTTTCACCCTTGATGGCAACACCATGACCCGAAAAATACACAAAGGCGATGTCGCCTTCTTCAACGCGGCCCTCAAAATCATTGATCAAGGCATTCATCTGCCGCTGGTCCTGGTTTTCGCCGTAGACCACTTCAAATCCCAGATCATCCCGCAAGGCATCGCGCATGGCGCGGGCGTCGTTCACCGCCTTCTGCAAAACGGTGATTTCCACATAGTCATTGTTGCCAATGACGAGGGCTACGCGTTTGGCAGCAAATGCTGGAATGGAAAATGCCAAATAGATTGCAAGAATGAAAGTTGAGAGGCGACAAAGCATGAACCGGATCCCCGTGATTCACACAGGTTTATCGGAATGTCGAAGCTTTGCAAGAAGCTGCCTTGGGCTTAACCGCCCACCGCCACATATTTTCCGGATACCCATCCCGAAGCGCCGCTGCCATTGATCCGCAGCCATTTGCCGGAGCGCCCACAAACTGAAACCCGGTCGCCATTGAACAGGCGGGTCACTTCGGTAAAGCTTGTTCCTGGCCCCGTGCGGACTGCAAGAAAATTGTCATCAGGCGGCAATCCACGCACCCGGCCAGATTCGCTACAGCCCGTGGCGACGGTGCGTTTTTTGGGTGGCTTGATTTTTGGTGCTGGCTCTTCCGTTGCCTTGGCTGCAGTTTTGGGCAAAGCTTCGGCAACGAGTTTTCCCCGGGCGGCCTTGGCATAAGGCGAATAAAGCCCATCAGGGTATTGTTTCAGAAAAATGTTCCAGGCATCAACCGTGTTGATGGTCTCTGACATTTTATAGGCCTTTTCCTCGTCAATGCCCGTCGGTGTGGTGGCTGGTGGCGGCACAGGCGGCGGGGGTGTGATGACGGCGGGCTGAATGGTGGCCTGTCCATCGTCCTTGCCATCACCAGGCAGAAACGTGAAGTCCACCGTCATTTCATCATAATATGCCGGGAACTGTTCATGACCGACAGTCTTTGCCAAGCGGTTGACTTCGGTGCGCACGCCAGAGGCCATGTCACGCAGCAACAGGCCTTTCTTGTCAAACTGGGTCAACAGCACGCGGGTGAAAACCGAGGTGGTTGACGCATCATCATCGCTCAACCGATCAAGTGCCGCCTGACCTGTGCCAGCCGAATACATGATAAAGGAACCCTTGGGCGGGGCCACGGCAGCAAGACCGCGTGAAGTGCCCAAGGCGCGTTTGCCAGAGGCGGCAAAGGGATTGTCACGGCACGCATCGATGATGAGGATGCGCACATTAGCGCCTTTATCCTGCAAGGTATCAACCAGCGAGGCCAACGCGATGGCTTCTGATGTCAGCAGTTCGGCCGAGCCATTGTCGGGGTTGGGAATGTCGGCAGGGAGCAAATAGTTTTCGCGTTTTATCTCCACGCCATGGCCGGAATAGTGGATGAGTGCCGTGTCGCCAGGTTCAATGGTTGAGTAGAAATTCGCAAGTGCCAAAGACAGCGCACGACGATCAGGATTGATGGCGCGGGCTACAGTAAAGCCAATGGCCGTCAATTTGTCACCAATGGCATTGGCGTCGCCAACGGCTTTGGTAAGTTTTGGCACTTCCCTGTAGTCGTCAATTCCAATGACGAGAGCCAAACGCTTTTCGGCCATGGCACTGCCAAGCAGTGCTGGCAACAAACAAAAAACCGACAGGCAAATAACCATCAGGCGGCTGGCAATAATTTTCATGGCAGGAACTATACTCCAGATCAAACCATCATCCAACTTTCATCGGGAGATGCAACTTGTTTCTGGTTTGCCCTCAAGCACCTGAATGGAAGTTGAACGAAGGCCCAACGCGATGTTGACGAAGCCTTCGGTTTTGGCTTGATACGGGCATGAGCAATAAATCACCTCCCACCTGGAACCACCAACTTGCTGCCCGCAACCTTGCCGAACTTTACCTCGATCGGAACAGTGATCTCTCGGCAACCCTGGCGGTTTGCGATGATGGGCGCAGGTTTACCTATCAAGCATTCTGGGAACTGGCAGACCGATTGCGCTGCAGGCTTTGGCATGCTGGAGTGCGGCCCGGCCACCGGGTGGCCATGCAGGTTGACAAAAGCATGGAAACGCTGGGGGTTTTCTGGGCCTGTGTGCGGGGTGGCTTTGTGTTTTTGCCCCTCAATACGGCTTACACGGCAAGTGAGGTTTCGTATTTTCTGGGCGATGCAGAAGCCACTGCCTTTATCGTCTCTCCGCAAAGGCTAAGCGAAATGCTTGCCGTTGCAGAATCGGCAAATTGCCAAATTGTATTGACGCTGGACGACGAAGGGGGTGGCAGCTTGCTGGAGACACCGCCGCGCGAAGCACCACCGTCGCCGGATTTGAATTGGGATGACATCGCCGCAATTCTTTATACATCAGGCACTACAGGCCGTTCGAAGGGAGCCATGCTGAGCCATGGCAATCTGGCATCAAATGCCTTGGCATTGGTCGATCTCTGGCGCTTCACCGCTGAGGATCGCTTGTTGCATGCGCTGCCCGTGTATCACACCCATGGACTATTCACGGCCAGCAACACGGTGATTTTCAGCGGTGGGCAAATGCTGTTCCGGCGAAAATTTTCTGCTGATGATGTGATGGCGCAAATGGCTGAAGCCACGGCGATGATGGGGGTTCCGACTTTTTACACCAGGCTGTTGCAGCATGAAGGCCTGACACAAGACGCCACCCGGCACATGCGGCTTTTCATTTCGGGATCAGCCCCTTTGCTGGCGGAAACCCACAAGGCGTTTTTTGAGCGCACGGGCCACGCCGTGCTGGAGCGTTACGGCATGACCGAAACCAGCATGAACGCTTCCAATCCCTATGGTGGTGAAAGACGGGCTGGAACTGTTGGCTTTGCCTTGCCGCATATAGATATCCGGGTGACTGATCCCTCAACCGGTCAGCAATTGAACGATCGTGAAGATGGCATGATTGAAATCAAGGGCCCCAATCTGTTCAAAGGCTACTGGCGCAATCCGCAGAAAACCGCAGAAGACCTGCGGGCCGATGGCTATTTCATTACCGGCGATCTGGGCCGCTTTGATGCTGATGGTTATCTGGTGATTTCGGGACGGGCCAAGGATTTGATCATCACAGGTGGCTTCAATGTCTATCCCAAAGAAATTGAAGAGATTCTGGATGCCATGGCAGGTGTGATCGAATCAGCCGTGATTGGCGTCACCCATTCGGATTTTGGTGAAGCGGTTGTGGCGGTTGTCGCCTGTGACGCGGATATTGATGAGGCAGCAACTATTGCCGAACTGCGGAAACAACTCGCGGCCTTCAAAGTTCCCAAACGGATTGTAAGCCTGCGCGAACTGCCCCGCAACGCCATGGGGAAAGTTCAAAAGGCTGCGTTGCGGAAGAATTTTGGGCAGATATTTTACAGCCTAACGCCCGGTGTGAATGCCCAAGAGATTAACCAGGTGCACCAGGGTCAAGAGTGACAGGATGCCGACACCCAGCATGAGGGCGGTTGATGGCAACATTTTGGGGTCCAGGGATTGCCGCGGTTTGCGTTCATAGATCACCAGACCGACAATCACTGCTACAGTCACTAGAAAAACCAGAAAAGTCGTTATAAATTCTGTACTTAGAACTATTTCCTGCATGATTTTCCGTAGGCGTGGATGGCTGGTTGACAGGTTGGGTGGGGGTGACTATGTTCCGGCCCGATTTTGAACAATTGAGTGGGTTGCCTTGTTGCAGCTCCTATAGGTGAAGTCCATGAAAGTCCGCAATTCCCTCAAGGGTCTGATGAAGCGCCATCGTGACAACAAGATTATCCGTCGCAAGGGTCGCGTTTACATTATCAACAAGACCAACCCCCGGTTCAAGGCCCGCCAAGGCTAAAACCACTACGCCGATTGTCCATGACTTCATGCGCACCAGGATTGCTCGTGCGCGGTTGGTGTTTTTGTTTGCCGCGATTTGTGCCATAGTCGCTGTCATGCGCCATTTCATCTTGCCTGTTCTGTTGTTGTCCCTGTCATCCGCAGCTTTTGCGGCAGGCGATATTGTCTCCAATGAAGCCCAGGCCAGCGTGAAGTTGGCACCTGTTGACCCTGCTCGACAGCAGGCGGACGAATTGGACCGTCTGTTTGGCCAATTGCAGCGGGCCAAAGGCCTTGAGCAAACCCAGGCCATTGAAGAAAAAATCTGGGCGAACTGGTTGCGCAATGCGTCGCCCACCGCCGAGTTGATGCTGACCCAGGCCAACAAGGCCTTGCATGATGGCGCTTTTGAAACGTCCGAGACAATGCTGAACAAGGTGATCGGCACTTATCCTGAATATGTTGAAGCCCTCAACAAGCGGGCCATGCTGTATTTCAATCTTGACCGTCATGAAGAAGCCATTGATGACCTTGACATGGTGCTTGAGATTGAACCCCGGCATTTTGGTGCCCTGGCTGGCAAGGCCATGATCTTGTACAAGCAAGGAAAGCTTTCAGCAGCCTCGGCGATGCTCAAGCAGGCACTTGAGATTTATCCGGAAATGCATCCCGTGAAAGAAACCCTGAAGCTGATGCAGCGCGAAACGCCGGATATTTAAGGCGGTCAGATTCCTTTGCCATCGGCCCCAATGGTGGCGATGCGAATCATGTTGGTGGTGCCTGGTGTGCCGACGGGAACACCAGCTGTGATCAGGATTTTTTCGCCGGGCTTGGCGAAACCTTCGCGGGTGGCGATTTCACCGGCCCGGACAAACATTTCATCCACGGACTTGGCATCTTCCGTCAACACACAGTGGGTGCCCCAGGCGAGACAGAGTTTGCGGGCCGTGTGCAGAATGGGTGTTACCGCCAAAATAGGCATGGATGGCCGCTCGCGGCATATCCGCAGGCTTGTAGATCCAGTGCCCGTGTAGCAAACGATGGCTGGCAGTTTGAGGGTTTCGGCGATGGTGCGGGCGGCTGCCGAAATGGCGTCGGCAGAAGTTGTTTCCGGCTCCGCACGCTGGGCATGGATGATGCCTTGATAGAGCCCGTCTCGTTCGACGATCTGGGCAACCTTGTCCATGGTCTGCACGGCTTTTTCAGGCCATTTGCCGGTGGCACTTTCGGCTGACAACATGACGGCATCTGCACCTTCATAAACCGCCGTTGCCACATCTGAGACTTCGGCGCGGGTTGGCACGGGTTCCGTCACCATGGACTCAAGCATCTGGGTGGCGACGACAACCGGCTTGCCATAGCGGCGGGCGGCGCGGGTGATCTGCTTTTGGCAGGCAGGAACGGCCTCAATCGGCAGTTCCACGCCCAAATCGCCACGCGCCACCATGATGCCATCCGAGACTTTCAGAATGTCGTCAAGGCAAGTCAAGGCCGAGGGCTTTTCGATCTTGGCCATGACACTGGCGCGGTTGTTGACCAGCTTCTGGGCTTCGACCACGTCTTCAGCGCGCTGAACAAAGGACAAGGCAATCCAATCTACGCCTGTGGTGGCCGCTGCTTCAAGATCTTCACGGTCCTTTTTGGTCAGGGCCGGAATTGGAATCACCGTGTCGGGCAGGTTGACGCCTTTGCGGTCTGAAAGGTCGCCACCGTAAATCACCCGCGTGACAAGCTTGTCGGTGGAAGCTTCAGTGATTTCAACCCGCAAACGACCATCATTCAACAGCAGGCAATCTCCGACTTTTGCGGCCACAAAAATTTCAGGATGCGGCAGGCTGACACGTGTGGCGTCGCCGGGCGTCTTGTCGGTATCAAAGGTAAAAACATCTCCGGCATTGATACGCACTTCCTTGTTGGCGAAAGTGCCGATGCGGATTTTTGGTCCCTGCAAATCAGCGAGAATGCCAATCGGACGCCCGACCTTTTCTTCAACGGCACGGATGGTTCCGTGCAAGGTTTTCAGCAATTCGTGCGAGGTGTGGCTCATGTTGATGCGGAACACATCAACCCCTGCGATAAACAGCTTTTCGATCATTTCAAAGCTGGACGATGCCGGCCCCAGGGTTGCCAGGATTTTGACTTTACGTTTGCGATGCACGTTCAGGGACCTTGTGTGGTTTTGTCGCCAGACAAGGTGATTGTCCAGTCGGTTTCTTCGCCTGTATCGACTTCCGAGAAACCGACCTTGCTGTAACCGCGCTCCTGACATTTGTCGAAACCGCGGATGGTGAAAATCTTGTCCCTGATACACATCATGGACTTGCCGCCCCAGCTGCCGCCCTTGTCATAATCAACGGCATAGACATAATAGTATTGGGCAATCAGGGAGTTCTTCAAAAGGGTTTTGCATTTTTGGGGTTCAGCTGTCCACCAGCCTTCACTGGCCCAGCCATCCTTGTTCTTGTAGCCGATGGCCACGCCAACGCGGCTGCCGGTTTGATTACAGAGTTTCAAATCAGCGACTGCCGGCATTGCCGAAGTGCCCAAAAGCATAAAGCAAAGCGCCAATGCACCGAAAACTCCTGCCAACTTTTGCTTCATGCCATTATCTCCATCAACGCGCACGGGTGCAAACATTGAGTGCGCCCTTCTTTCATCTTGCGGGTACTTTCGTCAACTTAAAATATTGTGGGCAAAGCCTGCCAATTTCCGGTGCTTGGCAGCGGAAAATGTGACAAGATGAATGCCGCAGGTTAGTCATAGCAGATTGCGCACGTGACATGGTTAACAAGGGTTAACATGTGGACGCGGGCGAAATAACGCGTTCAGAATGCTGCGGGTGAGGCAGACAGTTCCGTGATCGACAATTCACTCCGGCGGATCGTGTTGATTGTCGCTCTTGCCAACCTCGCTTATTTTGGCCTTGAGTTCGCTATGGCACTGCGGATCAGCTCGGTGTCACTTCTGGCAGACAGTGTTGATTTCATTGAAGATGCCAGTATCAATCTGCTTATTTTTTTTGCCATGGCATGGACGGCAAAGAGCAAGGCGCGTGTCGGATTGGCGATGGCATGCATACTGGTAATTCCCGCTTTGGCTTTTCTTTGGATGGCGTGGCTGAAAATATTGAACCCTGTTGCTCCCGCGCCGTTTGCCCTTTCAATGACCGGGCTGGGTGCCTTGTTGGTCAACCTGAGTTGCGCTTACCTGCTGGCCAAATATCGTCATGCGGGCGGTTCACTGACAAAGGCAGCGTTTTTGTCGGCACGCAATGATGCTGTTGCAAACGTGGCGATTATTGCGGCAGGCATCATTTCATATAGTGTCTGGCATTCCGCCTGGCCTGACCTCATTGTCGGGCTGGGCATAGCGTATTTGAATCTTGATGCGGCGAAAGAAGTGTGGGAAGCGGCGCGAGCAGAACATCGGGCAGTGTCTTGAATGCCGACAGTGGCAACGGGTTGGCGGTGTTCGTTTTTGCACAAATATTTCGACTTGTGGATTAGCGCCTCTCAGTGTTTGTGCGTGGTATGAGTACAGTCTAAGCAACGGCCTGAGGCATGAACATGGACAAAGAAACACGCACAATTCTGGAAGCTGCAGCTTTTCGGCGGCTGGTTTCGCACCTGCGCAGCCGGAACGATGTGCAGAATATCGACATGATGAACCTTGCAGGGTTTTGTCGCAACTGCCTGTCGAACTGGATGCAGGATGAAGCGAAAGCCATGGGGCTTGATTTAAGCAAGGACGAGGCCCGCGCGGAAGTTTATGGCATGCCGTACGACGCGTGGCGGGCCTTGTACCAGAAAGAGGCCAGCGCCGACCAGCAGAGCAAATTTGCGGCACAAGCTGCAACAACAAAACATACTTGAGACCAGAAAAATTCGGAGCAATCAACGTGGCTGAGAATACCAAAACAACATTTGCCCAGGGCCAATTGCGCACCATCGTGGAGCGTATCGAACGGCTGGAAGAAGAAAAGAAAACCATCGCCGCCGACATCAAGGAAGTTTACGCCGAAGCCAAGGGCAATGGCTTTGATACCAAGGTATTGCGGAAGGTGATTTCACTGCGCAAGAAAGATGCGGCGGAGCTGCAGGAAGAAGAGGCGATGATCGAAGTCTACCTCGCCGCACTCGGCATGCCCGCAGCGCAGGAGGCAGCGGAGTAATAAGGGTCATAGTACCGTCATTCCAAACGCCCGCCCTATCGCGGGCGATTTGGTAACCAGCTTTGGTGAAGACAAGTTCCACTCGCTGGGAGGAAGCGGGGTTCCAGCTCGCACTCCGCCAGAGTTACGCTTGGCTGGACTGACGACCAGAGGGTGGTGCAGTTTGGTTTGAGCAACAGTGTTCAAACTCAAATCAGCCTTCGCCTCAAAACTTACTGGGCAACCGTCTCTGCAACAGGTTCATCTGTCCGCTCGGTCAGGCGCAGTAGCTTTTCTGGCAGGCTGGATTTGCCTTCGCGTACGACGATTTCTGAATCTTCCTTGCCATCGGCTGTTTCTTGCAGACGCAGGGAAGCAGCGGGGCCTGTGCCATCTGGGCCCAGAGTGGCAGCGATCGGCAATACATCAGACTTTTCATCATCAAGCGATGGCGGCACACCATCACGGCGTGCGGAGGCTTCGGCACTTGGGTAAAGCAGTGACCACCATGAGGGTTCTTCGGTTTGCAGGGATGCCAGGACGGGACGGATCACCACGTCGTCTTCGGACACACCATCACGCAATTCAGCCGCAAAGCTGGTTTTGCCTTCGGCGTTGACTTCGGGCGCTGCTGCAAAATCTGTTTCAGTTTCGAGGGCATCAGGAATGGCACCCAAGCTATCCGACACGCGGGTATCGACGACCTTTGACGGCTTCTTGCCGTTCCAGCTGCCCTCAGGCGGGGCCGAGGCAGGCTGAATGTTGACAACTTCTTCCTGCTTGGCTTTGGTTTCGGCCAGTGCCAACACAGCACGCGGTTTCAAGCGGGGCTTGGGAATGGCAAGCCCAGGGGTTTTGGCAACGGCTTGTTGTTCGGCGACACTTTCAACCGAGGCAGAGCTGGCAAGAGCTGCAAGTTCACCATTCTCTACTTGTGGCAGCGGCTTTTTGGCAACTTTGCTTGGCTTCAGTCCGGCAACGGCGGGCGGATCGACATAGCCAAGCTCATCAACAACGTCTTCGTTCTCAGCAGGCTTGATGTTCCGGGCCGCAAGCTTCGGAGCCTTTTTCGACGAAGCCTTTTCTGCGGCGGCAGCATCGGCGCTCAGATCGGCCAATTCATCACCTTCAGCTACATAAGCCGATTCAAGGGCTGGTGTTGGCTCTTCGACAGCGGCGACTGCAGGTGTATCCTGATTGCTGCGCTTCCGGCCGGTAAACAGGGCCCAGATGCCACCAGATTTTTTACCATCTTCACTATCTGCAACTGCAACGCCAACCTGGTCGCGCTTGTTCAGGCGCTTGCCGGTATAGCGTTTGGCATCGCGCATGATGGAGGCCATTTGCGAGCGGCTGATTTTTCCGCCCCAATGCCGCACATTGCCCGAATCGGCGTGCAGGAAACCACCACGATAGAAACCGACACCGCCCACTTGCCGGGCCAAAGCGCTGTTGCGAATCTTCATCAATGGCACGTCAGGGAAATTGAAATCGATGGCTTTGCCCTTCATGTGCTGGCTTTTGCCAGCAACTTTACGACCAATGCGCTTCAGGAAAGCATTGGTGCGGGGCGAGCGATAGCCGCAAATGATCTTGATTGGCACCTTGGAGCCGAGATCGGCATGCAATTCCCAGATCAAGTCGATGGTCTTTGGATCAATGGTGATGACTTCATTGCGACGCCAGTCGCGCAGCAGATAGTTCAGCTTTTTCATGGCTGATGGAACATAGCGGCCATTTTGCATGTAGGTCACGGTCAGGCTTTCGCCGGTGTGGACTTGCTTCATGGAAATGGTGCGGGTTTCGCCACCGGCAACAGTCGGCGTGCCAGCAAACGTCCAGGCGCCAAGAGCCAACGTTCCGACAATGGCCGCCGAGGCCAAGGCTTTTGCAAATTTTTTGGTCAAATTAGGTTGCTGTCCGACGGTCAATTTTCCACTCATTACTCAACTCACTCCGGGCAGAACCCGATTTTTCAAACCAGCTTTGCGTCCGGAACAAGTGGCGTAGTGATCCCACTCTAGTCCCAAAACGCTCTTCGAACAAGATTGCGGCCACTCTGAGGCAGCCGATCAATCAAATCCCATGCTGCCCTAGCATGCTTAACGGAGTTTTAAAATTTGAAAAAAACTTCAATCTATTGCAGAAGATTTTGAAATCGTTTGGTTTTCCACGACTTTGAAGAGGCGTTTTCGCTGATATTGTTTCTGCATTGACTTGCGCGCCTGCAACAGGGTCGCGTCACGTTCATAGGGGTCAGCAAAATACTGGATTTTGCCATCATGGTCTGGCCAGGCAGTAAAATAGGTCAGGTGAACCGGAATCTTTGACGCGACCTTTGTTGACGTGCTTTCGCCGGAATCAATTTTTTCGTCGATGATTGCGGCTTCCCAGCCGAGCAGGACCTGGGCAAATTCCCGCGGATTTTCCACACGAACGCAACCATGGCTGAAATTGCGCCGACCTTCGGCAAACAAGTTCCGGTTAGGTGTGTCATGCATGTAAATCGAGTGCTTGTTGGGAAACAGGAATTTGATTTCGCCCAAGGCATTGGCCCCACCAGGCGGCTGCTGCACGCCAATAATGGTGTCACTTCCAACGCTGGCCCAATTAACCTTGCTCGACTTTGTAACCTCACCCTTGCTGTTCAAAACCTTGAAACCGATCTTGTCGAGGTAGCGCGGGTCGCGGCGGAGTTTGGGCAGATATTCATTCAACAAAATTGATTGCGGCAGGTTCCATGCCGGATTGAACACCACAGTTTCCATCTGGTCGCTGAAAACGGCGGTCTGGGTCAAGGGTTTTCCAACGATAACCTTGCTGGTCCAGACGGATTTGCCCTGGTCCATCACGTCAACCCGGTAAGAGGCCTGATTGACGAACACATGCCGGGTGCCAAAGTCATCACTCATCCAACGCAAGCGTTCCAGGCTGGAAAAAATCTTTTCGCGGGCCACAGCCGGATCAGGACCAGACAAGGATTTCATGGTGGGTGCATCAAGCGCGCCAGTTTGCTGCAAAGCTTTTGCGGCTTGAAATGCTTTCAAGGCCTTGGACAATTGTTTATCCAGGACCAAAACATTGTCGACGAACAAAGCCTCGCTGTCGAGAAAACCTTCCTTGACCATGCGTTGACGCAACAGCGGAATGCGCTGGTCTTTCTGGCCTGGTTTGACGCGACCACCTGGGAAGAGTTCAACCACACTGGCGGGATCATCAAGCTCGACCAGTTCGGCCTTCAACAAGGCGTAGGCGGGATGGGTGGGGGACAGGCCTTTGAGATATTCAGCCGGAAACCCGGAATAGGCGAGTACGCGAAGCGCAATGGCGGGATCAACACGGCGATTTTGCAGATCATGATAGCCGGAAAGGCCTGCAGGTTCAAAGGCACCACCCGACATGTGCATGGCGTAGACGATGGCATTTACAGTCAGCGAAACATCGAGCTCTGCCAAAGCAAGTTGATCGCCATCCAGTTGCCGCTCGATGTCATCGTAACTTTCGAGTGCCGTTGGCAAATAGCGTTCCGGGTCCAGCCCGTCGCTATTTGCTGCGGACATGAAAGCCAGCAGCGCAGCGCCGCGATTCGACAATTGCCCGCCCTTGGTCCAGATTGGCATAAATCCCGTCGACTTATAGTGATCCAACACAATGGACTGCACGGCGGGAACAGCGCGAATGGTGGTCTTTCGATCAGACAGAACGAGTCGAATTGCCCCCTGTTCAGGCGTTTGTATGGTGATGTTTCTAAAATTAGTATCAACTAACGGATTGAGCTTAGGGGGAGCATAGACAAGATTTCCCATGCCCAGACCTTCGGCCACTTCGGGATCGACATAGGCGGTTTTGATGACAGGTTTGGCTACAACTTTTTTGGTGATTTTTTTCTTGGGCTTAGCTGGATCAGTGCCATAAATGCGGATGCCATCATCATCATCTTCCCACCAGGCGCGTTTGCGCTGCTGTTGGCGCGGGCGGTCAAACCCTCCAAACAAGGCTTCCAGGAAACTGGGGCGGCGCTTTTTCTTGTAAGCATGATCGGCTTGTGCCGATGGGGCAATAACAGCCAAGGCTGCGACAGCTGATACACACATGACGACAATTTTTTTCATTGGACCCACCGATATGTCCCAATTAGACCGATGGTTGTGGCAAATCAACGACCGTGAAGACTGCTATGCATAAGATTTTTTGGTTGTTGCAGGTCTCACACAGCCACTTCTTCGAGGCCAAAATCCTTCATCTTGCGGTATAGTGTGGAGCGTCCGATGCCCAACTTTCGGGCAACTTCCGACATTTGCCCACGATAGCGGTGCAGTGCCAGGCGGATCATATCGGCTTCAACGTCTTCGAGTTTGCGGATGTGACCGCCCTCGGTGACAATGGGGATGCCCAGCGCTGAGCCATCGCTGATTTGAGTGCTGTTCGAATGAACGGGTTTGGGGGCGGGAGCGGCAACCTTCGGCAAAGGCGGCATTTCCACCTCATAACCCTCAACCAACGAAGCAATTTGCGGGAAGTCCTGGACTTCCAGCAAGTCGGATTCACATAACACGATGGCGCGGAACACGGTGTTTTCCAGCTGGCGCACATTGCCCGGCCAGCCGTAACCTTGCAGCATGGTCAGAGCTTTTGGCTCGATGCCGCGTACCTTGCGGCCTTCTTCGGCAGCTAGCTTGGTGATGAAATGACTGACCAGGGCTGGAATATCATCTTTACGGTCCCGCAACGGGGGAATCATGATCGGGAAGACATTGAGTCGGTAATAAAGGTCCTCGCGGAATTTCCCCTGTTTCACCATTTCGATCATGTTGCGGTTGGTGGCCGAGATGATGCGGACATTGACTTTGACGGGACGGCGACCGCCCACGGGATCAATTTCACCTTCTTGAATGGCCCGCAGCAATTTGACCTGCATTTCCAATGGCAATTCAGCTACTTCGTCGAGGAACAACGTACCGCCATCGGCTTCGAGGAATTTGCCGTTATGCTTGGCCGAAGCCCCGGTAAAGGAACCCTTTTCATGGCCGAACAAGATGGATTCCACAAGATTATCAGGAATTGCACCGCAGTTTACGGTAATAAAAGCCCGGCCGTTGCGCTCGCTTTCGCCTTGAATGGCCCGGGCGATCATTTCCTTGCCGACACCCGATTCGCCTTCGATCAGGATGGGGATGTTGGATTGGGCACCTCGCTTGCCAAGGCGCAAGGCATTGCCCATGACCGGCGAACTGGCAACCAGATCATTGAACAACAGACTTCCACCGATCTTCTTGTTGAGGCGTTTCACTTCCTCGGTGAGGGCATTCACCTTCAGGAGGTTTTGCATGGAAGCCTTGAGGCGTTCCGGCGATACCGGCTTCACCACAAAATCATCGGCACCCGCCCGCATGGCCTTGATAACCGTATCGATGGAACCTTGTGAGGTCTGCACGATGACCGGCAAATCACCACGCACGGTTTGCAATTGCTCAAGAAATTCAAGGCCACCCATTTCTGGCATCATCAGATCAAGGATGACCAGTTCAATGGTGGAGCCACCCGGCGCTTTCAGGATGTCCAGACCCTTCAAGCCTGATTCGGCTGTAATGGCTTCAAAGCCGGAGCGTTTTACACATTCTTCAAGGATACGGCGTTGGGCGGGTTCATCTTCAACAATCAGGACGCGAGAAGCCATGCGGAGGTCACATTCCAAACAAACTGGGGAAACAGGTTTCAAGCCATATTCACCCCGGAACGGTAAAGGCCAGCTTAACGGACTATCACAATTGGACACAACTCGCGGGAATTTGAAATTGCCTGAGTTGTTTTCAGTCTTCTGCTGCGCCATACCCGTTGCAGATTGTCGCTGTCGAACAGGAAACCCCATGACTAAGAATATTGCCTTGCCAGAATGGAATCTCGCAGACCTTTATGAGGCACCCACTGCGCCAAAATTTGCCAGTGACGTCGTCTTGGCTGAAAAAATGGCAAAGGCCTTTCAGTCAAAATACAAGGAAAAGCTTGCGGGTCTTGGTGGCAAGGGCCTGGCAGATGCCCTCAAGGACTATGAAACAGTTTCCGATCTCATCGGTCGCATCGGATCCTATGCCCAGCTTTACTACGTGGGGAATACCACGGATTCTGTGCGGTCAAAGTTCTACGGTGACACATCGTCCAAGCTCACGGAACTTTCGACCGATTTGCTGTTCTTCGAACTTGAACTGAATTTGATTGATGATGCAGCGCTGCAAACCGCACTGCAAGAACCATCACTGGCTCATTACAAACCATGGATTGACAATCTGCGGATGGAAAAACCCTATCAGCTGGATGCCAAGCTGGAGCAGTTGTTTCTGGAAAAATCCCAAACTGGTGCCGGTGCCTTCAACCGCCTGTTTGATGAAACCATGGCGGGACTGCGCTTTGAAGTGAAGGGCGAAAAGCTGACACTGGAGCCAACCCTCAACATGATGCAATCGCCAGATGAAGCGGTGCGCAAGGAAGGTGCCGAGGCGTTGGCCAAAACCTTTGGCGAAAACGTCAAACTGTTCACCTTGATCACCAATACACTCGCCAAGGACAAAGCCATTTCCGATGAGTGGCGCGGCTTCAAAGACATTGCCGATGCCCGCCATCTTTCCAACCGGGTTGAGCCTGAAGTGGTGGCGGCCTTGGTTGCTGCGGTGCGCGAGAGCTATCCCAAGCTGTCGCATCGTTATTACAAGATGAAAGCCAAATGGTTGGGCAAAGACAAGTTGATGCATTGGGATCGCAACGCGCCACTGCCCGCCGAAGACACCCGCGAAATCGAATGGTCTGATGCCAAATCAATGGTGCTGGATGCCTATGGCGAGTTCTCGCCCGAGATGGCGAAAATAGCGGGCACTTTTTTCGACAAGAACTGGATTGATGCACCAACCCGTCCCGGCAAAACCCCCGGTGCCTTTGCCCATCCCACGGTGCCATCAGCACACCCTTATGTGTTGTTGAATTATTTGGGCAAACCCCGCGATGTCATGACGCTCGCCCATGAATTGGGCCATGGGGTGCATCAAGTGCTGGCGGCCAAACAGGGCGTGTTGATGTCGTCAACACCCCTGACACTGGCCGAAACGGCTTCGGTGTTTGGCGAAATGCTCACCTTCCAGCGATTGTTGAAAAACACCACGGACGGCAAAAAACGTAAAGCATTGCTGGCCTCAAAAGTTGAAGACATGCTCAACACCGTGGTGCGCCAGATCGCCTTTTACACCTTTGAACGCAAGGTCCACGAAGCCCGCAAGACTGGCGAAATGACGCCGGACCAGATCAATGCCATCTGGATGGATGTGCAGCACGAAAGTCTGGGTGACGCCATTGAATTCGGCCCGGGCTATGAAACCTTCTGGACCTATATTCCCCACTTCATCCATTCACCGTTTTACGTCTATGCCTATGCCTTTGGTGATTGCCTGGTGAACTCGCTCTATGCGCGTTATCAGGAAAGTGCCGAAGGCTTTCAGGAAAAATACTTCGACATGCTGAAAGCCGGTGGCACCAAGCACCACTCCGAATTGCTGAAACCCTTCGGCCTGGATGCCACCGATCCCGCATTTTGGCAGAAGGGGCTGAGCGTGATTTCCGGGATGATTGACGAGCTGGAAGAGTAGGGCAGCCCTACCGCGCCTCGCCCACCAATACAAACGGTGCCCAATAGCCGGGGTCGCCCCATTCTGGATGCTTGGGATCATTCATGATCGAAAGCATCGCCGTTTGCAGCGCTTCTGCTTGCCGCCTTTTGGGATTTGCGGCGGCATTGGCGAAGGTGCGGCTCATCAGTTCGGCAGTGGCGTCGTCGTTTACCGCCCAGTGGCTGACCAGCAGCGAACGCGCCCCGGCATAGAAGAAGGCGCGGGCGAGGCCAGAAAGTGCGCCCGCCCCCGGCTTGCCTTCGGCGGCTGTGTTGCAGGCACTCAACACCACCCAATCGGCGTTGAGTTTGAGTCCAGCCACTTCCGAGGCGGTGAGCAAACCGTCGTCAAGGTCGCTCGCGGTTTCAGGAATGGTGAGCGCCAGCGCCGGTTCGGCCCCGGCCTTGCCGATGCTGTCCACCTCGCCCGCCACCAGCCCGTGGGTGGCGAAATACACGATGTTGTAATCAGCAAGCCGCGCCTTTTTGACCGCCGCTTCGCTGGCCGCTTCCCGCAAGTTGACTTCACTTTCATCTGCGCCAAGGCTCTGGGCGACGGCACGCAATTCCTTGCCCGTGCCGGGCAGTCGTGCGAGGTTGGCCTTCAAGGCCGCGATATCGGTCGAGCCGCCACGGAAGAAGGCGCTATAACCCCGGCCAGCCAAACGAACCTCGCCTTCGTTCTCAGGGTCAAACACCGGATCGCCATAGCCGATAAAGGGTTTGCCCGCCTTGGCCAATCTGGCCTGACCGCGCTGCAGCTTCATGCTGGAGACCGTGGGCAGCACGGTGATGGCATGATCGCGGACCAGCCAATGGGCACTGCGCAAATCCGTGTCCATGGGCGGCTTGCTCACCAGCACCTGCGGCGGCAACGATGAGACCGCGCCGTTCAAAACGAAGATCAGATGCGCCTTGCCGACAAGAACGCTTTCGACGGGACCGAGCAGCTTGTCATAGAGCTGATGCGCCAGAGCAGGATCAATCGGCGCACGGCCGGACTCGCGCAGATCAAGGCCGGTGCGCAGGCGGGCGAGGCTGTCGGCGATGTCGCCCTGTCGCGTATCCAGCTCTTTCCATTCCGCAGTGCCGCGCGTCACCGCCCAGACATAATCGGCGCCTTGTCCCTTGCCAGCAATATCAATCACGACCAGCGCTTCGTCATCGGTCAAGAGCTGCTGGGCTTCTGCCAAATTCAAAGCCGAGGGTCGGCTTAATTCCGCATAGTCTGGAAACGAGCGGGTGAGTTCTTCCCTGATCTTCACCAGTTCGGCTGAGACCACAACCGTCCGTGCCCGGATCGCCTCTTCCTTGGCTTTATCGCGCTTCGCAGGCTCTTTTGAAACTTCGGTGAGAATGGTGCTTTCGAGTTTGATCAACTCGCCCGCCAAGTCCTGCTCGTTCCGAACCAGTATCGCCAAATCACCCGTGCCTGCCAGTCCTCGCAACGCCAGACTGTTCAAAGCGATGCCTGCTTCCGAAGTCATTGTCCGCTGCACCACCTCTAAACTTTCGCTGGTCATCGCCGGGTGCTCCTTCGCCGTCGCGAACAACACTGATAGGTAAGTGCCGCGGTTCGGGTGGCCCGCCTCCGCCGCCCGCCGCGCCAAGCCGAGGCTGCCCGCGAGATCGCCTTTGTCGCGGAGCAGGTGCGCCAGATTGTTGAGGTCTGTGGCGACGCTCGCATGCTCCGGCCCCAGCGCCTTCTCGTCGACAGCCAGCGCCCGGCGGTACAGCGGCTCGGCCTCGGTGAGATCGCCTTTGTCGCTGAGCAGGTTCGCCAGATTGTTGAGGTCTCTGACGACGCTCGAAAGTTCCGGCCCCAGCGCCTTCTCGTCGACGGCCAGCGCCCGGCGGTACAGCGGCTCGGCCCCGGCGAGATCGCCTTTGTCGCTGAGCAGTGCCGCAAGACCGGTGAGGTTGGAGCCGACGTTCGGATGCTCCGGCCCCAGCGCCTTCTCGGACATGGCGAGGGCGCGGCGGACCAGCGGCTCGGCCCCGGCGAGATCGCCTTTGTTCCTGAGCAGGATCGCCAGATTGTTGAGGCTTGCGCCGACGTCCGGATGCTCCGGCCCCAGCGCCTTCTCGCGGATGGCAAGGGCGCGACGAAACAGCGGCTCGGCCCCGGCCAGATCGCCTTTGTCGCGGAGCAGGTTTGCCAGATTGTCGAAGTTTGAACCGACGTCCGGATGGTCCGGTGCCAGCACTTTCTCGCTGATGGCAAGGGCGCGGCGGTACAGTGGCTCAGCCCCGGCCAGGTCGCCCTTGGTCTTGTGCAGGATCGCCAGATTGTTGAGGTCTCTGG
>JANOXA010000109.1:0-23689 GCA_031418195.1 Hyphomicrobiales bacterium | reverse complement strand
TTCAGACCCGAAGGCACAACGCGCAAGCCAAAGCCTCGTATCTCGCCATCCCACAAAAAAGTCTGCCCACTTTCTGGCGGAGAGTGCGCGTCGACAGCGCGTTTTGTAAGCTTTCCCATTGTTAGCGGCTCTCAGGCTGTTCGATACTTGCTTACATTATCATATCTTCACAAGAATGTAAGCAACTTGTAAGCAATCGGAATGGCAAATCAGAGAGAAGTCGGATATGAGAGCGACAGTCAGCATACACAAATATGTAATTTATCAAATATTTATCGCAACATAGCGAAGACTCGGATAATGATGGCATCCATGCAAAATAACCTTGCCAAGGTCGGGGTCGAGGGTTCGAATCCCTTCGCCCGCTCCAATCTCTGTAATTTGGGATTCATGCCCCGAAACGCTCATTGAACGCGTAGCCACCTGTGCGAACAGTCCTGATGGGATCTGCGTCCTTGCCGCGATTGAGCATCTTGCGCAGGCGTCCGACATGCACGTCAACGGTGCGTTCATCGACTTCCGCATCCCGGCCCCACACCGTATCGAGAAGCTGGGACCGAGAGTAGACACGGCCCTTGTTGCGCATCAGATGTTCGAGCAGGCGGAATTCGGTGGGAGACAGGTTGACGTCCCGGTTGGCCCGCATCACACGTTTTGTCGCCCGGTTAAGCAACAAATCGCCAGCCTTGAGTTCCTCGGCCACCGCATCTGGATTAAGCCTCCGCAAAATTGACTTGATGCGGGCAAGCAATTCAGGAACCGAGAAGGGCTTTACCAGATAGTCATCAGCTCCGGTTGCCAAGCCACGCACCCGCTCAGCCTCTTCGCTGCGCGCCGTCAACATGATGATGGGAATGTCCCTGGTTTCAGGCCGTGCCCGGACCAGTCTGCACACTTCGATTCCCGATATGCCGGGAAGCATCCAGTCAAGCAGGATAAGGTCAGGCCGTTCATCGGCGATCAACATCATGGTGTCCTCGCCATCGGCCGAGACCCGCACCCGGTGACCCTCGGCCTCGAGATTGTAGCGCAACAATATCTGGATCGGTTCTTCGTCTTCAATGACGAGTATTGACGCTGTCATCCTATCCGTCCGATGGTCGCATCATTGCCGTCACGTCTTTCTTCGGGCGCGTTTCGACGATGGCTTTGCCGTGGATGAGGAAATGGATGTTTTCGGCAATGTTGGTGGTATGATCGCCGATGCGTTCGAGATTCTTGGCGCCGAAAAGCAGATGGGTGCACTCCCCGATCTTGCGTGGGTCTTCCATCATGTAGGTCAGAAGTTCGCGGAAAATGGAATTGTAAAGCGCGTCAAGATCCTCATCGGCCCGCCAAACCGCAAGGCCCATCTCGTCATCGCGCTTGGCATAGGCATTCAACACCTGATTGAGCTGCGCCTGTGCCATTTTCCCCATGCGCGTCAGGCCCGAAGAGAGGTTGCGCGGCAAGGCTTCTGAAATCGCGTGGGTGCGCTTGGCAGTGTTCTTGGCAAGATCGCCGATGCGCTCAATGTCCGATGACACCCGTATCGCCACGATGATTTCGCGCAAGTCATGGGCCATGGGTTGGCGCTTGGCGATGGTGAGAATGGCTTTCTCCTCGATGCGGCGCTCCAGATCATCGAGCAGTTGGTCATCCCGGATGACCTTGTCGGCCAGGCCCGTGTCCCTGCGTATCAGGGATTGAATGGCATTTGCCAGTTGCTCTTCGGCAATACCACCCATCTCGGCGAGTTGGGTTTTCAGCGCCGAGATGTCGTGGTCGTAGGCTTTGGCAATGTGATCCGACATGTTTCTATGATCCTATCCGAAGCGCCCGGTGATGTAATCCTGCGTGCGCTTGTCCTGTGGGCTGGTGAACATTTCGTCTGTGTCGCCGTATTCGACGAGTGTTCCGAGATGGAAGAAGGCCGTAAGCTGCGACACGCGGGCGGCCTGTTGCATGGAGTGGGTGACGATGATGATGCAATAGTTCTGGCGCAATTCGTCAATGAGCTCTTCGATACGGGCGGTCGCAATGGGGTCCAGCGCCGAGCAAGGTTCATCCATCAGGATGACTTCCGGGTTCACGGCAATGGCGCGGGCAATGCACAAGCGCTGCTGCTGTCCACCGGAAAGACTTGTGCCGGAATGGCTGAGACGGTCCTTCACCTCTTCGAACAGTCCGGCCTTCTTCAGCGATTTCTCAACGATCTCGTCCAATGCTGCCTTGTCCTTGGCCAGACCATGGATGCGAGGTCCATAGGCGACGTTCTCATAGATGGATTTTGGAAATGGATTGGGCTTCTGAAACACCATACCGACGTGGGAACGCAATTCCACCACATCGACATCCCGGTCATAGATGTTCTTGCCATCAAGCCGCACTTCACCCGTCATGTGGCAAGAAGGGATCGTGTCATTCATCCGGTTGACGGCGCGCAGGAAGGTGGACTTGCCGCAGCCCGAAGGACCGATGAAAGCTGACACAGCCTTGTCGGGGATGTCTATCGACAGATTGTTGATGGCGCGTTTCTCGCCGTAGTAGATGTTGACGTCACGCGCCGCGATGCGAGGCCCGCGTTCCGCCATGATGCGCGGTGCTGATGGTGTGATGAGTGCTGACACTTGCTTGTCCATGACTTGTCTTATTCCTGCCCTGTTACCAGCGGCGTTCAAATTTTTTGCGGAGATAAATCGCAACCGCGTTGAGTGAGAAAAGTATGGCGATCAGCACCATGATGGCGGCTGCCGTCTTGGATTGAAAGGTAAGCTCGGGCAGGTCAGACCACAAGTAGATCTGCACGGGCAAAACCGTTGCGGCATCCGTGAACCCCTTCGGTACATCCGCGATAAATGCCACCATGCCGATCATCAGCAGGGGTGCGGTTTCTCCAAATGCCCGCGCCAGACCCAGGATGGCTCCGGTTAGAACGCCAGGCAAAGCCAGTGGCAACACATGATGAAACACTGCTTGTTGATCGGAGGCACCAACGCCGAGTGCGGCTTCCTTGATGGAAGGCGGCACGGCTTTCAGGGCCGCCCGCGACGCAATGATGATCGTCGGCAGAACGAGCAGCGCCAGCACAAGACCGCCGACCACTGGCGCAGAACGTGGCATGCCAAAGAGATTGAGAAACATGGCAAGGCCGAAGAGTCCGAAGATGATCGAAGGGACGGCGGCGAGATTGTTGATGTTGACTTCAAGCAAATCCGTCCAACGGTTTTTTGGCGCAAACTGCTCGAGATAGACAGCAGCGCCAATGCCGATGGGCAGGCCAAGCACGAGTGCCACAAGCACTGTCAACAACGATCCCATGATGGCACCGCGAAGGCCTGCAAGCTCAGGCTCGCGTGAGTCGCCATTGGTCAGAAGTCGCCATGACACGTGTCTTTCAACCGGCACCGTTGCCAAGACTTTTTCAAGCACCGCCTTGTCAATCTCCTGCGACTGACCCTTGAGATAGAGATCGGCCTCATCGGACAGCAGAACCTCGGTTTTCACAGTCTTTCCGATCAGGGCCGGATTGGCTATCACCTGCTGGCGCAGGTCATCACTCGCGGCCTGCGATAGGAGCAAGTTCAGTTTTTTCTTGTCGCCACGCGAGCTGAAGTCAGGGAACTTGCTGCGCCATGATTCTTTCACGATACCGGAGAAATCCGCGGCCCCCGGATTGGCCGCATCGATCTGGGCAGCGTCGAGTGTGACGGCAATGGTGGCGCGGTGTTCAAAAAAGGCGGGCCAGCCTTTCCGGGCGATATCCACCAGAAGGTAAAGCAGAAAAGCCGACGTCAGGAGAAGCGCTATTGCACCATAGGCCTTGAAACGTGATTCCGCCGCGTAGCGCTTGGCAAGGCGTTGGCGATAGGCTGTGTCAGTCATATTGCTGCCTGTATTTCTGGACGGTCCGCAGTGCGATGTAGTTGAGGGCCAATGTGAAGAAGAAAAGTACGAGACCCAAAGCAAAAGCCGAGAGCGTCTTGGCTGAGTCGAATTCCTGGTCACCCACCAGCAATGTGGCGATCTGCACGGTAATGGTGGATACCGCTTGCAGTGGATTGAAAGAGAAGTTGGCGGAAAGGCCAGCGGCCATGACCACGATCATGGTTTCTCCGACGGCACGGGAAATCGCCAGCATGATGGCGGAAACAATTCCTGCCAGTGCGGCGGGAAGCACAACGCGTTTGATGGTTTCGGACTTCGTCGCACCCATGGCATGGGAGCCATCACGCAGCGACTGCGGCACGGCGTTGATGATGTCGTCAGACAGCGAAGAAATCAACGGCACGATCATCATGCCCATGACAAGGCCAGCGGCGAGGGCGGATTCAGAGGCAACATCTAGGCCCAGCGACTCACCAGTGTTGCGGATCAACGGCGCCACGGTGAGGGCGGCAAAGAAGCCAAGCACGACAGTCGGAATGCCGGCCAGCATTTCAAGCAGCGGCTTTGCAACATTTCGCACACGCGGGCTGGCATATTCGGACATGTAGATGGCAGAGAGCAGGCCCAGCGGTGTTGCAACGATCAATGCAATCAGCGTGATGAGAAGCGTTCCGGCCAGTAGCGGCAGGAAACCAAAGCTCGGCGGCTCGCTGGTCGGGGCCCAATGGGTGCCAAATAGAAACGAGAACGGATTGACCTCGCGGAAAAAAACCAGGCTTTCAAAAATCACCGAAGCAAAGATGCCAACCGTTGTCAGCACGGCCACGGCGGCACTGGCAAGCAGCAGGACTTTGACGACAGCTTCCCGCCAATGACGCGAGGTCGGACGTGTGCGTGTCAGGCGTGACGACACGCCTTCAACAGGTGACACTTTGCCCACGTCCGACATGATTGTTATTTCAGTCCTTCAACCGCAAGAACCTTGAGGTCGGTGGCTTCAGCGCGGGCTTTTTCAGCGGCGTCGCCTGGAAGTGTTACTAGGCCCTTGTCGGCCAGATAGCCATCTTCACCAATTGCCTTGGCAGAAACATATTCGGCAATGAATTCCTGCATGCCGGGGATTACACCAACGTGTTGCTTCTTGGCGTAGATGTAGAGGGGGCGGGCAACCTTGTAGGAACCATCGGCAATGGCTTCGTATGTCGCCTGAACGCCATCCACAGCGATATCCTTCACTGTGCCCGCATTCTGCTCAAGGAAAGAGAAGCCGAAAATGCCGACCGCATCCGGATTGGCCTGCAGTTTCTGGACGATCAGATTGTCGTTTTCACCGGCTTCCACATAGGCACCATCTTCGCGCACGGCTTTCCAGATTTTTTCAAAAGCCTTGGCATCGGATTTCTTCAAGGCGGCAAGGCTTTCATATTTTGCAGCACCCACTTCAAGCACAAGTTCAGCAAAGCTGTCACGGGTGCCGGAGGTTGGAGGAGGGCCAAGCACTTCGATCTTGGTCGCTGGCAATGAAGCGTCGATATCGCTCCACAACTTGTTCGGGTTGGCAATCAACTTGCCGTCCTTGTCAGGAATTTCCTTGGCGAGGGCAGCGAAAACCTGCTGCTTGGTTAGTTCGAAGGCCTTGCCTGACTTGGCTTGGGCGAGGGAAAGACCATCAAAGCCGACCTTGATCTCGACGATCTCAGTCACGCCATTCTTGACGCAATCTTCGAATTCGCTTTTCTTGATCTGGCGCGAGGCATTGGTGAAATCCGGGTGTGCTTCGCCGACACCTGCACAGAACAGTTTCATGCCGCCGCCAGTGCCGGTTGATTCAACGACCGGTGTTTTGCCGGAGGTTTTGCCAAAGGCTTCTGCCACGGCTGTAGTGAAGGGGTAAACGGTTGAAGAACCAACAATGCGGATCTGGTCGCGGGCAGCGAATGCCGGACTGGCAGCCAATCCAATAAGACATGGGGCCAAAAGGCTGGCGGTAAGAATGAATTTTTTCATGCGACGGTATCTCCTGTTTGTAGCAACGAGTCGCTTGTAGGGTTGTCACATGGCAGTCATGCGACAGCAAGATCACAGATGTATGACGGTATAACATATTGATTTAAAAACAAACCCCTCCGACAACAGGTCGAAGGGGGAGGATTGTTGAGGGCTGGGCGATAGTTGCGCCAAACCCCCGGCATGCAGGCTGGTTTGGAAATCAGCGCTGGGCAAACTCCACTGGTCCAAAGCCGGTGATCTTGACCATGTCATCCGTGCCATAACCGTCAACTTGCGCCATGGCCTTGTCGTTGGAGTGCTGGATGTTGAGATAGGCGGTTTCGCCATCGGGAGCGAAGATGAAGCCCGTCGGTTCAGCACTGCTGTCAGTCACTGAAGCGACGCGCAGACAGCCGTCGGACATTTCATCCAGGTCTGCACCATCAGGCAGGCAGGACCAGATGTCGCCGTTCGGATTGTCCTCGATCACATAGACAAGACCTGTCTTGGGATGGATTTCAAGATTGTCAGGCTGGTTCATTTCGGCGTTGCCTGCGAGGAAGCGCCAGACCCGCGTTGCCATCTTGCCGTCAGCCAATTCCGGTGCTTTGTCCACGGCGCAGAGCACTTCGCCGTAATTGCCGATCTTGGCATTGCCGGTGTTGGTCCAGCAGAATTTCACGCCTTCACCCTTGAAGGTCATGTCCTGATGCAGGTCTTCCGGCCGATAATAGCCCGTGGCACCGGCAACATCCGCCGTGACGCGGGCCTTTGCCGCAGCCACCGGCAGCCAACGTGCATCACCCACTTCACAACCCTGGCCAAACTGGGCGGTGGGCTGACAGGACACCTGCATGGCAAAGGTGGAGCCTGCATTGAACGGAGATTCTTCCAATGTTGAAATGCTTGTGGCAGTCATGGTTTTTGACGGTACAAACTTGAATATCGCACCACCATCCGTATTGGGATAGCTGGTACCGGGACGCAGTTCGTCGCCGGCATAGACGATGCCGGCTGGCAGAATGGTCAGTCCTTCCCATGCCATGTTTGGCAAGGCCGGGTGCTTGCGCACCTGGACTGTGTCGGTTGTTTCGCCCTTGGCACGGTCGGTGATGGTGATTTCCGTGGCTTTCAAGGGTTCGAGAAGTTCATAGGCCCCGCCATCGTCGGCTTCCTCAGTAAACAGAATGGTGTTCCACGGTGTGGTGCGGATGCCATCACAGGCATCTGTGCCACGAACAATGGTCTCGACTTTGCCATCGGCCATCGAAACCCGTTGCACACCGGGGTTGAGCTTGCCGCCGTCGAGTTTTTCACGATCACCTTCAATACAGATGATCATGTGGGTGGGATTTTTGAGGGGGTAGAATGCAATCATGTCTGCGCTGTTGGCAACGCCACGCGTGACAAATTCGCCCTTGAGGCCGCCAGCCAGCTGGATAATTGCGTCAGGTTTCTGGTCAGCGGTGCGAAAACCTTCTTCCACACTCTTGGGTGCAGCACTTTCGAGCGGTGAGCTGACGCCCATCAGCTGCTTGGATTTTGACGCCAGCAGCATCTGGACTTCAATGCCAAAATCACTGGCGATTGCCATGCCTGCTGTGGCGGTGGTCAGCAATATTGCGAGACTTGAAACGGTCTTCATGGTGCCTCTCCTTGTTGGAAACCACATCGTCCTATGTATGCTTGGTGACAGAAACATCATGGATTGATGTCAGTTGCGTGACCTGTCACCCAGGCGCGGCAGCGTGACCATGAACTGGCTGCCGCGACCAACTTCAGAAGTGATGTCCAACTGGCCACGATGGCGCTTGATGATGTGTTTGCAGATGGCAAGGCCAAGCCCCGTGCCACCGCGTGTGCGACTTTCCTGCGCATTCACCCGATAAAATCGCTCTGTCAGACGCGGGATGTGGTGGGAGGCAATGCCCGGACCATTGTCGGTTACGGTCAGTGTTGCCACTTTGTCATGGCAATTGACATCAACACTAACGCGTTTGCCCTTGCCGGAATATTTGATGGCATTTTCAATCAGGTTGTGGGCGACCTGTCCCAGCTGGCTGGGGTCGCCGCGTACAAAAACCCCCGGAGCCGTGGCAACGTGGAGTTCGCAACCTGCTTCCCTGGCAAGCGGGCGTAGCAGTGATTCGACCTGTCGGACCACCATCCCAAAGTCTGTCTGCTCCTTGGGTTCCACATGTTCGTCGACTTCGATTCGGCTGAGCGACAGCAGATCATCGATGAGAGACGACATGCGTACGGCCTGTGCCTTCATGACTTTCAGGAATTCGTTGCGTGCCTTTTCGTCCTGTTTGGCCGCACCCTGCATGGTTTCAATAAATCCGGAAAGTGTTGTCAGGGGCGTGCGAAGTTCATGGCTGGCATTGGCGACAAAATCCGAGCGCATCTTTTCGATTTGCGCCTCCCGCGTGCGATCACGCAGGATGAGCAAGACATGCGGACCGCCGGGCAGTTCATTGAGCCGCGCCAGATGCACATGCATGGTGCGCGAAACCTTGCCACGCTCTTCGAATTCGACTTCAACCGGATTTTCGCTGGCGAGGGTTTCAGCTACCGCCCTGGTAACAATTGGTGACCGGACGAACAGTGCCAGAAGTTCACGCTCCAATGGCGCTGAGAAAACTTTTTTGGCAAAGCCATTGGCCGCCCGTATGATTCCGGTGCTGTCAACCAGCATGGCAGCGTCGGGAAGTGCCGCAATCCAGTTGCGGAAATCGTCGAGCATTTCGTTGTTCATGTCGCCTTCATGGCCCAGGAAGTCAATGGCGTCCAGTCTGGCACGTCGCGTCGCAGATGGATTTTCCGCCGAGTTTAACGCATTCCCTTGCTGATTCGCCCGCAACACACCAGACTGGCTGAGCATCAACAGGAGGACTCCATGCTTGTAACCACAACCAACACACTCGAAGGCATACGCATCCTTGAATACAAGGGACTGGTGGCGGGCGAGGCGATTTTGGGCGCCAACCTGTTCCGTGATCTATTCGCCTCCATCCGTGACATCGTCGGCGGCAGGTCTGGATCCTATGAAAAAGTACTGAACGATGCCCGCCAGACTGCCATTGCCGAATTGACCGACAAGGCCGCAAGGCTGGGCGCCAATGCTGTGATCGGTGTGGATATTGACTACGAAACCGTCGGCGCCAATGGTTCCATGCTGATGGTGACGGCCGCAGGAACGGCTGTCAAAATCGAACAGTCTCCTTCCCGGCCTAATGCTTGAAATGCCGGATGCCCGTAAAAACCATGGCAAGGCCGCAGGCATCTGCGGCCTTGATCACCTCTTCGTCACGCATTGCACCACCGGGTTGGATGATGGCAACGGCACCTGCCTCTGCAGCCGCTTCAATGCCATCCGCAAAGGGGAAAAATGCATCTGATGCCATGACTGAGCCATGTGTCAGGGGCTGCGGCAATCCCAGGGCGTTGGCAGCATCCCGGCTTTTCGACACGGCGATGCGGGTGGAATCGATGCGCGACATCTGACCGGCACCAATGCCAGTGGTGGCACCATTTCTGGCAAACACGATGGCGTTTGATTTGACATGCTTGGCGACTTTCCAGGCAAACAGCAGGTCTTGCATTTGTGCTGCGTTGGGTGCCAGTTTTGTGACAACCCGCAACATGGCAGGGTCAAGGGTCTGGGCATCCCGCGTCTGGAGCAGCAAGCCACCGGCGATGGTCTTGACCTGTTGGCTGAGTTGGTTGGCCAGCGGCATTCTGGGCAATAGCAACAGCCTGAGATTTTTCTTTTGGGCGAGCAGGCGCAAGGCATCATCGTCGGCACCCGGCGCCAGGATGACCTCTGTAAAAATCTGTGAGATCACCTCGGCCGTTGCGCCATCCAGCTTGCGGTTGAAGGCCAATATGCCACCAAAGGCGCTCACCGCATCGCAGGCCAGGGCCTTGTCATAGGCTGCGCCCAGGGAACCCGCAACAGCAACGCCACAGGGGTTTGCATGCTTGACGATGACACAGGCCGCCTGCTCGTTGCCGTCAAACTCGTTCACTGCTTCCAGGGCCGCATCGGCGTCGTTGATATTGTTATACGACAACTCCTTGCCCTGAACTTGTTGCGCATCAAGAACTGATACCCGGTTATCTTGCACCCGGTAAACCGCCGCTTGTTGATGGGGATTTTCACCATAGCGCAGGCTTTGTGCCTTGCGGCCACCCATCGCCAGAAATTCCGGCAACCCGCCACCAAGTTGCGATTCCATCCAGTGGGCAATTGCCGCGTCATAAACAGCGGTTCGGGCAAACGCTTTTGCCGCCATGGCGCGACGGAACACTGGTTCTGTCGCGGCATCGTGGGCAAGCATCTCGGCAAGGAGATTACCATAGTCGGCCGGATCGACAACCACCGTCACGTCGGCGTGATTCTTGGCAGCCGCCCTGATCATCGCCGGACCACCTACATCGATGTTTTCGACAATGGCCTGATAGCTGCCACCACTGGAGCGGGTCTCTTCGAAGGGATAGAGATTGACCACCAGCAGATCAATCAATCCAATGCCATGCGTGATACGTGCATCCTCATGCGCGGCATTGCTGCGAACCGACAGCAGCCCGCCATGCACATGGGGATGCAAGGTCTTGACGCGACCATCCATGATTTCGGGAAAGCCCGTAACGTCAGAGACATCACGCACCTCAAGACCATAATTCCTGATGGCCGCCGCAGTTCCACCTGTGGAAACGATTTCAACACCGTGTCCGGCAAGACGCCGGACAAGTTCTTCCAGACCAGTCTTGTCAGAAACAGAAATCAGGGCGCGGGTAATTTTTGGGTTCATTAAACTCGCTCTTTGGACGGGCTTGCATTTCCGCTGCCATACCGAGTTTAAAGTTGCACTGCCAATGCAATTTTGCGGAATCTTAGAGCAGCAGTTCGGGCGGCGGACTGGATTTGTTTTCTGATTTTGCCGAACGGCCTGTGGCTTCCCCGACCATGCGTTTGATGGCCCAGTTCAGCGTTTTTCCAGTGCCGGTTTCGGGCACGAGCAGCAGTTGGTGGCTGTTGTTGCCCGGTTGGAAACGGCCCCCCCGGATCGAGAGTTGCCAATGTGTACGATCCGGCAGGGCAAGGCTGACCCGGCCCGAATGGCGCGCCAATGATATCCTGATGTTGGGATTGAAGTTGAGCAGAAGTGGCTCCCCCGTCGAATTCGCGTTTGATTGTTGTTGAATGCGAATGTCATCGCCCGATGAAGCCAGAAAAATTTGTCGGCGCTGACTTTCAAGTATCGACCCCTGGTTGTCTTCGACCAACGCCACGTCTCCGGTGTGGTCTGCGGTCTGCCGTGCAGCGAAGTAAAAAAGCGGCGATTTGCCAACGGAGATATCGACACAGGGGCCGTCAAAACCGCTGCCATGGGAGGCAATCAGCACAGTGCGGCCATGGCAGAGCCTGACAATGCCACTGCGGGCCGCCACGCGCTGGATATCGCAGGGTTGAATCTGGTTTTGTCCTTCTGCCGGGAGGTGCTGAAGATTGAAGGCAGGGCTGCCATCACTCCGCTGGAACATGGCCAGGAATGTGGCAATCCTGTCGCGTACTTGGGTCGATGCAGGACTTAAAACCATATGGCGCTGCCACATGGCTTTTTCGAGTTGTGACAAGTCAAGCTGCAGCCGCATGTGAGTGGCCACGTCTGTTGCGACTGGCCCCCCGTCGGCATGGATGGTTTTGGCGAGTGTCGCATCAAGCCGCCTCAGACTCTCGCCAAGGTTTTCGCCGGGATGCTGCATGGCAAGGTCTGCAAGAGCCAGGGTCAAGGCCTGATGGCTTGCTTCGGCCATGTTACGCGGCCTTGCCTGTTTCAGGCGTGCGCATTGAATGCGCAGGGATTGCATCAGGATCTGGATCTGCGGCACCTCAAGGCGTTGCGCCAGGACCGGAAAACAGGCCTGCATGTTCAACAACCGCTGGGCTTCTGGTTCAATCCCCTGGCGTCTTGCCGACATGTTATTCCAACTCTGCATCAAAGTGGCAGCAAAGCAGGCGCCAAGTTTTTTGGGTTGGACAGAAAAATGCAATAGCCAGTCAAGGCGCAGGAGTGCATTTGTCCATTCCCGGCCACCAGTTCCCGGTTGAAACAATTGGTTTGGCGTGGTCAAGACCGTTTCATCAGCAAATTCGAAAATGCCGCGATACATGGATTGCGCAATCTCGGCATTGCCCTTGATTGCTTCCGGCTGGAGGTTTTGCCAAAATCGGTCGGTGCGAGGCGGCGTTTTTGTCTCGGTTGAAAACCGCCAGCCGAAAGCTGGTGACAGGATTCTTGACAAGCCATAACGGCTCCCTTGGCCATGGGCCAGGGGCTGATCAAGACGCTCACTTTGATGCCCTGGAAGAGCCATGTATGTCGAAAGACCTGTTTTGCGAAAACGGCAGGTTCACCTTCACAGGGTTAAGCAGAGGTTAATTTTTGGAGGATCTCAACTGAAATCTTGTGGGTTGGAAATTCACCTGGCCAACAGGGCTTGCAAGCCACTTGCTGGTTATGGCAAGACTTTTTGATGCGTCTTTCAATTGCAACCTGGAATATCAATTCAGTTCGGCTCCGTATCGATTCCGTGGTGCGCCTGTTGACCGAAAAACAGCCCGATATCCTGTGCCTCCAGGAAACCAAATGCCCGCAGGGGCAATTCCCGTCGGGTCCCTTGAAGGACCTCGGCTATGGCCACATCGCGGAATTTGGCCAGAAGGGCTACCACGGCGTTGCCATTGTTTCACGCCTGCCTTTCGTCGCCAGCCACAGCAAGTCATTTTGCGGCAAGGATGACTGCCGCCATATCGCTGCTCGATTTGAAAGTCCTGCCAAGTTCGTGCTTCACAACTTCTATGTCCCCGCAGGCGGAGATGAGGCTGACCCGGTGATCAACGAAAAATTTGACCACAAGTTGAAGTTCTTGGGCGAAATGGAAGCCTGGTCTGCAACAGAAGCACGGGTACCGGAGTTTGGTACTGTGGTGGTCGGCGATCTGAACATTGCACCGCTGGAACATGATGTGTGGTCCCACAAGGACCTGGTGAAAATCGTCAGTCATACGCCGGTTGAAGTTGAAGCGTTGAACCGGATTCGCGCCACGGGCCAATGGCATGACTTGATGCGTCAAGTCGTTCCTTCAACCGAAAAGCTCTATACTTGGTGGAGCTACCGGGCCAAGGATTGGAACCAGGCCAACAAGGGTCGTCGTCTCGATCATATCTGGTCTTCGTCTGACTTGGCGGCTGGATTGACTGGCGTCGAGGTGGTTCGCGATACGCGCAGCTGGACCCAGCCCTCGGATCACGTGCCGGTCATTGCCAGCTTCACGATTTGAGACTTGAAAAGTTCCGCGCCCTCGTGAGTTGCAGGCGGACGACTTCCAGTTCCTTGACCGAAGTGTGAAGCCGTTCGGAAAGGGCCGCCAAAACCGACTGGCCAAATTCGGGATATTCGCTGGCAACTCTCCGGAAAAGCTGTGCGTCGATGCGGGCGCATCGCACGTCACTCTCGGCCCTTGCGGTTAATGTGGCGGGAGAATTTCCCAACATGGCAGTTTCGCCCAACAGGGCACCAGGTTCTGCCCGTCCAATGACTTCGCCGGAACGCAGGATTTGCGCCGTACCGTCGAGAATAAAATAAGCCGCTTGCACACGCAGGCCTTCTTCGATGAGTAAACTGCCCCGCGCAAAACTCTGTCGTTCCGAAGCAAAAGCCAGGACTTGCAAGGGAACCGGTTCGCATTCCCTGAAAATCGGAATGCGCCGCAGTGATTCGGCATCGGCACGCGCACTCATCGGCGGCGGCCATGTTGTGGTGGCATGACTTTTGTATGACCAAAATATCTGGTTGTCTTGTTCATGTCTGCATTTGGCAGGACTTGGCCCCCCAAATCAAGAGTAGGGCCGAAACAATTGCAGTCTAAGGAACAAGTTTGTAACCGCCGCCTTCGGTCACCAGGATTTCAGCATGGGCGGGGTCACGCTCGATTTTTTGCCTGAGGCGATAGATATGGGTTTCCAGCGTGTGTGTCGAAACCCCGGCATTATAGCCCCACACATCGGCCAACAGTGTGTCGCGTCCAACGCTCTGTTCTCCGGCACGGTAGAGAAACTTGATGATGGCGGTTTCTTTTTCGGTCAGCCGGATTTTCTTATTGTCGTCGCGCAGCAGGAGCTTTGCAGCGGGCTTGAAACTATAGGGACCAATGCGAAACACTGCGTCTTCACTGTGTTCGTGTTGCCGGAGGTGCGAGCGCACCCTTGCCAGCAGAACGGCAAAGCGAAACGGCTTCACAACATAGTCATTGGCACCTGAATCAAGCCCGAGGATCATGTCGGCATCTGTGCCCTGCGCCGTCAACATGATGATCGGGCCCTTGAAGCCGTTGCGCCGCATCAGTTTGCAGGCTTCACGCCCATCCATATCCGGCAGGTTGACATCGAGGATGACCAGGTCAGCGCTGTCTTGTTTCATGGATTTCACGGCAAGCGTGGCTGTTGCTGCTTCTGCCACGGCATATTCGTCATGGAGTGAAAATTGTTCTTGCAGGGTGGTTCTCAGAATATCATCGTCATCTACCAGCAAGAGTTTTTTGGTGGCGCTCATGTTTTCTCCTGAACAGGTTCAGATGTCGCTGGTGATATGTCCGGCTTTGTAACATCCTGTGGTTGGCATAACATAACTGAATCAGAGACATGTTAACATATCTTCACATTCGCGCGATCAACGATGCAACCAGCAAAGCCAGGTTGCAGGTTGGCCAGCTGATTTTCCCTTGTGTCATTGGCCGAAGCGGCAGAAGCTATTTGAAGCGGGAAGGCGACGGCACAACGCCCATTGGGTGTTGGAGTGTGGGACCTGGTTTCTTTAGGGCAGACCGATTGCGCCGGATGGCTGGCAATCAAGTTTTGCGTCCAATGCGTCGGACAGATGGCTGGTGTGACGATGTCAATTCCCGATTTTACAATCAACATGTGAGACTGCCACTTGATCGCAGTCATGAAAGCCTGTGGCGTGGGGACACGGCCTATGATGTGATATTCCCGACCGGCCACAATCGACGGCCATGTGTCAGAAATGCAGGGAGTGCGATTTTCCTGCATTTAACCAGGCTCGGTGTCGGTCATACCGCTGGTTGCGTGGCCGTATCAATTGGCACCATGAGGAAACTCTTGCGCCAGTCCCAACGCAATTTTTGCCTGGTTATATGGCCTTCCCAGGGCCGACTTTCGGCCGTTCTCCGAAGATCGCGCTACCGACCCGGACATGGGTAGCGCCTTCTGCGATGGCGACCTCAAAGTCGCTGCTCATGCCCATAGACAACAATTTCAGTCCTGTGGCATCTGCCAATTTTCGGAGATGGCAAAAATGTTTCGCGGGCGAATCGTCAACCGGAGGAATGCACATCAGTCCTGCGATATGAAGTCCGTGACTGTTTCGTAACCGATCCAAGAAATCTGGAAGTCCGTCGGGATCAATGCCGGCTTTTTGCGGTTCCCTGCCAATGTTGACCTGGACCAAAAGCCTTGGCCAGCGTCCCTGCTTTTTCATTTCGGTAGCCAAGGCAGCGGCAATCTTGTCGCGATCCACCGTTTCAATCACATCAAACAGGGCAACGGCATCTCCTGCCTTGTTGCTTTGCAGCGGTCCGATGAGGTGCAGTTCCGTTTCCGGATATTTGTTTTTGAGGTGGAGCCATTTTTCCTGGGCCTCTTGAACGCGGTTTTCCCCAAACATCTTTTGGCCTGCCAGCAAGAGAGGTTCAATCTGGCTTGTCGCCTGGGTTTTGCTGACCACGACCAGCGACGCGGTTTCTGTCTCCTTGTTCGCCGCAAAACAGGCCGTACGGATTGCAGCTTTTGTGGCGTGATAACCCTGGAGAATTGCTGGTGACATGACTGACTTATGGCCCCGCTTGCAGGCCAATTCAAGGACTGGTAACCCCTGCGGCAACTGGAATTTTTGATTGGGAGCCACCGTGGCATCTGAACGCTACAATCACCGTGTCACTGAACCCAAGTGGCAGGCCTATTGGACCGACAACACGTGTTTTAAAGCCGAGATAAATCTGGCGCAGCCAAAATATTACGTGCTGGAAATGTTTCCCTATCCTTCGGGCCGTATTCACATGGGTCATGTCAGAAATTACACCATGGGCGATGTCATCGCCCGGTTTCGCCGGGCCTGTGGATACAATGTCCTGCACCCCATGGGCTGGGACGCTTTTGGAATGCCGGCGGAAAATGCTGCCATCGAACGCGGCATTCATCCCAAGGGCTGGACTTACGACAATATCGCCACCATGCAGGCCCAACTGAAGAACATGGGACTGGCGATTGATTGGTCGCGCGAGTTTGCGACCTGTGATCCCAGTTATTACCAGCATGAGCAGGCGATGTTCATAGATTTCATGAAGGCTGGTTTGGTTGAACGTCGGATATCTCTGGTCAATTGGGATCCCGTGGATCAAACCGTCTTGGCTAATGAGCAAGTGATAGACGGTCGGGGTTGGCGTTCCAATGCCTTGGTTGAGAAGCGCGAATTGGCCCAGTGGTTCTTGAAGATCACCACCTATGCCCAAGACCTGCTTGACGCGCTGGATGAGTTGCCGAATTGGCCGGAAAAAGTGCGGTTGATGCAGAAAAACTGGATTGGCCGCTCCGAGGGAATGAAGTTCAGCTTTGATCTTGAGGATGCGAATGGCAATGCACTTCCCGATGGCCTGAGCGTTTATACAACAAGACACGACACAATTTTCGGTGCGAGTTTCTGTGCCGTGTCGGTTGATCACCCTTTGGTCAAACAGGTTGCGTCCGGGAATGTTGAACTACAGAATTTCCGCAAGGAAGTTGCTGCATTGGGCACCAGCGAAGAAAGCATCGAGCGGGCGGAGAAGCGAGGACTGCCCTTGGGGATTTATGCCCGCCACCCGTTTTTGCCAAATGTGAAAATTCCGGTTTACGCTGCCAACTTTGTTTTGATGGGTTACGGTGAGGGAGCCATATTTGGCTGTCCCGCCCATGACCAGCGGGATTTTGATTTCGCCTGGAAGTATGGCCTGCCGATTTTGCCAGTTGTAACTCCACGCGATCACGTAGGTGAAGTGTTGGTTGGGAGCGAGCCCTACGTGGACGGTTCAGGCGATGACGCAGTGCTGGTCAATTCGGCATTCCTCAACGGCCTGTCAACGGTTGAAGCCAAGGCTGAAGTGGCGCGACGGTTCGAAGAATCGGGCCGGGGTACTCGTAGGATTAATTTCCGTCTGCGTGATTGGGGCGTTTCGCGCCAACGCTATTGGGGCTGTCCGATTCCTGTGGTGCATTGCAATGCCTGTGGCATCGTGCCGGTGCCGAAACAGGATTTGCCGATTGAATTGCCTGATGATGTGAGGTTCGACAAGCCGGGCAACCCGCTGCTGCATCATCCCACCTGGCGACATGTGCCATGTCCAAGTTGCGGAAATGCCGCCGAACGCGAAACTGATACCTTCGATACATTCATCGACTCAAGTTGGTACTTCGCCCGCTTCTGTTCGCCCCATGCGGCAACACCGGTTGATGCCGCTTCTGCAAAATACTGGATGGGTGTAGACCAGTATATTGGCGGCGTTGAACACGCTATTTTACACCTGCTCTATTCACGTTTCTTTGCCAGAGCCATGGGGGCGACGGGTCATCTGCAAATGGATGAACCATTCAAGTCCCTGTTTACCCAAGGCATGGTGATCCACGAGACATTCAAGTCCCCTGATGGCGAATGGGTGTTGCCGTCAGATGCCGTGCAAACCGATGGTGTTTGGATGCACCGAGTGACGGGCCAACCACTGGCCGTGGGTGGCGTTGAAAAAATGTCCAAGTCAAAGCGCAATGTTGTCGACCCCGACACGATTATTGAGTCCTATGGTGCCGATACGGCGCGCTGGTTCATGCTGTCGGATACGCCGCCGGAGCGCGACATTGAATGGACGTCGGCGGGGGCTGAAGGTTCTTGGCGATTTGTCCAGCGCATCTGGCGTCTGGTGAATGAAGTGAATGAACGTAATCACACCATGGGTTCAATTGATGGCGATCTGCCTTTACGGCGGGCCACCCACAAGATCATCGGGTGGATTACTGATGACTTGATGGCCCTGCGATTCAACCGGGCGATTGCCAGAATTTATGAATTGTCCAACGCCCTGAATGCGGCTTTGGCCAAGGGTCAGGCGGCGGCATCCAATACTGCATTGCGTGAATGCGCTGAAACATTGGTACTGTTGTTTGCGCCGATGATGCCGCATCTTGCCGAGGAGTGCTGGGTTGTGTTGGGCAAGGCGAACGCCGTGGTTGACCAAGCGTGGCCCAAGGCCGACCCGGCCATGCTGGTGGAAGATTCAGTGACTATCGCGATCCAGATCAACGGCAAGCGCCGCGATGAAATTGTCGTGCCAAAGGGCGCTGGCAAGGAATTCCTGGAGCCCTTGGTATTGGCGCTGGAATCGGTTAAACGTGTGTTGAATGGCAAGCCCGTCATCAAGTTTATTGTGGTCCCCGACCGGATAGTGAACATTGTATGCGCCAGTTGACGTTACGATCAATCTGCCTTCTCGCCGCACTATTGGTGCTGCAGGGTGGCTGTAGTTATCGGCCACTATATGGCACCAGCCAGGGCGGTGCGAATGTCCAGTCCGTGCTTTCAGGCATTGCCGTTGACGAACAAAACAGTCGGGCAGGCCAGCTGGTGCGCAATGACCTGTTGTCAACCATGGGTTCAACAGCTGATGGAACGTTTCAATATCAGTTGAAATTTGAACCCGTCGAAAAGACGACGCTGGTATCATCCCTGCCTGGACAGAAGCTTCAACGGAAGCGCTACCGCCTGAATGTGAAATTTGCGCTGGTGAATGTGGCCTCTGGTAAAGTGGTCAGCGAAGGCGCAAGTTTCTCCACGGTGTCTTTTGATACGGTTCAGCAACCCATTGCGGATTTGCAGGCCGCCGACAATGCGCGCGACAGGGCGGCTCGTGAAGTGGCAGAGGACATCCGCTTGAGATTGGCCGCCTATGTGTCTGCGGCCAACGGATAGTCTGGCAGTTGGGTCATGGCGGTTTTGGCAGAGCAAGAGATTGCCAACCTACTTAAACGTGTTGATGCTGCGAGCAACGGGATTTTGATTTTTGGCAATGATGAAGCGGGCATTGCCGCCTTGAGTCGCAAAATCGTGGATGATTTTGGCGGCGACGAGGAACCGCTGCGCATCCCGGCCGGTTCGTTGCGCGAAGACCCCGCCCAGTTGCAAGATGCTTTCAGGGCCTTGTCGCTTTTGGGCAGCAGGCGCTTGATCCTTGTTGAGGGATGTGAAGAAATTCATGGTCGCTGGCTTGAGCCAATAATGAGCGATGTTCAAGGCGGCAATTTCGTCGTGATGCGGGCCGGCAACCTGACCAAGACGTCCAAAATGCGGGAAGCCGCGACCGCAGCCCGCCGCTTTCATGTTGTGGCTGTTTATGGGGACACGCCGCAGGCTCTTTCTGTGCGGGTGCAGAATCTGGTGCGGCAGCAAGGCGCAGTATTTTCCGAAGGTACGGCTGAGCGCTTTCTGCAATTGGCGGGCAGCAGTCGAGGGCAGGTCGAGGGCGAGCTTGAAAAGCTGTTGCTGTATTGTTGGCCTTCCAAATCCATCACTTTGTCCGATGTCGAGGCGAGTTGCGGTGAACAAGCCACTTTCGATGTCGATGTTTTGTCAGGCGCTATTCTTGATGGTGATTTGGAAACCTGCGACCGGATTTTTGCAGCCATGCGGGCTGATGGTGACTGGAAGCAGGTTTTGATTCTCTTGCAGATGCAATTTGCCCGACTCGAGAACATCAGGGCCGAGATGGCCAGTGGCATGGATATGGAGCGGGCATTCCGGACTGCCAAGCCACCGGTGTTTTTTACGCAGCAGAAATCAATGGCACGCCATCTCAAGACTTTTGTTTTGGAAGACCTCAATCAATTTGGTCTGGCCCTGCAGGCAGCCATTCTCTCAAGCCGTCAACTGGCTGATCTGGCTGAGGCCGTCGTCAGCCGCACTGTCTTGTCGATGGCCCGCAAGGCCCGGCACTTGCGGCAGCGCCAGTCCCATTGAACGTTCAATCCGAACGCCCGAGCCTGTGTGAAATCAGATCGAGTTGCTCCAGCGATTTGTAGCCAATGGTGACCTGGCCACCGGGACCCTTGTGTGAGACATGAACCACCAGCCCAAGGGCGGCACTGAGGGTTTTTTCCAGTGAGCGCGTGTCAGCATCTTTGAGTGGATCAGCTTCGGTGGTCTTCTTGTTGGTATTTTGTCGGGTAAGGTCTTCGGCCTGGCGGACTGACAATCCCAGCTTGATGATTTGCGCAGCAACTTCCCCAGGGTTTTCACTGGCCACCAGGGTTCGGGCATGACCAGCTGACAGGCTGCCATTCTCGATATGGCTCTGCACAGCTTCCGGTAGGGCCATCAGACGGAGCGTATTGGCAATATGACTGCGGCTTTTGCCGATGGAATCTGCCAGTTGCTGCTGTGTATATTGATATTGGTCAATCAGCATCCGGTAGGCGCGGGCTTCTTCCAGGGCATTGAGGTCGCTGCGTTGGACATTTTCCACAATGGCTATCTCAAGCGTCTCGCGGTCATCCAGGTCGCGGATGATGACGGGAACTTGATGCAGGCCAGCCCGTTGGGCCGCCCGCCAGCGCCGTTCACCGGCAATGATTTCATAAAGCCCCACCGAGGATTTTGCGGGGCGCACCAGAATGGGTTGCAGCAGTCCCTTGTCTTTCAAGGAGCGGGCAAGTGATTCGATTTCGTCTTCCTGGAAAAGACGACGGGGATTATTGGGGTTGGCTTTTATCTGGTCGATCGACAGGGTTTTGAATCCCGGCGTTTCAATGGAAACTGGTTCGGTGACCGTATCATCACCAATCAGGGCTGCCAGACCACGGCCAAGCCTGCGCTTTTGAGGTTGGTTCATGAAAAACTATTCCCTGTGATTTCAAATATTATTGTTTCGGAGGTGAATCGATACGTGAACCAGTGATTCGGCTCAAGCGGCTTTAAGCTCACGTTCACGTTTAATGACCTCAGATGCCAGATGAATATAGGCTTGCGAGCCAAGGCAACCGTGATCATAGAGCAACACAGGTCTGCCATAGGATGGCGCTTCAGACACCCGGACGTTCCGGGGTATGACCGTCTGGTAGACCTTTTCACCCAACACGCTGCGCACATCCTGGGCAACCTGTTCCGACAGGCTGTTTCGCCGGTCAAACATCGTGAGCACCACGCCCTGGATATTGAGACGGGGGTTAAGGGTGGCTTTCACCCTTTCAACAGTCTTCAACAATTGGCTTAGTCCCTCAAGGGCAAAGAATTCACATTGCAGGGGAACCAGAATGGCATCAGCAGCCGTCAGGGAATTGATGGTCAAAAGATTGAGGGAAGGCGGACAATCGATGAGGATATAACTGTAGTGCCGACCCGCATCGAACATCTTGGTGATGGCATCTTCAAGTCGATGGGTTTTGCGGTCGAGGTTCGAGAGTTCAATTTCCGCGCCCAACAGATCGATGGTCGATGGCGCACAATGCAGCCGGGGAATGCCACTGTCGATGATGATGTCATTGAGGTCTGACTCGCCGATCAGCACGTGGTATGATGACTTTTGTTGGGCTTTGCGGGTTATGCCAAGGCCTGTGCTGGCGTTGCCCTGCGGATCGAGATCGATGACCAGAACATCCTCGCCAACAGCGGCCAATGCCGTGCCTAGATTGATGGCGGTTGTGGTCTTGCCAACACCGCCTTTTTGATTGGCAACGGCAAGAATACGACATTTGGAGGAAGACCGTAGCGCTGACGCTACAGAGGCGATTTCGACAACACTAGACACGTTTGACCTCTTTCACGGCCAGAATGACCGCTTTCGAATCAGTTGAACTGACATGGCAGTTATAGCTGAATTTCCAGACTTTGGCGGCTTCGCTGAGTTCTGTCTCGACTTCTTGACCCTTGTGGAAAAGTCCGATTGCTCCTTTGGCAAGAAACGGTTCTGCCAGTGCCAAAAGTTGCGTTAGCGGGGCCAAGGCGCGGGCAGTCACCACATCTACAATTTGCGAATGCGGCAAGTTCAATGCTGGTTCGAGTCGCGTTACATGAACTTGTCCGTTTGCTTGGGTTATTCTAAGGGCTTCCCGCAGAAAGGCGGCTTTTTTATTGCTTGATTCATAGAGATCGACGGTTCTTCCACTGGCGATGGCAAGGGGCAATCCTGGAAATCCACTGCCAGAACCCAGGTCTGCAATATGTGTGGCGCCAACTGGCAGCAGGGTCAGGATTTGCAAGCTGTCGAGGACATGCCTTGTCCATATCTGGTTTATGGTCGCTGGTGAGATCAAGTTGATCTTGGCTTGCCACAACAACAGTAAATCCACAAATTGCTGGAGGGCAGGCCATGATTCACGTGAAACATTGAGAGCATCGAACTGCTCGGCGACGTCAGACGGGATATGCCTCACGCGGCTTCGCCTGCGCTCTGGCGTTTAATCCAGCCGATGAGATTGGCGATTGCCGCCGGCGTCATGCCATCAATACGTAATGCATGACCAAGTGTGGTAGGGCCTACACGGGTCAGCTTTTGCCGAAGCTCGATGGAAAGACCAGGTATGGCGGCGTAGTCCAGATCGTTGGGAATGGCGAGATTGTTTTCGCGGCGGGCTTCGGCAATTTCTCGCTGCTGGCGATCTGTGTAGCCTGCATAACGTGCGTCTGCCTCCAGTGCGACTTTGGCGTGGGAAGGAATGGCCCGGAGTTGTGGCCAGATCGCCTCTAGCCGATCCAGCCCCACATTTGGCATCGCCATCAATTGAGACGCCGACCTGTTTTGTCCGTCCTGGTTGACGTGAAGGCCAGCCTTTGCCGCTGCTGAACTGGTGAGAACAAGTTCTTGGGCGAGTTGTCGCGCTGCGACGAGTTCTATACTGCGGCGCGTGAATGCAGCTTCCCGGTTTTTTCCGACAAGACCGAGACGCAAGCCAATCGGCGTGAGGCGCTCTTCAGCATTGTCGGCCCGCAGCATGATCCTGAATTCGGCCCGCGAGGTGAACATGCGGTAAGGTTCACTGACACCACGGGTTACTAGGTCATCGACCATCACACCCAGATAACCATCGGCGCGATCAAACACATGATGCGGCAGTCCTGAAGCGCGGCGTGCCGCATTCATGCCCGCAATGAGGCCCTGCGCCGCCGCTTCTTCATAGCCAGTTGTGCCATTGATTTGACCCGCCAGAAACAATCCCGGCATTTGCTTGACCGAAAGTCCGTGGTCCAGTTCACGCGGATCGACGTGGTCGTATTCTATGGCATAGCCCGGACGAAGGATTTTAACCTCAGCAAGACCGGGAATAGACCTGATGAAGGCGTCTTGCACATCCTCAGGCAAAGATGTTGAAATGCCATTGGGATAGACCGTGTGATCATCAAGCCCTTCGGGTTCCAAAAACACCTGGTGCGAAGACTTATCTTTGAAGCGGTGAATCTTGTCTTCGATGGAAGGGCAGTAGCGCGGCCCGGTTCCTGCGATCTGACCGGAGTAGAGCGGTGAACGGCCGATATTGTCAGCAATGATCTGGTGCGTCAGGGCTGTGGTATGGGTGATGAAGCAGGATATTTGTGGCGTCGTGATTTTGTCGGTAAGGAATGAAAATGGCGAAGGCGGGTCATCTCCCGTCTGCTCATCAAGGTCTTTCCATTGAATGGTCCGGCCATCCAGCCTTGCCGGTGTGCCGGTCTTCAACCTGCCCAATTGCAGACCC
>JANOXA010000108.1:0-62153 GCA_031418195.1 Hyphomicrobiales bacterium | reverse complement strand
CGGCAGCAACAATTCGATCCGTGCAAACTGATCATCCCGCAAACCATAGCGCTTCATCACAAAAACCTCCAAAGAAGGTTCCCTATGAATCACACTTCAACTGATTTGCGAATCCCGTATTTGAGGACAGGCCCTAGTTACCGCAGAAGAGATAGCGGACTCAAATGGATATGATTTGTATGAAGAAATCGCTGAATATAAAGAACTCTCAAATAATGATTCGGTTGCTATCCCCGCATCTGATCGAGTTGTAAGAATTGATCACAACTCTCAAGAATACATCAAAGTGCTCAGTGAAATAGATGAGGTAGCTGAAGCGGCTAGATCAAGTAACTCTTTAAGTGTTGATCACGCCGACGAACTGCAACAAAGACTTTCTGAGCTAGAAGCTGGGAAGGTGCTTATGAGCGCCCCGCAAACTAACGCCAACTATGCAAAAGAACTAGTGGTAAATGCTCTCAAATGGATTGCTGAAAAAATTATGGACAATCTAATTGCTGTGATAGTTGGTCCGTTGATGTTAGCATTTCTAGCTCTGTTAGGGTTTTAATCCATCGTTTAGCTGGCTAGCACCTCTCACCTCCGCCCCCCTCTTGTCGTCCGCACCCCCGGCCTCCCGCCCTTGCTCCCCGCCTTCCTTGCCCGTGGCTTGCCTTCCGGCCAGCTGGCTTCGGCGTCCTGGATGTTGGGGGATTTGGCCAGGGGATCATCCATCACCGCCAACTCCACGGCCTTTAACCGCTTCACTTCATCCCGCAATCTCGCGGCTTCTTCGAACTCCAGATTCGCTGCGGCGTCGCGCATGCGTTTTTCCATGTCGGCCAAAACCTTCGCCAAGTTGTGGCCTACCAATGGCGTGTCGCTGAATCCGGCATCGACTTGCACGTGGTCTTGTTCGTAGACGGACGCCATGATGTCGTTGATGTTTTTCTTGATGCTGGTGGGCGTGATGCCGTTGGCCAAATTATACGCCGTCTGTTTTTCGCGGCGGCGGTCGGTTTCGGCGATGGCGCGTTGCATGGAGCCGGTGATCTTGTCGGCATACATGATGACGCGGCCATCGACGTTGCGGGCGGCGCGGCCGATGGTTTGCACCAATGAAGTTTCCGAGCGCAGGAAGCCTTCCTTGTCGGCGTCGAGAATGGCGACGAGGGCGCATTCGGGAATATCCAGACCTTCGCGCAGCAAATTGATGCCGATCAGCACGTCAAATGCGCCGAGACGCAGATCGCGCAGGATTTCGATGCGCTCCATAGTGTCGATGTCCGAGTGCATGTAGCGCACCCTTACACCTTGCTCGTGCATGTATTCCGTGAGGTCTTCCGACATGCGCTTGGTCAGGGTGGTGATCAGCACACGGTAGCCCTTGAGGGCCACCTCCTTGCATTCGGCAATCACATCATCAACCTGGGTTTTCACCGGGCGGATGATGACGGGCGGATCGATGAGGCCGGTGGGGCGGATGACCTGCTCGGAGAACACGCCATTGGTCTGGTTCAATTCCCAGGGGCCGGGGGTGGCGGAGACATAAATCGTCTGGGGCCGCATGGCGTCCCATTCCTCAAAGCGCAGGGGACGATTGTCGATGCAGGAGGGCAGGCGGAAGCCATATTCGGCCAGCGTGGCTTTGCGGCTGAAGTCGCCTTTGAACATGCCGCCGATCTGCGGCACGGTGACGTGGCTTTCATCGATGAAGACGAGGGCATTGTCAGGCAGATATTCAAACAGGGTGGGGGGCGGCTCGCCGGGTTTGCGGCCCGTGAGATAGCGCGAATAATTTTCAATGCCGGCGCACGAACCAGTGGCCATCATCATTTCAATGTCGAACATGCAGCGTTGTTCGAGGCGCTGGGATTCGAGAATGCGGCCGGCTGCGTTGAACTCAGCCAGCCGGATGCGCAGATCGTTTTTGATGCGCTGCACGGCTTGCTCCAGTGTGGGCTTCGGCGTCACATAATGCGAGTTGGAATAGACTTTGATTTGCGGCAGCTCGGCAATTTTCTGGCCGGTGAGCGGATCAAATTCGGTAATCGCTTCGATCTCATCGCCGAACAATGAAATGCGCCAGGCCCGGTCATCGAGATGGGACGGGAAAAGTTCGATGGTATCACCGCGCACCCGGAAGGTGCCACGGACAAAATTCTGGTCATTGCGCTTATAGTGGAGTGTCACCAGATCGGCGATCAGTTGCCGCTGGGGAATGCGTTGACCCTTCTTGATGGCAAAGGCCATGGCGGAATAGGTTTCCACATCGCCGATGCCGTAGATGCAGGACACGGACGCGACGACGATGACATCATCGCGCTCCAGCAAGGCCCGCGTGGCCGAGTGGCGCATGCGGTCGATCTGCTCGTTGATCGAGCTTTCCTTTTCGATATAGGTGTCGGAGCGCGCGACGTAAGCCTCCGGCGTGTAGTAATCGTAATAGGAGACGAAATATTCCACCGCGTTGTTGGGAAAAAACTGTTGGAACTCGCCATAAAGCTGGGCGGCCAGGGTTTTGTTCGGCGCAAGGATGAGAGCAGGGCGCTGGGTGCGCTCGATCACCTGCGCCACGGTAAAGGTTTTGCCCGAACCCGTGACGCCGAGCAGCACCTGGTTGCGCTCTTCGGCCTTGGTGCCCGCCACCAGTTCGGCAATGGCCGTGGGCTGGTCGCCTTTTGGTTCAAACGGCGAGACAAGCTCAAAACGATGCCCGCCCTCGGATTTTTCCGGCTTCGGCGGTTTGTAGGGCATGAACATGGGCAGCGACGTTGCCACGGGCCGCAATGCCTCCAGCCCCGCCCGCGCCGTCTCCGGCAACACGGGATAACCCTCGATCGGTTGCATCGGTGCTTCAGCGAATCCGCCGTCTTGTCGAGAATGGCCCATGGAAGGGATATAGGGGGTGAGGCGACGGAGTGAAAGGGCGGTGCTGTCAGTTGGTGTCAGCAGCGTAGAATGGGATTTTCGCGGATAGTGCTGGAGGCGGCAGTGGCTTTTCGGGAGTAACACACTTATATAGCGGTCATGACCGATTTTGCCATTTCTGGAATGACTTGTGATGGTTGCCGCTCCAAAGTCGAAAAGACATTGGCGGCATTGTTGCCAAACGTAACCGTGACACTGGAACCGCCGCGGGCAGTGACCACTGCGACTGTTGGTGCTGACCAGTTGAACGCCGCATTGGAAAAGGCCGGGAACTATCGCGCCAGCCTGGTTGGTGATGAAACCTCACTCGTGCAAACCAGCTGGATTTCAACCTACTATCCGCTTTTGCTTGTCATGGGATTGATTGCCGTTGTGCCGCTCGCGACAGGCTCTTTCATGGGCTGGATGATGGGGTTCATGGCGGGGTTCTACATTGTGTTTGGCGCGTTCAAGCTTTTGGACGTTCCGGCCTTTGCCCGCTCCTATGCGCAATATGATATCATCGCCAAACACATTCCCGCCTGGGGCTATGCCTATCCCTTCATCGAGTTGGCGCTGGGCTTCGGTTTCCTGTTCTGGCTCGATATGTGGCTGTTGAGTTGGGCCGCGCTGATCCTCAGTCTGATTGGTGCAGCAGGGGTGACCCGGGCCAACCTCTCCAAACAAACGATTGAATGTGCCTGTCTTGGGACAGTGTTCAAATTGCCCATGTCGGTTGTCACGATTATTGAAAATCTGGGCATGGCGGTCATGGCGGGCTGGATGCTTTTGATGTGACGGACTCGCACCCTCATCTGACACTGACGCCTCGGCCTCTCCCGCTTGCGGGAAAAGGTGGCGCATAACGCCAGATGAGGGCCTGAGCTTTACTCTGCTGCCATTCTCGGCAATCCCGCCAGCGACTCTTGCAGCATGGCTTCGTCGTAGCTCAAGTCCTGCAAATTGCCTGAAGCATAATCCGAGTAGGCCATCATGTCGAAATGCCCGTGTCCGCAGAGGCCGAACAGGATGGTTGGCGAGGTGCCATCGCGTTTGGCTTGCAAGGCGGCATCGATTGCACCTTTCACGGCGTGGTTGGCTTCGGGAGCGGGGACAATGCCTTCGGTTTTGGCAAACAACACGCCCGCTTCGAAGCAGGCATTTTGCGTATACGCTTCGGCTTCAATCAGGCCCAATTCCTTGAGGTGCGAAACGAGGGGGGCCATGCCGTGATAACGCAAGCCACCGGCATGGAAGCCGGGAGGCATGAAGGTGGAGCCCAAGGTGTGCATTTTCACCAATGGTGTCATGTGCGCAGTGTCACCGAAATCATAGGCATATTTGCCGCGTGTCAGGGAAGGGCAAGCGGCAGGTTCAGCTGCGATGACCCGGACTTTTTTACCGCCACGCAATTGCTGTCCAATGAAAGGGAAGGTGAGGCCGGCAAAGTTGGACCCGCCGCCCGTGCAGGCGACAATAATGTCAGGTGCCGCACCCGCCATGGCCATTTGTTCGATGGCTTCCTGGCCAATCACCGTCTGGTGCATCAGCACATGATTGAGCACGGAGCCCAAGGCATATTTGGTATCGTCGTTAGTGGCAGCCACTTCCACGGCTTCGGAAATGGCAATGCCAAGGGAGCCATTGGAGTTCGGGTCTTTGGCGAGGATGGCGCGACCCGCATTGGTTTCCATGGAGGGGCTGGACACGCAGGTAGCGCCATAGACTTCCATCATGGCTTTGCGATAAGGCTTTTGCCGGAACGACACACCGACTTGGAACACCTTCACATCAATGCCAAACATGGCACCCGCCATGGCGAGGGATGATCCCCATTGGCCAGCTCCGGTTTCGGTGACAAGTTTTTTGACGCCTTCTTCCTTGTTGTAAAAGGCCTGTGGCACAGCCGTATTGGGTTTGTGGGAACCGGCAGGCGAAACGCCTTCATATTTGTAGAAAATCTTCGCCGTGGTGCCCAAGGCTTTTTCCAGCCCATAAGCGCGGTAAAGCGGTGTGGGCCGCCACATCTTGTAAATGTCGATTACGGGCTTTGGAATGTCGATGTAGCGATCTCCCGACACTTCCTGCATGATCAGGCCCATGGGGAACAAGGGAGCCAGATCACCGGGGCCAATGGGCTGCAAAGTGCCGGGATGCAAGGGTGGAGGCAGCGGCACGGGCAGATCGGCCATGATGTTATACCAGCCCTTGGGAATGCGATCGTCACCCATCTGGATTTTGCGGGTGCCTGCGGGGGATTTGGGTGCTGTTGTTTTCACGATTTTCTCTTTCACGATTGTGGCCATGATACTTCTCCCTGTGGTGCGGAGAGATTTGCCCAAGTTGCGCAGCTTGGCAAGGTGAATAGCGCGGGGCCGCGAAGGGCCCTCATCCGTCTCGCGCTGACGTGCGATGCACCTTCTCCCGCGCGCGGGAGAAGTGAAGCGTTTTCACCTCTCCCGTTCACAGGAGAGGAAGACGCGGAACGCATCAGGTGAGGGCCCGACAAGGTGTCGAACTTCACGCCGTCGCAAACTGCTCCTTCCGATATCCCTGCAAATACAACAGCGCCGTCAAATCACCGTGGTTGATCCTGATCAGCGAGCTTTCCTGCACATGGGGTTTGGCGTGGAGGGCGACGCCCAAGCCCGCTTCGGATAACATGGCGAGGTCGTTGGCACCGTCGCCCACAGCGATGGCGTCGGCTGATACAAGCCCGTGGGCTGCGGCGATTTCATGCAAGGCATCGAGTTTGGCTTGTTGGCAGAGAATGGGGGTTCCGACTTCGCCGGTCAGTTTGCCGTTCTCTACAATTAAACTATTGGCGCGGTTTTCGTGGAAGCCCAATCGTGCTGCAACAGGCCCCGTGAATGACAGGAATCCGCCAGAGACGAGGGCCGCATATGCGCCATTGGCCCGCATGGTGGCGAGCAGGGCTTTTCCGCCTTCCATGAAAGTAATCCGTTCACGGAGCAATGTTGCGATGACTGATGTGTCGAGGCCTTTGAGCAGCCTGACGCGCTCTTTCAACGCGCCATCAAAATCCAGTTCACCGCGCATGGCTTTTTCAGTGATTTTTTTGATCTGGTCACCGACGCCTGCCACTACGCCGAGTTCATCAATGCATTCCTGATGGATCATGGTTGAATCCATATCGGCGAGCAACAGGCGTTTGCGGCGATTGTGGATGGAAACCGTTGCGGCATCGATGGGGTGCTTGCGTAGATCGACAAGGAATTGCGATACGCCTACAAAGGCTTCGACTTCCAGTGCATCGCCGTGCGACAGCCAATGGGGCTCGCCACCGCCATGGTCGTAAAGCATCTCCACCACGTCGGCGGTGATTGCGCCTGAGCCCGGCGCTGCTATGAGAACGAGCAGGGAATCCATGATGTCAAAACCGTTTGTAAAATACGCGCTGCTTATTGCAGGCCCCACGGCCAGCGGCAAGTCGGCATTGGCGTTGGCCGAAGCAAAGCGGCGCAATGGTGTGATCATCAATGCGGACTCGATGCAGGTTTACCGGGAATTGCGCATTCTCACGGCGCGGCCGTCGGTGGATGAGGAGCCCGAGGTTTCGCATCGGATGTATGGCCATGTGTCGGGGGCGGAGAATTATTCGGTGGCGCGGTGGTTGCGGGATGTTGAGCGGGAAATGACGCAGTGCTGGGAGGCCGGGCAGCTGCCGATCCTGTGTGGCGGCACGGGGCTTTATTTCAAGGCGGCGCTGGAAGGACTGGCTGAAGTGCCTGACATTGATCCGATGGTTCGGGAGAAGTGGCGGAATTTCAAGGGTGATGTGCATGAAGCTCTGAAACAATTGGATATTGAGGCAGCGACAGGTTTGAACCCGGCGGACCGGCAACGGATTGTGCGGGCGCTGGAAGTTCTTGAAGGAACCGGAAAGTCTTTGCGGCATTGGCAAGCGGTGGGGCAGTCTAACGCTTTGCTGAATCAAATCAATGTGGAGCGGGTGTATGTTCACGTGTCGCGTGAGGAACTTCACGCCCGCGCTGAACGGCGTTTTGATCAGATGATGGCGCAGGGAGCGCTTGAAGAGGTTGCGGCACTCCCAGCTTTTGATTCCGCCCAACCGCTGATGAAAGCCATTGGCGTGCCAGAACTTCTGGCCCATTTGCGGAATGAGATTTCGCGCGATGAAGCCGTGCAGCGGGCCAAGGCCGCCACCCGACAATATATCAAACGCCAAACCACCTGGTGGCGCGGGCAAATGCCGGGCTGGGAGGGTTACACGCCGGGGTGAAATGTGGTAAGGCAAGACATGAATTTCCAAGCGCCAACCCAACGCGTGCTGCGACCTGCAGGCTTGCCACTCACAACCCAGGCCGCCGAAGGCATGGAGCGCCGCCTGTGGACCGTGGCCGAAATTGAAGCCATGGTCGAAGCAGGCATCATCGATGAAGCGGAACGCTTTGAACTGATCGACGGAGATGTTGTGCCCATGTCACCCAAAGGAATTCGCCACGAAGTGATCAAGGGATCACTCAATAAATGGTGGATGCGTCGATTGCCGGAGGGTTTTGAGTATCTTCAGGAAACTACATTCCGGATCAATGCCAAAAGCTTTCTCGAACCAGATTTCGTTTTCTTCGCCAGCACAACCAAACTGGCCGACTTGAAACCCGCGAACTTGTTGCTGGCCGTCGAAGTAGCCGACACCAGCCTGCGTTACGACACCGGCCGCAAGGCTACAATTTATGCAGCCGGTGGTGTGCGTGAACTCTGGACCATCAACGCCGAAACCCTGCAAACCCATATCTTCACAAAACCATCTGCCGAAGGCTATCTGGAACGACGATTGATCGAACCAGATGAAGTGCTGGCTCCAGGGTTTGCGCCGGAGATTGCGGTGAAGATGGCGGAACTGCCGTTGTTGTGAGTGAAACAAGCTTAAGGGTTTTGAATAAAGTGGAGTGGCACCGTAATTCAGTTTCTTTGTTTACAGTGTATTGATTCTCAGGCGATGTTGCCAAGATCAGTAATTTTATGCGGAGCTACACCCCTTCTATGAGCATTAAGTCCGTTTCAGCTGCGGTTTCACGGATGGCCCGTGCGGCAGTGTATTCTGGTGATTCATAGAATCGGCGGGCCGAGTCCATATTTTCAAATTCAATGACGATTGCAAAGCCGCGAAGTGCTCCTTCGCGAAAGTCCGGGCTTGGACTTCGGACGAGCACCTTCCCATTGTACATCGAGATTGCTGGTCCAGACATGGCCTTAAATTTCTCAATAGCAACCTTGTCATGAACGCGAATATGAGCGACCAAATATGCTTTGTTCATTTTTTTCTACTCCTCATGGCTGTGCAACGACATTGATAACATTAAACCTCCGGGCTGAAAAGGAGAGCAGGTGATCGTGAAAACAACGCGGCAACAAGCGTTTGTTCACCAAGGACCAGATCGAAAGCTATATCGAACTGAAAAAAGAAGAACAAGACCGCTACCGCATGACCGCCCATCCGGTGGTGACACTGGTTTTTTTAATGCAGTATCTGCTCAAGGAACAACTTCGTCCTTGGGCTTTACGGGTGGGTGAAAAATTCGTTCGGTTCGTTCTCTTCAACGATTTGCCCTTGATCCATGAAGATCACCCGGTCTGCCACCTGCCGTGCAAAAGCCATTTCGTGGGTGACGCACAGCATGGTCATGCCGCCTTCTGCGAGATCAACCATCACCTCAAGCACTTCCTTGATCATTTCAGGATCAAGTGCGGATGTCGGTTCATCAAACAGCATGATCTTGGGGTTCATGCAGAGGGAGCGCGCGATGGCGACGCGTTGTTGTTGACCGCCAGAAAGTTGGCCGGGATATTTCAACGCCTGCTCGGGAATCTTGACGCGGGTGAGAAACTTCATGGCATTGGCGTCCGCTTCGGCCTTGGGTGTTTTGCGCACCCACATGGTGGCCAGGGTGCAATTTTCCAACACCGTCAAATGCGGGTAGATCGGTGACAGTGCATTTTATGCAAATTGCTGGCGTGTCTTGCGTCGTCAACTGATAGTGTCGTCGGATCTCAGGTTGTGATTTTTCAGCCTTGTTTGTTCCCGTCCTCGATCTCAAGCCGCCCGTGGCTTGATGAAATCCAGTTTGTTGCCAAGGGCGCGGCGTTGGGTGCGCAGTTCGAAATCGGCTTGCAGGCCGAGGAAGAGGCCTTCCGAGATCTTGTAGTAACGCGCCAGCCGCAAGTCCGTATCGGCGGTGATGGCGCGTTTGCCGCGTACGGTTTCGTTGATGCGGCGTGGCGAAACGCCGATGGCGCGGGCCAGGGCATTTTGCGACTGGCCTGCAGGCTTCAAAAATTCTTCCAGCAGGATTTCGCCAACCGTTGGAATGGCTGGAGGTTGCATATTTTCAGTGGCAGTCGATAATTTCAATTTTTTCAGCATGTCCATTCTCACAGGTCGCGTCCATAGGCCAAACCGAACAAGTTCCGTATCGTGATCGCCGAAACTTCCGCTCATGATTTTCTTGTAACGATGTCGCCATGTAATGCAAGGCGTTATGACGTGGATTGATATGGCAACTCACATGTCGTGTCCCCCAACGTCGTCTTCGTGATGGGTTCAAAACTATTGTTGGGGCGGAGGTAGGGGATGTAGCGGTTTATGGCCGTTCGACCGCGCGGTGTCAAGTATTAATTCCTATTTAGGGAATAAAAATTGTCACCGGTTTTGCTTCTCCCCAAAACCCTGCATATCTGCTAGGACTCCTGCCATGAACCAGCATTTCATTGCATCCGAGCTTTCCACCACGACACAAGCCGCCGAGGGTTTGCCGCGTCGGGCCTGGACTGTTGTTGAGATTGAGGAAATGGTGCGGCTGGGGATTTTGCTGGAGGATGACCGCTTTGAGTTGATCGGGGGAGAGATTGTTCCAATGTCACCAAAGGGCAGCAAGCATGAGCATTACAAGATTTCACTGCTGCATTTCTGGATGAAGCGCTCAACCGAAAACTATAGGATTGCGCAGGAAACAACGCTTCGGCTGGACGCTTATGCATTTGTTGAACCTGACTTCGTATTTTATAATTCCGATGTTCTGGCACCGCAATTGGCGCCTTCCAACACGTTGCTGGCCGTCGAAGTTGCGGATTCGTCTCTCGGCTATGACAGGGGGCGCAAAGCCCGGATTTACGCGAATTCCGGCGTCAAAGCGCTCTGGGTGGTTGATGTCAATACACTGGAAACCCATGTGTTCGGCGAGGCCGGGATTGATGGCTATCGGCTTGCCCGCATTGTTGGCTCCACTGAATTGCTGGTGCCGGATTTCGCGCCTGAATTGGCGGTCAAACTTGTCGAATTGCCTTTGATTTAGGCCCCCCTTGACGTTTGCTGCTGCCTTTCCTACAAAGCTTTCCATGAACAAACTTATCGTCGTCGTGGGATCGCGTAGCGCCGGACAGGGTTAACCCTGTCGGATACACGGTGCTGCGCGGTAAACACAGGCTCCCACAGGGGGCCTTTTTTATTGGAATTTTTCGGCTAATGAAGGTTTTGGAATTGAAGAGGGCATGATGTCTCAGGAATTGATGAGTGGTGCGGAAATCGTTTTGCGGGCGCTGGCCGACCAGGGCGTGGCCCATGTGTTTGGCTATCCCGGTGGTGCGGTGCTGCCGATTTATGACGAGTTTTTCCAGCAGGATAAAGTGAAGCATATTCTGGTGCGGCATGAGCAGGGCGCAACCCATTCGGCTGAAGGCTATGCCAGGTCCACCGGCAAAGTCGGCGTGGCATTAGCCACCTCCGGCCCCGGTGCCACCAATTGCGTGACGGGCCTTACCGACGCGCTGATGGATTCAATCCCGATGGTGGTGTTGACCGGGCAGGTGCCCACCCATCTCATCGGCATGGATGCGTTTCAGGAATGCGACACGGTGGGCATCACGCGGCCCTGCACCAAGCAGAACTGGCTGGTGAAGGATGTGAATGACCTTGCGCGGATCATGCACGAGGCGTTTTATGTGGCGCGCACGGGCCGTCCCGGCCCTGTTGTGGTGGATATCCCGAAAGATGTGCAATTCGCCAAAGGCACCTATGTGGGGCCGAAGGGCATCACCGTGAAATCCTATGCGCCGCGCACCACGCCCGATGCCAAGGCGATTGCCGCTGCAATTGAACTGATCAGCAAGGCCAAGCGGCCCATACTCTATACGGGTGGCGGGGTGATCAATTCCGGGCCGCGGGCTTCGCAGTTGTTGCGTGAGTTTGTGGCGATGACGGAAATTCCCCTCACCTCGACGCTGATGGGGCTTGGGGCATATCCCGCTTCCGGCAAGGAATGGCTGGGCATGTTGGGCATGCACGGCACCTATGAAGCCAACATGGCCATGCATGATTGTGATGTGATGATCAATGTGGGCGCAAGGTTTGATGACCGGATCACGGGGCGGCTCGATGCCTTCTCGCCCGGTTCCAAAAAAATTCATATCGATATTGATCCCTCCTCGATCAACAAGACCGTGAAAGTGCAAATTCCGGTTATCGGTGATGTGGCGGAAGCCCTGGAGGCGATGATCGGGCTTTGGAAAAAGCAAAAGCACGTGCTGGACAAAAAAGCATTGGGCGAATGGAAAGCCCAGATCGCCAAATGGAAGGCCGTGGATTGTCTGAAATACCGGCCCAACAGGGACGTGATCATGCCGCAATATGCGGTGCAGCGGCTTTATGAATTGACCAAGAACAAGGACACCTACATCACCACGGAAGTGGGCCAACATCAAATGTGGGCGGCGCAGTTTTATCATTTCGAGGAACCCAACCGCTGGATGACATCGGGCGGGCTCGGCACCATGGGCTATGGTTTGCCAGCGGCCATTGGCGTGCAGGCGGCTCATCCCGAATCACTGGTTGTATGCGTTGCTGGTGATGCCTCGGTGTTGATGAACATGCAGGAAATGAGCACGGCTTTGCAACACCGTCTGCCGATCAAGGTGTTTATCCTGAACAACCAGTATATGGGCATGGTCAGGCAATGGCAGCAATTGCTGCACGGCAATCGCCTGTCGGAAAGCTACATGGACTCCCTGCCGGATTTTGTGAGACTGGCCGAAGCCTATGGCGGGGTTGGCATTCGCTGCGAAAAACCTGGTGATCTTGATGACGCCATCAAGGAGATGATCACAGTCAAATCAGCCGTGTTGTTCGATTGCCGCGTGGCAAGCCTCGCCAACTGCTTTCCGATGATACCCTCTGGCAAGGCCCATAATGAAATGCTGTTGGGCGCTGATGTGTCTGACGAAGAAGTGGGATCGGCGATTGATGCCAAGGGCAAGCAGTTGGTGTGAGGACATGACAATGAATACGACAACTTCCCAACCACAATCGGCTTACATCATCGAGACAACCAAACCCGTTACGCACCAGCACACGCTGGCGGTGATTGCCGAAAACCAGCCCGGTGTTTTGGCCCGCATCATCGGCCTGTTTGCCGGTCGGGGCTATAACATTGACTCGCTCACGGTGTCTGAAACCCAACATGACAGACATATCTCACGGTTTACGATTGTCACATCAGGCACCGACAGTGTGATTGCACAGATCAAGGCACAGCTCGACCGTATGGTGCTTGTCCATTCGGTTGCAGACCTGACAGTGCTTGGCAATTACATTGCCCGCGAGTTGGCCATGGTGAAAGTGTCAAGCAAAGGCGACAAGCGATTGGAGTCTTTACAGATTGCCGAAGCATTCCGGGCCCGGGTTATCGATGCCTCAACCGACAGCTTTGTGTTTGAACTCACAGGCAAGCCCGACAAGGTTGACCAGTTTATTACGCTCATGGTGCCGCTGGGGTTGGTTGAAGTTTCAAGAACCGGTGTGGCTGCGATTGGTCGTGGACCTGAGCCGATGAAGGTTTAGAATTGCGGGCCGTCACTTGAAACCGAGCATCTCCCCCTAAAACCGTCATTCCAAACGCCCGCTCTTTGGCGGGCGATTTGGAAACCAGCTTCGGGCTCATGAGCCAAATCTGACGAAAAGAAGCGGGGTTCCAGCTCGCGCTCCGCAAGGGCTATGCTTGGCTCGAATGATGGTCTTTGAAGTTTTGTGTTTCAACAGGGTTTGACGACGACGGCAACCAGGACCCAAGTGGCACAGCGTTTGGTTTTTCGTTTGGCATTGGTCGCAACCTGTTTTTGACGGGGTGCTTTTGGGGCTGGTTTCACAAACACTCCCGGTTTTTTCACAACGACAACGGCCTTGGGTTGCCGGGGTTGCGGCACGAATCTTGGTTGCTTTACAATCGTGCGCTTGACGCGTGGCTCAATGGTGACGCGGCGTCTGTCACGTTTGCGCGTTGGAGTTTCGACTTGCTCGGGGGTTTTTTCTGCTTTGATCTTGTCTGAGCTGCACAAGGTTTCGTCAGCACTGGCTTGCAGTTGAGTGAGCAGTGGGTCTGACGGGACCGGCGAGGTTTCCGTGTCACCGCTGGCATCGAGAAATTTTGTCAAAGCGTTTTTGGACTTGGCGCCCCAACTTCCACGGTCGGATTTACTCAGGCATCCCAGTCTTTTGAGTTCAACCTGGATGGACCTGGTCAACGCGGTGTCAGTTTTTTGCGGCGGTAGTGCTGCCTCGCCATCTTTTGAATTGACAAGTGGTGAAGGATTGGCGGGAATGACTGATGGGTCGACAGAAGCGAGTTTGAACTCAGCGGCTTTCCGCTGTTTTTCAGCCTCCTGCTTTTGCAATTCCTCGGACGCCAGTTTGGCGAGTAATTCTTGTTTTTTTCTGACTTTTTCCTGCTTCTCCAATGCGGCTTGTTCTGCCAGGCGCTTTTGTTCAGCTTTCTCTTCATTCCGACGTTTCTGCTGTTCCAGTTTTTCAGCGGCTTGTTTGGTGAGTTGATCCTGCTCGGCTTTTTGCTTTGCCAATTGTTCCCGTTGCAGCAGGAGTTCGGCGGCTTGTTGTTCCTGCAAAATCTTGGCTTCGGCGTCGCGGGCTTTGGCTTGCTGGCTCAATTGCTCATCGGCGATGCGCTGGGCCTGGCTTTGTTCCTGTTCAATCAGAACCTGACGCGCCTGCTTTATTTCTTCCAGCTTTTGATCAATCAAGGGTCCGTAGATCATGATTTCGGGATCGTTGGCGTAAAGTTTCTTGAATCCAATCAGCGCAGGAACGTTGCCAGAGTCTGCAACCGCCGACCAAGCGTCGCGAATTCCGGACGGGACAGGAACTACCGCTTCGACTTCGGGATCAACCGCAACTGGCGGGTTGAGATAGACTTCTTCACCGCCCAACGATGCATAAGTGAAGGGTTCTTGTTCCTTGTTGGTGGCTTTGAAAACATCATCGCGCACTTTGCCAAACAACAGCCGAACTTCCAGGCCTGGCTTGCGGATTGCTGCTGCAAGTGCTTTGGCGAAAGGACTGTTGCCGTCAGGTGGGCCATCGACAGCGGTTGTGCCTTCCTTGGCGGAATAGGCAATGAACTCGCTGGAGTCAGCCTCAATGGCGCGAAGGCCCCGACTGCCGCCGCGCTTGCCCTTGGCATTTGCCAGCTTGAAAGGATTGTTGCGGCATGCATCCAGGATGACCATGCGCAATCCTGATGCCGGCGATACAGCGGTGCGGGCCAAATCCAGCGGAATGGCTTCAAAGCTGACTGAAGTAGCCTGAAGCAGAGTGGCATCCACGGGCACCAGATAGTTTGTGCCGTCAACTTCAACGCCGTGTCCGGCATAATAAATCAGCGCGATTTCAGTACCGGATGCAGCACTTGAGAACTTTTGCAGCGCATCACGCAAGGCTTCGTGAGTGAGATCATAGACGAGCTCTACGGTGTCAAATTTTGCTTCGCGCAAGGCCTTGGCAATCTCGCGGGCATCATTTGGTGGATTGGGCAGGGTCGAAAAATGTTCATATGTTCCATTGCCAATGATCAAGGCCACGCGCTTGGCGCTGTGGGCATCGGCCACAAAACAGAGAATTGCAGATAGTGTGATGAGCAAGCGTAGCCACATCGCCCTGTTCTTTCGTCGAAAAAGTCCTGTTTTCAATAGAACGAACTGCAAGTTTTCACAACGATTTAATGCAGTTTCGCGCAGCCTCGGATTCAACGTCGATGGCTGATTTTTGCAAAACCGCCCATGCAACCAGAAACGACGGCGGGCCATCTTCTGATTGCTGTGTGGCTTGAAGCAGCACCCAACAGCCACCCAAATCTTTGGAAGTCTCAAGATTATACATGCTGCCACCAGAACCGCCTGGTTCTTCGGTTATACGGTAACTCAATCCAAAAATCCCAAACCAGCCACGCGCGACAAGAGGTGGGGCAGTTGATGGCGGAAGCAGCGACAAGGATATGCTTAGCGGGTTTCGCAGCGGCTGAACTTCGAAAAAATCAAATCCCGTCGCATTGGTTTCCGCCCGGAATCCACGGGGTCTTCGTGTCATGAGGCCATTTTGATGGTGCAGGGTTTCGGCAAGTGCCACCTTTGCCGTTTCCATCTGGCAGGCCTGTAGACAGCTGAGCAGCAACAACAGCAAACAAGCCTTGATGACTGAACGGCCCGACATCGTCATGGGTTTTTGTTATCTGAAAGAGACAAATCTGCCGAACGACAACACTACCAAGTGGTCTGATAAAAAAACGTAATTCTGGCACATGTAAGCAATCCGCTTTGTAGTAAGCACTGTTGAAGGAGCGACACCATGTCTTGCAAACTCTCAGTGAATGTCAATGCCATTGCATTTTTGCGCAACCGCCGCAATTTGCCTTGGCCTTCGGTTGTGGATTTAAGCCGCATTGCGCTTGCGGCGGGTGCCCATGGCATCACAGTGCATCCCAGGCCGGATGAGCGGCATATCCGGCGCCATGATGTGACGGATTTGCGGGAGATGCTGCGGCGGGAATTTTCAAGCGCTGAATTCAACATTGAGGGCTATCCAGACGAGCGGTTTCTGGCACTTTGTGAAACTGAAAAACCTGATCAGGTAACCTTGGTGCCAGATGATCCAGCCCAAGCCACATCGGACCATGGGTGGGATTTTGAGCGGCATCACAATTGGCTGTCGCCGGTTATTGAGCGGTTGCACCGGGGCATGATGCGCGTTTCGGTTTTCGTTGATCCGGATGCAACCGCGCCGCATTTGGCAAAAGCCATTGGGGCTGACCGTGTTGAAATTTACACGGGCCCCTACGGTGATGCGCTAACGTTCGAGGCAATGACGTGCGAATTTGCCAAAGTTATGGCTTGCGGCAAGGCAGCGGAGGCTGCAGGCATTGGTCTCAATGCCGGCCATGATCTGACCCGGGAAAACTTGCCGCGTTTGGTGGCAGCGTTACCGAACCTGCAGGAAGTCTCGATTGGCCACGCCATCACTGCCGATGCCCTGACTTTCGGCATGGCTGAAACTGTGCGCATGTTTTGTCATGCAATCAGCGATTCTAATTAGCCCATATGACAATTGCAACGTGTACAGATAATCCTTGCACGGATGATTTTTCGGCGTAGTTCTGGAGGTGCAGGTGATTCGTCTGTTTGCCGTTGGGTATTCTCAACCCTAACAATTGCAAAGAAGGGATTCCGCCATGAAGACACCAAGCACTCCAAATGAAACTCCAGAACCCGATCTGGAGCAGCAAAAGCAGCTGATTGCCTATCAGCTGTGGGAAGAAGAAGGCTGCCCCGAGGGCAGGGCTGATGAGCACTGGCAGCAGGCTTGCCTGGTGGTCATGTCGTGGAGCGAAGGCGACACCGCAACGCCGCCACTTTGGTTGAAGCGCCAGGAGGAACCAACGGTTGAGCAACCGACCGTGGTTGAAAATCTCGGCAAGCGTACCGTTACCCGCCGCGCCGCCTGAACAAGCCCGCATCTGCTGGACGACCGAGTTGATCACCTGCGTCGTGCAGCCTATGGATGATCTGCAAGTACTGCAGCTGATCGGGGTTGATTTTTGGCGACCAAGGGTTTGAACATTGCCGTTGCGGGGGCTGGCCCCGGTGGACTGGCGGCAGCTCTGGCGCTGCACCGCGAGGGCCATCGTGTCACGATCTACGAGCAGTTTGATCGGCCGCGGCCTGTTGGTTCGGGATTGATCCTGCAGCCGACGGGATTGTCGGTGCTGGATTGGCTGGGGCTTGGTGATCAACTGCGCGAACTGGGTGCGCGCATTGATCGGCTTTCAGGCACATCTGCCGCTTCTGGAAAATCGGTTCTGGATGTGCGCTATGCAGCACTCGGTCCCGAAAGGGGTTATGCCGTGCACCGTGCGGCGCTGTTTGACGTGTTATTCAAGGCAGTGGTTGAGGCCGGGATTTCCATTGAAACCACCAGTCATATCAATGGTTTTGCCGAGGGTTCTCTGGTTTTGGATAAGGGCATTCAAACGCCACGCTTCGCCTTGGTGATTGATGCCTTGGGTGCGCGGTCTCCTTTGCGGCGCTGGACCTATGGGGATGGAAAGGAGCGGGAGCTGGAATATGGCGCGATCTGGGCTTCACTGCCATGGCCGGGAAGTCCGTTTGATCCCCATGCCCTGACGCAACGCTATGACAAGGCATCTGTGATGATCGGGGTTTTACCGATTGGTCGGCTGGCAACGGGCGGCGGCGATCAGGTGGCATTTTTCTGGAGCTTGAAGCATGCTGACATGCCCCATTGGCGGACACTAGGATTGAATGCCTGGAAAGACCAGGTTCTCGGCTATTGGCCTGAGGTGGATCCTTTGCTTTCACATCTTCAGCATACGGATGATTTATCGCTGGCCCATTATCAACATCACACAGCCAGCAAACCCTATGGCAATCGTTTGATCAGCATTGGTGACAGCGCCCATTCCACTTCGCCGCAATTGGGGCAGGGGGCCAACATGGCGCTGCTGGATGTGCGGGCTTTGGTGGAATCGCTGCGCAGCCAATCCTGTTTCATTCATGTGGCCAAAGACTATGCCCATCGCCGCCGTCGGCATGTGCGGGTTTATCAGTTTCTGTCCTACGCTTTCACGCCATTTTACCAGTCTGATTCAATTGTGTTGCCATGGTTGCGCGATCAAATGGTCTCACAGGGTGCGCGGCTTCCTGCAGTCAATCGACTGCTTGCTCGCATGGTGGCAGGGCGGTTTGTTGAACCCATCCGGCAAGGCTTGAATTTTGGCCGTTCATTGGCTGAAGGCGAAGGCGCTGAATAGCCGCTGGAATGCCGCTTGCCTTGGCCCGTTTGGCCCGCTAATCGGCTAGGCCGAAACTCCAAACAAAAAAGGGCTTGGGACCAATGCGCGTATATTATGATCGTGATGCTGACGTAAACCTGATCAAGGGCAAGAAAGTGGCCATCATCGGCTATGGCAGCCAAGGCCGCGCCCATGCGCTGAACTTGAAGGACAGCGGCGCCAAGGAATTGGCAGTCGGTCTCAAGAAGGGTTCTGCCACCGCCAAGAAAGTAGAAGCCGACGGCCTCAAGGTAATGACAGTTGCCGAAGCTGCCAAATGGGCTGACCTGATGATGATGGCGACACCTGATGAATTGCAAGCCGATATTTATCGCGATGAAATTGCGCCCAACATTCGTGATGGTGCAGCCATTGCATTTGCCCATGGCCTCAATGTGCATTTCGGTTTAATCGAACCTAAGAAGACAGTCGACGTGGTGATGATCGCCCCCAAGGGACCTGGCCACACGGTGCGCGGCGAATATCAGAAGGGTGGCGGTGTGCCTTGCCTCATTGCCATCCACCAGGATGCTTCAGGCAATGCCCATGACCTTGCCCTGTCCTACGCCTCAGGTGTTGGCGGCGGACGTTCCGGCGTTATCGAAACCAGCTTCAAGGAAGAATGCGAAACCGATTTGTTCGGCGAACAGGCTGTGCTCTGCGGCGGCTTGGTTGAACTCATCCGCGCCGGCTTCGAAACCCTGGTCGAAGGCGGCTATGCCCCCGAAATGGCCTATTTCGAATGCCTGCATGAAGTGAAGCTGATCGTGGATCTCATTTATGAAGGCGGCATTGCCAACATGAACTACTCGATTTCGAACACCGCCGAATGGGGCGAATATGTTTCGGGTCCGCATCATCACCTCTGATACCAAAAAGGAAATGAAGCGCATCCTGACCGATATTCAAACCGGCAAGTTCACGAGTGAGTGGATGCAGGAATACCGCGCCGGAGCCGCAAGGTTCAAAGCAATACGCCGCAACAACGACAACCACCAGATCGAAGCCGTGGGTGCCAAGTTGCGCGAAATGATGCCGTGGATCGCCAAGAACAAGTTGGTGGACAAGGGGCGGAATTAAACAACATCCTCACCCTGAGGCGCCCGCGCCTTCGCGGGCCTCGAAGGGGCCGGTTAGTACGGAGAGGTGCTTCGAGGCTCGCAAGAACTCGCACCTCAGCATGAGGGAAAAAATTGAGCCGTCCTTCGGGGCAGCTTCTTGAGAGTGTCTACTGAAATTTTGTCAGGTTAGTGGACCACGATGCCAATACCTATTTTGGCCACGTTCTTTGTCCGTGATTTCTGCTAAAATAAATTCCCGCAATTGCTACCAATAACGTCATTCCTGCAATCCAGATGTTCGCGTGATTAGTCCATCGCGAGTCTGCTCTCGCCTGTTGTTCAAGTCGAGCTGCTTTGTCGATTTTGGCACTCGCAAGTAATTTCAAGGCCATGTCACTGTCGATAAGTGCGCACTTGAGAGACATACAAACATTCTCACCCATCGCCAGCAGGCTAGCTATATCCGCATCTTCTGCGACAACGTATTTTTCGTAGATTGCCTTACCTTCGTTGCGTGCAAAATCTGGGATTCGTACGATTGTTTGAGAAAAACTCTCACCACAGCACGCGCTCGAGGGAGCAATGTTTCCGTATGACAATAAAAAAATAACCAAAAAACTTTTTGCTATAGCCTCTCGCATCGTTACATCTCCATCCTCTCGTAATTCTGCACCAATTCCCCACTCACTCTCCCGCCAAAGCCATTACCTCATAAACCTTGGCATCTTTGGCTGCCGTAGCAACGTCTCCCGATTTCAACGCCTCTTCCACGCGTTCAATCTTCTCAGCATCCTCCAAAGACAAGTAAGGCCCCCAAGCGCCATCATCTGGTGCCAGCTTCACTGAAACTTCCGCCAACAAGTTACCGTGGCGCAAACGCTTTGTGACCGTGTCAATCATTTCGGCCTCCTATGTTTGAAATCATCATACCACTTTTCTGAGTCGGGAGAATAGGCTGTTACCAGCGTGGCAATGGCTGGATTTGTTTTGGTCAAACCCCACACAACGTGGATCGCCGCGCCACGAAATGTGTGCAACGCCAACACAGTTGGCCCTTTAAAGGCGTCCGGGTAGTCTTCGACAAGTTCCGCAGTGCCGATGCTTTGCACAATGGCTGCCAATTTCAGTCCATGCGCTCGCAGCTCATCAAGGCCGTGGTCAGAAACTTGGACTTTCCGTTGGCTCACCAGAAACTTGACTGTTTCGAGTGTTTTGCTCACACCAACTCCACCCGCAAACTCTTCCCCACAGCATTTGCTGCCTTTTGCATCGTTGCCAATGTCACATTGCCGCTTTTGGGGTCGAGCAAGCGGTCCAACTGGGCGCGGCTGGTGTTCATGGCTTCGGCCATTTTGACTTTGCTCAGCTTTTTCTTTTTCATTTGCTCAGAGATTTGCCACGCAAGAACGCTTTTGACGGCTTTAGCAGTGACGTCTTCGAGGATACCATCCTCCCGAAGCAGTTCATCCAAATGTGTTCCGCGATTTTTTGCTTCAATTTTCATCATCAAATTCCTTCATTCTTTTGCGGGCAAGGTTCAATTCCGACTGCGGTGTTTTTTGGGTTTTCTTGATGAAACCATGCAGAACCACAATGCCATCTTCATCAACAACAAACAGGGCGCGGGCTTCTCGCTTGCTTGGCAATGAAGACCTAACCTCCCACAGCCCACCTCCCAAAGATTTCACGAGCGGCGTACCGATTGGCCAACCATACTGGACACGCTTCATATCGTGGCCCAGCACCGCTCTGTCTTCTGCTGGCAATTCCTGAAACCAATCCCTCGTCGGTTCACGTCCGCTATTTGAGCGCCAGAACTGAAGTGGCAAGGGTCGCAATTCTCTATGCATTCGCTTAAGTATCATAAAAGATACAATTGTTCAACCGGGAAATGCGAATTGAGTTATGCGCCCAAGTTTATGGGCAACGTTGCAGTGGATGGAACTTACTTCGCAATTGCCCGTCCGCTGCACTACGGCAAATAGCTTTGCAGCGCTGCAACAGCCGAGGCTGACAGCTTGCCGGGTGTTTGGACAAAATCCTTGCCGTCGCTGAACATCTGAACTTGCAGCAGGTCGATTGTTGTGGCTTTCAGTTCATTGCCTTTGAATTCGATGAGCAACTTTCGCGTTTCATCGTGATTGCGTTGCAAGGCCAGCAACAGATGGCCGGCAACCTTTCCAGCATCATAGGGCAGGCCGCCTTCTTCCAGTTCAATGTGCATGGCCATGTTGTGGGCGCCGTAGCTGCTGCCTGCATCGCTGGATTTTTGCAGCCAAACCATGGCCGCTGTCACATCAACGGCCACGCCTTGGCCGGCAAACAACATTTCACCGTAATTGTTCATCCCATTCATGTCGCCCAATTCGGCGGCCTTGCGGTAAAGTTCGGCGGCTTTCACGTCGTCCTTTTCGATGCCATAGCCATAATCATAGAGCAGGCCGAGATTGACCATGCCGCTTTTGTTGCCCTTGTCGGCGGAAAGTCTGGCCCAATACAAGGCCTGGTCATAATTCTGGGGAAGCACAGTGCCGGTGTAATAGGAATCGGCGAGGCGGGCCATGGCTTCGGCATCGCCAGCTTCGGCGGCCAAAAGATAAAGGCCGTTGGCATGAATCCGGTCGATGGCAACGCCATAGCCTTGGTCATAAAGATCGCCCAGCAGCCGGTGGCCCTTGGCGTTGTTGCCAGCTGCGGATTTGACAGCCCATGAAAATGCCTGGTCATTGTTCACGTCGCTGACTGTGCCATAGTAGTAGGACTCTGCCAGTGCGGCCTGAGCTGCTGCATCATCTTCCAGGGCACCACGCTGATACCATGAGAATGCCTTGGGCTTGTCCACCAATACGCCATGGCCATTGGCATGCACATCGCCACATCGGCTGAAGGCTTGCACAAAACCCGCTTCGGCCGAACGACAAAAATAGATGCCGGCCTTGGCCTTGTCCAGCGGTGCGCCAGTACCTTCATCATACATTGTTCCAACATCATGCAAGGCTTTGCGGTGGGTGTGGGGCGGGCTTGCCGCAGCCATGAACCACTTGAATGCTTCGTCTTTATTGACAGGGGTGCCGATGCCCAAATTATATTGCCCGCCCACATTCATCATGGCCAAGGCGTAGCCGGATTCTGCTGCCTTGAGATTGAGTTCCAATTCGCGTTTGTTGTTTTCTTCGGTATTGTAGCGTGTCAATACGCGGGCCAGTTGCGCTAACAGCCGCAGGTTTTTTGGGTCTGCCTTGACGGCGGATTCACAAGCACCAAGTGCCTGGTGATAAACGATGTCGTTGAGCTCAACGCCCTTGACGCCTTCTGGGCGAAGATCATCAAAGGGGCTTGCCGCCAACTCATCGCAGGCGTTGACGGGATCAACACGATCGCTGATTTTTTTCGCTGCACTTGCCTCGGTGACGAAAAGAGCAAGCCCGAACATCAAGCTGATGCTTGCGGCGCGGCAGGTGGAAAACTTTGGCATTGTCACTGTTTGAACTCCAGATATAAACCGGATGAAATGGAAAAGCATGGATTGCGCTGACTCAGGGCAGATAGCTGCGCAGCGCATCAAGGGCAGAAGCCGACAAGCCCGCATTGGTGCGGACAAATTTTTTGCCATCCGCAGCCATCAACACCTGCAATTGTTGCAAGGTTCGTTTCTGGAACTGGTTTCCCCGGTTGGCGATCAGTTCATCCGTGGCTCGGTAGTGATTGAGTTTCAAGGCACGCAAGAGGTGTTTGGCAACGACATTCGAGTCATAGACAAAACCCTTGTCCGGCTTTTCATAATGCAGGGCAATGTTGTAGGGTGCGTAATCATATTCGGCCTCATCGGATTTTTTCAGCCAATCCAGACCTTCGGTCACATTCTGCTCAACGCCTTCACCGGCGATCAGCATTTCGCCAAGATTGTTCATGGCAGCGCGATTTCCCTGTGCGGCGGACTTTCGATAAAGTTCGACGGCCTTCACATCGTCAATCGCCGTGCCTTTTCCCTCGTCATAAAGAAAGCCCAGGTGCAATTGGCCCTCGGCGTCGCCGCTTTCTGCCGCGAGCTTTGACCAGTAAAATGACTGTGCAAGATTGAGCTGGATGTTTTCTCCGTTGGAATATTCCAGGGCAAGCCGGGCTTGGCCATGGGCTTCACCTTCTGACGCCGCGCTGAGGTAATAACCCATGGCGCGGCCCACATCTTTTGCTGTGCCATCTCCTGCCATGTAAATATCGCCGAGAAAGGTTCGGGCCACCAATTCGTCGGCGTCGTTGGCCTTCTGAATCCATTGCAAAGCTGCATAGTGATCGACTGGGGTGCCCATTCCATTGCGATAAGACTTGCCCAATTGCCGTTGTGCCAGGGGATCGCCAAGATAGGCACCCTTCTTGTACCAGATGAATGCCTGCTCCGGATCGGAGGGGCCGATGTTGCCGAACTCGTTGGCCGAACCGCACCAGACCATGGCTTGCACATGGCCGCTTTCAGCCGATGCACAATAATAGGGGCCTGCAGTATTCAGCGACTGGGTTACGCCAGTGCCATTGCGATAGAGTTCAGCTAAATCAAATTGGGCCTTGCGGTGGTCATGGGGCGGGTTGGCGGCAAGCTTCAGCCACTTCAGGCCTTCTGCTGCATTCTTGGCAACGCCATCGCCATTCAGATAGATGGCTGACAATTCGACCATGGCCAGCACATAGCCACCTTCAGCCGCCTTCTTGTAAAGTTCCAACCGCCGTGTCGCGGCTTCGGTTTTCTCCAATCCATCGTATTTTCCTAGCAAGCGGGCCAACTGGGTTGCAATGCGCAAGTTGCCGGGTGCCTGGGTGGCCGCATCTTCACAGGCGCTCAAGGCGCTCGAATAGGCGTCGGTGTGCGCGTCAATCTTGTCGATCTCAACACCGGGAATGTCAGAGGGGCGCTGGTTGTCCTCTGGGCTTGCAGCTGCCAAATCACATGCACGGATATTGTCTTGATTCTGGGCAAGAACGGATTGGCAATAAACCAAACTGGATGCACACAGCATCAAGGCCATAGCATAGCGGGGGCATGCAAACATGCGTCGACTCCAATTACGACCCCCATCGTCATGAAAGACAAAAAGCACTGCTGTGTCAAGAATATGGCCTCGGGCAACGGAATAATCTTGAGCTGAGAATTGTAAAGGGATGAGATGACTTTGTTCGGGTTGGCGGTTATCGATGTATTTGGACATTGAAGGGAGTGGGGCTGTGGGGATCAAGGAAGATATTGCGGCATTGGCGCGGCAAGAGGCGTTACTGCAGTTCAGCAAGTTTGGTGAAGCAGAGGCGTGGGCTTTAGGCATTCATATGCGCGACCAGGCCATCTTGCAAAAACTGCCGCTGGTGATTGATATCCGGGTGGCGGGCCGCAAGCTTTTCTATGTGGCACTTCCCGGCACCTCACCGGACAATGCGGAATGGGTGGAGCGCAAGATCAATGTGGTGATGCGTTATCAAAAGAGCTCTTACCGGGTGGGGCGCGAGTTGTTGGATCGGGGCATGGCGCTGGACGAATCCCGGGGCGTCAATCCCCTCACCATGGCGGCAGCTGGCGGCGGTTTTCCAATCAACGTAAAGAATGTCGGGGTTGTCGGCTCAGTTACGGTTTCCGGCATTCCCCAACGGGATGATCACAGCTTCGTTGCTGGTTGCATGGCGGATCACTTGAAGATTGCCCGGAAAGACATTGAACTGCCGCCGGACACTCCTTGATGTCACCAGATATTCTTTTCTGGGTATTTGCCGGTTTGGCGACGTTTGTTGTCGGCGCCTCGAAAGGTGGAGTTCCCGGTGTAGGAATACTTGCCGTGCCGATCCTGTCGCAAGTGATATCGCCAGGTAGTGCCGCTGGCTTGCTGTTGCCACTCTATGTTGTCAGCGATATTTATGGACTCTGGCTTTACCGAAAGTCCTACGATCTTTGGAATATCCAAATCGTTGTTGCCGCTTCACTGATCGGCATTGGCACCGGCTGGGCCACGGCCCAGTTCAACAATGACAACGTTGTGAAGTTGATTGTAGGTGTGATTGGCATCTGGTACAGCATCGACATTTTTGTGCGCAGCCGGCGAAATGTGGAAATTCCAGCAAAGCAGGCTGACATGCCGCGCGGCATAGTCTGGGGAAGCATCGTGGGCTTTACAAGTTTTGTCGCCCATGCTGGCGGCATACCTTTCCAGATGTATGTGCTGCCACAAAAACTTGACAAGATGACTTATGCGGGCACGGCAACCATTGCTTTTACCATCATCAATGTGCTGAAGTTGCCGCCCTATTGGATGATTGGCCAGATCAATGTGGATTCATTGGAAAAATGTATCTATCTGGTTCCCGTGGCCTTGTTTGGGGCTTGGGCTGGTTATAGGCTTACCAAAATCCTGTCGCAGGATGTTTTCTTCAAAGCTGTTGAGATCGCATTGTTCCTTGTATCATTGAAACTGATCCATGACGCGCTGATTTGACATTTGCTTTTGCTTTGCTAGTGTTTGGCAGGGGCAAATGATTTGGAGTTTCGCATGATGCTGCGGCGTTTGGTCCTTTCCCTGTTTTTCGTATCGTTGCTGCCATTGCTGGCCATTGCCGAGGGGCAGCGGGTAATTCTTGTGATGGATGCCTCAGGCTCCATGCGCGGCAAGATCAACGGCCAAACCAAAATGGCGATTGCCAAGGAAGTGGTGGCTAAAGTCGTTGGTACGTGGAAGCCCGAGGATGAACTGGGCCTGGTTGTGTATGGCCACCGCGACAAGAATTCCTGTGATGATATTGAAACTGTCATCGAGCCAGGCAAGCTCAACAGCGTTGTCTATCTGGAAAAAATCGAAGGTCTGGTGCCGAAAGGCAAAACCCCGATGACCCAGGCAGTGCTGCAAGCGGCGGATGCCCTGCGCTATCAGGAAAAACCGGGAACTGTCATTCTGGTTTCAGACGGCATTGAAAACTGCAACCTTGACCCTTGTGAGGTGGCAGCCCAACTCGAAAAAGAAGGCATCAATCTCACCGTTCACACAGTCGGCTTTGGCCTTGATGACGAAGGAGCCATCAACCAGCTTAAATGCATGGCGGAGAAAACCGGCGGATCTTTCTACACGGCTTCCAACGCCGATGAATTGCAGACTGCTTTGAATAAGACCGTAGCGCCGCCCGTTGAAGTGGAACCACCGAAGCCTGTTGCTCCCGAGTATAATATTCTGGGTCATGTCACCATGGCTCCCGGTATGGAACTGGCGAAACCATTCCTTGACCCTTATTGGGAAATCTATCCCTCAGTGAACGGACAGAAGGGCGAAAAAATTGCCACTGAATTTGGCGTCGATATCAAATACAATTTGGCGCAGTCGGGAGATTACATTGTCAAAATTGTTGGCGATGGTTCCAATTTTGATATTTATTCCGAATTTCCAGTTCACATTGAGGCAGGTGAAGTCAACCAGTTGAATTACAGCCTGAATGCCGGCGTTGTAAAATTTGTGGCTTATTTTGATGACACGACACCCGTCTCTGATGGCAGCATGTATTGGCAGTTCAGAAAGCCGAATGGCGATCTGTTGGCTACCAAATATGGTCCGGAAGTCATTTTCCTGTTGCCGGGTGGCAGGCACAAAGTTGAAATCAATCTTGGTTCCATCAAAACCGAGGCAGATGTGCAAGTGGCTGTAGGTGAGTATCTGGAGCAAAAAGTAATATTGGGGGCTGGGACGATAGAAGTTGCTGCGCTCTATTCAGAGGGTGGAGAAACCATTCCTGACGGGCTGACCGTCGAATTGCACAAGGGTCAGGCAAATCTCGATGGCAAACACGAAAGGATCGACACCAAATATGATGCACCATCAATTTTCAAGACAGTGGCTGGCAAATACCAGATTGTAATCATCAAGGATTATGCGACGAAATCTTTTGATGTGGAGTTGAAGCCGGGACAGGCCCTCAAACTGGCAGGTTCCATTGATGCCGGGTATTTGGCCATTCCGGCTTCCGAAGGTTCGACGTTCACGATCTTCAGTTCCAAAAAAGATATTTCCGGAAATCGCGAGAAGATTGCAACGGAATATGGCGCGCTCAACAAGGCATTCTCAGCCGGAAAATATGTTGTGAAACTCGTTGAGAGCAACGGTGAAGTGCTAGGCGAGAAAGAATATGAAGTCATAGCGGGTTCCAGAACGGAAGGCACAATTCCTTAAGTCCCGATATCTCGCGTCACGGTCATGGCAGGTTCTGCAAACCCTGCCGTGACCATGTGTTGTCCAAGAATATGGTCATTGCAATCGGGATAATGTTTTGCTTGCGATTCATATCAAGTGGGGCAAGATTGTTGCATCATGAAACTCAAATTCCACACGCTCGACGTTTTTACCAACCGCAAATTCGGCGGCAATCCCTTGGCGGTTGTTCTTGACGCTGACCACCTGACAACTGCGCAAATGCAAGCCATCACCCGGGAGTTCAATCTCTCGGAGACAACGTTTGTGATGAAGCCTGATGACCCTGCACATACGGCGAAAGTCCGCATTTTTTTTCCGGGTGGAGAAATGCCGTTTGCGGGACATCCGACGTTGGGTACGGCGGCTTTGCTGGCGGAACTGAAAAACAAGCCCGGTTGCAGTTTCGAAACCAAAATCATTCTCGAACTGCAAGCAGGCCTGACCCCGGTGCGGATCACCCGCATTGCCGATCACGTGTCTGGCATTTTCACGGCTCCGGTTATTCCATTCCACTCAGAAGTCCCACTGCCCAGCATCGCAGCCACTGCACAAGCCCTCAACCTTGATGCCAGTGACATCGGCTTTGATGGTCACAGCATTGCATCCCTTGAAGGCGGTCCGCGGTTTTTCTATGTGCCGGTGAAAACCCGCGCCGCACTTGAAAAATCAAAAGTCTTGGAGCCCTATTGGTCAGCCCTGATCCGTCCGATGAACGGTGTTGACGCTTCCTATGTCTACACCCGTGGCGGCGATCTCGCTTCCACCAATTTTCGTGCCCGCATGTATGCACCAACAGGCGGTATCCCCGAAGATCCGGCCACAGGTTCAGCAACCGCATTGCTGGCCGCACAATTGCTCACGGCGGAAAAATTGCAAGACGGCACCCATCGCTGGCAGTTGGAGCAGGGCCATGAAATGGGCCGCCCCTCGGATTTGCGGCTTGAAGCGGATGTGAAAGGCTCTAAGCTCAACGCAGTGCGCGTCGGCGGTTCGGCGGTGCGCCTGATGAGTGGAGAGATTGACCTATGAGTTCCCATCAGGCCCTGTTGATATTTCATTTGCTGGTGATTGCGCTTGGCATTGGCTTCAGCACATCGAACTTCATCAACACCCGGCTGGCGCTGGGAAATGAGGGGCATGTGCAAAAGGGCTTGGCCTTGCAGCGCATGACTATTGCCCGCTGGGGCGATGGCATCATTGCATTGATCTGGCTGAGTGGCGGGTTGTTGCTGTGGTTGCGCGGCACCGAAGGCTTGTCGCCGGCGTTCCACGCCAAGATGTTGTTCGTTGTGCTGCTGACGCTTTGCCATGGCATGACACGGGCAACAGGCGGCAGAATGCAAAGGGAGAAGAATCTGGCGCTGCTCCCACGCCTAAGCCTGTTTGTCGGTGGCGTGGCGCTGAGTGCGGTAATTGCCCTGATTTGCGCCGTGCTGGCTTTCGAAGCCTGATTATTCAAGCTTGAGCAAAATCTTGGCTTCGGCTGTCATGGCGAGACCTTCTTCCGTGTTGCCGGCTCCACAAAGCTGCACCGCCTGGTTGCGCATGTCTTCAGCCTGGGCGCGAATGTCGGCATCGATTTCTGCGGATTTCAAAGTCTTGTCGAGCAAGGCCACATCATCCTGACAAGGGTCAGCGAAAGCTGGCAAGCTGAGGGTTGAAAGAAGCAGTGTGGTTGCAACGAATGTGCGCATCATGATTTTGGTTCCCGTCCTGTAGATGGCGCGGCATATGCCGAAGGATTGTGACCAGACTAAGCCATAAGATTGGCAATGCAAAGTGCGAATGAAACAGCGTTAACACCGGGCAAAGCCAGACCACCAAAACCCCTTTATAACCCGGATGGCTTGTTGTGCAGGGCAGGTTCTTGGTTAAACCGTGTTTGGCACTCTCCCACACTTGCGCCCGCCTTCGCCGGGTTATCCCGGCACACTTGGCGCTGATTGCATGGGCATTTTGCTGGCGGCTTCACAAACTGCCACATTGTCCTTTGCTTTGGCGCTACGGCTTGCGCCCAGCCATTCATCAATCTGGCTTTTCGTGGTGGGGCTGATATCAGGTGCGGCTTTGGCACTTTCGAGTGATGATATCAAATCGTCGCAACTATCGACACTTGCCATGCTTGGTGCGGCAAGCAACAAAAGCAAAGGGGGGGCGGTGAGGTGGAATGAAAGCTTTAGCAACATGATCCAGTCTCCAAACAAAGCGCCGATGTTGAATGAATAACGCAATTCGAAATTGACGGATACTGGTGGAGTGACATTGCGAAGTGAAGGGTTGTTTACAATACCCGCAAATGCGAGCAAAAATCGAATACGGGGGCGTGACGCGAGGAGTTCAGGTCATGTCAATCAATGTCATCGGTGCAGGCGTTGGCCGCACGGGAACGAACTCTCTTAAACTTGCGCTGAACCAACTCGGATGTGGGCCCTGCCACCACATGGATGAAGTCATCCAAAACCTGCCGACACAGGTGCCGTTGTGGGCGGCAGCGGCCAACGGAAATCCTGATTGGGCCGCCGTCTTCAAGGACTACAACAGCGCCGTCGATTGGCCAGTCGCGTCATTCTATCGTGAGCTCCACAAAGCATATCCTACCGCAAAATTTATCCTCACAATCCGCAGCCCCGAGAGCTGGCATGCCAGTTTCTCAGAAACCATTTACATGCTGCTGGGCATGGGGGACAAGTTGCCGCTGCCCATGCAAGCCTGGCTGGCCATGGGCCTTGCTGTGCTGGCCAAGGCGGGCTTTGTGCTTGGGCTTGACGAAGCCGGCCTCAAGGCCGCCTTCACCGCCCACAATGAAGCCGTCAAGTCAGCAATTCCGGCGAAACAGCTTCTGATCTATGAAGTAAAACAAGGCTGGGAACCGCTTTGCGCATTCCTCGGCAAACCGGTGCCATCCGAAGCATTCCCGCGCACCAATGACCGCGCCGAATTCTGGGACAGAATTAAGGGTGGTGGTTGAATTTCCAGCCGCATTTTCAGGCGTGAGACGGGGCCATTGCGTCACCGCTCCAAATCCGATAGAGCGACGCCTATGCGCCATCTGCTGCCATTCGCATTGCTTCTGCTTAGCTGCCCCTGAGGGCCGCCTGGGCGAAGCCTTGGCTCTCTGGGGATTTTCACCTAAGAGCCTCCGCAAGCAGAAAGATTTTCAACATGATGATTTCCCCCCGCGAAAAATATCGCGCCTATCCACCTGTTGCCTTGAACGACCGCACCTGGCCTGACAAAGCCATCACCCAAGCGCCAATCTGGTGTTCCGTTGATTTGCGCGACGGCAACCAGTCGCTTATCGAGCCCATGGGCCATGAGCGCAAATTGCGCATGTGGAATTCGCTTGTCAAAATGGGCTTCAAGGAAATTGAAATCGGCTTTCCATCGGCCTCGCAAACGGATTTTGATTTCTGCCGCTTCCTCATCGACAACAAGAAAATTCCTGACGATGTAACGGTGCAGGTCCTCGTGCAATGCCGCGAGGAATTGATTACGCGGACGTTTGAAGGCATTCGCGGGGCGAAATCAGCCATCGTGCATTTCTATAATTCCACCAGCGAACTGCAACGCCGCGTCGTGTTCAAATCGGATCGCGAGGGGATCAAGCAGATTGCTGTGAATGGCGCGCGTCTCATCAAATCGCTGGCGCAAAACAGCGGTATGGAAGAGGCCATCCGCTTTCAATATTCACCGGAAAGTTTCACCGGCACGGAACTCGACTACGCCATCGAGATTTGCGAAGCTGTCATGGATGAGATCAAACCGACCCGAGAAAAGCCGTTGATCCTCAATCTCCCCGCCACGGTGGAATCGTCAACGCCGAATATTCACGCTGACCAGATCGAATGGTTCTGCCGCACTGTCAAGAATCGAGACAGCGTCATCATCTCGTTGCACCCCCACAATGACCGTGGCTCCGCCGTAGCTGCCACGGAACTCGCCATGATGGCGGGGGCCGACCGGGTTGAAGGCACATTGTTCGGCAATGGCGAGCGCACTGGCAATGTTGATATCGTCACGTTGGCCATGAACCTGTTCACCCAAGGCGTTGATCCGCGCCTTGATATCTCGAACATCAATGATCTTATTCGCATGGCCGAATATTGCACGCAGCTCCCGGTGCATCCGCGCCACCCCTATGCGGGTGAGTTGGTGTTCACGGCCTTCTCGGGTTCCCATCAGGATGCCATCAACAAGGGCTTCAAGGCCATGAAGGCCTCGAACAATCCTCTGTGGGAAGTGCCATATCTGCCGATTGACCCGATGGATCTGGGCCGCAGTTATGAAGCCGTGGTGCGCATCAATTCGCAGTCGGGCAAGGGCGGCATTGCCTATATCATGGAAACCGAACACGGCATCGAACTGCCACGCCGCCTGCAAATCGAGTTTTCAAAAGCCGTGCAATTGATTGCCGATGGTGAAGGAGTTGAACTTTCAGCGGAGCGTCTGTGGAGTGCGTTCCAAAGCGAATACCTCGATACGAATGGCCGCTATGGCTTTATCGAACACAACGCCTCCAGCGATCACGGCGCACAACCGATCACCGCCAAACTCACCATCGACGGCAATATAAAATCCATCAAAGGCATCGGCAATGGCCCGGTCGATGGCTTCTGCGATGCGCTGCGCAAGGAAAGTGGCCTCGGCTTTGACATCGTCGACTACCGCGAACACACCATGAGCCACGGCGCGAATGCTTCAGCCGTTGCCTACATGGAACTCCGCCTACCCGACGGCGGCACAATCTTCGGCGTCGGCATCGACAAGAACATCGTGGTGGCCAGCTTGAAGGCGGTGGTCAGCGGGGTTAACCGGGCGGTGCGCACCAACGCTTGATCCCACACCGAGTTCAACATTTTCTGCCGTTTTGACAGGCGGCAGAAGATGTTCGTACGGCAGATAAAGGAATTCTGGCAAACACTCCCATCACACTTTGTAAATGCGGGTCCGCAACATTTGTGCGAGTTGCGCAAGATCAAAGCCCATGGCGCGGTCGGTTGCGTCGTCTGGAAAACAGGCTTCAATGTCTTCTGCCAATTCTTTCAACTTCACGGGCACCCGACGCCCCGCCACTTGCAGCGCACGCAGCGCGATGGGTGCAAGGGTGGCCAGGCATTGTTCCAGCAGCACACTTGCGCGATCGTGTTTTTGCCAGGCCAGAAACACCGGCGATGCCACATCATCCTGTCCGAAAGCGCCAGCTTCTGATCCCGGCAAAAGTGTGGGTGCGGCGAGCATGCGCATTTCTTCTTCATAGCCGACAATGGCCATGGGCAAGCACCCAAGATAACTCATGCCGTCTTCGTAGCCGAGGAACGGTGGCAACAACGACACATTGGCATCCTGCAATTTCGAGGCAATGCGGCCCGTGAGAACGGCAAGGTTGGCATAGGCGCAGACCAGTCCGTCCAGTGCGGCTGCGGCCTGCATGTTGTGATAGCCACCGGTGCTGACAACCAGGTCTTTGCCGATCTGTTGACCTGGTGGAAAAATCACGGGGTTGTCGCTGACAGCGGCCAGAGACTGATTGGCGACTTCGGCTGCTGTGCTTGCGGCCCGGTGGGCTTGCCCGAGGATGCGCGGCAGAATGCGAATGCTGACCGGCGCCTGATAGGGCCGCCGAGGCTGCTTGTCTTCCGCTATCAAATCGCGCAGCAGTTTGAAAGCCCAGGCATCATGGGGATTGTTCCAGCACCCCTCCAATTCTTCGGCAAAATGCCCCTGCGGCGTGTTGAAGGCCTCTGCCGCCAACGCGAAAACCTCTGCCGCCAATTGCAATCGCGCTTCAGAAGACAGGGCGGCATCGGCAATCAGGGCAGACGCGGCCGGCGAACCATTGACCAGCGCCAACATGTCTTTTTCCGCCAGTGGCCACTGCGATGCTGCATGCAAAAACACATGGGAGAGTGACAGAATTTCACCCGCACCGCCTTGCCCGCGCGATGGAACATAGGGCATGGCACCACCAGACAACATATCCGCCACGGCTTTCGCAACTTCAGGCGAGACGGCAGCATGGCCTTCAATGAAATTCGCCAGCCGCGCAAACACGATGGCGCGGGTGACGCGGTCTGGCAAAGCCTCGCCCCAAGACGCCGCGCGATGATGGGTGGGGAGTCTCGACTGGGCTTTGCGGCCGTCAGCATCCAGCCGCAGCTTGGCCCGCCCGCCATAGCCAGTGTTAACGCCATAAATCGAAATGTCAGGATTTTCGATCATCGCTATGAAAGCCTTCCGCGCCGAAGCAATTGTGGCCATGGCAGTTTCACCCAGCAGCACCGCCTCACCACCCCACGCTATACGCCGACAATGATCAAGCGTGAAATCGGCGCGGCAGTTGAGCGTTACGGTCATGGGGCAGCGTCCTTGAAGTTGCGGGTATACCAACTTGCAACAATACGAAAGCAACACCAAGCGCCAAATCCCGTGTCATGGCTTTTACCCGGCGCCGAAGGTCCAGAGGAGTGGCACGCAGTGCTGAGATTGTGTTTCGGCAAATGCCACGTCAACAACAATACTGCACCTATCGCCCCCATAAGGTGTTCCTGGCGCATTCCGCACTAAGGATAAAAAGTGGACTGTCACTGAAATCCTGTCACTGAAATCCCACTGAAATCCACTAGAATCTTTGAAGTTGCCCTGAAACAAGTCTCCTTCGGCAAAACCGGGGGAGAAACCCAACCGGCGGCTTTTTGCAACTTAACCGCACATTAACCATAACAATCTAGCTCTCCTTGAAGTGTCTGAATTCCCACACGGTTGCGTGTGCGTTTTCGCTTTATAAGAAGTCAGTGCGAAGTGTTGCGTTTCATCATGGATCATCAAAGCGCAAGAATAGTAACTTACTCAAGTCTTGTAGCGAGTGATATCGCGTCGGTCGGGCTGCTGCTGCCCCGGCATTTCGTCATGTTTGCAAAAGTCGTTTTTGTTTTTGGGCTGCTGCTGTTCTGTGACGCGGCCATTGCGGCAACAATTTGGGAGGATTACCAAGGTAACAGCGGCATGTTGGGGACGAGCAACCAAAACCTTGCCGGGCCAAACTATTCGAACAATTCCGCGACCTCTGCCCAGAACATCACAAATCTGCGTACCATTTCCGCAAGCGTTGCCAATGCCAGTCGCACCGGCACATCTGCAACAATTGACTATACGCGGGTTTCACAAACTCTCTGTGACTTGACAGCCGACCCTGCGGGTACGGGAGCGGCTTGCCAGGCGGACGCACAGGGCCGATTGATTTACGCTCGCATTCGTTTGCCTTTGGCCGGAAATTACACACTGACGATCGCCCATGATGACGAAGTCGATCTTGATTTGTCATCCAGTTTCAACAGCACCGCCTTTCGCACTGTCAGTTATGATATTCCGGTTTCAAGCCTGGCTTCTTTCACGGCGAATGATACGACATATGAAAATGTGGTGACGACCCTGAACGCACCCACTGCGAACAGTTGCGCTCTCTTGCGCATCTATTGGAACAACGCTGGCGGCATCAACCACCTCCGGCTGCGGTGGACGCGGCCAGACAGCGTCACCGAAATCATTCCTGCGACCGCGCTGTTTGACCCGACTGTGACGACGCCAAGCTGTACGGGTGCCATCACGACAACAGCCACGTCGCTCAACTTGAACAAGGTTGTGAACAGCCGCGCCGCTGTTGCTGACCAGTTTCAGGTTTCCATCAACTCTGGCGCAACCCTTGTGGCCACATCCACAACTTCGGGGGCAGGACTGGGACAGCAAGCCAGCACGGGTGCCAACATCATTACGGTCGGCACGACATATACTCTTACTGACGCGATGGCGACGGGAAGCACCAATGCACTGTCCTCGTATTTGCCGACTATAGCATGCACGCGCAGCGGCGTTGCATTCACACCAGGGGGCTCTTCTCCATCGTGGACCGCGTCGGCGACGGCTGCAAACCAGGCCATCGTTTGCACTATCACCAATACCGCCAGACCCAAATTGACGCTGGTAAAAACAGTCACCAATGACAACGGCGGCACCGCAGCAATCACCGATTGGACATTGCAGGCAGCTGGCTCCATAACCATTTCAGGCGCCTCTGGAGCGGGAACGGTCACCAATGCATCAGTGAATGCAGGCACTTATCTACTTTCAGAAAGTGGTGGTCCAAGCGGCTACTCGGCAGGCACCTGGAGCTGCACTGCAGGCACGCTGACTGGCAGCAGCCTGGTTTTGGCAAATGGTGAAATTGCCACCTGCACCATCAACAACAATGACGTTCAACCCAGCTTGACGCTGGTGAAAACCGTTACCAATGACAACGGCGGCACGCAGGCCTTGAGTGCATGGACGTTGACTGCGACAGGGCCGACAAATATTTCAGGCGCATCAACCACGGCGGCCGTTACCAATGCGCTGGTCAATGCAGGCAACTTCACACTCGGCGAGACTGGTCCGGCCGGTTATGCCATGGGGGCATGGTCATGTAATGTCGGCACGCTGTCTGGCAGCACCCTGACACTTACTCCCGGACTAAACGCCACTTGCACTGTCAACAACAATGACATTGCGCCGACAATCACCTTGAGCAAAACCTCGCTTGGCGCTGTTGGATCATTCACCTTCAATGGTGACAACGGTTTTGGAGCCGCGCAAATCATTGCGACAAGCACTCCCGGAACTGCCGCAACCGGCGCGTTGCGCACCTTGACGAATGCAGGCACATCGACAACAATCACAGAATCAATTCCCGCTGGCTATGCCTTGACTGCGGCGAGTTGCAGTGGCTTGGGAACAGGCGGCAATGTGACGGTTGACTTGGTGCTCGGCACTGTCGTGCTCGATGTTGCTGCCACAGCGCTTGCCAGCAACATCACCTGCTCGTTTACCAACACGCGCCTGCCGACTTTGAGTGTGCAGAAAACCACGACCGGCGGCTTTGGCGGACCATTCAGCTTTGCTGCCACAAACATCACGGGCACCATCGGTCCGATCTCGACATTGGCGACTGGCACGGCAACGCCCGCTGCCCCACTATCGGTCATTGCGGCACTTGCTGCCGCCACAGTAATTACTGAGTCCGCCGATGCCAACTGGGTGTTGGGCAATGTGACATGCAGCGACTCGAATTTCGCGGTTTCCGGAAACACAAATCCTGTTGCCAGTGGCACGGGCGGGATTGTCACCATTGCAATCCTGGCCAAAAAACCAGGTGCCGTGATCAATTGCGTGTTTACCAATGCAGCGGCGGCCCCTACGCTGTCCATCGTCAAATCCTGGGCCTTTGCGACGCCGGGCGGCGACGTTAACGGCAATGGACTCGCCGATGTGAATGACCAGATCGTCTACAGTTACCAGGTCCAAAACACCGGCAATGTGACCATCTCCAATGTTGTCGTCGATGATGTTCACGAAGGAACAGCATTGCCCATCACGCCTTCACGCGTGGTGACCAACGAAACCCTGATTTCCAATGGCCCCTCAGGCTCCTCTTCTGATGCTGCCATCAATGGCTCGTGGGACACACTGACACCCGGTTCCACCATCCGTTTCCGCTACACACACACTGTCAATCTCACGGAGTTCACTGCTGGCTGAAGAGGGGGGTGGTTACCGATATTTTCTCCATCGGCGCTGCCGGGGGAGTACCTCGACTGCGTCCGCCCCAGCACTTGCGAAGGCGGAAGGGGGAGGGGGTGTTCGCCACTCAATAGCTGTTAAAAGCAAGACCGGGTCAAACACCGCCCGGCTACGTCGCACTTCTCCACGCCTGCGGCGCAAGGGAGAAGCAGAGAACCTTACAGTCCAGCGTTGCGACAGTAATAAAATGCAATGTCACCAAATATACGAATATGGTGAGCGGGGTGAATAGGGCGGGGAAGAGCGGTAAATATCTTCAAGCAGCTAGAGCCAATGATCGGCGTTCGAATGCGTCCAGCGCAGCTTTGATCTCGTTTGCCAAATGCCAAGCGAGTACAGGCGGAACGGCGTTTCCGATCATTCGCTCCGATTCCCTGAGACGTGCCAGAAACTGGAAGGAATCGGGGAAACTTTGAAAACGCGCGGCTTCTCTCATAGAAATGCGACGTGGCAGCGCGTAGTGAAACTGATTATTGCCATGACATTCGGCGCGAACAGTATGTGCTACCTTCTCTGGATCAAGAACACGCCCCCCCTGATCACTGCTCTTGCGAGCCAAAGACCAGATATGGCTGAAATCAGCATCTTGATGGGTTTTCTCCAAATCCATGATTGCATTTCTCGAAGTCACCCATTTCGATTTGGGAAAGTTTGGCATAGGTGGACAAAAATCCACTGCACCATCCAAAACGCCAACGATCAGGACGCGTTCACGCCGCTGGGGAACACCGTAGTCTGCCGCGTTGTAAAGCTTGTATGTGACTTTGTAGCCCAAGTTGGAAAAATCTTCGATGACTTGATCAAGAGAAGTCTTGTTGAAATTGTAAAGAAGTCCTCTGACATTTTCCGCAACAAACATTTTTGGTTGGGTTTTGCGAACTGCATCTACCATTGCACGGTAAAGACCGCTTCGGTGTCCGGCCACGCCAGCCCGTTTTCCGTTTATTGAAATGTCTTGGCATGGGAAACCTCCAATTACGAGGTCACAGGAATCTGGCAAGCTAGCAATATGTTCCCAGATACTTCCGACGTGAATATGATGCCGCAAATTATGTTCATAAGTATCGCAGGCAAAAGGGTTCAAATCATTTGCCCAAACAATATCAAAAGGCAGACTTTCAAATTTCTTGTTCAGAAATTCAAATCCGCCTTTGAAGCCCAAATCCATCCCGCCGCAGCCACTGAACAAGGACACAACACTATATTTTTTCATCGTCAATTCCAGATTTGTTCTCTTTTTGTTTTGCATACTTTGTACAGTCGCGCAAGACAATTTCGATGGATATTTACAATTGCAAAAACATGGTTGCAGAAGGCTTCCAACCTTTTGCAAACTTATCAGCAGTCGATAGCCACCATTTCAATCGATCATCGGGGATTGGGACCAAGCCCCAGTATTCCTGAAAGAGTCCTTTTTCTAAATCGTATGCTGCCTTTTTCATTTCAGGTTGGATATCAAGCAGAGCGCGCTGAAGATAGTTACCCCCGCGAGCCTTGCCCGCAACACTGCCCGCAGTAAACAGATCGCGAGCTTGAGGGCACAGTACGCCATGATAAGTCATCAAGTAAGAAACCGCATCGCGATATTTTAGTCTATCTCGCGAACCACTCAGAATTCGTGGACACAGAAGTGCAGCTTCCGCTCTGAGTTTGCGCTTCTCGTCCTGCGGCAAGTCCATGTAGATCCTGACGTTGAGCGGCAGAGAATGTTGTTGCTCGTCAACATCATTGTCTTCAAGCCACCACAGCCGTTCGCCTTCCTTCAATCTGCCCTTTGCATATTCCCTAATGAACGGCATTTTCTCGTTCATTGGAAGGATACGGAATTTTTCATAGGTGGTGCCTATTTGCGTAAACAATGATCGCTCTGAGCCGATCTCGATTTCAAATCTGGGTACATGCGAAGTGCGGACGTGAATAATGGCCTTTCCATAATCATCCCATTTGACTTCAGGCACTCCACCCATTTTTCCAAAAATCACATATATCCGCTCAACGCTCTTGGCTCTTTGTCCTTCTGAGACGGAATTTGCAATGCTGCGCCAACTATCATTTTCCGTGCACTTAACTTCAGCCCCATAACGACCGACGACAATGTCGGGAAATCCTTGTGGCACAGCATCAATAGTTTCGTGGTTGCCAGTTGCTTTAACCTGGGCTTGCAAAACCAGTCTGGCACGAGCTTCAAACGCAGCAGGTTCATGAATATCTTTGTTGGACCGCGCTTCATCAGTCAGCTTCTGACAAACAATGGTCAATATTGCTTCAAACTCTTGATCGCCCATTCCCAGACCCAATGTTTTGATATTGAATGAAGCATTGGGTTTGATTCTTCTATATGAAATCGCCTGGGGCGCTTTTGCCCTGCGGCGTGAGAGATAGCTCAGATCAGCCTCTCCCTCATCCCAATTGTTTACCTCGTAACAATCTTCTCCCGCTTTAAGTTCGGGAGAGGAAGGCAGCGATTTTGGTTCAGGTGCGTTTTTATAACTTCCAACCGCCACCACCTCACTCAGCCGTTGGATGCGGGTGTTCTTTGTCTTGGGTGTGGGTTGACTGGGGGACTTGTGCTTCGCCACTGCTTCCCAGGCCATAAATTCCGGCATGCAGTCCCCAGTAGCTGAGGGCGAAGACTGTTATGAATCCTGCCAGTGATGCGGGCAGGAGGGTTATGTTTTGCCGGATTGCATTCATGAAGTTCAGGTCGCGTTTGTGATCAACGGCGATGGCGACGATGATCATCATGATGAGGGCGTGGCCGATCATGTCGATGCGGCCAAACGGGTAGACAGCGGAGGTGAAGATGACCAGCAGTCCGATGGCAGACAGTCGTCGCACCAGTGGTGTTGCCAGCAGGCCAAAGCCGAGCGTGAATTCGGCCACGCCAGCCATGGGAATGAAAGCGTCGCGGGCCATGCCGAAGGTGAGGAAGGGGCGCTCTTCCACCAACGGATAAAACCAATCGGGGTAGGCGAATTTTTCCAGGCTCGACCACATCAACGCGATGGCCACGGCCCAGCGCAACACTTCAAAGCGGTGGCTGCGCCAGCGCTCGTTGCCTGAGGCGGCGAGCACCAGATAGGCCGCAACACCCACACCCAAGGCAAGATAGTCAAACAAGTGAAACAACTCGTAGTCCGTCAGTGCCAGCAGCCACAGCCCGATGATGCCCGCTGCCGAAAACGGCATGGTGCGCTTTGAGAAAATGCCAGCCGCGATCAACAGCTGTATCCACGACACCCATTCCGCCGGGGTCTTGAGGTCAGGCGTGAGATAAACACCGCCGACAGCAAAGACGGCGACGAAAAAAGCCGCGATGACGCAGCGGATGAAATCATCCAAGCGGTTCCACAGGGGATCAGTGGCCCGGTCCATCATCGCCATAAGATTTTCACCGACGGGTGATTTTTCCACCATGCGGGTCAATACCAGAAACACCATCACCAACCCGATTGCCATCCAGAACCACGGGTCGGCCAAAGTGACGGTAACGCTCTGCGGCTCGGCTTTGACGATGTAGGGTGCAAACCATTTGACATGGGCTTCAGCCGAAGTGGACAGGGCCAGAGTCGCATAGGCGATGGTCTGGGCGAATACAGGAAATTTGAATTTCATGGCCGACGGTTCCAGTTCTTGAGAAACATGCACGAACGTGGGACCACATCTAGGCGGTTGAGTTCAAACTTCACATGAGGTGAAAGGGCACGGGGAAACACCTCCATGTTTGGGGTTGCATTGGTTGGGGGCGTCGGTTATGGGATCGGCATTGCGGCTGGATCGGTTGATTTTGCCTGTGATTTTCACCAGAGAATGGGCGATTAGCTCAGTTGGTAGAGCAGATGACTCTTAATCATCGGGTCGCAGGTTCGAATCCTGCATCGCCCACCATTCTCTGGAATTTGCATTCCCCAAACTTTGTAGTCGACGGTTCACAAATCCTGGTGGATTGTGCCATGATCCGGCTTTAATCAGGGAAGTAACATCATGCTCATCGAACATGTTTCCATCGGTCGCAATCCGCCGAAAGAGGTCAATGTCATCATCGAGGTGCCGGTGGGGGGGCAGCCGATCAAATATGAAATGGACAAGAAGGCCGGTGCCCTGGTGGTTGACCGTTTTCTCTATACGTCGATGCGCTATCCCGGCAATTATGGTTTTGTGCCACATACCTTGTCGGATGATGGTGATCCGATTGACGTACTGGTGGCCAACCAGCGCGAGATTGTGCCGGGGGCTGTGATGGCGGTGCGGCCGATTGGTGTTCTCAAGATGCAGGATGAGGCGGGTGGCGACGAAAAAATAATTGCTGTGCCGGTGCCGCGATTGACACGGCGTTATGAGAATGTTCACAGCTATAAATCGCTGCCGGAAATCACGCTGCACCAGATCGAGCATTTCTTTGCCCATTACAAAGACCTTGAAGGTGGCAAATGGGTGAAGGTTGCGGGTTGGGGTGATGCCGATGAGGCGGAACAGATGATCCTCGACGCCATTGCCCGGGCTGGAAAACTGAAACCGTAACAATTGCGATGTCTTGAAAAGGCTTTGCGCGTCCCCATATCGGGAATGCAGAAGAGGAGAGCAAGACATGCATCACAGTTCACAAACAGCTGACATGAACATGGGTGGTCAATCCAATGATCATTCAGACGACAACAAGGGACATGGCAAACGCTGTGGTTCCAAGGGCCGTCGTCGCTGGTCGTTTTTGGAAATTGCCGTCGTTGTGGGATCGTTCATTGTGTTCTGGCCGCTGGGCATTGCGGCGCTGGTTTTGAAGCTGGTCAAAGGTGAACTTTGGTCAGGTGCTTCTGATATGGCACCACCTTGGCAGAAGTGGAAGGACAATGACGGCTTTGGCTTTGCGAAGGACTGGTCAAAAGGCAGGGGCCATTGGCAGCCAAGCTCCGGGAATGCAGCGTTTGACGCCTATCGCAAAGTGCAGCTTGAAAAACTGGAAGCCGAGCGCCGCAAGCTTGATGACGAACGCAAAGCCTTTGCCGAACATCTGGCAAAATTGCGCCAAGCCAAGGATCAGGATGAGTTCGAACGCTTCATGAGCGAACGACAACCGCCAGCAGCACCAAGCGTTTCGGAATAAAACAATGACAACCCCGGCCAAATAGCCGGGGTTGATTTGTGACTTGACGAGAGCCGGTGATAAGGTGTGCATTCAGAAAATGAAGTTTTGGTACGCCCTTCCCCTGCTTTTGGTTTTGACGTCGCAAGGTCATGCGCGGACGCTGGATGATGTGCGAGCGAGTGGCGTTTTGGTTTGCGGGATTGTGGCCGAGCGCCCCGGCTTTGCCATGCGTGACAAGGATTACCAATGGTCTGGCTTTGATGTGGACATTTGCCGGGCCATCGCTGCCGCAATTATCGGCGACCCGAACAAGGTCAATTTTGTTGGCTTGCGGGAAGATGAAATGGTGGTGGCGTTGCAAAGTGGCGAGGTGGATGTGTTGCCACGGGGGCCGCGACTTTCATTGTCAAACGATACGTCGCAGAGCCTGATGTTTGTCACGCCAACTTATTTTGATGAAGTGCCTGAAGGCGGTGTTGAGGTTTATGGCCCAATGGTGCGGCAGGGCGACAGCAATTGGTTGCAGGTAGTGCGCTGGACTGTCTGGTCTTTGCTGGGGGCTGAAGCGCTGGGCCTTGATGCCAGCAGGGCTTCGTCAACCACCAAGGATGGTGTGGCATTTTTGCAGGCAGGTCAATCCAGTTCTGCGCTTGGTCTTGCTCTTGAAAAAGGTTGGCCCGCGAGGGTTGTCAGCGCCGTAGGCAATTATGGCGAGATATTTGAACGGCACTTTGGGGCCACAAGCGCACCAACCCGCCAACGCGGATTGAACAGGCTGTCCAAGGATGGCGGTTTGTTTTACGCGCCGCAGTTTGATTGAATCCCCGAGAGTTACATCTGCGGATTTCGGGGTGGTGGCATTTCGATGGTGCCATCAACCGTGCGCAAGGGTGGACGGCGGGCCCCAAAAACGGCGGGGCGTGGGGCTTGGCGCATGACGGCGGGTTGCGGTGCATCCTCCGCCATCAGGGGAGAGCCAATGCCATTTTCAATCACCACATCCTGAGCCCCACCGATGAGGACAAGGTGTTCCGTGTCGTCACGGCGCAACAGCACAAGCCGCCGGGTTTTATCAATCTCGTAATACTCGCTGATGCCAAGCCGCGAGCCTTTGCGGCCCTTGACGCTGCCGCCAAAAATCTTGATCAAGACCAGCAGCGCCAGGATTGCCATCACGATGACGCCAGCAATCAGGATGATGTTCAAATAGGGCGCGAGATCAGGCATCATTCAGAGCTCCATGTTGTTTGGTACTGGAAGTTTATTGCCGGAAAGCATGCCGTCCTTTTTCATGATATGCAAGATTTTCAGTTTCGGCAAGTCTCGGCATGCTGCGATCATGCACTGTTGGGTGGAGTTCATGGTCAAAGGAAGTCGCGAGAAATTCTGGCAAAATCGATTTGATCCGATTCAACACGGCCAAAGCTTGTTTATACTGTCCAACTGATTCGAGGGCAGAGATGAACAACAGGGTTTCAACGAATGGAGGCAAAGCCAAAGGGGCGAATGCTGCCAACAGCAGCTTTGGCGATGATGCGGCCGGCAGCAAGCGAAGATTTGCATTTTCCCAAAACCCATTGCCCATCTTGCTGATCATTGCAGCATTCGCAGCGCTGGCAACTGTCGCGGTCTGTGCATTCGTGCTGCGGGACCGGGTGCAACCCGCCATGCTGGCGGCGGGAGGGTTGCTTTCCGCTTTGGGTTTGTTGGCCGTGTTGGGGTGGTTGGGTGGATTGTTCAGCTTTGCCGGGGCAACTTCTGAAAGGCCGTTTTTTGATGCGCTGACGGACGCCTTGGGAGATGCCGCTGTGGTGACCGATGCCAAGGGCAGGGCGATTTATTCCAACGGCGGCTATTTGAAGCTTGCCTCAAAGGCAGGGGCTTCGCGTCTGGTGGGGTTCGACATGCTTTTTGCTGGCTATCCAGATTTTGCCGAACCGATTTTCCAACTGGGTCAGGCGGCCCATGGTGGCAATGGCATGAAACGGGACACCAGGGTGGCGGCTGGTTCCTCGGCACCCGGTGCTTCTGAAGCTGAAGCACGCTGGTTGCGGCTGAGCGTATCGCCGCTTGCGGGTGCTGGCCAAAAAGGCCAGACGCTATGGCGGCTGACCGACATCACCAGTGATCGCCAGCACCAGGAAAGTGCATTTGCCAGATTACAATTCATCATCACTTATCTGGACCATGCACCCGCCGGATTTTTCTCAACGATGCCAGACAACAAAATTGATTATATCAATGCCACGTTGGCCGGATGGCTGGGGGTTGACCTGCTTGATGTGCAGGGCGGGGCATTGTCACTGGCGGAATTGGTGGGCGAAGAGGCGGCGGCGCAATTGACATCAATGGCACCGATTCCTGGCGGGTCGCGTACGGAGAATTTCTCGGCCAACCTGATGGCAAAGTCGGGGCAACCATTTCGGGTCGACATTGTGCATCGCCAGGATTTTGACCGGGAGGGCAAGGGACTGCCATCGCGAAGCATGGTACTCAAGAAGGACAGTCTTGTGGCCGCTTCTACCGGTTCCAAAGCACAGGATATTTTGCAGCTGTGGAGTTCAGCAGCACCCCTGGGAATTGCCCAACTCAATGATGCGGGCGAAGTTGTTGCGGCCAATGCGATTTTCCTTGGACTTTCGCCGCTGATCAAAAGGCATGGGTTGCTTGCCCCGGCCTTGAACAAGCCAGCAAACGGCACGGCCGCCGAATTGCTGGCCTCGCATATTTCTGCCGCAGCATTGACACCAGGCAAACGCATTGATGCGGATGTGATGTTGGGTGTTGCAGAGCCCCGCAATGTGCAACTGGGTTTTGTCAGATTGGACGCGGCTTCCCATGACGATGCCACAACGCTGGTGTTTGCCGAGGATAAAACCGAACGCAAAACCCTGGAAGTGCAATTGGCGCAAAGCCAGAAGATGCAAGCCGTCGGCCAGCTGGCTTCCGGCATTGCCCACGATTTCAACAATGTGCTGACACCGATTATTGGTTTTGCCGACCTGTTGTTGGCCAAAATGCGCCCACAGGATTCGGCGTTTACTGATGTGATGAACATCAAGCAGAATGCCAACCGGGCGGCAAATCTGGTGCGGCAACTTTTGGCATTCTCGCGCAAACAAACCATGCAGCCGAAGTTGCATGCCTTGACTGATGCCATGTCAGACCTTGGCAACTTGTTGGGCCGGGTGCTAGGCGAAAAGACTGAACTTGAAATTGTCCATGGCCGTGATCTTGGCTTTGTGAAAGTTGACATTCACCAGTTTGAACAAGTCATCATCAATCTTGCCGTCAATGCCCGCGATGCCATGCCAACGGGCGGAAAACTTCTTGTGAAGACCTATAATCTGTTGTCCAGCCAGCCGCGGCCCGCCAATCACCCATTGCCAGATGGAGAATTTGTGGTTTGTGAAGTGGCAGACACCGGGTCAGGCATTCCCAAGGCAATCGTTGAGAAAATCTGGGAGCCATTCTTCTCAACAAAAGAAGTTGGCAAGGGTACAGGACTTGGCCTTTCCATGGTCTATGGCATCATCAAACAATCAGGCGGTTATATTTATTGCGACAGTGAGATTGGCAAGGGAACGACCTTCAGCATCTATCTGCCGCGGCATTATCCGGAGGCTGTTGCAGCAAGTTTGGTTCCCGCCGTCAAAGTGGAAGCCAAGCGCGAGGATTTTACCGGCAGGGGGCGCATTCTGGTGGTGGAAGACGAAGACTCGGTCCGGGCTTTTGCGCTGCGTGCCTTGCAATCACGGGGTTACACGGTGGTCGAGGCCGACTCAGGCGAGACTGGCCTTGCCACCATTCTGGAAGACAAGGATGGCTTCGAGCTCATTCTTTCTGATGTGGTGATGCCTGAAATGGATGGACCGACCATGCTGTCGGAAATTCGAAAACGTGGCATCAAAACCAAGTTCATCTTCATGTCGGGCTATGCCGAAGATGCGTTTGAGCGCAATCTTGAGAACCCTGACGATTTTGGCTTTCTGCAAAAGCCCTTTGCTTTGAAGCAGCTGCTTGAAAAAGTTAAAGAGGTTATGGGTTAACAGTCGCGGCACACCCATAAATTGTATTTACTTGATTTTGATTCCCCCCTTGTTGCTGCATGCCCAATTCAACCTCTGGATGAGCGGCGGTCGAACCAATAATTTCCGCATAAATTCAATATATTAAGTCAAAACTACACGTATTAAGGGTGTTTGTCTTTCAACTAAATCTTAGGTAGTGTAATCTTAATGTTTCCCGTATAGGTTGATTCGTGGGATTAACTCATATTTGGGTGATGGCGACATGACGACCTCTCGTTTGACGAACCAGTTTCTTTGTTCAACTGCTATCGATATCGTACAGCGCTTCGGGGCACCTGACGGAGCGGGTGGCAGTTACAAGGCCAAGCCGAAAACCAATCCAAATTTTACGACGCTTGAACCTCGTGTGCTGTTCGATGCGGCCATGGCTGACAGCCTTGAAACGGTTGTCGATGGCAACCATGACGTGGTTTCCGACCAAAACGACGCGGATCATGATTTGCTGCTGGCCGCCCTTGGAGCGGACCTGCCAGCACCAGTCGATGCGACTGTTTCCCAACAGGTGCCTATCGTGTTTATCGATGGTGCGGTTGACGACATTGATGTTCTGATTGCCGACATCGGACCCAATGCAGAAATTCACATCCTCGACAGCAATGCTGATGGTGTTGAACAAATCGCAGCCGTACTCGCCGGTCGCACCGACATTGCATCGCTTCATATCATTTCCCATGGCCGTTCCGGGACACTTGATCTTGGTGACACCAAGCTTACAGCCGCTTCAATGGCGGGTGAATATGCCGATGAGATGGCCGTCATTGCCGCCTCACTTGGCAGCAATGCCGACATATTGATTTATGGTTGTGATTTTGCAGCGGGCTCCCGGGGCCGCGAAGCCGTTGCACTGTTGGCGGCATTGACGGGGGCAGATGTGGCTGCTTCAGATGACCTAACAGGTGCGGCTGATCTCGGTGGTGATTGGGACCTTGAAGATCAAGTGGGCTTGGTTGAAACAGGTTTGCTGAGGCTCGAAAGCTGGTCCGGCACATTGAGCCTGGTGAACACGGGCAACTGGACTGTTTCCGGCACCACTGCCACCAACACCACGAGCGGGGTGACTTCCACCATAACATTTGCACCAACAGCAGGCGGTACCGCTGTTCTCAACGCGACGCCGCAGGTTTTCAACACAACGCCTGGTTTTTTTGCCAATGGCGCTGACGGTGATGCCTCGCTGGGATTTGTATACACGTGGGATACAACGCCCGAAGGTGCAACGGGTGTGCCACAGCCTGACGCATCGAATGACGATGCCCCGATGACTGTGACCATCACATTCTCCACACCGGTCACCAACCCCATCATCAACATTGACCGATTGGGCGGCAATGGCACCTTTGATCCAAACACGTCAACTGTTGGTGGCGAAGATTCGCGTTCCAACTCGTCGATGTGGACCCTGACAACGCCGGGCGCCACTTTGCTTGAGCTGGCTGGTGTGGGGCATTTTGACGTCACCTCCACAACTTTTCAGCGTACACCAAACCAGGTAATGGCTTTGGCAGGCATTTCGGGCGAGGCATCGACCAATGCCCTGACAAGCACTGCCGCCGGTTCAATTCAGGTCACGGGTACGTTTACGACCTTGACTTTTGTGGTGTCGGGCGTTGGAGTAGAAGGAGCAGGAGCCGACGGCATCGAGATTGGCTTGGCGCTCGACGCGCCGCCAACCGCACAAGATGATGGCTTCACGATGAACGAAGACACCACATTGACGGGCAGCCTGTTCGCCAACAACGGTTCTGGCGCTGACGCTGATCCAACGGCGGACGCGTTGACAGTCACGCAGGTGAATGGAGCATCTTTCACCGTGGGTACGCCCATTGCGCTGGCCAATGGCTCGTTGACCATCACCAATGCGGCGACGGGAGCCTTCACTTTCCTGCCGAATGCCAACTACACAGGTGGTCAAGCCTTCACCTATACCATTGCTGATCCTGCTGGTGGCACAGACACGGCAACGGCCAGTATCACCGTCAATCCAGTCAATGATGCACCTTTTGACGGCAACGAAGCCAACACTGTGACTGAAGACACAACTCTGAATGTGTTGGATGGTGCCGCAGGCGATTTGTTGCTCAATGCCTCGGATGTTGAAGGCAGCCCATTGACGATTACGAGTTTCACAATCGCAGGTGTTGCAGGTACGCAAGTTGTCGGCGCTCCGGTTTTGATCTCTGGCGTTGGCACCATCACCATCAATGCCAATGGCAGCTACAGCTTTGCGCCTACTTCAAACTATACGGGTGCTATTCCCGTCATGACTTACACAGTCTCAGATGGCGCATTGACGGATACCTCGACGCTCAGCCTTTCCATGTTGGCAGTCAATGATCCGCCGGTGCTGGACAACGACGGCAACAATTCTTCGGGGCAAACTGGTTTCAACTATGAGACCACTTACACTGAGAATGCGCCTTCTGTACCGGTCGTCGACAGCGATGTCACGATCACCGACATCGACAGCACCAACATTGATACAGCTACCATCACACTCACCAATGCTTTCCCGCTCGACACTTTACAGGTCGGAGCCATGCCGCTTGGCATCGCGGCGATGATCGACACGTCTGTGCCGGGGGTCATCACGGTGACGCTCATCGGTCCCGGATCGCTCGCTGACTTCCAAACGGCCATTCAATCGGTGCGGTTCCTCACCACATCTGAAAATCCCAACCCGACAGACCGCATTGTAACGGTGTCCGTCAATGACGGTTTTGCCACCAGCAATGTGGCGACGTCGATCATCAATGTCATTCCGGTCAATGACAACCCGACGCTTGACCTTGACGGCAACAATTCCAGTGGCGTCAATGGCGGCAACTACACAACGGCCTACACAGAGAATGCCGCACCCACCCCGATCGGCGACATAGACACGACGATCTTTGATCTCGACGACACCAACATCGAAAGCGCGACCATCACCCTGACCAACGGCAGGCTTGGCGACTTGCTGACCATCGGAACCTTGCCAGCGGGTGTCACCTTGGTGGGTGTGCCGCCGACGAACCTCATGGCGAACGGCACAATCACCATCCAACTTGCGGGTTCGGCTTCCCTTGCCGACTACCAGGCTGCCATTGAGGCCATTGGTTTCTCATCAAACTCGGAAGATATCGATGCCACCACGCGCACTGTGACGGTTGTGGTTTCGGATGGCAACATCAATTCCAACACAGCCACGGCATCAATCGTTATCACGCCTGTCAATGATGCGCCCGTCGCTGCCGACAACGCCCAAACAATCAATGAAGACACAATCGCCACGGGCAATGTCATTACTGACCTGGCCGGCGCGGATACAGATGTTGAGGGCGATTTGCTGACCGTCACAAGCTTTGACATTGACACGGATGGAGACGCAACGTCCGAGACTTTCAATGCCGGGGATACGGCCACCATAACCGGTGTTGGAACACTGGTGATCAACACCGACGGGTCCTACAGCTTTACGCCAGTTCTCAATTACAATGGTCCGGTACCCGTTGCCACCTATACGATGACAGACGGGGCTCTCTCCGACACGGCCACACTCAGCATCACAATCACACCCGTGAATGACGCTCCGGTGGCTGTCGACAACGGACCAATCCCGGTGACCGAGGACACGCCTGTTTCGGGCAATGTGATCACCGATGTACCGGGGGCTGACACCGACGTTGATCTTGATGCACTGACTGTCACGACTTTTGTGGTCGCTGGCGATCCGACAGTTTACGTGGCGGGTTCCACCGCGACCATTCCGGGTGTCGGTACGCTGGTGATTGGCGCAACTGGGGCCTACAGCTTCACGCCGGCCCTCAACTACAACGGTCCGGTTCCCGTCGCCACCTATACCATCACTGATGGTGCCTTGACCGATACGGCAGTACTCAGCTTTGCCGACATCACCGATGTCAATGACGCTCCGGTGGCCAATGATGACGGCCCGGTTGCGGTGACCGAAGATACACCTGTTTCGGGCAATGTGATCACCGATGCACCGGGGGCTGACACCGACGTTGATCTTGATGCACTGACTGTCACGACTTTTGTGGTCGCTGGCGATCCGACGGTTCATGCGGCGGGTTCCACAGCCAGCATTCCGGGTGTCGGTACGCTGGTGATTGGCGCAACTGGGGCCTTCAGCTTCACGCCGGACCTCAACTACAACGGCCCGGTTCCCGTCGCCACCTATACCATCACCGACGGAGCGCTGACGGATACGGCCACCCTCAGCTTTGCCGACATCACCGATGTCAATGACGCTCCGGTGGCCAATGATGACGGCCCGGTTGCGGTGACCGAGGACACGCCTGTTTCGGGCAATGTGTTGCCAAATGACAGCGATGTCGATGGCGATCCCCTGAGTGTGGTCAGCTTCACGGTGGCGGGTGATCCGACGGTTTACAGCGCAGGCACCACCGCGACCATTCCGGGGGTTGGTACGCTGCTGATCGGCCCGACAGGCGCCTTCACCTTCACGCCAGCCCTCAACTACAACGGCCCGGTTCCCGTCGCCACCTATACCATCACCGACGGAGCGCTGACGGATACCGCCACCCTCAGCTTCTCCGACATCACCGATGTCAATGACGCTCCGGTGGCCAATGATGACGGCCCGGTTGCGGTGACGGAAGATACACCTGTTTCGGGCAATGTGATCACCGATGCACCGGGGGCTGACACCGACGTTGATCTTGATGCACTGACTGTCACGACTTTTGTGGTCGCTGGCGATCCGACGGTTTACAGCGCAGGCACCACCGCGACCATTCCGGGGGTTGGTACGCTGGTGATTGGCGCAACTGGGGCCTACAGCTTCACGCCGGACCTCAACTACAACGGCCCGGTTCCCGTCGCCACCTATACCATCACCGATGGTACGGCGGCGGACGACGCGGTTTTGTCCTTCGCTGACATTATCAACGTCAACGATGCGCCGGTTGCCGCAAACGATACCAGTACCGTCAATGAAGACACGCCTGCCACAGGGAATGTGATCACCGATAATCCGGGCACTGATACAGACATGGATGGTGATACGCTCAGCGTTTCTGGCTTCACGGTTGACACCAACGGTGACGGTGCTGACGAAACATTCAATCCCGGCGGCACCGCAACAATTCCCGGTGTTGGCACGTTGCAAATCAACAGTGATGGAACTTACAGCTTTACGCCTGAAGCAAACTATGATGGTCCAGTGCCGATTGCCACATATACGGTGACGGATGGTGTACTCTCAAATACTGCAACACTTGCCATTGACATTACGCCCGTCAATGATCCGCCTGTTGGGCCGCCAAATGGTGAACTTCCAGCGGAGACAACAACGGATGGCGCAACGCTGTCCATTGCTTTGCCCGCTGGTTCCTTTACCGATCCGGATGGCGATACGCTGATCTACAGTCTGGCACCGGGTGCGCCTGTCTGGCTGTCGATTGATCCTGCAACAGGTGAAATCACGGGTACGGTTCCAGCTGATGCTTCGGTCGGCGGGCCCTACACATTGACGGTTGTCGCCACAGATCCGTCCGGTGAGACGGCCAGTGCTGATTTGCCATTGAACATCACCAACCCGGCACCTGTTGCTGTTGATGATGACTCTTCAAATGGCGAGGACACGCCCCAATCAGGTGATGTATTGGCGAATGACGCTGATGCTGCTCCCGACAGCGATCCGCTGACGGTTTCGGAAGTGAATGGCTTGCCTGGTTTGGTTGGTTTGCCTCTGTTACTGACTTACGGTGACGTGACGATCAACCCCGATGGTTCGTGGACTTTCTCGCCCAACGCAGCGGCCAACGCTTTGGCAACGGGTGCGACGGTAACCGAGACGATTGCCTACAAGGTCTCAGACGGCAACGGTGGTTTTGATGACGCAGTGCTGACGATCGAGATTGTGGGTCTGAATGATGCACCAGAAGAGCAGGGGCCTGTTGCCGACCAGTTTGACAATGATGGCGAGACCATCACGCCGCTTGATGTGGGTGCAGTGTTCAGTGATCCAGACGGCGATCCGCTGACCTTCACCGCGACAGATCTGCCGCCCGGATTGGTTATCGATCCAGCCACGGGCATCATTTCTGGCACGCTGGAACCAGATGCCTCGCAAGGTGGGCCCTATGCACTGACAGTCACCTCGACTGATCCTGATGGCAATACGGCTTCGACGACGTTTGATTGGGCGGTGGCCAATCCGGCTCCTGTGGCAGAAGACAATTCCGCTTCAACCCAGGAAGACATGCCAGTTATCATCGGGGTGCTTGGGAACGACAGCGACGTTGATGGCGATGCGCTGACGGTTGTTGGTGCAAGTGATCCGGCCAATGGTTCAGTTGCAGTCAATCCTGATGGCTCCATCATGTACACGCCAGAGCCAGGTTTCAATGGTACTGATACGTTCACCTACACGATCAGCGACGGCAATGGCGGACTTGCCACTGCGACAGTGACTGTCAGTGTTGGTGTTGTGAATGATGTTCCGGTGGGAACGCCGATCACCCAGCAGGCCAATGATGATGCGACGTCGCCAACACTCGACGTGTCCGGCAACTTCTCTGATCCCGATGGCCAGCCGCTGACCTTCACCGCAACAGGCCTGCCGCCCGGACTATCGATTGATCCAACTACGGGCATCGTCTCTGGCACGATTGATCCAGATGCATCACAGGGCGGGCCTTACAATGTTGTGGTGACGGCGACCGATACTGATGGTGGCACGGCTTCCGTTCCGTTCGAATGGGTGGTCAATAATCCATCGCCTGTGGCGCAAGACAACACCATTGGCACGAACCCGGATACTCCTGTCACCATCGACGTGTTGGTGGATGACATTGACCCAGATGGCGATCCGCTGAGTGTTGACAGCGTGACGCAGCCTGCCAATGGCAGTGTCGTCATCAATCCTGATGGCACGGTAACCTATACGCCAGATGCCGGTTTCCAAGGCACAGACACCTTCACTTACACCCTGTCGGATGGCAATGGAGGCACGGACACAGCAACGGTTTCAGTACAGGTTCCACCGGGTCCACAGATACCGGATGCCACACCAATTGATCCGCAGTCTGATGATGATGGAGAAACCATCACACTTGACGTATCCGACAATTTCACTGATCCGAATGGCGATCCACTGACCTTCTCGGCCAGTGGTTTGCCACCGGGACTTATGGTTGATCCAAACACGGGCGTGATCTCTGGAACGATTGATCCAGACGCATCGCAAGGTGGACCCTACACGGTTACCATCACGGCGGTTGATCCAGATGGCAATGCGGTTTCCACCACATTCCCTTGGAACGTGGCGAACCCGGTGCCTGTGGCGGAAGCCAACACCACAGCCACACCTGAGGAAACGCCAGTTACCATAGCCGTGCTCGGCAATGACGTAGACCCTGATGGTGACCCAATCACCGTCACATCAACGACCCCACCTGCAAACGGTACGGTCAGTATCAATCCCGACGGCACGATCACCTATACGCCGGATGCAGGGTTCCAGGGCACCGACACATTTACCTATACCATTGGTGACAACAATGGCGGCTCCTCCACCGCCACGGTCACCATCAATGTGGGGCCAGTCAATGACAGTCCGCTGGCCTCAACCATTCCAACCCAATGCGCCAATGACGGTGAGGCCATAACGCCTCTGGATGCCTCTGGTGCCTTTGCTGATCCTGACGGGGATGACCTTGACTTTACTGCCGAAGGCCTGCCACCGGGCCTGGTCATTGATCCCGAGACGGGTGTCATCACAGGCACACTGGAACCAGGAGCTTCACAAAACGGGCCTTATACTGTCAGCATCACCGCGACAGATCTGTCTGGTGCCAGCTCGACCACCAGCTTTGTCTGGAACGTCGCCAATCTGCCGCCAGTTGCGGTTGATGATGCAGCTTCAACCAATGAAGACACGTCTTCCACCGGCAATGTATTGACGGGAGCAGGCAATACTGTGCCGGGATCCGGTGTTGATCATGACACGGCACCGGACAGTGATCCGCTGACAATCACCGCAGCCGATCAAGCGGGCGTGCCGTTGACAATTGGTGTGCCATTTACAACGACGGGCGGCGGCATTCTGACATTACAGGCGGATGGCAGCTACAGTTTCAATCCAGGTCGGGCTTATAACGGTCTGGCTTTGGGTGAAACGGCAACCGAAACGATAAGCTATGCGATTGCTGACGGCAATGGTGGAACAGACACCGCGCAACTCATCATTGCCATCGAGGGCACCAATGACGGCCCTGTGGTGGTTGATCCTGATCTGCCAGTCAATCCAACAGATCCGGAACCAGCTCCCGATCCATTTGACGTCATTCCTGATGTGGCAACGACAGATGGTGGCACGCCACCGGTCATCAATGTTGCGCAATACTTTGTTGATCCGGATGGCGAGAAGCTCATCTTTGTCGTGACAGGTTTGCCGCCAGGTCTGCTGTTCAATCCAACAACCGGATTGATTGAAGGCACTTTGACACCAAATGCTTCACAAGGTGGTCCTGACAACAACGGGGTCTATTTGGTGACAGTTACGGCTACCGATCCGAATGGCCTGATGGCCATGTCTACACTCGTGTATACGGTTGGCAACCTTTCGCCAGTGGCCATTGACGATGTATCAGCGGGCAATGAAGACAATCCGCAATCCGGCAATGTGTTGACTGATCCTGTTTCGGGTGATGCAGACACAGCACCCGACAGCGATCCGCTGACAGTATCGGCTGTCGCGGGTGGTACTGTTGGTGCGCCGATCGTTCTGACCTACGGCACCTTTGTCATGCAGCCCAATGGGGCTTGGGTCTTCACGCCCAATGCCACGGCCAATGCTTTGCCAGTTGGTGCCCCAGTGACCGAAACGCTGACCTACACCGTCAGCGATGGCAATGGTGGTACGGATACAGCTGTGCTGACGATTGGCATTATTGGTGTCAATGATGCGCCGACAGGCACGCCACTGCCGGGCCAGAGCGACTTTGAAGGCGATGAAGTTGAAATTGACATCAGTACGGCCTTCAGTGATCCGGATGGAGATACACTAACTTTCACGGCAACGGGATTGCCTCCAGGTCTGGTGCTTGATCCCGTTACTGGTTTGATCATCGGCGCACCTGCACCTGGTTCAGCCAACAACGGACCTTATCCCGTTACAATCACGGCGAATGATGGCCATGGCGGAACGGTGACGTTAAGCTTTATCTGGGTGGTTCAAGACCAGCCTGTGTCTGGTCCTGAAGTGCCGGTTGTTCCATTGCCAGTGCCACCATGGCAAACAGGCGGTGGTGAAACCATTCAACACGTGATTACCGATACAGTGAATGGTCTGAAACCTCTGGGCGGAACGCCAACACTTACTGATCATGTGATAACGCGCACAGTGCAATCCTTGAGCGATTTGAACAGTGCCATTGACCTTGATGATGGTCATGGTGTCATCACCAGGCTGGTGGAATGGGCGGGTCGTCAAGGGCGCGAAGCAGCCTGGTTGCAGGGCTTGTTCGATCAGCTTGATCATGCACCCTATGGTGGCGACAGCATGGATCTGGCACTTTCCCTGGATGCAGGCGATCTGTTGCGCGTGAAGTCGGTAGTGGTTGATGGCGCCATGTTCATCGGCTTTGACCGATTGGCACCCGATGTACAAATCCAGCGGGTGAGTTCGAATGGAACCGGACTGCCAGACTTTGTGGCAATCATTGATCCGCAAAATCTGGTGGTCAATGTGCGGGCTGGTCAACAGTGGCTGGATCTGACGATCTGGGCACGGGATGGGTAGGGCAGGTCGGTACGTTGGGACATTTCCGTCAATCCGGCATCAGGCGAAATCATTGCCAGCAGGAATAACCAAGACCAGCAAGGACTGACCATTCCGCGAAGTTTGGATCAAGACAACAGGCTGATCAGGGCACTCACAGGATAGACCACAAAACGTCGGCGGAGGGCTGGGGGCCATACCCGTTGATGTACAACTTAAACTAGCATTATTTTCGCGTAACAACTTTAAGTGAATTGGAAGGCAACCATGAAAACATCAATCCTCGTATTCGCATTAATGGTGGCACCCCTGGCGGGATGTTCCGTGAAGCCTGATCTTATTGGCGATGACGAACTCTCGACATTTGTGGAGCGCAACGGTGAAAACCTGGTTGCAGGCCAAGAAGCGGTCACTGGCTCCATCGGGCTTTACGAGGCCATGGCGCGGGCGCTGAAATACAATCTTGATCATCGCGTAGAGATGATGAACGTGGCGTTGGCAGCGAGTGCAATAGACGTGAAATCGGCAGCCATGTTGCCGCAAGTTGTGGCGGATGGCGGATATGCGGGGCGTGATCCCAGTGCGGGTGGTTATTCCCGTTCGCTGACCACCGGCAATCGATCGGCGGATGCTTCCACATCGTCAGAAAAAAACACGTTCAGTGCGGACATCACCGCATCATGGAATGTGCTGGATTTTGGTTTGTCCTATGTGCGGGCCAAGCAAGCCACCGATGAGGCGTTGATTGCCGAGGAGCGCAAACGCAAGATCGTCAACCGGATTGTTGAAGATGTGCGCACGGCCTATTGGCGGGCAGTGACGGCGGAGCAGTTGCTGGGTGGTTTGAACAAACTTGAAACCCGGGTGAATGATGCGTTGTTCAACTCCAGGTCATTGGCCCACGAAGGCATTCTGGCACCACTCACGGCGCTGACCTATCAGCGGGAACTGGTGGACATCCGCAAGCAGATTCACCAGCTTGAACTCGAACTTAAAACCGCAAAAATCCAGCTTGCGGCCCTGATGAATGTGCCTCCGGGATCCAGCTACAAGTTGGTTGTGCCCAAGCGCAATGGCACGAAACTCGCCTTGGGCAAGAACAGCAACGAGCTTGTGGAAATGGCCATGAAGAACCGGCCAGAACTGCGCGAAGCCCTGTTGAAGGAGCGGATCAGCGCCAAGGAAGCCGATGCGGCACTATTGCAACTCCTGCCGGGTATTCAGGCTTTTGGTGGTTTGAATGTTGACACCAATGACCTGCTGTTCAGTTCCAACTGGTTGTCATGGGGTGCCAAGGCCAGCTGGAATGTGATGAAGGTGTTCAGCTACCCCGCCATCAAAAAACAAAACGAGGCCCATAGCAACTTGAACCGTGAACAATCCCTCGCCCTGACCATGGCGGTGTTTACCCAGGTTCATGCGGCGCGGGCGCGTTATGCGCAGAATGCGCAAATCCTGACGGACGCACAGGATTACTACGAAGTGCAAAAGAAGATTTTGCAACAGGTAAAATCTGCTGCGGTGGAAAATGCCGCCAGCGAACAATCGCTGATCCGTGAAGAAATGAACACGCTGCTGGCTTCGGTCAAATATGACATGGCCCATGCTGACCTGCAGAATGCCTTTGCCAATGTTTACGCCACTGTTGGTGTGGACCCCTATGGTTCAGGCGTAACGGGCGATGAAACCGTGAAAGACATGGCCAAGGCCTTACGTGGCACGTGGATCGAACGCGGCGACAAGTCGGGGACATAATTTTTTCAACTGAACTGGACGACGGGCGGGGAGGGCCAACATGAAAATACAATACACGAGGAAATTCTGCCTCCACATCGCAACAGCGGCGATTTTGGCAAGTGGTTCAAATTTTGTCAGCTCCGCCGGGGCAGAAGACATGACGGCCCGAGGTCTGGTGCAAGCCGTGACTGAAGCAACGGTTGCAATTGACTATATCGCCCGCATCAAGCGCTTGCCGGTGCTTGAAGGCGAGGCTTTTGCGGCGGGTGATGTGCTGATCGTGTTTGATTGCAGGCGTTATGCGGCGGAGGTTACCGCAGCGCGGGCAGGGGCGCGGGCCAAGGAATTGATTGCAGTCAATAACCGCAAGCTGGCGGCCCGCGGTGCCATGGGCAGCAATGAAGTCAAGATTTCCGAGGCCGAATTGGAAAAGGCCAGGGCTGATGTTTCGGCCTTGCAAGTGCGCACGGGGTCTTGTGATTTCAAGGCGCCGTTTGCGGGACGCATGGTGGAACGGCTGGCCCAGGAACATGAAATTCCTGGTCCCAACCAACCACTGATCCGGATTGTTGACATGTCACGCCTTGAAGTCGAGGCGATCATTCCATCCAAATGGTTGAGCTGGGTGAAATCCGGTTCAACCTTCCTATTCTCCGTAGATGAAACGGGGGAAACCCTGACAGCCAAGGTGGTGCGTATGGGCGCACTTGTTGATCCTGTCAGCCAGACGATCAAAGCCTATGGGGTTTTGGTCGATAAAAGCCAAGCAGTTCTGCCGGGCATGAGTGGAACGGCAACGTTCGCTCAGAACGGCAGCTGAGGCCGGATGCACCAACTCTCTCCCCAGAAAGGGCGGCTACTTCAACCATGAACAGCCCCTACCGTGTGCATCCGGCCTTACCTCTTAAAGGCCGGGAATCAGTAGAGCCACCGCAGAAAATTGCGCCGACAGGCCCTGTGCAGTTGGTGAGACCCAAAGTTGTTGCTTCGAATGGTCCATTGGCGAAACCAGAAGCGCCCAACAAGCTTACCTTGCTGCTTAAGATTGAAGGTGAGATACGCCAGCTACCATCATGGAATGCCACGGTTTTTCATGCCTTGAATGAAACGGCACCGTTGCTTGGTTTCGAGCAGGGGTTTTTCTTCAGGGCGAATAGCCGGAATGTGTTTTCTGCCGAAGCAGTTTCTGCAGTGGCTGCTGTTGACAGCCACGCACCGCTGATTGCGGCACTGACCAGTGTGGTCAACCGGCTTGAAAAACCAAAAGAAACTGCGGCGTTTGCTGTGCGGCAAGTCTTGCGTTCGCAAACCTATCGACTGGATGGTGGACTTTGGCTGCCCGTCAAGGATGGCAAAGGCCAGGTGTTTGGCGGGTTTCTGCTTGCGAAGGATGGGGTGTGGACAGAAGAACAACAACAAATCGCCATACGACTGATTGAAGCCTATGGCCATGGATTGCGGGTTCAGCGACCGCCAGCCTTGTTGAAAATGCTGTCGATGCCGCGATGGATGCTTTGGTCATTTCCTGCCGTTCTGGCGCTACTGGTTTTTGTGCCGGTGCCTTTGACAACGCTGGCACCTTTTGAAGTGGTGCCGTTTGATGCTGCACCCGTCACCTCTCCCATCGAAGGGGTGATTTCCGAAATCCTTGCGGAAGCCAATACGCCCATCAATGCGGGACAGGTATTATTCAGGTTTGATGCAACCAAGCAAGTGGCTGATGCCAGCATTGCCGAACAACGTGTGGTGGTTGCCGAAGCCAGATTGCTGACGGCGCGGAGTGGTGCCTTTGTTGACCCGGATGCCAAAAATTCCATGGCGGTTATCGAAAAGGAATTGCGACTTGCACAAGCCGAACGTGACTATGCAATGAGCTTGCTGTCGCGGGTGAATGTTGTGGCACCCCACTCCGGCATGCTGGTGTATTCGGCCAAAGCTGATTGGCTGGGAAAGCCAGTGCGAGTGGGTGAGAAGGTCATGGAAGTGGCTGATCCAGCCAAGGTTTCGTATCGCATTGAACTGGGGGTGCATGATGCCATTGCCATGGGAAAAAATGCGGGCGTCAAATTGTTTCTGGATGCTGATCCCTTGAACCCGCGGCGGGCCACGCTCTATGAAGAAAGCTACCATGCAGTGGAAAAAACCGCTGGTTCGCTTGCCTATACACTCAAGGCAAAACCTGATGGCGGGAATGAATTGCCAGCGCGGCTGGGATTGCGGGGAACGGCGCAGCTTTCGGGCGAATGGGTCAGCCTTGGATTTTATCTGTTCCGGCGACCGATTGCGGCTCTGCGTCAATACATCGGCTGGTAATGCAGCATGGCGATGGCCGCTAAAAGTTCTGCGAAGCCTGAAGACGACATGTTGCTGTCTTTGCGGCCTGACATCATTCACGCGGATGGCGGATTTGACTTGAGTGGCGACCACGGTGCGATCCTGCATGATCCGATCAGGCACCGGTTTTTCAGATTGTCGGGCAAGGCGCGGCTTGCTTTGGGCCATTGGCATTTGGGCAATGTGGCAAAAGTCGTTGCCGCCTCGGGTGTTGCCGAAGCCGGGGTGCGGGGACTGGCAGATTTTCTACGCACATCGCGGCTTGTCACAGTGCCCATGGGAGCCAGCGCTGGTTTGCTTGATGAGAAGAAGCGCAGTGAACGGTCGCTGTTTGGAAAAATGCTGCATGGCTATTTGTCGTTTCGGGTGCCGCTGTTCAATCCTGAGCCTTGTCTGGACTGGGGCTTGCCATATGCCCGATTGCTGGTGCACCGCGTTGTGCTCATCAGCATCTTGATGACTGGCCTTGCCGGATTTTATTTTGCGGCGCGGCAGTGGGACCAGTTTGCCAAAACCTTTCTGGATTTTTTCTCGTTGCAAGGGGCGTTTCTTTATACGACGACGCTGGTTGGCCTGAAGGTTCTGCATGAATTGGGCCATGGCTTTGTGGCACGGCATTATGGTTGCCGCGTGCCTGCGGTTGGGGTGGCATTCATGGTGCTGACGCCCATGCTCTATACGGAAGCCAGTGATGCCTGGCGTCTTTCATCACGTTGGCAACGCTTTGCCATCGGGGCGGCGGGAGTTTGTGTTGAACTTTCTTTAGCTGCTGTTGCACTGTTTCTTTGGGCCTTCCTGCCAGATGGTCCATTTCGGTCGGCAACATATTTTGTGGCAGTCACGGCATGGATCATTTCACTGGCGGTCAATCTTTCGCCCTTCATGCGGTTTGATGGCTACCACATGCTGGGAGATGCCTTGGGCATGCATAGCCTTGGACCGCGATCCAATGCCTTGGCGAATTGGAGATTGCGGCAACTGCTGTTTGCCCCTCTCGAACCAAAACCGGAATTTCTGCCGCGGAGTTTTGAACGGCTGCTGATCATCTTTGCCTATGGCACCTGGATTTACCGGTTTTCCCTCTTCATGGGCATCGCCTGGCTGGTCTACACGATGTTGCCGAAAGCCGTGGGGTTGCCATTGGCAGGGGTTGAAATCCTGTTCTTCATCCTGTTGCCGGTTTTGCGTGAATTGAAGGAATGGCTTGCCATGGGTATTGCAAATTTGTTTGGATCAAGACGCGGCATGATCAGTCTTGGGGTATTGGCGATCACTTTGGTGTTGGCTGCCTTACCCTTGGGGCAAAGCGTTTCGGTTCCCGCAGTATTGTTGCCAGAACTCGAAAGCTCAATCTATCCGCCGGAACCTGCACAAATCATTTCGCTCGATGCCAAGCCGGGAAGCGTTGTGCGCAAAGGCGAAGTGATGGCACGTTTGCTGGTGCCAGAAATTGGGCAATTGCAGCGGCTTGCTATGTTGCGGCTGGAGATTGTTGATGAACGCCTGAAGCGGCTTGCTGCTGATGCCAAGGTGCGGGCGCAGCGGGTGATCTTGTTGCAAGAAAAGCAGGCCATATTGGTTGAACTCGAAGGACTGAGGCGTCGCAACTTGCTGTTGACGATTGTGGCACCCCATGATGGCACGGTCACAGGATGGCACCAGGAACTGGTTGTCTGGCAATGGGTTGGCAAAGAGGATTTGGTGTTTCACCTGGTTTCGGCAGAAGGGGCTGTCATGAGTGGACTTGTGGCAGAGCGATTGGTGGGGCGCTTGCATATTGGTGCTGGAGCTTATTTTGTTTCGGAAGACGGCGCGCAGCGCGGGGTTGTTGGGGTGTTGGCGGAAATCGGAATTCCAGGGGGCAAGGCGTGGCACAAAAATACCTATCTGCCGAGCGCGGAGGACCGATTGCTGCCGCGCCTGAAGCTACAGCAAGTTCCCACAAAGCCTTGGTTGGCCAACTGCCATTGTTGGTGCGCATGGCGGGATCGGCACCGAAAACCGCTCTGCGGGGCACAGCGACAATTGATGCCGCGCCGCAAAGTCTGCTCGCCATGGCGTTTGGGCGGATTGTGACGGTCTTTCTCAGAGTCTGACTCATAATGATTTGACATGAATTCATGCACTTGCGATTCTGCGGGTGATTTGCTGGACTGATGCAAGGTAGAGCCACGCGGTTGCGCTTTTGATGGTTCGCTCGAAGTCTTTGGCGAGGCGGCGGTTG
>JANOXA010000107.1:0-52136 GCA_031418195.1 Hyphomicrobiales bacterium | reverse complement strand
CCTGATCAAAACCATCTTCGATGCCAAAACCGGACGTCTGATTGGTGCCCATATGGTGGGGGCGGAAGTGACAGAGCTCATCCAGGGCTTCGTGCTGGCCATGGGTCTTGAAACCACGGAAGAAGAACTGATGCACACCGTTTTCCCACATCCAACACTTTCTGAAATGATGCATGAAAGTGTTTTGGACGCCTATGGCCGCGTCATTCATATGTAGACTTGAATACAATTGCTGGCATAACCAGATTCTGGGCGCAAACCACAGGAGACTTACATGGACGGCATTATGCAACTAGGCGCGGTCGGCATTGGCGGCACCATTCTCATAGGTATTCTGGCTGGCTGGCTGGCGGAAAAAATTACTGGTTCAGACAATGGCCTTATCATGAATCTCATTGTCGGTATTGCCGGTTCCTGGCTGGGCTTTTTTGCCGCCAATGCGGCAGGCATTCAACTCGGAGAATTCTTTTCCGGCTGGTTCTTTGGCAATTTGCTTGTATCAGCCGCTGGCGCGGTTATTCTGCTGATGGTGCTGAAATTGTTCAAAGGCAAGAAAAGCACATAATAACAGGGAAGGGAATTTACCCATGTCAGGCTATGGAATCCTCATGCAAATCATTCTCGGCGGCCTTGCCGGATGGATTGCGGAAAAAGTTATGGGCTTCAATACAGGCCTTATCATCAACATCGTGCTGGGCATTGTGGGGGCAGTGGTTGGCAATTTCTTGCTGGGGCTTGCAGGTATTGGCCTCGGTGGTGGTTTGCTCATCCAACTGGTCATCGCCGTTGTCGGCGCTTGCATCCTGATTTTCGCCTATCGCACGATCAAGGGACGTGGCTAAATCTTGATGTCAACCCTGATCGACAACATTGGCGAAGCCCGGAAGCTGCGTCATCCCGAAAAGGCCCACAAGGCCGATACGCCAATCCTGCGCAAGCCGGATTGGATCAGGGTCAAGGCACCGGGATCAGCCATTTTCGCTGAAACGCAAAAGCTGGTGCGGGAAAAAAAACTCGTCACGGTTTGTGAAGAGGCGGGTTGCCCGAATATTGGGGAATGCTGGTCGAAGAAGCATGCGACCTTCATGATCATGGGAGATACTTGCACCAGGGCTTGTGCGTTCTGCAATGTCAGAACCGGCAAGCCCGAAGCGTTGGACAAAGGCGAACCCTTGCGGGTGGCGGAAGCCATTGCGGCGATGGGATTGAACCACGCTGTCATTACTTCGGTGGACCGGGATGATTTGGCGGATGGCGGTGCCGAACATTTTGTCGAGATGTTGCAGCACTCCCGCCGCTTGGCGCCCCACACTACGCTTGAGATTCTCACACCAGATTTTCTCAAGAAAAACGGTGCTTTAGAGCGTGTTGTTGAAGCAAGACCTGATGTGTTCAACCACAATCTTGAAACGGTTCCCGGATTGTATTTGAAAATCCGCCCTGGTGCCCGTTACTTTCATTCCCTCAGACTCTTGCAGCGGGTGAAGGAACTGGACCCAACAATGTTCACCAAGTCCGGGATCATGGTGGGGCTGGGTGAAACCCGCGAACAGGTGATGCAGGTGATGGATGACATGCGTTCGGCCGACATTGATTTCATTACCATCGGGCAATATTTGCAGCCCTCGCGCAAGCATGCGGCGATTGACCGTTTTGTAACGCCGGATGAATTCAAATCCTATGAGACGATTGCCTATGCCAAGGGATTCCTCATGGTATCGTCTTCACCGCTGACACGTTCTTCGCACCACGCGGGTGAGGATTTTGCACGGCTCAGGGCTGCAAGGGCCGGAGCATCGGCTTGATGCCGCATTTTTCAAAGACCAAGCGCGTGGCAGCGCCTGTTGATGTGGCTTATCGAGTGGCTGCGGATGTGACGGCCTACAAGGAATTTTTACCACTGTTGAAGCGTTCACACGTGCGCGGTGAAAAACGGTACGTGAATGGCCTCGAAATTTTTGATGCAGAACTGGTGGTGGCTTATGACAAGCTGGGTTTGCGCGAAGCCTTTGTCAGCCGGGTGACCTGTGATGCAACACGGCAGGAAGTCACGGCAATATCTTCGGATGGTGCCTTTCGATCCATGCAAACGGTATGGTCAATCAAAGCCGCAGGACCGCATTCCGACGTTACAGTAACCATCGACTATGCCCTCAAAAACCCATTGCTGCAAATCGCCGTCGCTGGTGCCATGGGCATGGCCGTTGAAAAAATCATGGCGGCATTTGAGCAGAGATCCAGAGGTTTGGCAGCGGCGACGGTTCAACCGCAGGCTTGAGCGATCATTGCCAAAGCTTGTCTGACAGCTTCCCGGCGGATGGCCGAGCGACCCAGATCACCGTATAGGCGTTCGGAAAACAACGAGTCATTGTGGGTCACGCAGGCAAAATGAACCAGTCCGACTGGTTTTAATGATGATCCACCAGCGGGTCCGGCAATGCCGGTAATCGCCACGGCGACCTGGGCATTTGAATGGACCAAGGCGCCCTTGGCCATCATTCCAGCGACAATCGCACTGACGGCACCGTGACTTTCGATGACGCTTTCTGGCACCCCCAGCATTTCGGTTTTGGCAGCATTTGAATAGGTGACGAAGCCCCGGTCAAATACATCCGAGGAGCCCGGAACGTCGGTGATTGCGGCTGCTACCAAACCGCCGGTACAGCTTTCAGCCGTGGCCATGCGCCAGGACTTCCCACGCAACAAGGAAACAATCTGTTCGGCATTCACAGCGGTAGACGCACGGTGGCAATGGCGGCGGCAGACATGCCTTCCCTGCGGCCAATTGCTCCCATGCCTTCGGTGGTTGTTGCCTTGATGCCGAGGCGATCAGATGAAAGGCCAAGCAGGTTTTGCAAGTTGAGTTTCATCGCATCAATATGCGGGCCGATGCGCGGCGCTTCAGCCAGGATCGTGATGTCGATATGGGCCAAGATGCCGCCTCGTGCCTTTAACAATTCAACCGCCTTGGTGACAAACATCGAGGATGGCGCACCTTTCCATTGTTTGTCGCTCGGCGGGAAATGTTGTCCGATATCGCGTTCGCCAATACTGCCGAGAATGGCGTCGGTGACCGCATGCAAGGCCACATCGGCATCCGAATGACCTTTAAGCTTATGTGTGTGCGGAATTTTGACGCCGCACAAAGTCACTGCATTGCCCTTTTCAAAAACGTGATAGTCGATGCCGTGGCCGGTCCGGACATCGGGTCTGGATTCAAGCAATCGATTGCGGTTTTCACGGTCAGCTTCTTGAATGTCGTGTTGTGTCGTTAGTTTTCGGTTGCGTTGTTCACCCGCAATGATCTGCACTTTCAACCCGGCATATTCTGCCACGGCTGCATCATCGGTAAAACTGGATTGGCCAGCGGCATGGGCTTTTTGATGGGCTTTCAGAATACTGTCAAAGTGAAAGCCTTGTGGGGTTTGGACAAACCATAGGGCAGCCCGGTCTACAGTGCGTTCAATAATGCCACTGGGCGCGAATTTCATCGTATCGGCTACGGGTAGGCCAGGAATCACAGCGTCGGCGTGGTCCAATTCGGAGATGATATTGGTGATCAAATCTGTTGACAGAAATGGCCGTGCAGCATCGTGGATCAAAATCTTGAGCGGGTTTTTGGCCTGACAGGCTTCAATTCCGGCGCGGCATGAATCCTGTCTGGTGCCACCGCCGGAAACTGGTTTTGCAATTGCGAGGCCTAGCGTGGCCTTCGCAAACAGCTCCTCGTGACCCGGAGCAATGACCGTTTGCACATGGTCAATCAGCGGATGATTCTGGAAAGTTTCCAAAGTCAAGCGAATGACTGGTTTGTCACCTACAAATTGATACTGCTTCGGCAAGCTGCCACCCGCACGAATGCCGCTTCCGCCTGCAACAATGACTGCAACCACTGACATGCAGGTTCCTTAACTGATCGTCGCGCTGTTGAGAATGCCGCAGGAGTAATATTCCAGTTGACGAGAGGCCCATCCCGTATAAACTGCATAATAATTATTCATGATAAGGTTGTGCCTATTTTATGGGCGTTCGAATTGGAAACATTACGACTGCCAACCGGGTTTTTCTGGCTCCCATGTCGGGGGTAACAGATGAGGCTTTCCGGCTGATCGCTCATGCCCAGGGAGCTGGCCTGGTGGTTTCTGAAATGGTTGCAAGTGAAGAACTGGTGCGTGAGCGGCCTGACATGGTGCGCCGCACGCGAGGTAGCAAGCGTTTGTCGCCCTTTGTCATTCAGTTGGCAGGCCGTGAAGCCCACTGGATGGCCGAGGGCGCAAAACTGGCGCAAGACATGGGTGCCGACATCATCGACATCAACATGGGTTGTCCAGCCAGGCAAGTGACAGGTGGACTATCGGGCTCGGCGTTGATGCGCGATCCTGATCATGCCTTGACACTCATCGAGGCCACTGTTGGCGCTACCAAAGTTCCGGTGACAGTAAAAATGCGCTTGGGATGGGATGCGCAGCAATTGAATGCGTCAGCTCTGGCCAAGCGGGCAGAAAATGCCGGTGCGCAAATGATCACCGTGCATGGGCGGACGCGCTGCCAATTTTACACCGGCAAAGCTGATTGGCTGGCGATTCGCGCAGTGCGCGAGGCCATTGCAATCCCGCTGGTTGCCAATGGTGATGGGGTGTCTGCCGCGGACGCCGCAACCATGATGCAGGTTTCGGGGGCGGATGCCGTGATGCTGGGGCGGGCCACTTATGGCAGGCCCTGGTGGGCAGGGGCTGTGGCAGAGGCCTTGCAACCCGGCTGCGGGCGGGCACCTCCTTCGCTGGAGCAAGAACGGGATTTGGCGCTATGGCACCAGCAGGAAACCCTTTCGCTCTATGGCCATGAGTTGGGGAATAAAACTTTTCGCAAACATTTGGGCTGGCTGCTTGAACGCTTGCGGGAACGCAATTTGTTGACTGTCGAAAACTTGCGAACGCTGCGCGGCAGTTTGCTGTCTTGCAAAGACAATTCCGCCATTGTCGAAGCCATCAAAGTGGTGTTTGCGCCGTTGTTGAATGAACAACAGGTGAGGAGCGCATGATGGACCAAGGAATTTCGGGATTGCCTGCGGCCCAGGCGGTGTTTGACGCGATGCCCAACCCGCTGTTGGTGTTGGATGGCAACGACAAGGTTTGCATGGCCAATGCTGCCGCAGAGGATTTTTTTCAGGTAGGTGCGCAAGTTCTCAAAAGACACGTGCTTTCGGAACTTGTGCCTTTTGCCAGTCCGGTTTTGCAGTCGGTGCAGCAGGTGCGCGACGTTGGCTCGGTAGTGAATGAATATGGTGTTGGCGTGGGCACGCCGCGTTTGGGCGGCGAACGTGTGGTGGATTTGCAGAGCGCTCCCTTGGGCGATGATCCACGCTTTGTGCTGATCATGCTGCTGCGCCGCTCCATGGCGCAAAAACTCGGGCAGCAATTGATGCATCAAGGTGCGGCCCGGTCTGTTTCCGGCATGGCGGCGATGATGGCCCACGAAATCAAAAACCCGTTGGCGGGCATTCGCGGAGCAGCGCAATTGCTTGAGCCCGGCTTGTCTGATGCAGACCGCGGACTGGCGCGTCTGATTTGTGACGAGACAGAACGCATTCGCAAACTGGTTGACCAGATGGAAGTATTTTCAGACGAAAGGCCGTTGGACCGCAAGCCTGTGAACATTCATGTGGTGTTGGACCGGGTGAAAAACCTGGTGGCTGCCGAGGCCGGTTCCGTTGTGGAAATCGGCGAGGAATATGATCCGTCATTGCCGTCGGTCTATGGAAATTCTGATCAACTGGTGCAGGTTTATCTCAATCTCGCCCGTAATGCGCTCGATGCCATTTCGCATTTGCAAGGGCAGCGGGAGATTGTATTTTCAACGGCGTTCAAACCCGGCATGAAACTGCAAGTGGCGGGATCAACCGAGCGGGTTTCATTGCCGCTGGAAATATGCGTACACGACAATGGTCCGGGTGTGCCGGAAGAACTTTTGCCCCACATTTTTGATCCGTTTGTCACCACCAAACCGCAAGGCAAGGGACTTGGATTGGCACTTGTCGCCAAGGTGGTGCGTGATCATGGGGGCACTGTTGAGTGCCAGTTGCGCAAGCGTGGCACGACGTTTCGCACCTTGTTGCCGATGATCAAACCCGATGAAGCATCCGGCAATATGCCCCTTGCAAGAATTCTTAAAAAGGAACCCTGATTCATGAACGCTCGCACCGTCCTGATTGCCGATGATGACAGCGCAATCCGCACTGTTCTAACGCAGGCACTGACTCGTGCCGGCTTCAATGTGCGGGCCACCGGCATGGCATCGGCACTCTGGCGCTGGGTTGCCGATGGCGAGGGCGATGTTGTTGTCACCGACGTCATATTGCCTGATGAAAATGCCTTTGATGTTTTGCCGCGCATGAAGAAATTACGGCCGTTGCTGCCGATCATCGTGATGAGTGCGCAAAATACCATCATGACCGCCATCCGTTCGGCTGAACTTGGTGCCTATGATTATTTGCCGAAACCTTTTGATTTGGCGGCGCTGGTGCAAACGGTAACCCGGGCCCTGGATCAAGCGGCAAAACCTATCCGTCCAAAGGCCGAACAACAGGGCGAAGTGCTTCCGATCATCGGCAGGTCTGCTTCCATGCAGGATATTTACCGGCTTATTGCGCGGCTGACACAAACTGATTTGACGGTCACCATCGTTGGCGAAAGCGGCACGGGCAAGGAACTGGTGGCGCGAGCACTGCATGATTTCAGCCGTCGCCGCAAAGGGGCTTTTGTAGCCATCAACATGGCCGCCATTCCGAAGGACTTGATCGAGTCCGAATTGTTTGGCCATGAAAAAGGCTCTTTCACTGGCGCATCGGGCCGCATGTCGGGTCGCTTTGAACAGGCAGAAGGCGGCACGCTTTTTCTCGATGAAATTGGTGACATGCCGATGGAAGCCCAAACCCGCTTGCTGCGGGTTTTGCAGCAGGGTGAATATACGACAGTTGGCGGCACCACGCCGATCAAGAGCAACGTGCGCATCATTGCCGCGACGCACCGGGATTTGCGCCAGTTGATCGGGCAGGGGTTGTTCCGCGAAGACTTGTTTTTCAGATTGAATGTTGTTCCGTTGCGCTTGCCGCCGTTGCGCGAGCGCATTGAAGACATTCCAGATCTGGTCCGGCATTTTCAGGACAGGGCAGGATCGGAGGGGCTGCCGCGCAAGGATTTTTCGCCTGAAGCCCTGACGGCCCTCACCACTTACCGGTGGCCTGGCAATGTGCGCGAACTGGAAAATCTGGTGAAGCGTCTGCTGGCGATGGAGGTCGAAGATGTGATACCGCCATCGGCAGTTTTGCGGGAATTTGCCACTGTTGCACCTTCCAGCAACAAAGACGATGCTCATGATGCTGATGCGACAATTTCTGAATTCATGGAAGCAAACCTCGCCCGCTATTTCGGTGGTTTTGGTGCGAACCTGCCACCTGTTGGCCTCTATGAGAGAATGCTGGCAGAAATGGAGCCGCCATTGCTTCGGGCCGCCCTGGTTGCCACTCACGGGAATCAGATCAAGGCGGCGGACTTGTTAGGCATAAATCGCAATACCTTGCGCAGCAAACTTCGCGAACGAAATATCATTCCAATTCGGGGTATTGGATAGGAATGGTGAGGTTTTACATTCGTAATTTTTGTTGAAACTTGTTGGCCGGTAACTCCGACTGTCGCAGATTTGCCACATTTAATGTTGAATTCTTGCAACAGTATATGTCATGTTTGTTGGCATCAGGGGATAAAGCAAAACGTATAGAGATGTTGAAAGCAACTGATCGTCAAATCTATCAACGGCTGCAGGGCCTGCCCGGATGGCTGGCTTTGGCCTTGGTGGTGCTTGGCCTGTTGCTGGGGTTGTTCACATTCCTGACTGTGGCCGGCTTGACGCCAATCAAACTTACTGAAGACATATTCCGGAAGCTGTTGTTGATGAATGGCGTGATTGCGCTGTTCATGTTGTTGATTGTCATTGTGCCGATCATCCAGTTGTTCATTGCGCGAAGCAAGGGAACGCCTGGTTCCGGTCTGCATATCCGAATGATTTCCTTGTTCAGCATTGTCGCGGTTGTGCCCGCCCTTCTGGTGGCCTCGTTTGCGGCGGTGACCTTTAACCGCGCGCTTGATGCCGGCTTCTCCGACCGCACCAGTGCTATCGTCAATACGGCTGCCAATGTGGCTGAAGCCTATCTGCAAAATGCCGCCGAAGCGACCCGCATTGATCTCGCCAATATTTCAGCAGACCTTGCCCAACAAACCACATTATATCGAGATGATCGTCCTGCCTTCGTCAACCGCGTGGCGCGGCATGCGGATTTGCGCAATCTGGCTGCCGTCTTTGTTTTCAACGCGGAAAACAAGAGCATTGATGCCAATGTTGTGGCCAACGATCGCATCAAGTTTGTGGCACCCAGTGAAGACATGATGAAAAAAGCAACGGCCGGGGAAGCAGTGGTCATTGCGCCCAGCAAAGACGGCAATGTTGTACGCGCACTGGTCAAAATACAGAATTTTAGAACACACTATCTCTATATCTACCGCATTTTGTCACCCGTGGTGCTCGACCAACTGGTGAAAACCCGCGAGGCCAAGCGGGAATATGATGAAATGCTGAAGTATCGATTGGGTTATCAGTTGACCTATGCCTCGGCATTTGGATTGTTGGCGCTGGTCTTTTTGTTGGCGTCGATTTGGATGGGCTTGCGGTTTTCAGACAGGCTGGTTGAACCATTGATCCGCCTGCTGGCAGCGGCGCGGCGGGTTGCCCAAGGGGATTTCAATGCCAAGGTTGCTACCTTGCAAGGACCTGGTGATCTGGTGAGGTTGTCGCAAACTTTCAACATGATGACGGACCAGGTGCGCCACCACCGCGACCAACTTGTGCACACCAATGAACAGCTGGATGACCGCCGCAGATTCACCGAAGCGATGTTGGCAGGCGTAAGCGCTGGCGTCATCGGGGTTGATCCGGATTTGAAAATTTCCATCGTCAACCGCTCGGCGCTCAATCTTCTGGGCTTGCCGGAAACACAAATTTTCGGCCGGGGCTTGCGGGATGCCGTGCCGCAGTTTGCCAGCTTGTTTGAACTGGCAATGTCGCGGCCCTCAGGTTCAGCAGAAGGCCATGTTGAAATGCTGGTCGAAGGGCGCGAAGTAAATCTATTCGTGCGCATCACCACGGAGCGATCCGATGATGCAGAGCATGGCTATGTGCTGACATTTGATGACATCACAAATCTCGTGTCAGCCCAACGCAATTCCGCCTGGGCTGATATTGCGCGGCGCATTGCCCATGAAATCAAGAACCCGCTGACGCCGATCCAGCTTTCAGCCGAACGGCTCAAACGCAAATACCTCAATGAGATAAAAACCGATCGCAAGGTTTTCGAGCAATGCACGGATACCATAATCCGACAAGTTGGGGATATCGGGCGAATTGTTGATGAGTTCTCGTCATTTGCCCGGATGCCCAAGGCGGTTCCGGAGTTGAATGACCTGGCCGAAGTTGTGCGAGACGCCACAGTATTGCAACGGGTGTCTTCGTCTGACATCGACATCGACCTTGCAGAGATTGACGCCGTGGCAGCTTTTGCATTTGATCGCCGATTGATCACACAAGCCATTACCAATCTTGTGAAAAATGCCCGCGAGTCAGTTGAAACCCGGATCGCCAATGATCCCGGCACCAGAGGAAAAATCACAGTCGAATCTGGCAGTGTCGGCCAGACGCCCTATGTGCGGATTGTCGACAATGGCATCGGCCTGCCACAGGAAAACCGCCATCGCTTGACGGAACCCTATATGACGACCCGGGAAAAAGGCACAGGCCTCGGTCTGGCCATCGTCAAGCGGATCATGGAAGAACATGGCGGTTCTTTGCAACTCGCCGATGTGCCGGATGGTTCAGGGGCTGCGATGACGCTGTGGTTTGCTGCATCTGTGTTGAATTCCGCACCACCACAAACTTTGCCCAAAAAGGAAATGACATCATAATGTCTGCTGATATCCTGATTGTTGATGATGAAGCCGATATCCGCGAATTGATTGCGGGAATCTTGATGGATGAGGGGTTTGAAACCCGGCTTGCCCACAACTCAGACGCGGCGCTGTCGGAATTGTCATTGCGACGTCCCTCGCTGGTCATCCTTGATATCTGGTTGCAAGGTTCGCGGATGGATGGCCTGGACCTGCTGCTGGAAATCAAGCAACGGGCCCCTGAATTGCCGGTCATCATTATATCGGGCCATGGCAATATTGAAACGGCGGTGGCTGCCATCAAGCGCGGCGCTTATGAATACATTGAAAAACCCTTCAATGCTGATCGCCTGTTGCTGGTGGTTGGGCGGGCGCTGGAAGTTTTTCGGTTGAAGCGCGAGAATGAGGAATTGAAGGGCCGGTCAGGTTTGGACAATGAGCTGATTGGCACTTCCCTGGCCAGCCGCACGTTGAAACAACTGGTCAAAAAAATCGCACCCAGCAACAGCCGTGTGTTGATCAGTGGACCCATGGGCTCTGGCAAGGAACTGGTGGCGCGAACGCTTCACATGCAGTCGGCGCGGGCCACGGGTCCGTTTATCACCTTGTCAGCAGCCAGCATGGCGCCAGAACATGTTGAGGAAAATCTGTTCGGCGTTGAAAATGGGCCGGATCAATCGCCACGCATCGGTGCCCTGGAAGAAGCGCATACAGGAACACTTTACATTGATGAAGTGGCCGACATGCCGATGGAAACCCAAGCCAAGATATTGCGGGTATTGGTCGACCAGACATTCCAGCGTGTCAATGGCACCAAAAAAATCAAGGTTGATGTGCGGATCATTTCCTCGACAGCCCGCAATCTCCACAATCTGATCGCGGCACAAGTTTTCCGGGAAGATTTGTTCCACCGCCTGGGCGTGATGCCGTTGAATGTTCCAGGCCTCGCAGAACGGCGCGAAGACATACCGTTGCTGATCCAGCATTTCGCCAAATCCTACAGCCAGTCAGCCGGTCAAGCTCCACGGAATTTTGCAGATGATGCCATAGCGGTTTTGCAAACCCGCGAGTGGCCCGGGAATGTCCGTGAATTGCGCAACAATGTTGAGCGGGTGATGATCCTTGCAGCGGGGGAGACGGCCGATGAAATCACCGCTGCCATGCTGCCCACGGATGCAACAAGTTCTGCCGAAGCATCGGGTTTTGGTGGCGAACATCTTTTGGCCTTGCCGCTGCGCGAGGCGCGGGAAGCTTTTGAACGTGATTATTTATCAGCCCAATTGTCACGTTTCGGCGGCAATATATCCAAGACCGCGATTTTCATTGGCATGGAGCGCTCGGCTCTGCATCGCAAAATAAAATCCGTTGGTTTGCATGCCCGCGAAGAAGAATAGCAGGTGGCTGGAATTGGTTAACCATAGTTCTAAGCATTAACTTTACGCTCCCCGGCGATAACCCCTGCGTGTGGTTTAAACGTCACGTTGTTTTTGGGGTCTGTGATGTCTGGTATGCGTCGTGTTTTATCTTGTTTCGCAATTGTCCTCGCGTTGGGACTGGCTGGCTGTTCGTCAAACAAGCAAGACGGTTCGCTGGTTTCCTATGCTGGCAAGAAAGTCAGGAAAGGCGGCAAGCTTGATCCGTTTGCCGGTTATGGAAGTTCCTATTACAAGGGCAAGGGCAGGGTGCCGCGCGGTGGTGGCAAGGTTCATATCGGCAAGCCCTATCAGATCGGTGGCAAATGGTTCAAGCCAAAGGCGCAACCTGGTTATGACAAGTCCGGCATGGCATCGTGGTATGGCGAGGCTTTTCACCGCCGCAAGACTTCCAATGGTGAATATTTTGACATGGCGATGTTGACTGCGGCGCATCCAACTTTGCCTCTCCCCAGCTATGCCCGCGTCACCAATCTGGCCAACGGCAAATCAATTGTTGTGCGGATCAATGATCGTGGTCCCTTCGTTGATACTCGCGTGATTGATTTATCCAAACGCACAGCAGAAGTGCTGGATTTCAAAAACAAGGGCAAGGCCAAGGTTCGCGTGCAATGGATAGGCATGGCGCCAATCAATGACCAGGGCGGCCACTTGGCCATGATGAACAAGCGCAACACGCAAGGCAGTTCCATGGGCAATCTCATTGCCGCAGCAGATGGCGGCGAAGACCGCGTCCAGGTTGCTGATGTGGATACCAATGAAACTGTGGCTTTGCAGCAGGCGTCCTATGCACCCAAGCCCAAGTTGATGCAGAAATCCAATCCAGTCATTGATCGGGGCTCTGCATATGTGATCCAGGTTGGCAGTTTCGCAAACCTCGACAATGCTGAATCGGTCCGCACTGCACTTTCTGACTATGGCGCGGTGCAAGTCTATGAATATGCGGGTGATGATAGTGCCATTTACAAGGTCCAAATGGGACCATTCCTGAGCAGTATTGGGGCACAGGATGCTCTGGATGCGGTGCGCCAGGCAGGTTTTCCAGATGCCAGACTTTCGAAAACCCGCATTGAACAAGTCTCGGCAAATTCTGAACAGTAAGTTTGCATTCCGATGTGTCGCCCCCTATTCTGGTGGCCATCATGCGCATTTTTTCACTTGCAATATTGTTCATTTTACTTGTGTTGCCCGCAAAGGCCCAAGAGGTCGCCGGGTTTGAAACCAAGGCCATCAATGCGATCCTGATTGATGCGCGTTCTGGCGACGTGTTGTTCGAGAAATTGGCAGACGCGGCCATCCAGCCTGCCAGCATGAGCAAGCTGATGACCCAGGCGATCGTATTCGATTTGTTGAAAGCAGGGGAACTCAAGGAAGACCAGGAATTCCTGATCAGCGAAGATGCCTGGCGCAGGGGTGGCTCGGCCTCGAAAAGTTCCACCATGTATGCCGATCTCAATTCGAAAGTTCGCATCATTGATTTGTTGCGGGGTGCCATCATCCAGTCGGCCAACGACGCCTGCATTGCATTGGCCGAAGGCATTGCCGGATCTGAATTGGCTTTCACTGAACGCATGCGCAAGAAAGCTGTAGAACTTGGCCTTGATAAAAGTGTGTTCAGGAATGCCACGGGTTTGCCTGATCCTGCCCATGTCATGAGTGTGCGGGATTTGTCCAAGCTGGCGCAATACATCATCTACCAACATCCGGATCGCTATGTGCTCTACAGTGAGCCAAAGTTTACTTGGAACAAGATTGAACAGCAGAACCGTAACCCGCTTTTGAAAGACTATGCCGGGGCCGATGGCATGAAGACGGGTTTCACCAATGAATCCGGCTATGGACTTGTTGGCTCTGTGATGCGTGATGGCAGGCGGTTGATCATGGTGATCGCGGGTCTCGAAAATGCCAACAACCGCAAGCAAGAGGCTGAGAAATTGCTGGATTGGGGTTTCCGCCAATTCAAGCAAATCGACCTGTTTGACGCCAATGAGACTGTGGCAGAAGCGCGGGTTTGGGGTGGGGAAGCCAAGTGGGTTGATCTGGTCACAGCCAAGGCATTCCAGATCGCTTTGACACGTGCGGAACAGAAATCCGTTGAAGTGAAATTGAGTTACAAGGGACCGCTGTTGGCGCCCGTCAAGGCTGGAGAGGCGGTGGGCACTGTCAAAATCCTGGTGCGCGGCAAGGCCGTGTCAGAGTTTCCATTGATCACTGCCAGCGATGTTCCTGCCACAAATTCCATGTGGGGCAAAGCTTTGGACAGCGCCATGATCATGGTTTTTGGTGGTTGAATGCCCGGCCTGTTCATCACATTTGAAGGTGGCGAAGGTACTGGGAAATCAACACAGGTTCGACGTCTTGCGGAATATTTTCGTGCAGCCGGCAGATCGGTTGTAGAAACCCGTGAGCCGGGGGGAACACCTGCCGGTGAAGCTTTACGGAATTTGTTGGTGACAGGTGACATTGGCCGCTGGCCAGCGGAAGCCGAAGCCATGCTCAATGCGGCAGCGCGGAATGTTCATGTGCGCGATGTCATTGCGCCTGCCTTGACGCGGGGCGACGTCGTGATTTCAGATCGCTTCATTGATTCAACCCGTGCCTATCAAGGCTATGCCGGCGGCTGTTCGGATGATTTGATCAACAGCCTGGAAATGGCGGTAATCGGTGACTGTCGACCAGACTTGACGTTGATTCTCGACCTTGACCCTACTTTGGGATTGGCCCGTGCCAAGACCAGGGGCGAAGGGTTGGAAGACCGCTATGAGCGCAAAGGGCTGGCGTTCCATGAGAAACTGCGGGCTGGATTCTTGGCGATCGCCAAAGCCCAGCCCAAGCGTTGCACGGTCATTGATGCCAGCCAAGATATTGAAGGCGTGGCGTCCGACATATTGAAGGCGTTGCAGGGTGTTTTCCATGGCTGAGGATCTTGTCGATCCGCGCGAGGTGGCTTGGCACCCCAGGTTCGCCGCTCAAATTGTCGGCCATCATGAACCGCGCAGCCGATTTGTGGAGGCATTTGCTTCAGGACGTCCCCATCATGCCTGGCTGATGACGGGGCCATCGGGCATTGGCAAAGCCACATTGGCCTATCAGTTGGCCGAACTTGTTTTGACAACTGGCAACCCTTCGCAAACCCGGCGCTGGATTGCCTCGCGGTCGCATCCGGAACTTTGCATTCTTGAGCGTGGCTTCAATGACACCAAACCCCGAAAGCTCCGGGCTGAAACTTCGGTCGATGAAGCCCGCGATTTCATCGGATTTTTCAACCGAACATCGGCCAGCGGCGGATGGCGGGTGGGCTTAGTTGATTGTGCCGATGACCTGACCCTGGAAGCCTCCAATGCGCTTCTCAAATTGGTTGAGGAACCACCATCAAAATCATTGATATTATTGGTTTGTCATGCACCGGGGAAACTATTGCGCACCCTGCGTTCGCGGTGCATGCGTCTGCCATTTGAGACACTTTCCATGCAAGACACCTTGGCTGTCGTTCAAGCGCTGCCTTTGGACCCCAAACCGGAAGCTGCCAATCTCAACCTTGCAGCTGAATTGTCGGGCGGCAGACCAGGCCATGCCTTGCATTTGCTGGACAATGCCGGTGCCAAAGCTTTTGCAGCTTTTTTGACTCTCAAACGCCGGGATGTGGCAGCGCAAGTTACAATCGGCCAGAAGTTTGCGACCTGGGCAACTGCAGTCCAGGATTTTGAGATTTTCATGGCCTTGCTGCTGGATTGGTTGGCGAAGCAAGCCACGGCAGCTGCAACTTCAACCCTTGCCAACGCCCTTGCAGAACTTCACAGCAAACTGACGCGCGATGGCGCAATCGCCGATGGCTATAACCTGGATCGGCGGGCTGCCGTCATTCAGGCTTTGGCTCAAGTCGAAGATGCCTTGAAGGCGGCATGATTTCAGGGCATTTGAGGCCCATCATGACACAAGACTCGCCCTTTCTGATTACCACAGCCATTCCCTATGCCAATGGTGCGCCGCATATTGGCCATGCCTATGAACGCATTGCCACCGATGTTTTGGCCCGCTTTGCCCGGTTGGATGGTCGTGACGTGTTGTTTGTGACGGGCATGGATGAACATGGCCAGAAGATGCAGCAGACGGCGGCACGGGAAGGCCTGACGCCACTGGCGCTGGCTGATCGCACAGCGCTACAGTTTGAAGCCATGGGCGATCTGCTTGACGCCAGGGCCGATGATATCGTCCGCACCACGTCAGAGCGCCACAAAGCCTCTGTCACGGAGATATGGCGGCGGATGGAGGCCAATGGCGATATTTACCTGTCAAAATACGCGGGCTGGTATTCGGTGCGCGATGAAGCCTATTATGATGAGGACGAAACTGAAGAGCGGGAAGGACGGCGGTTCTCGACAAAGACCGACACGCTGGTGGAATGGGTTGAAGAGGAAAGCTATTTCTTCCGGCTTTCGGCCTATGAAAAACCACTGCTTGACATGTTTGTCGGCCAACCAGATTTCGTCGTGCCCCATCAATATCGCAATGAAATTCTGGCGTTCATCAATCGTGGCCTGCGGGATTTTTCGATCAGCCGCACCACCTTCGATTGGGGCATCCCGGTTCCGGGCAATGCCAAGCATGTGATGTATGTCTGGGTTGATGCCTTGACCAATTATATCACGGCTTCAGGTTTCCCAGACACCAATGGACCCCGCGCCAAATACTGGCCCGCAGCCGCCCATGTGATTGGCAAGGATATCACACGCTTCCATGCGATTTATTGGCCGGCCTTCCTGATGTCGGCCAAACTGGCATTGCCGAAACAAATTGTGGTGCACGGTTTTTTCTTCAATCGCGGAGAAAAAATGTCCAAATCCACTGGGAATGTCATCAGCCATGTTGATCTGGTTGAAAAATATGGCCTTGATGCGGTGCGTTATTTCATGATGCGCGAAGTGCCTTTTGGCCAGGATGGCAGTTTTACCGATGAAATCCTCATCGCCCGGATGAATGCTGACCTTGCCAACGACCTGGGCAATCTGGCCCAGCGTTCGCTCTCCATGGTCAACAAGAGCTGTGCTGGCAAGGTGCCGACATGTGGTGAATTATCAATTGCTGACAAGGAGATGCTGGCGTCGGCTGAGGCTTTGCTGGAGGAATGCCGCAGGCAACACGGCGATTTTGCCATCAGCAAATCCATGGACGCCATTTGGAAGGTTGTAGCGGATGCGAACCGTTATTTTGCCGGTCAAGAGCCGTGGGCGCTCAAGAAGACCGATCCGGCCCGCATGGAAACCGTGCTTTATGTAACAGCAGAAGTTTTGCGCATGGTCGGCATACTGATCCAGCCCTATGTGCCTCAATCGGCCGCAAAACTGCTCGACTTGCTGAATGTGAAAAAGCGCAGCTTTTCCGACATTGGGGAGCGGTTGGTTTCTGGGACCGAGCTTCCGGTGCCAGCGGCAATTTTCCCTCGTTACGTCGCTGAAGAAGCAAAGATGTGATGGCCAGCCTGATTGTCGATAGCCATTGCCATCTTGACTATGATGGCTTGCAGGAACAGTTGCCTGCGGTGCTGGCGCGCTGTGCAGAGGCTGGAGTTGGTTTGGTGTTGTCGATTTCGTCACTGGTTAAAAACCATGCGCGATTGCTGGCGATTGCCGAGGCCCATGACAATGTGTTTTGCACCATCGGCACCCATCCCCATCATGCCCATGAAGAATTGGAAGTCAGCGTTGATGATCTGGTGGCCATGACGCAGCATCCCAAGGTCGTCGGTATTGGCGAGGCAGGTCTGGACTATCATTATGACAAGAGCCCCAGAGATGCCCAAATGCAGGGGTTTCGCAATCATGTTGCGGCGGCGCGTGAAACCGGCTTGCCTCTCGTCATTCATACGCGCGAAGCAGAGGATGATACGGCGCGGGTGCTGGAAGAAGAAATGGCGAAGGGGTCTTTCAAGGCAGTTTTACACTGTTTTACATCGCAGCAATGGCTGGCGGAGCGTGGTGTTGAATTGGGCCTTTATGTTTCGTTCTCCGGCATATTGACCTACAAGACCGCCCAGAATTTGCGCGATACGGCAAAGGCTTTGCCTGAAGATCGCATTCTCGTCGAAACTGATGCGCCTTATCTCGCACCCTTGCCACATCGCGGCAAAAGCAATGAACCAGCCTTTGTGGCCCATACACTTGAAATGCTGGCGGCAACCCGTGGCGTTTCGCGTAATCATATGGCGGCGGCTACCAGTGCCAATTTTTTCCGGTTGTTCAACAAAGTGCCAATGCCTGCCGGGTTTGCAATTCGTTGAATCGACAACTGACCATATTGGGTTGCGGCTCATCCGGGGGCGTTCCAAGAATCGGCAATGACTGGGGCCTATGTGATCCCGGCAACAGCAAGAACCGGCGGCGGCGGTGTTCTGTCTTGCTCGAACAACAGACGGGCGAAGGTTCCACAACAGTTGTCATCGACACATCGCCCGACATGCGCGATCAAATGCTTTCGGCTGAAGTCAATCATCTTGATGGCGTATGGTACAGCCATGAACACGCCGACCATACCCATGGCATTGATGAATTGCGGGCTTTCTTTCTCAGGCAAAAGCATCGCATTCCCGTCTGGGCCGATACGACGACAGCCTCCATGTTGAGCACGCGTTTTGCCTATTGTGTGACGTCGCTTCCCGGTAGTGATTATCCGCCGATCCTTGAGATGCGTGGCATAAAGAGCGGCGTTGCCATTGGCACAGCAGGGAAGGGGGGCACCATCGAAGCCCTGCCCTTTGAAGTGCAGCACGGCAACATCAAGGCGCTTGGCTTTCGCATGGGCAACCTGGCTTATACGCCAGACATCAATGATGTACCTGTTGACAGCCTGCAGTATTTGGAAACTCTCGATATCTGGATTGTCGATGCCTTGCGACCAAAGCCGCATCCCAGCCATTTCAGTTTGCCGGAAACCCTGGCGTGGATTTCGCGGCTGAAACCGAAGCGGGCCATTTTGACAAACATGCATGTGGATATGGATTACGCCACACTTCTGGCGGAACTTCCGCCCACTATTGTGCCTGCCTTTGATGGCATGGTTATCCCTTACTGATCAATCTCCGGAGTAATAAGATGTGGCATGGCCTTCGTGTTTCCGTTTTAGCGCTGTTGCTTGGTTCTATTTCGGCCAATGCCCAGGCCGTATGCACACCTGAAAAGCTGGTGGCTGAACTTGATGTCTATGCACGTGAACCATTTGGTGCCTTGGCGTGGCGCAAGTTGAATGGCTTGAACAACCCAAATATCGATCCCAACAACTTGTCCTATGACGGTTACAATGACCGACAAGACTGGGAGAAACTGACCCAGAAATATGTGCCTGAGATGTCGGCGTTTACCAACATGGGGTATGACTGCCGCGTCACTTACCCTTCAAGGATTTTGGTTGCCCGTGTTTCGAAACTTGGGGACTCCCATCCTTACATCAAGCAATGGTTCAAGGCCCAGGCGGCAGTCATCCAGGCTTGCAGCACCAGCAACGCGGTGGCTATTGTCCTGCCGCCGCCGCTTGAAACAACAGGTGATGCTGTTGCATTGCAAATCGTTGACCGGGCCTATCAAGAAGCCAGCATCGATTTTTACACTAACAAGCCGCGAGCCGTTGAAAGGTTCAGGGCCATTGGTGCGTCGCCATCGCCCCACAAAGCCTCAGCCCGCTACAACGTCGCCAATCTGCTGGCCAATGGCAAGGATGTTGCAGGTGCCCGCAAAGAAGCCAAGGTGATTTTGGCCGATGCATCGCTTGCTTCGGTTCATGACATTACAAGGGCTCTGCTGGGATACATTGCCAATCTTGAGGATACGCCAGAGGGTTGGTCAGAACTTCTCAACGACACGATCAAAACCTTGAACCTGCCCGACAAGGACATCACCGCAACGGCGGATTCGCAGCGGGCGTATGGTCAGGCGCTTTATGACATCGGCTATGCTGGCGTGACCGCGAAACAAGATGACTGGTGGGTGACCAACACTTTGCCCGCCGATGCCACACTGTCCAAGGCCTTAGCAGAGATTGCCCGCAAGCAACCCATGGCGCTGTGGATGATGGCGGGCCAATCAGTCAACGAACCCAGCACATTGGCCCCTTGGGCCATGCGCGGCGGTAAATGGCAGGCGTGGGCCGAGTCCTACATTGCCCGCTCCTTGGCCTTGCAGCAGGCTGGCAACCAAATTACAGACCTGCCGCGCAGTGTTCTTGAGGCATTGGCGGCCAAGCCTGATGATGCGGCGCGGGCCAAACTTTGGGACCTTGCCAAGGATGCGGGTGACAAGACGTCTGCCAGTTGTGGCGTGGCACCCGAAACTGCGGCCTTGGCGACCTATGCGCGTGAGGCTTCGCGCTTGTCATTTGCGGCTGGAAAATTTGACGAGATCTATGCCAACATCAAAGCCTTGCCCTTGCAAAACACGATCAGCCTGCGCGATGTCATATTGACGGATTTGATGCACGGATTTATGGTGACAGGCAATGTGGAGGAGGGGCGTCGCTTTCGGGATGCTTTGCTGTCCGACAGCTTCCTGGCTGCATTTCAATCGCCAGACCAGGATTACATCCGCGCCAGCTTTGCGCCGTTCCTGGCATTTGCGGCAGAAGACGAAACGTATTGGTTAAAGTCCCAGTCGATCTCCACCACGAAGCTTGATGCAAGTGTATTAAACTTGCTGACGGCCAAGAACCTGCGAGAACTATCAACGCAATCGATTTTTAATGTTGATCAACAGGCCTTGCTGGCGCGTGCTGCATGGACCCGTAACTTTGCGCGCGGCATAGCCAACAGTGATGCCACGACCAAAGACATGTTATTGCGAAATCCTGCACTGGCAACTGCAATGGCAGCCGTGAAGACAACGCATCCGAAGCTAAGCGAGGACCGCGTCTTGCTGTTAACCATATTGCGCAACCCGCGTTTCGGGATTTTGTTGAACTCGCCGGAATGGTCTGAGCCGATAGAAACCAAGCGCGATGATTTTGCGGCCATCGATTCCTACGACCACAATGACAAGAATTGGTGGTGTCCGTTGGAAACTGACCGGCAACTGCAAGGCCTGCGGCAGGAATATGATGAGGCCGCTGGTCTCGCAGGTGCCAAGGATTATTACGCCAAAAAGCTGGTCCTTGTGTTGGAAGCCGATGCCATTGCCAAAGCTGATGCAGCGCGTGAGTTGGTGCTGAAAAAACATCCCATGGTGAAGGCGATTGATTGGGCTGAGGTGAAAGCCTTGGCATCCATTCCATCAGCGCCAAAACAGTTGAGCCAGGCCGCAATCAAATGGGCCAAGCGCAGCGTCAGCGGTGATGGTGCAGATGAGGCCTTGGGTCTGGCGGTAGTCACCACGCGCTATGGCTGCAATTGGCATGGCGGCCACGGGGTTTATTCAAAGGCCGCCCAGGAGTTGTTGAAGGCCAAATTTCCGACCAGCCCATGGACAGCCAAAACGCCATACTGGTTTGATTGCATGAACAATGTTTGGGATGCTGAATACAACAAGGTGCAAAGCTGCAAGCCGCAAACATGGCCCAAACAAAATTTGCCGCGCTGAATGGGTGGCTGAGAAAACAGGTGTGGAACTTCGGCTAACCAGTTGATGGGGGGAAATAATCTGGTTTAGGCGGCTTTCGCTGGGTATCGATTTATATTCCATAATATATATTATGCGAACGATTAATATTTTGAAAATCTGGTGACCGGCACTTTGGTGCTCCCCATTCTTGCTGGCCAACGCCACAGCTTTGGCCTACGGTTTGACGATCTTGCAAAGCCGCACTGAAACATCTTTTGCGCTGATCGCTGCTCTCTGGTTTGCGGGCCTTTGTGCGGCCGCACAGTTTGCCAAGGTCGGCGTCATCTTTCCTGAACTTTTGAAACTATATCCGAATGCCGGCGCCGCAGCCGGGTTTCTGGTTTCGCTGCTGTCATTCCTTGGCATGATTCTGGGGCTTGTGGCTGGGATGCTGGTGTCACGTTTTGGATATCGTCGACTGATGCTGGTTTCACTGTTGCTGGGTTCAGCCATATCGGCTTTTCAGGCTTTGCTGCCGTCGTCATTCCAACTCATGTTGGCAAGCCGCCTAATCGAAGGTGCGTCTCATTTGGTCATTGTGGTGGCTGCTCCCACTTTAATTGCGAAAGTCAGTTCTGATCGCCACCGCGCCGCCGCGCTGACGCTTTGGGGCACATTCTTCGGCGTGGCGTTTGCACTGGTGGCCTGGTTTGGCTTGCCGCTGGTCAAGGCCTATGGACCCGCCAGCCTGTTCCTTGTCCACGCCTTGTCCATGTTGATGATCGCTGCCGTGCTGTTTGTGGTGTTGCCGCATGACAAGTCTCCAGACCCCAACAGCGTCGCTTTTACCTTGAACGACATCATCAAGCGGCACTTCCAGACCTATGGTTCTGCTTTCATTTCGGCCCCCGCCTTGGGCTGGTTGTTTTATACGCTGAGCTTTGTGTCTTTGCTCACACTCTTGCCAGCCTTTGTGGCAGAGGAACAACGGGCCATTGTCATTGGTGCAATGCCGATCGCCTCCATTGCATCGTCGCTGACCTTTGGCGTGTTTCTGCTGCGCTATTTCTCATCCGTACAAGTGATTATCATTGGTTTTGCTGCATCGGCCTTGTGCAGCGCCCTGCTCTGGTTGGCTCCTGGTTCATTTGCCACATGCATTGCCCTTTTTGCATGTCTCGGTCTTGTGCAAGGAGCGAGCTTTTCCGCCGTACCTGAACTCAACCCAAACGCCGACACCCGCGCCTATGCCAATGGCGCCATGGCACAAATGGGTAACCTAGGGAATTTGAGTGGAACACCAATGCTGCTATCGTTGCTAAACACCATGGGATTCAACGGGCTGATCCTGTTTGCGATTGCGTGCTATGGTGGAGGGATTGCAGTGCATGTGGTGATGGCGGAGCGACGGAAGCGTTCACTCGTGCCCTGAAGATTTCTGCGGCGGGTAGCGTTCAAATGTCGGCAACTGGTGTGCCTGTTCCATCCATTCAATACGCTCGGCTACCTGGATGTGTGCTTGCGGTGCCACAGCGTCCGGGTTGTCATAAGTCGCACTCTGGATATCGATGATGCCCGGCAACACCACGGCATTGGTATAGAAAACGCCTGTGCCGCAATCGGCGCAGAAGTGCCGTCTGCCATTTTCCGAGGAATGATAAATCGTGGGCTCGCCTTTGGTTAATTTCACGGCTTCGGCGGGATACATGGTCCAGGCCACCATGGGTGCACCGGCACTTTTCCTGCAATCCGTGCAATGGCAAAGTGCATGGGTCAAAGCTTCACCATTCGCCTCATAACGCACCGCACCACAATGGCATCCACCCGATATTGTCATGAACGTTCTCCGTCATTCGCTGATCATCTCACTATAACAAGTGAATGCCAATTGTGAGGGTATTTTATGGGCTGAGTTGACTTGCCCAACTGATGTACCCAATGATCTTTTCAACGGAGAGTGTTCATGCGGCCAAAAACCAACACGATTGCAGGCAAACCAGCAGACCCCACCACCATGGACCCTCGTTCCATCGACACGCTCCTTGCCATCATGGCGGCGCTACGCGCGCCTGTTACGGGTTGCCCGTGGGATATGGAGCAGTCGTTTGAGACCATCGCGCCCTACAGCATCGAAGAGGCCTATGAGGTTGCGGATGCGATTCAACATGGTGACCGCGCGCACTTGTGCGAGGAATTGGGTGATCTGTTGTTGCAGCCGATTTATCACGCCCAGATGGCGGCAGAAGAAGGGGCTTTCAGCTTCGCTGATGTGGTGGAGGGCGTGGTCACCAAAATGATCCGCCGCCATCCGCATGTCTTCGGCGACGACAAAGCCCGCGAGGCTGGTGTGGCCAAGGGTTTTTGGGAAGACAACAAGGCCAAGGAGCGGGCAAAAAACGGCGAGACGCACAAGGGGACACTTGAAGGCATTCCTCTCGCCCTCCCCGGCCTTACCCGTGCCATCAAACTCCAGTCCAAGGCGGCCAAAGTCGGGTTTGACTGGCCATCGATTGACAATGTTTACGACAAGATTGCCGAGGAGATCGCAGAATTCCGTGCGGCACCTGTGGAGGAAAAAGCTGCGGAATTTGGTGATCTGTTGTTTGCCATTGCCAATGTGGCACGACATCTTGGCATTGATCCCGAGGCCGCCTTGCGGGGCACCAACGCCAAGTTTGAGCGGCGTTTTGGCTTCATCGAAAAAGGGCTGGCCGATTTGGGCAAAACGCCAGAAGCTTCAAATCTCACGGAGATGGATGCACTATGGGACCAGGCAAAAGCGATGGAACGCGGGGCTGATTAGAGTGGTTTCGGATCGTTTGAAATCTATACACAGTTTATCCGTCACCCCGGTCGTCGCTGGGACGACGGTTGATTTAGGAGAACAGATTCTAAGTATGTGATACCAACTGTCATTTGAAATGACTCGTTGTATTTCGCCATACACTGCTCGGAAGTCCCCTCGCCCTTGTGGGGAGGGTTAGGGTGGAGGTTGCTCAGGCCTTTGATTTAGCAATGAATTCTATCCCCAACCCAAGCGTTGGAGCGACCCCCACCCCGGCCCTCCCCACAAGGGGGAGGGAGAAGAAGGGTGGTTTTTAATTTTACTTCCTCGTGGAAATGGCTTTGCCAAATTTGGCAGCCGCCTGCCCTGCGGTTCCTTCATCCAAGCGAACTGTCAATCGTGTTCTTCCATCTTCAAAAACCATGCGTTCCAGCACTTCGCCGCGCTGGTGCAACCAGGCTATGCCCTGACCGTCGGATGGATCCAGGAAAATTTCATAAAGCGTGCTGGATTGACTGAGCCGTTGTTCGATCTTTTCGAGAAGCTGCGAAAGTCCGTCGCCTGTGAGGGACGAGACCAGCACCACATTGTCAATTCGGTCTGACGTGGCTTTGCGGTTGGCTTGATCTTGGCTGTCCAACAAGTCCGACTTGTTCCACACCTCAATGATCTGGCTGCGGCGTTGTTCGTCGATGCCCAACTCTGCAAGCACCAGATTGACATCGTAAGCCTGGGCATCGGTTTCCGGATGGCTGATATCGCGGACATGCAATATTATATCGGCGGCCAAAACTTCTTCCAACGTTGCGCGAAAAGACGCGATCAATCGCGTTGGCAGTTCGGAGATAAATCCAACAGTGTCGGACATGATGATTTTGCGGCTGCTGGGCAGCGTGATGTTGCGCATGGTGGGATCAAGTGTGGCAAAAAGCAAATCCTTGGCCAGCACATTGGCATCGGTCAGCTTATTGAAGAGTGTTGATTTTCCAGCGTTGGTGTAGCCGACAAGTGCCACGATCGGATAGGGGACGCGGTCCCTGCCCTTGCGGTGCAGGTCACGGGTTTTGACGACGCTTTCCAGATCGCGCTCAATTTTTGTGATGCGCTCCTGAATGAGCCGCTTGTCGGTTTCAAGTTGGCTTTCGCCGGGGCCGCCAAGAAAGCCGAAGCCGCCACGTTGACGCTCCAAATGGGTCCATGAGCGAACCAAACGGGATTTTTGATAGTTGAGATGGGCCAGCTCGACTTGCAACACGCCTTCCTTGGTGGTGGCACGACGGCCGAAAATTTCAAGTATGAGCCCGGTGCGGTCCAACACCTTGCAATTCCATTCTGTCTCGAGATTGCGCTGCTGCACAGGTGAAAGCTGGGCGTTTACGACAACCAGTTCAGCTTCTTCATCCTCAACAATTTTGGCAATCTCGGCAACCTTGCCGGTGCCGATATAAGTTGCGGGATTGGGCTTTTGCAGAGGTGCAATCAGGGTGGCTGCAATTTCCAGGTCAATGGCCTCGGCCAGACCAATGGCCTCATCGAGTTTGCTTGCTGCATCCCTGTCAGTTGATTTGAGTTGGCCCCTACTCTTTGGCTCCACATGAAGCACAAGTGCACGGGTTAGCGTCGGGCCTTCGATCTGAAAATCGATTCCACCGCCAACACCATGGGGTTTGGCGCTGTTTTTATCGGTCAAGTGTTGTGTCCCTCGTCGTCAAACAGGCTGATCGGTGCGCCCGGCATAATGGTTGAAATTGCGTGCTTGTAAACCAGCTGTGAAACACCATCACGGCGCAACAGCAAACAAAAATTGTCGAACCAGGTGACGATGCCTTGCAGTTTTACACCGTTGACCAAAAAAACCGTAACCGGCACTTTCGACTTGCGCACATGGTTGAGAAAAGTGTCCTGCAGATTTTGGGGTTTTTCTTGTGCCATTTCGTTAGCCTCTTGTTTGTTCTTGTTTGGCCCGGTTCAGAAAAATATCTAACACATCACCGTCGGTTGCAAAAGCCTCAGAATTCTGTCCGGAATTCAATCAGTTGTGGACGTTGTGGCTGCTGCTGCGTCGACGAGGCGACGCAAATTCACTTCAGCCATCTTGTTACCCCGGCTCATGGCTTCTTGATAGAGGCTTTTTGCTTTTTCCAGATTGCGGCTGGTGCCCCAGCCCATTTCATACATGCTGCCCAGGTTGTTCAAGGCCCAACCATCGCCGGTCGTTGCGGCCCGTTCAAACAGTTTGAAGGCCTCGGCCATGTTCTGCGCCGTCCCCTGCCCTTTGACATAAAGCAAACCCAGATTGACCTGGGCTGGCGCATAATTTTGGCTTGCGGCTTTTTCATACCATTTGATTGCGGCCGTCAAATCAACCGCCACGCCCTCGCCTTTTTGCAAGCGCAGTCCCATCTCGTTTTGCGAAGCGATATGGCCACGCTCTGCAGCTGATTGAAACAGTTTGAGTGCTGCGTCCTGATCTTGCGGCAAGTCAGGCGTACCGCCACTGACCAGTTTGGCCAAACGGAACTGCGCTTCAACATTGCCGAGCAAGGCCGCTTCTCGATACCAACGGGCGGCCTGAACCACATCCCGGCGGGCGGAATTCAATCCGCCTTCGTAGTCCAGGGCGACAGAAAGCTGGGCCAGATCATCGCCAGCGCGCGCCAGTTTCAGTTTTTTGATAAAGGACAGGCCTTCGAACGCTGTGGTCGCAGTCGGCAAGGGACTGGCACTTTGGGCTTGTGTTGAAGTGTTGCAAATCGTCAACACCGCAGCGTATGCAAAGCACTGCATCAAGAACCAGGTGTGATTTGAATAGCCAGACTTCATCACCGTTGACCCGTTTCCCCCTCGGACCAAGAACTCAACGCAACTCGCCCGGTCAAGAGCAAGTCGCTGACCCGTTCGCAGCAAGACCCAGTCCAAAACCCACTCGTTATTCCGCGCATTTCGGAAAACTCAATCAACGCGGGCGAATTGGCGTTTTTTGCAGGCCAAGCCACCCAGCGCACAGGCCTTGATGGTCAATTGATTGCCCACCATGGAAGCAGTTGCACTATAGGTGCTGCCATCGTCGGCGTTGTAAATTTTGCCTTTCCAGCGGTTGTCGCCATCCGGTTGCATACCGTTGACCACCTGCAGGCCGATGACGGGACGACTTCGCAGCGCGGGATCGGGATTGTCCTTGTCAGTTTTCGGCTTGCCTTCCTTGTTCAGCGGCTTGGCCATGCCAACAATGGTTGCACATATGCTTTTTCCGCCGCAATAGTCGACACGGACCGTGATTTTTCCATTGCTCAAACGCCACTTGCCCACAACGTCGGCTTGGGCAGACGCAGAAGTGGCCAATGCCAATGAGGTTGCCACGATCATGACCGCGGCTACGCCCCTGAAATATTGCGAAATCATGTTTGCCATTTTATCACTCTACCATAATCGCCAAATGCCTATCTTAGTTGAATTCTTGCTGTTTTAACTATAGCATTTCCAATACTCAAATAGGGAGTGCTCATCATGCAATCTGTTGCCAACTTGAAAACCCACGATGTGCCAGTTCAGGCCATTCGCAAGGCCGAATGGCAAATGCGTGTCGATCTTGCGGCGGCTTTCAGGCTGGCCGCGCATTTTGATTGGCATGAAGCTGTGGCCAATCATTTCAGCCTTGCCGTTTCTGGTGACGGCAAACAATTTCTGATGAACCCGCGCTGGAAACATTTTTCAAGAATAACAGCTTCAGAACTGCTTTTACTTGATGCCAATGACAAAACGACCATGGATCGTCCTGATGCGCCCGATCTGACGGCTTGGTCGTTGCATGGCAGATTGCATGCCAAGCTGCCCCAGGCCCGCTGCATCATCCATTTGCACCCGCCTTATGCCACGGCCCTTGCGTCACTGGCGGATCCCGACATCAAGCCAATCGACCAGAACACGGCCCGGTTTTACAACCGGCTGGCGTTTGACATGGACTATGGCGGCATGGCCAATACGGATGCGGAAGGTGACCGGCTGGCTGGCCTGATGGGCAATCGCAACATCATGATGCTGGGCAACCATGGCATATTGATTTGCGCTGAAACGGTGGCAGAAGCTTTTGACCTGTCCTATTATCTGGAGCGCGCCTGCCGCAATCTCATGTTGGCTTATCAATCAGGGCAAAAACTCCACCTCATGACGCCCGAGGTGGCAGAAAAAACCGCTAGGGAATGGGCTGCCGACCGCGACCAGTTTCACGCCCATTTTGCCGAGATGAAGCTGATCCTGGATGGGATAGATGGAAGTTATGGAAGCTAGAGTGGGGAAAGGCTCACAAAAGTTCTATTGACCAAATTCATCGACTGTTGCATAGGCGCTGGCATCCGCAGGCTTCCTGTGGAGAGGTGGCAGAGTGGTCGATTGCGACGGTCTTGAAAACCGTTGGGGGTGCAAGCTCTCCGGGGGTTCGAATCCCTCCCTCTCCGCCAGGGCTGCTTGGTTCAGATATTGTAAGCCACCCAGCCGCGAAATGTGAATGCGGCGCAGAACAGGCTGATGTCGGAAAATCCTGCTTCATGTAATATCGCTTCATCCTGTTCTGGCGACAGGGCTGCGGGATCAGAGAAAGATGACATCGTGTGAAATTGTGCCGACAGACATGAGGCCTGTCAATCAACCTTCTCACATGATGACAAACAAGATCAAGCGACGTTATGCAGTTTTTGAATGTCTTGCCGCAAGCTGCGCAACAGCGGCAGCAGGGGTTGTTGATGGGCTTGATTGGGGCTCAAGGCCTGTTGTTCTGTGGCGAAAATTTCAGCTGCCGTGAGTTTTTGCAACAGTTCAAGATAGGTCTTGGCAAATTGCTCACTCGGGACAGACTTCAACACTTCGGCGGCGCGGGGCGCTGCCTTGCGCGGCTCAAAAACAAGCGTGGTTTCAGTTTCGTCTGCATCCGGATCGGCATCATCAATGTTGTTTTCGAAGGTATCATCAAACGGAATTTCTGAAACAACAAGCTGTGATTGCTCAGTATCTCTGTCAAGTTTTTCGCTCGACAACTCAGGTGGCGGTTCGACGATCGCTGGCAAAAGCGTGAGATCACAGTGTTGCATGATCGCAGTCAAGGCCTCATGCGCCTGGGCCGCACAGGTTTCGGCGACACCCAGAGACAACATTATGAAATTTGGCTGCAAGGCAAAGGCATCACGCGGCTGATCGTAAAACGTGTTCGGCTGCGTAGCAAAACCTGCAGGCGCTCGATGACGGAGACCAGCGCTGTGGCGGGGTGATCAGTTTCAGACATCAGGCCCCAGATTCCTCATGGCTGCATTGCAATTTATCGAGGCATTTTATCACGCCTTTAATGGTCAACATTTGCTTCCCCAAGCCCTTCATCATAACGACAATCCTTAACACAACCTAGGACAAACTCCTATCGTCACATGCAACTTATTGAATTTGTTATGTAATGTTTTCCATAGTAGCGTGTTGAAAAATTTCCTGACGACAAGTGATTCTTTCTTTTCAATGGCTTGCGGCCAAGCAAGGGGCAGTTCCTGCAAAGTTTCGAGAGGTGGCTGGCATTGGAAAAAATAGATTTTTGCAAGTAAGCTAAGATATTGGCTTGGGAGAATGCATTTGAACTCATCATTGAAAATTCTGGTTATCGGGGCTGCTGGCATGTTGGGCCGCAAGCTCATCGACAAACTGGCGTTGGCTGGCCGGATTGGCAACCGTGAGATTGCGAAAATCACGCGCCTCGACGTTGTGCTCAGCCCTGCCCCGCCGGCCAGCGGATTTCCGATCGAAACAATGCTGGGTGATCTTTCGGTTTTGGGGACGGCTGAAAAACTCGTGGCCAAGCGGCCCGACCTGATTTTCCATTTGGCGGCCATTGTTTCCGGAGAAGCTGAAGCCGATTTCAACAAAGGCTACGCCATAAATCTGGATGGAACCCGCCACCTGTTCGACGCCATTCGACTTGCAGGCGAAGGCTACAAACCTTGTGTGATTTTCACATCGTCGATTGCGGTGTTTGGTTCCCCTTTCCCCGATCTCATCGAAGATGAATTCCTGACGGCACCGCTTACCAGTTATGGCACGCAAAAGGCCATTTGCGAGTTGTTGCTGTCCGACTATTCGCGGCGTGGTTTCATGGACGGGATGGCGTTGCGCATGCCAACGGTGTGCGTGCGCCCCGGCGCACCCAACAAGGCAGCGTCCGGATTCTTTTCCAATATCATCCGCGAGCCGCTGGCCGGGAAAGCCGCCATCCTGCCCGTTGAAGATGATGTCCGCCATTGGCATGCGTCGCCACGGGCGGCAGTCAAGTTTTTGATCGAGGCAGCAGCCATGGGTGGCGAAGTATTGGGAACACGCCGCGCCCTGACGCTGCCTGGACTTTCGTGTACGGTCCGCGAACAATTGGCGAGCTTGCGGCGTTTTGGCGGTGAGAAAGCCATGAGACTGATCGAACGCAAGCCTGACGAAACAATCCGGCGCATTGTCTCGGGCTGGCCGCGGAATTTCAGGGCGAAGCGGGCGGAAGCCCTTGGCTTTGCGGCAGAGAAAAATTTTGACGAAATCATCAAGGCCCATCTTGAGGATGAGCCCAATGCCATTGCATCATAGTGCGGAATCCGGAAATCTGTTGTGACGTCAGGACACGCGCCGCCGGAAAACCGTAGTCTGGCCATTGCTTTCATGCTGGCCACGCTGTTTTGCTTCGTTTCGCTCGATGCGATTGTCAAATACGCGCTTGAAACCTACCCGCTGGTACAAGTCACCTGGGCTCGGTTTTTCTTTGCAACGGTTTTTTCAGTCCTTCTGTGCCTGAAAGACTTGCCCAGACTTTTCACCAGCAAAGTGCCGGGTATGCAGGCAATTCGTTCCATTGCCCTGATGGCAACTACGGTGCTGTTCAATCTGGGAATAATGCGCGAACCCCTGGCGACGGCCACAACCATCATGTTCTTGTCGCCCATCGTCGTTACCTTGTTGTCGATTGTGGTTTTGAATGAACTGGTAGGGGTGCGCCGATGGATTGGCATCCTGGTTGGATTTTGTGGTGCCGTGATCGTTGTGAAGCCTTGGGAAATGACGGGCAGTGGGTTCAATGTTGGTGCGCTTTTTCTGCTGGCGGCTGCCTTTTGCAACGGCGCCTATCAAATCATCACGCGCAAAGTCCGGGCTGACAATCCGCTGACTTCGCTGCTTTTCACGGCCGCCGCAGGAGCTGTGTTCAGTAGCCTGATTTTGCCATGGCATTGGCAATGGCCGGATGCATCGGGCTGGGTTTTGTTGGTTGGCAGCGGTTTTGCCGGTGCATTGGGTCATTACTTTTTGATTGAAGCCATGCGACGGGCACCGGCATCGGTGGTCGCGCCATTTTCCTATAGTTCGCTGATCTGGGCAACAATGTTTGGCTATATCATCTGGGATGAATTGCCGACTGCCAATGTGTGGATCGGCGCTGCCTTGATCATTGCAGCGGGTCTTTATATTTTTGTGCGAGAGCGGGTGAAGAATGCAGAGCGTTGAGGGCGTGTTGCTTTCTTCACCCCTGGACATGACGAAACTGACTGAACAAACGAACGCGGGCCTGGGGCTGTGGGCGCAATGTTGGTTCCAATTGACTGCTAGCCGCCCTAAGCAACCGCTGCTGCCTTTCGGGCGTCGCTACCCAGTTCATGCAAAAATGCGTCTTCATCATTGGGAATGCGGATACGATTGGCCGCTGTAAATGCCTCATAGTAAGAAATTTCCAGCAGACCCTGCAAGGTTGTGAATTCCGAAGCTTTGGCGAGATTGCGCAATTCAAGGATCATGTCGGCGATATATTGGGCAGATTCAACCTTGAAGTTCTGCTCGTCAGGAGACGATCCACCACTTTTACTATCGTTAAAATTGTATTTTAAAGTATGTTTCGGCATCAGTGTTACCCCCTTTGCGGTGCTTGCATGACTCACCGTCAAATTGCACGATATACGAGTTTGCCGTTGACGGTAGATATCCAGAGTTGCATTGCGTAGAAGCGACGTGAATATTTTGCGGAGGTTTTCGCAGACCATTTTTTGACCTGTTTCCCCAGGGCAACGAGTCCAGGTTAACGCCGCATGTTTTTCGAGTCTATCCGCGTTGAAATTCAATTTCCGGGGGGCAATATCTACGACTCGTCCAAATGACCTTCTCCGTCCGCACCGAACTAGCTCAAAAATCCCCTCCCCCTTGTGGGGAGGGTTAGGGTGGGGGTCGCTCAGGCCTTTGTTTTTAAATAGAAATTATTTCTTTACTCCATCTGCCGGGGCGACCCCCACCCCGGCCCTCCCCACAAAGGGGAGGGAGAAATGAGGTCATTCATAAAGCCATAGGTGCAACAGCTCATCGAAACGCAAATTTGTTAACTTGAACTCGCTGCCCTGGCTGTTTCCCTCATCGCTTGCCTTCCATGGCTTATGCGACTAAGAGCGAGCGCCTCTGGTCAGGACCCTTCGGGGCCATAATCCACACTTACTGGCACGAAATTATCGCCTTCGACCAAATGTCTGAGGTTTTTTCAGGATGCAGGAATGACTGTTGTTGTCGTAGAATCGGCCGCCAAAGCCAAGACCATCAATAAGTATTTGGGCAAGGACTTCACCGTGCTGGCCTCTTATGGTCATGTGCGCGATCTGCCAGCCAAAGATGGCTCGGTAAAGCCCGACGACGACTTTTCCATGGAATGGGAAATTGATGGCAAGGCCGCCAAACGGGTGAATGATATCGCTGCTGCACTCAAGGGTGCAGATCGTCTTGTTCTGGCAACTGACCCTGATCGGGAAGGTGAGGCTATTTCCTGGCATCTGATGGATGTCTTGGGCAAGAAGGGTTTGCTGAAGGGGAAGAAGGTCCAGCGTGTGGCCTTCAATGCCATCACCAAGCAGTCGATTCTCGAGGCCATGGCCAATCCCCGCGATGTTGATGGAGCTTTGGTCGATGCCTATATGGCGCGACGGGCTTTGGATTATCTTGTGGGCTTTACCTTGTCTCCTGTGTTGTGGCGTAAATTGCCCGGTGCCCGTTCAGCAGGCCGGGTGCAATCAGTGGCGTTGCGGCTGGTGTGTGATCGTGAGCTGGAAATTGAGGCTTTTCGCAGCCAGGAATACTGGTCGATTGATGGCAAATTTTTAACGCCAAAGGGGGCCGCGTTTGAAGCCAGCCTCACGCAAGTCGACGGCAAGCGGCTTGAAAAGCTGACTTTGGGTGATGCGGCATCGGCCCATGCCATATACGCAGCCTTGAAAAACTGCAGCTACAAGGTTGCAAGTCTCGAAAGCAAGCCTGCCAAACGCCATCCTTTCCCCCCGTTCCGTACCTCGACCCTGCAACAGGAAGCTTCACGCAAGCTTGGATTCTCCGCGGCGCGCACCATGCAAATTGCCCAACGGCTTTATGAGGGTGTGGATGTGGACGGCGAAACTGTTGGTCTCATTACGTATATGCGAACCGATGGTGCCGACATGGCACCCGAAGCCGTGGCAGCGGCCCGCAATGTTATTCTGAAAACTTTTGGCGAACCCTATTTGCCATCGGCACCACGCCGCTATATCAGCAAGGCCAAAAACGCCCAAGAAGCCCATGAAGCCATTAGACCCACGGAACTTTCGCGCAGGCCCGACCAGGTGCGCAAGGAACTCGATGCTGACCAGTTGGCGCTTTATGATCTGATCTGGAAGCGCACCATCGCCAGCCAAATGGAAAGCGCAGAGATGGAACGCACCACGGCTGATATTGAAGCCAATGGTATCGACGGCAAGAATTATTCATTTCGGGCCAATGGCTCGGTGGTCAAATTTGACGGCTTCCTCAAAGTTTACAATGAAGACCTCGATGATGGTGAGGACGAAGATGCACGCCGCCTTCCGGCCATGGCGCGGGGCGATTCGATTGGTGTCACTGAAATCAAGCCGAACCAGCATTTCACTGAACCACCGCCGCGCTATTCCGAAGCCTCGCTGACCAAGAAACTGGAAGAACTGGGCATCGGTCGCCCTTCAACTTACGTCAGCATCATGACCACGCTGAAAGACCGCGGTTATACCCGGATGGACAAGAAACGTCTGATCCCGGAAGACAAGGGCCGGGTTGTGACGGCGTTTCTCGAAAGTTTCTTTGGCCGTTATGTGGAATATGATTTCACGGCAGATTTGGAAGAGCAGCTGGACCGGATTTCAAACGGTGAGATTCCCTGGAAGGATGTTTTGCGGGATTTCTGGAAAAACTTCACGGTTGCGATAGGTGATGTGAAGGATTTGCGGGTTACGCAAGTGATAGATGCACTAAATGAGTTGTTGGCGCCGCATATATTTCCGGCACGGGCTGATGGTGGCGATGCGCGGGCTTGTCCTTCATGTGCCGATGGAAAACTTTCGCTGAAGCTCAGCAAATTTGGTTCCTTCATTGGCTGCACCAATTACCCCAATTGTAAATTCACCAGGCAAATGTCGGCCCCTGTTGACGGTGCTGAAGCCATGGTGCCGGCTGAAGGCATTTTGATCGGGACCGATCCGGAAACTGGCGCCAATGTTACGCGTCGTCTCGGCCGCTTTGGTCCCTACCTGCAATTGGGTGAGCCGCCGGAAGGTGAAAAACCGCGTCGGGCCTCGATTCCGAAAGGCACGGATCCCACGACGATCAGTTTTGAACACGCCATGAAGCTGTTGTCCTTGCCACGCGACGTCGGGCTGCATCCGGAAACGCAAACCCAGATTATCGCAAATTTTGGCCGCTTTGGGCCATTCTTGTTGCACGATGGTGTCTATGCCAATTTGAAAGACCCGGAAGAAGTTTATACCATCGGCATCAACCGGGCTGTCGATCTGCTGGCCGAGAAACGAGCCCGTGGTCCATCGACCCGAGGCAAGCCGGGTGCGTTGCGCGAACTTGGTGCCCATCCCAATGGTGGCCCCATCCAGGTCATGGGCGGCAAGTATGGTGCCTATGTGAAATACGGCAAAGTCAATGCGACGATCCCCAAGGAAATGACGCCTGAGGGTATTACACTTGAAGAAGCCGTGGCGCTGATTGGTGATCGGGCTGAAAAGGCCGGTGTGAAAAAAGCGCCTGTGAAGACGGTTGTGAAAAAGGTGGCCAGGAAGGCTGTTAAAAAGACTGCGAAGAAAGTTGCGAAGAAGGCGAAGGACGCGGCGTAAAGTGTTCCCCCACCTCCGGCCTTCGGCCACCTCCTCCCCGCCGAAGGGGCGGGTTGGAGGGCACTGATTGAAAACCGGTCTTCAACTTCACCCTCCACCCCGATTCTTCATCGGGGAGGAGGTGGCCGAAGGCCGGAGGTGGGGGACGCTGCTCCAATATCCACCCCACCAGGAAAAAACCCGCTGAAAAAATTTCGCTCCAAATCCCACTCCCGCACCACTTCGAATGCTGAACTTGACTTGTCCGTCGGCAAGAAGAGCAAGGCCAAGAAACACCAGGCTTTGTCTGCCCTGACTTTGGTCGAGGTGATCGCGATTGATGCTGACGGCGATATTGTTGGCCGTCCTGTGGAGTGGAATGAAGGGGCCAAGGGGCATGCACCGACAATTCAGCTCCATGCGCCTGAAAACCATTCACCCGGCTTCGGTGACCGGGTGATGGCCAAATTGATTGCCAATCCGCCACAAGCGGAACATGCCTATCGGGGCAAAGTCATCCGTGTACTGTCGAATGAAGTAGGCAAGGTAGTTGGCATTTTCAGGTCGTCTTCCGGCGCCGGTGGCCGAGTTGTACCGTCCGGGAAAAAGGACCGCGACGAATATGTGGTTCCTAAAGGAGACGAAGGCGGGGCCACCGACGGGGAACTTGTCGTTGCTGAAATTTCCCGGCAGCGCGGTCGCGGCCTCATGCAGGTGCGGGTGAGACAAAGACTGGGCGAAGCTGCCGATCCGCGCAACCTTTCGCTCATTGCCATTCACACCCACGGCATTCCGGATGAATTTTCTACGGCAGTTGAAGCCGAAGTACGCGACCTCAAACTTTTCCACCGCGCCGATCGCAGCGATTTGCGCCATATTCCGATGATCACCATCGATCCTGCTGATGCGCGTGATCATGATGATGCGATTTGGGCTGAAGCCGATGATGACGATAACAATCCGGGTGGCTTCAAGCTGATTGTCGCCATTGCCGATGTTGCCGCCTATGTTGCGTCCGGTTCCGCACTGGACAAGGAAGCCCGAAAGCGTGGCAACTCGGTGTATTTTCCTGACCGCGTTGTGCCAATGTTGCCAGAGCGGATTTCGAATGATTTGTGCTCCCTGAAAGAGGGTGAAGACCGCCCTGCCCTCGCTTGCTTCATGACGTTCGACAAGGCCGGTGTGAAGAAATCCCACCGCTTTGAACGAGCGCTAATTTGTGTCGCCGCTGGTTTGGCCTATGAAGAGGCGCAAGCGGCGATTGATGGCAATGCCACTGACCGGGCCAAAGATGTTCTGCATACGGCTTTGCGTCCCCTCTGGGCGGCCTATGCCTGCCTTTGCAAGGCCAGGGACAAGCGCGGCCCCCTCGATCTGGATCTGCCGGAACGTAAAGTGTTGCTTGATGCCAAAGGCAATATTGACCGGGTGATCGTGCCCGAGCGCCTTGATGCCCATCGGCTGGTTGAAGAGTTCATGATCCAGGCCAATGTGGCTGCTGCTGAACAATTGAACAAGAAACGCACGCCCCTGTTGTTTCGCGTGCATGAACAACCGTCACCGGAAAAACTGCGGGCCCTTGCGGATTTTCTGCGCACGGTGAACATTCCGTTTGCGCTGGGGCAAGTCATTCGTAGTTCGCACTTCAACAAGATTTTAAAGGCCGCCAAAGAAACGCCGCAGCAACGCTTGATCAACGAAGTGGTTTTGCGTTCGCAAGCCCAAGCCAATTATCGGCCCTTGAATGCGGGACATTTTGGCCTGTCGCTGGCCAACTACGCCCACTTCACCTCACCCATCCGGCGCTATGCCGATTTGATTGTCCACCGGGCCTTGGTGACGGCGCTGGGTTTTGGCAACGACGGATTGTCGGCTTTTGACATCGCCAACCTGGAAGAAACCGCCGAGATGATTTCGGCCGCCGAACGCCGCGCCATGGTGGCAGAGCGCGAGACCATGGACAGGCTTGTGGCTTCACATCTCGCTTCGCAAATCGGTGCGATCTTCAAAGGTCGGGTCAGCGGTGTTGTGGGGGCTGGGCTGTTTATCGTGTTGCGTGAAACCGGTGCGGATGGATTTGTGCCGGTTTCCAGTTTGGGCGGCGACTATTATGCTTTTGACGCTGTGCAACACGCATTGATTGGCACAGCTTCAGGTACAACTTTCCAACTTGGTGACGATGTTGAAGTTCGTCTGATGGAGGTAGCACCCTTGAAAGGCGGACTGCGGCTTGAGATCGTCGGCGATGGAAAATCCGGCGAAAAACCAAAAAGGTTGAGTCGACCCCCGTTGCGAAAGTCGAAATTCAAGAAGCGTTAGCGCCCGCTGATATTCGGTCAAAATGTCGCTGCGACGCGGCGGCGAATTGGTGGTTTGAACAAATCGTCGCAATATATCGCATGATGGAATTTTCAAAAAGATCGTGGACCAAGGCCATGTGGCGCGGGTTTCGCCTGCGTTGTCCGGCTTGTGGTCAAGGCCAACTTTTCAAATCCTATCTGGGCATCAACGACGGATGCACCAATTGCGGCACGGCGCTGCACCATCAACGGGCCGATGACGCACCACCCTATTTCACAATTTTCATTGTTGGCCATCTGATTATCCCCGCATTGTTGGCGGTCGAAAAAATCTGGACACCGCCGCTCTGGCTGCATTTCTCGATCTGGCTTCCCGCGACCCTTATCTTGACCCTGTGGTTCCTGCCGCGCACCAAGGGCGCAACCGTCGGGCTGCAATGGGCCTTGCACATGCATGGCTTTGGTGTTGAAAAGCCGGAAATGTCTCATCTACATTCATCGCTGGAATAGCTTGACTTTCGGGCGTCATTGCGGTCTATCCGGGCTCAAATTCGCGGGGGCTTCCCGCTTTGGAGAAAAATCATGGCCAAGGGCAACGTAATCAAGATCAAGTTGGCATCAACTGCCGATACGGGTTTTTTCTATGTGACGAAGAAGAACTCCCGCACCAAGACGGAAAAGTTCTCGATGAAGAAGTATGATCCGGTTGTCCGCAAGCATGTGGAATTCAAGGAAACCAAGATCAAGTAATCTTGCAGTTCTGAACAGAACGGAAAGCGCCGCTTGTCGGCGCTTTTTTATTTGGGATTGAGGTTTTGAAAAAAGGTGCCGGTCCAGATCATATGCAAACGAGGAGGCCACTCGAATAGCGATCCGGACCGGCGGACCCAGGGTTCAGGAGATGCGGCGGGCCTGAACCGTTGGGCCTTTTTCGGGGAGCGGTTAAGCTCTTGACAGGTGCTGGAGGGACGGCGCTCACTCTCTGGAAGGATCGCCGCCCCTCGCTCTAACTGTGTTCCCGGATTTGCAGGTGCTGAATTCTGGAGTTTCCGGGCTCACTGGAACATGTATAAAACTATATGAATCTCCCCGATAGAAAGCCAGCATAACCTATGGTAAACGCTCGGACTTCTGGTGTTAAGCTTGACAGGTAAGGTAAATGGACGACGTGGGTCTTGATGATATTGTGATTTACCACAACCCGGCTTGCGAGACGTCGCGCAACACATTGGCGATGATCCGCAATGCAGGCATCGAGCCGCATGTCATAGAATATTTAAAGTCGCCGCCTAACCGTTTGTTACTCGAGAGTCTCGTGCGCCGTATGAACATTCCGGTCCGGACACTCTTAAGGGTGAAAGGTACACCTTATGCGGCTTTGGGACTGGGCGACGATAATCTGGCTGATAGCGCATTGATTGACGCCATGTTGGAGCATCCGGTATTGATCAATCGGCCCATCGTCGTTGCGGGTGGCAAGGTGAAACTCTGTCGCCCATCTGAGCTGGTGTTGGATATTTTGCCAGCACCGCAGCAAGGCGAGTTTGTCAAAGAAGATGGCGAGCGTGTTGTTGATGCCAATGGTCGTCGCGTTGCGACCGCATGATTGAAACTTCATTCATTCGCAAGCTTGTTGCGAAGTCGCTTGGCACTGCATTGTTGGTGGCGACTGTTGTTGGCTCCGGGATCATGGCAGCCCAACTTTCACCTGACAATCAAGCTATCGCCTTGCTGTGCAACACGTTGCCAACCGGGGCAATCTTGGTGGTCTTGATCAGCATACTCGGTCCGGTTTCAGGTGCGCATTTCAATCCGGCCGTAACCATGGTCATGGCTTTGCGCAAAGAACTCGCTTGGCAGCAGGCGGCTGTCTACACCACCGTTCAGGTCGTTGGCGCCTGTGTTGGTTCACTGATGGCTCATGCGATGTTTGGACTCGATGTTCTTCAAACGTCTGCTACCGTGCGCAGCGCGGGCGGACTTTGGTTTTCGGAAGTTGTTGCCACATTTTTGTTGATCGGTGCCATTTTCGGGGGACTGCGCAATGCGCCAGCAGCAATTCCGTGGCTGGTCGGGCTCACCATCACAGCGGCCTATTGGTTCACCGCTTCCACGTCTTTTGCCAATCCGGCCGTGACCATCGCCAGAAGCTTGACCAACAGTTTCGCCGGAATTGCCCCCGCCAGTGTGTTGGCATTTATCTTTGCCCAAATCAGCGGCGCGATATTGGGCTGGCTGGTCTGGGGTTGGCTGTTTGGTGATGAACCGACAGATTCTCTTTCCAATCAATAATACCAAAGGCCACTTCGTACCAAAGTGGTTGGCAATTGTCGCCTGTCGCCCCCACCTCCGGCCTTCGGCCACCTCCTCCCCATGAAGAATCGGGTTGGAGGGTAAGGTTGGAGACCGGTATTCATCAAGTGCCCTCCACCCCGCGTCTTTCGCGGGGAGGAGGTGGCGCGGAGCGCCGGAGGTGGGGGACGCAGGGAACTTTGCAATTCCAAACTCATTCCTCAGGCTGCACGAGTTCCACTGCCACCACTTCCCCATCTTCCTCTGGCAACTCCGGCAAATGCATTTCCAGCGGGGCCTGCACTTCTGTTCCATCCAGTGGATCTTCATCTTCTTCCAGCCCATCAGCCATTTTGGGCAAGGGCAGATCAAATCCGGGTGGTAAATTGGCGTCCAGCAAACCTGCGGCCTTGAGTTCTTGAAGTCCTGGCAAGTCGGTGATTTCATCCAGACCGAAATGTCGCAAGAAGGCTTCTGTGACGCCATAAGTGACGGGGCGACCGGGGGATTTGCGGCGGCCGCGCATTTTGACCCAGCCAATATCGAGCAAGGTATCCAGCGTACCCTTTGAAATAGCAACGCCGCGAATGTCTTCAATGTCAGCTCGGGTTACCGGCTGGTGGTAAGCAACAATTGCCAAAGTCTCGAGACCCGCCTTGGTCAGGCGTTTTTGCTGCACGGTTTCGCGGCGCAGGACAAAGGCCATGTCAGCAGCGGTACGCAGCATGAATTTGCCTGCGACCTGAACCAGATTGACGCCGCGATTGGCATAGTTTTCGGTGAGATCAGAAAGCAAGCCTTGCACATCCGTTTCGGCTGGCAAAAACTCTTGCAGTTTTTCGATGCTGACGGGTTCCGTGGCGGCAAAAAGTATTGCCTCAACGATGCGCAGATGCTGGCTTCGATCAGCCCGGGGATGGAATGTGATGACAGCGCCCTGCTCGGCACCAGCAACTGTTGCAACATCATGGTCAGTTTCGGTTGTCATGTCTTCAGATTGCAATTTGGGTTGCACGGTTGGTTTGTCCTGCTGTTAGGCTGCACTGTTGCGGCGGCGCATGAAAATCGGGTTGAAGGCTTGTTCCTGGCGAATCTCCATAACTCCCTCGCGCACCAGTTCCAGACTGGCGGTAAAGCTGGAAGCGCGCACCGAACGACGCAATTCAGGTGTGGCCAAATAGCGTTCAAGCCAACGGTCGAATGTGCCCCATTCATCCATTGTCCCCAAAAGCCTTTCCAGGGTTTCGCGGGCTTCCTTGATTGACCAAACGGGTTGGCGTTTGATGGTGTAGGTCTGGTGCACCATCTTGCGCTTTCGCCTTTCGGCATAGGCTTTCAGCAAATCCAAGAGCGTATCGCCATAATCTTTTTGCACGTCGATGACGAGCGGTTCAGGCGAACCCCGTTCAAAAACGTCGCGACCCAATTGAGCACTGGCCATCAGTTTTTCAGCTGAATTGCGCATCGCGGCAAGGCGCTGCAAGCGAAAGGCCAGACGCTGCGCCATGTCCTGTGGCGCAGTTTCGCCTTCCTTGGGGGCTTGTGGAATGAGCAGCCGTGATTTCAGATAAGCCAGCCAAGCCGCCATGACCAGATAATCTGCCGCCAGTTCAAGTCGCATTTTGCGGGCCTGGTCGATAAAGGCCAGATATTGGTTGGCCAGATCGAGAATGGAAATCCGTGCGAGATCAACCTTGTGGTGGCGTGCGAGGTCAAGCAACAAGTCCAAAGGTCCGGCAAAGCCATCCAGATCGAGCAGCAAAGCCTCATCGTCAGCTTCTGGCTGTACTGCAACACGCAATGGCCCACCACCATCGGGCCATGATTCGTTTGCCGTTGCTTCGGGTTTCGTGACGTTCATGGCTGGGTTTTAGCCCTTCTGGAAGTCAATGCCCACCCCAATTGCTTGAAAGCCACAGCTATCTGCAAACGGCCCTTATGCGGCTGCCGTGGTTTCCTGCAGTTTCATGACAGCTTCAAGGTCTTTCAAGGCCACCCGCTTGTCATAGGAAAGGGGTTTGCGCAAATGCCGCAACGCAGATTTGGCGCGGGCCATGGATTTGCCTTTCAAGGCACCGGCAGCCTCTGCCACTTCGTGCATTTCCGCCAATTCGCCATTGCAGTGCAAAACCACGTCGCAGCCTGCTTCCAATGCTGCCGTTGTCTTCTGTGCGTAGCTGCCTTGCAGCGCCTTCATCGACAAGTCGTCGCTCATCAGAAGTCCAAGATAGCCCAATTGCTTGCGAACCACATCGCGCAGCACGGTGCGCGACAGGGTTGCCGGGTTTTTGGGGTCGAGGGCTGCGTAAACCACATGGGCGGTCATCGCCATCGGACAATCGGCAAAACCGGCAAAGGTTCTGAAGTCGACACTTTCAAGGGCTGCCCGATCAGCCGAGACAATTGGCAATTCGAGGTGACTGTCAACACTGGCGCGGCCATGGCCGGGAATGTGTTTCATGACGGGCAAAATACCGCCGTCCAGCATGCCCGCAACATGACAACGGGCCAATGCCAGAATAATTTCTCCATTTGTCGCATAAGCCCTGTCGCCAATGATGTTGTGGGCACCGGCTTGCGGAACATCGAGGACAGGCAGGCAATTAACGCTGACGCCAACTTCAGTCAGGTCATCGGCCATCAGGCGAGCGGAGTTGCGGGCGGCCCGCATGGCATGCAAGGCGCACTGGTTGTACAATTTGCCGAAAGTTGCGGCGGCGGGATACTTGTTCCAGTAATTTTTGGGTGGGCCCAGCCGTTGTACCCGGCCACCTTCCTGGTCGATCAGAACAGGCGCATCTTTCCGCCCCACCAAGGAGCGAAACTCACTTGTAAGTTCTTTAATTTGATCTGGGGTTTGACAGTTGCGCCCAAAAAGTATCAGTCCCCAGGGCTGGAACTGACTGAAAAACTTCTTTTCGTCTGCCGTGAAACTTGTGCTGGCGCAGCCGGAGATAAATGCGCTGATCATTCTGGATGTCATTTTCTTCAAATCCGAATTTGCGGCAGTCGTGACCCAGATCCACGCTTGCCTATTGACTCAATTGCGAACCATTTATCCTGAAAGGCCAAACATGTGTGCCGGTTTCCGACAACCAAGGCGGATTTTCCGGCGTCACATGAATCAGGCTCTCAGCCAGGTCTGGTTTAGACCTTCAATCAACGTTTACGAACCAGGCAATCTCGCTCGCCACCGGCAAACAACTTGCTGCAAAAAGCATCCGCCGCAGCTTTTGAGTCCATGCCTCCCACATTCAGTCGAAACCGCGTTGAACCACCAACTTCCCCTTCTGAGATGATAGGGTTGACGCCTTGGAACGTGCCGCCGTGCTTGGAACGCAAGCGACCGAATTCAGCACTTGCTTCAGCTTTGGTACGGAACGACGCGAGTTGGGCCATGAAGCCGCTGTTTGATGCCACTTGCACTTCTTCAACGGGTTTGGGTGCCGCTTTTGGCGCAACCACTTTGGCTGGCGGTGTTGCAGGCTTGGGAACAGTCGTATCGGCAACAATTGGCTGCTGGCTGTCTGCCGCATCTGTGCCATTCAGGAAATCAATCAGGGTTTTCTTTTTCTTTGCCGGAACTTGAGGCGTGGGTTGTTCGACGACCACTGGTGTTGCGGCCTGGCCAGTGGCGCTGTCAGCGACTTCAAACAGGCTATCGCCAGTTGCGCCAGTAGCCACTTTTGGATCGTCAACTTTTGGGAGTTTCTTTGGTGTAACCTTGGTTTGCTTGTTGACCGGGACCAAAACAACTGGATTGGCACCCAAGTCTTTTTCGATCACTTTTTTAGGTACAAGTTTTTTAGGCTTTGACGAGGCTTCAACTCTGCGCAATTTGGGTGACGGCAATCCGGCAGTTTCAGTTGTGTCTGCAATGGTTTCAGTTTCAACCGCTGGATTTGGGGGGGCGGCGGCATCGGGTACTGCTACATCCTGCGTAGCCACTTCTGTTGGTACTGCTGGCGTCTCAGGCAATTCTGGCGTCAACGATCTCAGGGAACCTGCTTGCGCATCAAGGGGGGGCGGAGCGGCAACTGCCGCCTGACTTTCGCCGGCGGCAGGAGTAATGACTTCAGAGGACTGCTTGCTGGGGTCTTCTTCGAGTGACCCTTGGGGGCTTGCGTCGCCCGGTGGAGCGGGTATCGGCAGCGGATCGGAACTGTCACCGGCTGGGGCAAGAGGTGTTGGTGTTTGTCCGGCATCGCCCGCAGGAGCAACGGGATCAGGAACTGGAAGCGGCAATGTGGCATCAGGTGCCAGTGGTACTTCTTCAGTTGGAACCACGTCGCCTTTCAAGACTTCGCGATCCCCGACAATCCGGTCGTAGATCTGCTTTTTGGTGGGTGCGCCGGGCGTATCGGCGGATTTGATTGACCTGTCGGGTGCCACTTTGGCTGCTGTATCGGGCGCTTCAACGACTGGCAACTGTTGCTGTTCAGTTGTGGAGCTGTTCATCAATGGCTTGATGGTGGTTGTGTAATACCACACCCCGGCAAAGGCAGCGGCAAGGGCAAGCAGCAACAATCCCAGCAAAATCCACGGCCCCTTGTTGCGTGGTGCATCGTCGTCATAGCCAGCTTCAACTTCGCGATATGCTTGCTGATAATCTGTGGCGGCACGGCGCGGACCGCGCGACGGGGCATCTTCGAACAACTCATCATTGTTGCCTGGTTCGTCGTCGTACAACACCGCACCGGGATTGGCCGAAGTGCGCAATTGCGGACGGTTGCCGCGCATTGGCGCAAGTCCGGGCCCGACACCCGGTGCACCCAGTTGACCATTGCCGCGTGCTTCAAGGCCAAAGCCAGGATTGGGCGGCGTTGTACCTGCATCACTTTGTGGCGCATAGTTGGGATTGATACCTGGTCTGGGTTGCATGCCACCCGGCAGAGCCTGGGGCATGCCAAGTCGCGGTGCGGGTGGTTGCTGATAGTTTCCGGCAGGCTGACCATAGGGGCGCTGCAAGGGCGGCGCGCCATAGGGCTGTTGACCATATTGCTGGGGCTGAACGGGATAACCTGTTGCAGGGTCAATTGGCCTGTAATTCGGCGGCGCAAATCCGCCATTGCCAGTGCTGCCATAGGGTTGCTGTTGTGGAAAATACGGCTGCTGAAGGTTAGGCGGTTGGTAAGGCTGCTGCGGACGGGGCTTTTGAAAACCACCCGGTGCCGTGCCAAGTGGTGGCCGGGCGGGAGCCAATTGCGGCGTTGCGACAGTTGGCTGAATATTGACCTGCGCAGGTTGCACTTGAACGGGCGGTGGCGACGGTGGCGGTGCAACTGTACGCTGCTGGACAACTGGTGCAACAGTTGGGCTTGCATCTTCTTCTGCAAAACTGAATTTTGGCTTTGGGCTTGCCGCAACTTGCCGTGGTGGCGACTCTGGTTTTGGTGGCGCAACGGCTGCGACTGGCATTTGCGCCTGCTCTGCCCGTTGCTTGGCAACCTGGATGCGTTGCTCGGCAAATTTTTCCGATGCGTCGCGCTGGGCCCGCAAGCGTTCCGCGAGTCTTTCTGGCGATATTGTCGGCGTGGTTGATCTGTTAGGGATCACTTTGGCAGCGGGACGCGGCGCCATGGGAGCAGGTTTTACCGCCGGTGCGACCTTGACTTCTATTTTTAGTGCGGGTGCGTGCGGCGCGGGGGGGCGTGGTGCTATAGGTGCAGGTGCACGAGGTGCTGAGGCCGCAGGGGTTCGCGGTGCCATGGGTGTTGGTGTGACTTTACGATAGTCTTCCCCAATGCGTGGCAAATCCTTGGCGGGTGCGCCCGCCGGAAGCGTTGTTCCAATGCCCAATCTTTCGCGCCAATTGCGCTTGTCCTGGCCCTTGGGTGTTTCCTGATCCATTTAGCTTATAGCCCCATCCTACATATTCTCGGCAGGCGTCAGGCCGAGAATCTCAAGTCCATTGGCAAGACAATATCTTATTGCGCTCAAAAAAGCGAGCCGTGTCAAAGATAGTTCATTATTCCCTTCAACAATAAAGCGCAATTGCGGCGCTTCTTTGCCTTTGTTCCACAACGCATGAAACTCACTTGCCAACTCATGGATATAAAAGGATATTCTATGGGGTTCATGGGCCGTTGCGGCGGCCTCCAGGAAGCGCGGAAAAGCTGCAATTTTACGCGTTAACCCTGTTTCCAAATCATCCGTTAACAGAGCAAAATTCGGCATTTCAGCGGTTTCAAGAACGATTCCCTGCTCTGCCCCCTTGCGCAAGACCGAACAAATCCGGGCATGGGCATATTGCACATAGAACACCGGATTGTCTTTGGATTGCTCGGTTACCTTGGCAAAATCAAAGTCCAGAGGCGCTTCATTTTTCCGCATCAGCATCATGAAGCGCACGACATCGCTGCCGACTTCATCCACAACCTCACGCAAGGTTACAAACTCCCCTGCCCGTTTCGACATGCGAACAGGTTCACCATTGCGGAAAAGCTTCACCAATTGGCACAGCCTGACGACAACTTTCACTTTGGCATTGCCACGCAAGGCTGCACCTAGGGCTTCCAGCCTTTTAACGTAACCGCCATGGTCGGCGCCCAATACGTAGACCAGCTCCTCAAAACCGCGGGAAATCTTGTCATTGCTATAGGCCACATCAGAGGCGAAATAGGTGTAGCTACCGTCAGATTTCACCAGGGGCCGGTCAACATCATCGCCAAATGCTGTGGCGCGGAACAGGGTTTGCTCACGGTCTTCCCAATCCTCAGGCACTTCACCTTTCGGCTTGGCGAGTTTGCCTTTGAAGATATGACCTTCGGTTTCAAGTCTGCTGATGGCGTTCTTGACTGCGCCAGAATCATGGGCTGAGCGCTCCGAAAAAAACACTTCATGGCGGATGTTCAGGGCGGCCAAATCCTCACGGATCAGATCCATCATCATGGCAATGGCCTTGTCGCGGAAAATGGCAAGCCACCCGGTTTCGGCAGCGCCAACGAATTTTTTGCCGTATTGTTCGGCCAGAACAACACCGACGGGCACAAGGTAATCGCCGGGATAGAGACCAGCCGGAATTTCACCGATGGTTTCACCCAAGGCTTCCAGATAGCGCAAGTAGACCGAGCGGGCCAATGTATCGACCTGGGAACCAGCATCGTTGATATAATATTCCCTGGTGACGGCAAATCCCGTTGCTTCCAGCAAGCTTGCCAACGCATCGCCAAACACTGCACCCCGGCAATGGCCTACATGCAATGGTCCGGTCGGGTTAGCCGATACATATTCGACATTCACTCTTGCGGACTTGCCAAAGTCAGAATGTCCCCACTTTTCCTTGTGCTGAAGAACGGCCCGCAACACCCGTGGCCAGACTTCATCCTTGAGAGTGGCGTTGATGAAACCGGGGCCTGCAATGGTCAGGCTTTTAATGTCTTCAACAGCGGCCAATTTCTCAATGAGTTTTTCAGCCAAAACACGAGGGTTTAATCCGGCAGGCTTGGCCAAGACCATCGCCGCATTGGTTGCAATATCGCCATGGGACGCATCGCGTGGCGGTTCTGCGGCGATTTTTGACAGGTCAAGATTTGGCGGCAAGACGCCTTCTGCGCCAAGCTGGGCAATGGCGGTGAGGACATGGTTCTGGAAGTCGGCAAAAATATTCATGATGTGTTTTCGTTTACTCAATCACGCAGGGTGGGTGGCGCGTGCCGCGTTCACAACGGACGGCAACGGCTCAAGTCATCAAATGAACTCCGGCCCTATCGGAAAAGCGGATCAAGGTCAAACAGGCGCTTGTGTTGTTCAAGGGCATAGCGATCGGTCATTCCCGCCATGAAATCGCAGACCTGGCGCGCATAGTGGCTTTGGTCTGAAATCGGTGTGCCGTCACGCCAGTCCTTGGGAAGCAGTTTTTCGTCATTCATATAGGCCTGAAACAAATCATCGATGACTCGCTGCGCCCTTGCCATGATATCCATGACGCGGGCATGGCGATACATTTGTTGTGAAAGAAACTTCTGCAGAACGCGGTTATTTTCGCGCATCTGGGAAGAAAATGCCACGACGGGTTGGGTAAGGGCACGAACGTCCAGCTCGGATTTCGGATTCAGACTGCTGACATTTTTTTTGGTGTTGGCCAAAACGTCTGTGACCATCGCGGAAATAACCCGCCTTACTGTTTCATGGACCAATCGATTATGTTCAAGATCGGGATAGGCTTTAAGCACCTTGGCCAGTGCTTCACCCACCAGTGGAATGTCGCCAAGGTCGATGACTTTGAACAGCCCTGCCCGCAGTCCATCATCAATGTCATGGGCGTTGTAGGCGATATCATCTGACACAGCAGCGATCTGGGCTTCGACCGAGGCAAATTGTGCGAGAGCCAAATCATGGGCTTCGGCATACTCAATGATTGCCGCAGGCAAGCCTTTTTCCTTGTAGTGGCCCAAAGCATGGCCCTCTGCGTCAATCAATGGTCCATTGTGTTTCACCAAACCTTCAAGGGTTTCCCATGTCAGGTTCAGGCCATCAAAACTTGCGTAGCGGCGTTCGAGTTTGGTGACGATGCGAAGTGACTGGGCATTGTGATCAAATCCGCCATGGGGCGTCATCAGTTTGTCCAAAGCCCTTTCGCCTGCGTGACCAAAGGGTGTGTGGCCAAGGTCGTGGGCCAAAGCCAGGGCTTCCGTCAAGTCTTCATCAACGTGCAAGGCCCGCGCAATCGACCGGGCGATTTGTGACACTTCTATCGTGTGGGTCAAACGCGTGCGATAGTGATCGCCTTCGTGGTAGACGAAAACCTGGGTTTTGTGCTTCAGCCGGCGGAAGGCGGCGGAATGGATGATGCGGTCCCGGTCCCTGGCAAAACATGAGCGCGGCGGGCTTTCAGGCTCAGACACCAAACGGCCCCGGCTTTTCGCAGCATAGCAGGCAAAAGCGGCAAGGGAGGTCATGGCGTTAGCTCAACATTGGCGTATGACTTGACAATTGGTTCCATGCTCCCGACATTGCGGCCATGAACGCCATTTCGCCCATCGCTGCCCTCACCGTAACACCACGCGCTGCAAAACGCATCCGCGAGATTACGGCTGATGATTCGGGAGCGGCTTTTCGTGTTGCGGTGAATGGCGGGGGTTGCTCGGGATTTCAATATGAGTTCAACATCGTCAAGGACCGCAATGCCGATGATTTGGCAATCGAACAAGATGGTGCCACGGTGCTGGTAGACAATGTGTCGATGATTTATCTGACGGGTTCAATCCTGGATTTTGAAGACAATCTGATGGGCCAGTCTTTCAAGGTGCAGAACCCGCAAGCCAAGTCTTCCTGTGGCTGTGGCGTCAGTTTTTCCCTTTGACTTAGATTTTGGGTTGCGCATTGCCGGTTCAGGCGGCATCTTCACGCCATGCGCATTGCCACTTGGAACGTCAACTCCGTCAAAGCCCATTTCGATCAGGTGACCGGATGGCTCAAGGAACATCAGCCCGATGTTTTGTGTCTGCAGGAAATCAAATGCGAAGACGCGGGATTTCCCACTGCTGCCTTGGAAGATTTGGGTTACGCTTCTGCGGTGCATGGCCAGAAAACCTACAATGGTGTTGCCATACTCTCAAAATTGCCACTGGAAGACATTCAACGCGGATTGCCAGGTGATGATTCTGACAAACAATCGCGTTTTATTGCGGCAACAGTTGTAGACGGGGCTTTTGCTTGTCGGCTGGTATGTCTTTATTTACCGAATGGCAATCCGGCTCCGGGACCGAAATTCGATTACAAGCTGGCTTGGATGTCCAGACTCGAAGATTATGTGGCCGAGCAACTCAAGCTCGAAGAACCGCTGATTCTGGCTGGCGACTACAATGTAATTCCCGCTGCAATTGATGCACGCCATCCGCAAAATTGGTTTGAGGATGCGCTATATCGGCCAGAAACCCGCGCGGCATTCCAGCGTTTATTGTATCTCGGATTGACCGAGAGTTTCCGCAGCCTGCATCCAACCAAAAGTGATGCCTATAGTTTTTGGGATTATCAGGCAGGGGCGTGGCCGAAAAACAACGGCATTCGAATCGACCATCTGTTGTTGTCGGCGCAAGCTGCTGATCGGCTCAAATCAGCAACCATTCATCGGACAGCCCGTGGCCATGAAAAGCCGTCAGATCATGTTCCGGTGGAGATTGAGTTGGGGTGAGTCGGTTTGTTTTGCGGCGCACCCTTCGAGGCTCGCAAGGGCGAGCACCTCTGGGTGAGGTTAAAACAGTAGTTCCCTCATGCAGAGGTGCCGCGCCTTCGCGGCCTCGAAGCATGCGCAACTGAACAGTTTTCTGCCCAACAAAAAAGCCCGCTGGCAATGCCAGCAGGCTTATCATAAAACGATACGACGAACTTAAACGGCTGTCTTGATGCCGAAAGCTGCAAAGCTCGCTTCGAATGGCTTGTAGGCTTCCTTGGCGGCGGCGGCATAGATTTCGCCGAGCTTCGTGGCATTGGCAACCGAGGTTTCGTAAACGTCCTTGGCGGCAAGTTGTTGCACTTCAACAACACGCTCGAAGGAACGGGCTGCAACCAGCTTTTCAACGTTGGAAGCGTTGACTTCCACGGCCTTGCGCGAATATTCAGCTGCTTCCTGGGCCATCGACTGATAACCCTTGGTCATGGCAGTGGCCGAAGCTACAAAAGCTTCAAAACCTTCTTTGCCGAAATTCTGTACGTTATCAAATGGCTTCATGGTGATCATCTCCGGTTGTTTGTTGGTTCGTCTTGATGTCCTTAATATGTGCAGTGCAACATGAATGTCAAGAATTATTTTGCATTGCAACATGGCGACTGATGTTTTATGTCTGGGGACTTGGGAATCGAGATTTATTTACCCAAAGGTAACGGCGTGTCCGTAAAATGTTAATCTTTGCACCAGCGGGTCCAACGGGAGGTCTCGCAGGATTGCATGATAATGTAGAGCTAGATTCTTGATGATTGGGTTATTGAACGTGGCTGGAAAAGTGTTTGTTCGGAGTCTTCGGCTGGTTGCGGCAGTTGTTGTCAGTCTTTCCATGGTCCTCGGCAGTACACTTCCCGCCCAGGCAGGTGGCAAATTTGCGGCGATCACGGTTGATGCCAGAACCGGTGCCGTATTATACAATGACGAAGCCAATGGTCTGCGCCATCCAGCTTCGCTCACCAAGATGATGACGCTGTATATAGTGTTTCAGGATTTGAAGGCTGGGCGCATTCGCTTGTCGACGCCACTCAAGGTGTCGCGCCGTGCAGCTTACATGCCGCCCTCCAAATTGGGACTGAAGCCCGGTTCGACCATTACTGTGGAGCAAGCGATCAAGGCCCTGGTTATCAAGTCGGCCAATGATGTTGCCGCCACCGTTGGTGAAAATCTTGGCCGCGGCAGCGAAGCTGCCTTTGCCTTGCGCATGACGCGGATTGCCCGCAGCATTGGCATGAGTCGCACCACTTTCAAAAATGCTTCCGGCTTGCCCAATCCAGCCCAGGTGACAACGGCCAAGGACATGGCCACGCTGGGCTTGCGCCTGATGCGCGATTACCCGCAATACTATCCGTATTTCAGGGCGCAATCATTTGTCTTCAAAGGCCGGGTGATCAATTCCCACAATCGGCTCGTCGGTCGTTTTCCTGGCACTGATGGCATCAAGACAGGTTACATCAATGCTTCCGGCTTCAATCTGGTCACCTCAACCCGACGCGAAGACAAGCGGCTTGTGGGTGTAGTGCTGGGTGCCCGCTCTTCGGGCAGACGCAATGCATTCATGATGGCGATGTTGACGCGGGCCTTTGCAAAGGCAAAAGCTGGAAACACCATTGCAGCGGTGGCCGGATCGGGCAAAGGTGCCATCAATCCTTTGGGCAAGAACAATCTCAAGGTAGCTGCGGTAGATCATCCCAAATCTGAAGATGACGCCACATCGGCAACGGATGCCAAATTGCTGGCGGCTGCCGCTGAGGCTGCCGCAGTAGAAGAAGGTGATGACGACGAAACTGCCGAAGCTGCACCGCAGGTCATTGAAGCTGGACTGGTGCCGTCTGATATAAACAAGAAAAAGAAGCGCAGGGGCAAACTTCCTTTTGCTGTGAAACCGTCTGCCCAAGCTCCGGCCGGATCAGACGTTGATGCGAGCGTCGATACGGGTGCTGACAGCGGCCTGGATGACATCAATGTCGCGTCGCTCCCCGTGGGCTACAGTGTCCAGATCAGCAGCTTCAAGAACAAGGCCGCTGCCAAAGCAGCCCTTGGCAAGATCAAGTTGGCGGCCAAGGAAATCACAGGCAAGCAATCTTACACTGTTGCCGTCAAGAAAAACGGCAACCTGTTTTACCGGGTGGTGATTGTCGGCTTTACGGCATCGTCGGCGAAGAAGTCCTGTGCGAAACTGAGCAAGATCGGCAAGACCTGCGCTGTGTTGACGCCAAACGCTTAGAACATCGAGCGGTCAATTTTAGCGATTCACACTTCTTGTTGTCGTCATTCCAAACGCACACGCAGCGCAGCGGAGCAAGCGATTTGGAACCCCGCTTGGAGCGGGCAAAGCGGGGTTCCAAATCACTCGCTCCGCTACGCTACACTGTCGTCCGTGAAGAACTCACGCATGCGTGATTTTATTGTGCAGATTTGATTTTTCGTACCGATTGATTTGCAAGAAATCAGCGCTTTACCCCGGATTTTCTTGCAAATGCAGAAAGGGGATTCCCTTGTTTCCCGAAGCG
>JANOXA010000106.1:0-82359 GCA_031418195.1 Hyphomicrobiales bacterium | reverse complement strand
AACCGCCGCCTCGCCAAAGACTTCGAGCGAACCATCAAAAGCGCAACCGCGTGGCTCTACCTTGCATCAGTCCAGCAAATCACCCGCAGAATCGCAAGTGCATGAATTCATGTCAAATCATTATGAGTCAGACTCTTAGGGACATCGAAGGTAAAGATTTCACTGGTGGATTGAGCACTGAGGACTATTTAGAGAAGCTGCGCGAGGGTGAGCTTGGCTGACAAACCCAGATACTACTGGGACGCCTGCATGTGGATCGCCTTGATAAGGCGCGAGGCCAAAAGGTTCGATGCATGTAGGTTCCTCATCGACCAAGCCCAACGCGGAGAAATTGAAATTTGGACATCCGCATTCACTTTTGCAGAAGTTTACAAAAGGCGGTGTTCCGATGAAAACACAGGAATTGGATCGGAAGACGATAGGGCCTTTGAGGACTATATCGAACAAGAGTTTGTGAAAGTCATCCAGGTCGATACAGACGTAAGAAGAGGTGCTAGAGTCCTGTTGCGCACACACCCCACAATTGGAAAACCTCAAGATGCTATTCATGTGGCATCTGCCTTAATTGAAAATGTTACGGAGCTGCACACGTTTGATCGTGAAGATTTATTGAAACTTGATGGTGTCATTAAATGTCAAAACGGAGAACCGTTACGCATCAAGCGCCCAGCTGACCCCCCAGACCCAAATGCGGGAACTATGTTTGAGGGAATGAATAAAGTTGACCGAGGTGAAGACAGCATCGAAAAGGGAGCGGCAGGTGGCAAAATATAGCGAGCAGGGAAAAAATTTCATGAAACAGCAAAATCTATTGAGGCTGTGGATGACGAGGCTGCCTTCGACGCCAAACTAAAAGCGCTTGCCAAGGGCCAGTGATTTAGACTGCTAATGGCGGTCCCGCACAAGTCCAACATGTTGGTTTGTCAAGTATACAATCGTCACCGATGATCCATCGCGAAGAATTGTTTCTCCCTTTTGCTTCTACACACTAGAGTGCTCTGCAAGGCCGAACCAAGGAATCCCCTTTGACTAAAGACGATCTCATCGCACTCCAGACTGCTGGCATCATTGATGGCGCAAAGGTGTCTGAGATTTCGGCTTTTCTTGCGGCCCGCAATACACAGCCTGAAACCACCACTCCGCGTTTCGATCTCACCCATGTGCTGTGGTATGTCGGTGCCCTGATCATCATCGGGGCCATGGGTTTGTTCACCAATGATGCCTTCAACCGCATGGGCGGCTGGGCGTTGACGGCTTGTGGTCTGGCCTATGCCGGGGTTGCTGGTTTGGCCGGCCATTATCTATGGACCAGAAATTCCCTGCGCATTCCCGGTGGACTGTTGATTGCCGTTGCGGTTTCCATGGTGCCGATGATCATTTATGGCATTCAGGATGCGCTTGATCTGTGGAAATATGCCCAAGGCGATCCCGGTGAGTATCGTAATGTTTTTCCCTATATCCACGGCAGCTGGATCTATATGGAAATCACCACCATTGCCGTCGCAGCCCTGGCTGCCTGGTTCTACCGATTTTCCTTTATCCTGTTGATTGCCGCTGTTGCCCTTTGGTTTTTCTCCATGGATGTTGCAATCTGGTTTTTGCGCTCACCCTTCAATGCCAATGACTATAATTTTGATTTTGACACGCGGCGCATGGTTTCAATCATCGTCGGTCTGGCGGTTATCCTGGCAGGCTGGTTCATCGACCTGAAACGACGTGGGCAATCCGACATGGCTTTCTGGCTGCACATTGCAGGCGCTGCGGCATTCTGGGGTGGCCTCACCGCCAGTGATGGCGGCACCGAGTTGCAGAAATTCATCTATCTGCTGATCAATGTCGGATTGCTGGGTTTCAGCCTGTTTCTCAACCGGAGGATCTATGCGGTGTTTGGTGGCATGGGGATTGCCACCTATCTCGGTCAACTGGCATTCAACACTTTCAAAGACATGATCCTGTTTTCCTTCGCACTCTCAGCCATTGGATTGCTGATCATTTTTCTGGGGCTGATGCTGCACCGCAATCGCGGGCGACTGGGCAAGAAACTGGATGAAAATCTGCCGGATGTCTTGAAACGCCTCAAACCTGGAACTCTGAAACCGCTTTGAATAGCAGAAATTGATATTGCCATGGCCACCACACTCTATCGCCTGCTCACCGGACCTGACGACGCCAGTTTCTGCCATCGTGTTTCAGAAGCGTTGAACCAGGGCTGGCAACTCCATGGTGATGTCAGCTTGGTGTTTGATGGCGAACAAAAGAAAATCATTTGCGGTCAAGCGGTCACAAAAACCGTGCAGGCCGTCTATTCTGCTGATATGAAATTGTCGGAACAATAACGGGAGAAAAACATGACACGCATAGCATTGGTTACAGGCGGTTCACGCGGCATTGGGGCTGCGGTTTCAAAGGCCTTGAAGGCGCAGGGTTGCAATGTTGCCGCGACATATGCCGGCAATGATGAGGCGGCCAATGGCTTCAAGGCTGAAACCGGCATTCCTGTGTTCAAGTGGGACGTGTCAAATCCGCAGGCCTGTGCAGATGGCATCAAGGCAGTTGAAGCCGCCTTGGGACCGATTGACATTCTGGTCAACAATGCCGGCATCACCAAGGATGCCATGTTCCACAAAATGACGCTGGAGCAATGGCTGGCTGTCATCAACACCAACCTCAATTCCACTTTCAACATGACCCACCCCGTGTGGGGCGGCATGCGCGACCGGGGCTTTGGCCGCATCATCTGCATTTCCTCCATCAACGGCCAGAAAGGCCAGATGGGGCAAGTCAACTACTCCGCCGCCAAGGCGGGTGAAATTGGCTTCGTCAAGGCCTTGGCCCAGGAGGGTGCGGCCAAGGGCATTACCGTCAATGCCATTTGTCCCGGTTATATCGGCACAGAGATGGTGCGGGCCATTCCGCAGGACGTGTTGGACAAGCGCATTCTCCCGCATATTCCGGTGGGCCGTTTGGGAGAGCCAGAGGAAATTGCCAGAACCGTCGCGTTTCTTGCTGCCGATGATGCAGGTTTTATCACGGGGGCCACGTTTTCGGTGAATGGCGGACAATACATGGCCTGATGTCCCGTGCCATTTCAAACTGTCCATGTCTCTGAGCATGAAACTCAAAGCCAGGGGACTGGCCTGCGAGCGCAATGGCAGGCTGGTTTTCCAAAAGCTTGACTTCACTCTTGCCGCTGGCGACATGGCGGAATTGCGCGGTCCCAACGGGGCGGGCAAATCTTCGCTGCTGCGGGCCATGGCAGGCCTCGTGCCCCTATCGTCGGGTGAGGTGACTTTGTCGGGTGAAGCCGATGCAGCTTTGTCATCACGTCTGCACTACATCGCCCACAGCGATGCCATGAAGGCGGCGATGACCGTGCAGCAGAACCTGCAATTCTGGTGCGACGTGCTGGAAGGCAAATCCATTGCAAAAGCCTTGAAGGCTTTTGATCTGGAAAGCCTGCGCGGCGAACCTGTGCAATTGCTGTCGGCGGGCCAACGCCGCAGGCTGTGTTTGAGCCGTCTCTTTGTGGTGCAGCGTCCCCTCTGGCTGCTAGATGAACCAACCACGGCACTAGATGCAACATCACAAAACATCTTGATTGTGCGTATCCAACAACATCTGGCTAGCGGCGGCATGGTGATTGCCGCAACCCATGGCGACGTGGGCGTGACGGCCAGCACGCGCATTGATTTGTCTGGCACCCGCGCATGAAGGCTTTTCTGGCCATTCTCAAGCGCGACATTCACCTCGGCTTTCGTCAGGGCGGAGGTGCGGGGGCGGGTCTGGCCTTCATGCTGAGCGTGCTGGTGCTCATCCCCATTGCCGTGGGGCCCGACCAGAACCTGCTGCAACGTTTGGCCCCAGGTGTCATGTGGCTTTCCCTGCTGCTTTCGGTGTTGCTGACCAGCGAAAAGATTTTCCAGCAGGATTTCGAAGACGGCACGTTCGATGCGCTCGTGGGGGCTGATCTGCCTTTGGAATTGACAGTGCTGGCCAAGGCTCTGGCGCACTGGCTGTCAGTCAGCTTGCCGCTGGCCCTCATGGCACCATGCCTTGGCATGTTGATCAATATCAATGTGTCAGCCCTGGCGGTTCTCTGGATGGCCATGGCGCTGGGTTCCCTTGCCTTGTCGCTCTTGGCGTCGATTGGTGGTGCAATCACTGCGGGATTGCGGCGCGGCGGTCTGCTGGTCGCCTTGCTGGTCATGCCGCTTTATGTGCCAGTCCTGATATTTGGCCTTTCCGCAACCCAAGCCCAGAACGGGCCTTCGGGTGCTGGCAATTCACTGGTCGTGTTATTGGCTCTCACGCTGATCAGTCTGGCCGTGCAGCCTTTTGCGGCGGCTGCGGCTTTGCGGGCCTATCTCAAATGATCAATCCGGGTTAAACACGCCATCATGCAAGTCCTCGCCAATCCCCACCGCTTTTTCTCGATCAGCAACCGCATCCTGCCATTTGGCTGGGCGGCAACTGTGCTGGCCTTTGCCTACGGGCTCTATCTGGCACTGGTGGCAAGTCCTGCCGACTATCAGCAGGGTGAAACCGTGCGCATCATGTATGTGCATGTGCCATCCGCTTCCTTGGCACTTTTCATTTATGTCTTCATGGCCATCGCCAGTGCCATGGCGTTGATCTTCCGCCATCCGCTCGCCGACAGTGCGGCAAAGGTGGCGGCTCCCCTGGGTGCCGGGTTTTGTTTTCTGGCACTGGCCACAGGTTCCCTCTGGGGCAAGCCCATGTGGGGCACATGGTGGGTGTGGGATGCCCGCCTGACCTCGATGTTTGTGCTGATGCTGCTCTATCTCGGTTACATGGCGGTATGGCGGGCCTTTGATGATCCACAACGCGCTGCATCCCTTGCCCGCATCGTGGCACTGGTGGGAGTCATCAATATACCCATCGTCAAATTTTCTGTTGACTGGTGGAATACATTGCACCAGCCCGCCAGTATCCTGCGCAAGGGCGGCCCTGCCATCGACGCTTCAATTCTTTGGCCCCTCGCCATGATGTTTGTTGCATCCGGATTGTTTTTTCTCTGCACCCATCTGATGCTGCTCAAAAATGAAGTGCGGGCCCGGAAATTGCGTGCCGAACAAATGAAAGCCATGGATAAACGATAATGGATATTTCGTCTCCCCATCTGGGATTTGTATTTGTATCATACGGCTTGTTTGCAGTTGTGTTGTTGGGACTGCTTGTCCATGGACTGTGGCGAGGCAAAAAGTTGCGCCGTGAATTGCAAGCCCGTGGTTTAAACGATCCAGGCCAATCATCCGACAAAAAGCCATGAACAAAACCCGGCTTGTCGCCCTGCTGCCTGTCGGGGCTTTCATCTTGATCGGACTGCTGTTTTGGCGTGGCCTTTCAGGTGATCCAGGTTTTTTGCCGTCGGTGCTTCTCAACAAGCCAGTCCCGGCTTTTGTCCTTGAAGCGATACCGGAACTTGGCATTCCCGGCTTGAAGGATGCTGATCTGAAACAGGGAAAGGTCAGCGTCGTCAATATCTGGGGATCCTGGTGTGGTCCCTGCCGGGCCGAACATCCCATCCTGATGGAACTGGCGAAACGCAATGACATCACTCTCGTGGGCATCAACAACAAGGACCAGCCCGAAAATGCCCGGCGCTTTCTCGGCACCTTGGGGCAACCTTTCGCGGCGATAGGTGCCGATCCCAACGGCCGCACCACCATTGACTGGGGTGGCTATGGGGTGCCTGAAACCTTTGTCATCGATGGCAGGGGCATCATCCGCCACAAACATGTAGGCCCCCTGGCAAATGCTACGGTACTTGATGCAGAAATCAAAAAGGCAACACAACCGTTGCCCTGAATTGTGAAATGATCAGGCTCTGCGGCGGAGTTTCACTTTGCCTGGCACTTTGCTGACTTCGCCTTCGGACTCATCCACCTTGTCCATCATGCCAGCCAATTGGCTGAGGCTGTCCATCAGGGTTTTTCTGTCGCCTGCCGAAAACTGCCCGAGCATCGACTTGTCCACGTCATCGGCGGCTGCCTGAGCTGTCTTCAGCAGCTTCTTTCCCTGTGGTGTCAGTTTCACCGAATTGGTCCGGGCATCTTCCTTGGTGCGGCGGCGTTGCAGATAACCCTGTGCCATCAGGCGGGCGACGAGATCAGCCAGGGTTGAACGATCAATGCCGGTGATCCTCACCAGTTCGGTCTGGCTTTTGCCGTCATTCATGTCAACCGCCAGAAGCACAGTGAACTGACGGTGCGTCAAGCCCTCCTTGCCAACCCCTTCAACATAGCGGTGCACTGAATATTGCACAGCCCGCTTCAACAGATGAGAGAAAGACCGCGCAAATGTTTTTGCGTCTTTACCAACCGACATTCGTTCCCTGCTCCTGTAAGGACCATCCCTTTCCGGGGTTGGCCATCACATAACCCTTCTATTGTTGCCTGCATGCCCCCGCAGGCAGTCATGCTCAATCGTCGCGAAGTCCTAGCGAGTCTCATTTACAGCCGCAAGCAAAAACACGCCTGCCCAATGCCTGCGCGATTGTGAAATAATCCCCGACCCCGCAACATCAACTTCAACCAGATTTTCAGCTCATGCAAGTCTTGACTCTGATGTCAAAACCAGTGCAGCCAATCATCCGTCTGCGGAGGGTTTATCGGGTTTGTCTGATTTTTCGATGATATGTTTGGCCATGAAGGGCGCGTTGACCAGGGCAAACACCATGGTCAGGCCGAGCAGGCCATAGGCTTTGAAGTTAACCCACACCTCTTCCGAAAACCCCTGCCACACCGCCACATTGAGAATTGCCAGCGCGAAAAAAAACGCCACCCAGCGCCAGCTCAAGTTACGCCATGCAGCGTCGGGCATGTCGATTGAAGACCCCAGCATGTCCTTGAGAAACAGTTTTTTCATCAACAGTCCAACCGCCAATGCCACGGCGAGAAGCACGTTGATGATGCTGACCTTGATTTTGAAATAGAACGGGTCTTGCAAATAGAGTGTCAGGCCACCAAAGACCACAACCATGGCCGTGGTGATGATCTGCATTTTGGAAATCTTGCGTGTCAGGGCATATTGAACAGTAACCGCCAGCAATGTGGCAACCAGCAAGGCGCCTGTGGCCCACAAAAGACCATTCATCTTGTAGGCAATGAAGAACACCACGAGCGGTGCAAATTCCAGCAGCGACTTGTTGAGCTGTGAAAGTTCTCTGCGGGTTTCAGTCGTCATGTCTTGTCATCCATCAATTGTCTTCAAGGCCGGCAATCGCCCGTGAAAAAGCCGCTGCATCAAACGCCTGCAAATCGTCAAGGCTTTCGCCCACGCCAATGGCATGTATGGGAAGTTTGAATTTTTCGGCAATCGCCACCAGAATGCCGCCCCGTGCCGTGCCATCAAGCTTGGTCATGATGAGACCCGTGACACCCGCCACCCTGGTAAATGCCTCGGCCTGGGCAATGGCGTTTTGTCCCGTTGTGGCATCAAGCACCAGCAACACCGCATGGGGAGCAGCTTCATCATATTTCTTGATGACGCGCACCACTTTGTCCAGTTCATCCATCAGATAAGCCTTGTTGTGAAGCCTGCCAGCTGTATCGATGAAAAGAATGTCAGTGCCATCTTCGTTGGCCGCCTTCATCGCATCATAGGCCAAACCTGCGGCGTCGGCTCCTTGCGGCCGTGAAATGGTTTCGGCTCCGATGCGATTGCCCCACACCGTGAGTTGTTCGATGGCGGCAGCGCGGAATGTATCACAGGCTGCAAATTTGACTTTAAAATTCTCACGCGCCGCAATCGCACCCAGCTTGCCAATCGTCGTGGTTTTGCCTGAGCCATTGACGCCTACCACCAGCACCACAAAGGGTTTTTCACTGCCAAAATTAAACGGCACTTCGACGGGCTGCAAAACTTTCGCCACTTCAGCGGCAAGAATGTTTCGGACCTCGTCGGGATCAATTTCCTTGTCAAAGCGCCCATGGGACACCGCAGCAATAATCCGCTCGGATACGGATATGCCGAGATCGGCCTGAATGAGGGTGTCTTCAAGTTCCTGCAGGGTTTCCTTGTCCAACCGGCGCTTGGTGAAAATCGCCGTAATCGAACCACTGATCGACCTGGACGATTTCGAAAGCCCCTCAGTCAACCTCGAGAACCAGCCCTTGCGCTGTTGAACTTCATGTGCTGGCAGCGGTGTTTCAACGACGACGGCCGGTGCTGGCACTGTCGGTGGTGGAATGACGCGTGGTGGTTCCGCCGACAGGATTTCCGGTGGCCGCGGTGCAGATTTTTCAACTACTGGTTTCTTGGTGGTTTTCTGTGGTTCCGGTTTTCGAAGGGTGGCAGATTTTGCAGTTGCTTTTTTGGGATCTGGTTTCCTTGCAACCAGTTTTTTGGGTTCAGGTTTTTTGGTGACCTTTGGAGGTGCTGCAACCTTACTGCTTGCGCCTTTTTTTGCAGCTGGTTTGCCAAGCTTCGCCGGAAATGCTTTCGCGGATTCTGCCTTGGACTTGGGCAGGGATTTTTCAGGCGTTGCCTTTACTTTGGTTGGTTCAGCCACAGGCTCCGGGGCTGGAAGGGCCGGAATTTCCCCAACCGCTGGAACCGGTGCTTCGGTCTTGCCGACAATCCGGTTGAACAGCTTCTTGAAAAACCCGCTCATGCGCTCAGTCTCACATCAAGATGAGCGGCTTGCGCTGCAACCACATCGACATCAACAATCGCCCCCGGTGTCATCTGCTGATTAAACCTTGTCAGGGCAAATTGTGCCGTGCGACCTGTCGTTGCTGTTTCAATCAGCACTGCCTGTCTGCGGCCTAACTGTGAGGCAAGAAATGCGGAAAGCCGTGCCTCGCCCTGCTTCCGCAAAACGGCGGCTCGCCGTTTGATTACATCTCCCGCAACCATCGGCATGCGGGCGGCAGGCGTGCCTGGCCTTGGCGAAAACGGAAAGACATGCAGATAGGTGAGGTTACATTGATCCACCAGCCTCAGGGTGTTCTCGAACATCGCATCGGTTTCCGTGGGAAAGCCTGCGATGATATCTGCCCCAAAAACCATCTCGGGCCGTCGCTGGCGAAGCGCCTCGCAAAAGGCAATCGTGTCCTCGCGGAAGTGCCTGCGTTTCATGCGCTTCAGAATCATGTTGTCACCCGACTGCAAGGAGAGATGCAGATGCGGCATGATTTTTTCTTCAGTCGAGATGAGATCAATCAGTGGCTCATCAATTTCAATGGAGTCAACCGACGACAGTCGCAAACGTTTCAGGTCCGGAATGGATTTGAGTATCGCTGCCAGCAGTGATGACAGCCGGGGTGCACCTGGAAGATCACCTCCCCAGGAGGTGAGATCAACACCCGACAGAACCACTTCATGATGACCTGAGGCCACAACCCGCCTGACCTGTTCCACAGCGTCTTGTAGTGGCACGGAGCGCGAATTGCCCCGGCCAAAGGGAATGATGCAAAATGTGCAGCGATGGTCACAGCCCGTCTGCACCTGGACAAAGGCACGGGTGCGGGCTGCAAGTTGACCAATCATGGGTGGCCGGGTTTCGGTGACTGTCATGATGTCGGCGACATCGATGCGCGGCCTGTTGGTGTTTTTCAGCCAGGAGGCAGCCACAAGCTTTTCCTCGTTGCCGAGTACGCGGGAAATTTCCGGCATCGCCGCAAAAACCTCTGGTTCGGTTTGAGCCGCACAGCCCGTCACAATGATTTGGCTTTGCGGATTTTCCTTGCGGGCTTTTCGAATGGCCTGCCTTGCCTGCCTTGTGGCTTCGGCTGTCACGGCACAGGTGTTGAAAACAATGGTATCGACAAGTCCGGCCTTCGTCGCATGGCCGCGCATGATTTCCGACTCATAGGTATTGAGGCGGCAGCCAAAGGTTTCAACGCGAAAGTCCGTCATGTCAGCAAACCATCCGGCAAGAAGCCGTCGTAGTCATAGGCCAGAGGTCCGGTCATCAGCACATGGCCATTCTCTTCATTGACGGCCATGAACAAATCCCCACCCGGCAGGGAGACGCGGCACTTCGCATCAATGATCCTGATCCGGTAACCCGCCGCCATGACGGCACAGGCTGCCGTGCCGCAGGCCCTGGTCAAGCCGGCTCCACGCTCCCACACCTTGACGATGACATGATCCCTCGCCACCACCTTGGCCATTTCCACATTGATGGCTTGCGGAAACAAGGGATGATGTTCCAGCATTGGTCCCACCTTGCCGAGATTGGCGGCATCAAGGTCTTTCACCCAGAAAATGCAATGGGGATTGCCGACATTCACCACCGATGGTGAATGCATCAGGGGTGCATCGAGTGGCCCCACCGAAAGTTCGATGTGGCGGGTATCGGCGAATTTCTCGGAAAGCGGAATTTGGTCCCATGCAAACCGGGGCTTGCCCTGGTCAATGGTTACCAGCAGGTTGCCGGCTTTTTTCGCCGCCAGAAATCCGCCCTTGGTCATGATGGTGGCGGTATCCCGGCCCGTCTCTGTCATGATGATATCGGCAATACAGCGCGAGGCATTGCCGCAACTTTCAACCTCGCCGCCTTCGGCGTTCCAGATGCGCATGGTCACATCGGCCTGATCGGATTTTTCCATGACGATGAGTTGGTCACAGCCCACGCCCGATGTGCGGTCAGCGATGGCGCGGGCCTGCGTCCCGGAAATTTCCAAAGGTCGTGCACGGGCATCGATCACGACAAAGTCGTTTCCGAGTCCGTTCATCTTGCGAAATGCAATTGCAGCAGCGTTCATGATCGGGCTTATATGGGAATTCCCGGTTGGAAAGCTAGGAAAATGGCGGCTGGGATCAGCCTTCTCACGCGCCTCTTTGGCATGACAAGGCAATAGTTGCGACGTGGCTCACCTGGTCGCAATTTCATTGAGGCAGATAATACAGAACTTTACACATCCACCGATGAATCAGTCCCACCAAGTCTGCGCCAGCGGTGGATGATTTCGGTTTCGCAGCCTTTGAACATGAGAAACAGCAGAAGCGACGCCAGGGCGTTCCAGCTGATTTCAACGAACTGCAGGAAGCCGCCGTCGGCGAGGCCCATTAAACCGTATGCGGCAATGAACTGGAAATTGCTGGTGGCGACGTTGAACAGATTGAGTGTGGTCCAGGCAAAGAGCACGGAACTCAGGCCCAAGCCAATGAACAGAACCGAGACATGCCAGTTTTGCAAAACCAGAAGTCGTTTCATGTCAGCCGCTCCAGGGTGAAAATCATAGACGGTTGACTTGCATAAGTCCAAAGCCCGCAATTGTCTCGCGGGCCTTGCTGTTCAGTATACGGATAAATCAGCCCTTGGCTTTGTCGCCGACTGACTTCATCCAGTTGCCGGGCTTGCCGCCGCCACTGCGGGGCGTGCCGAGACCCGGTTTGCCAAAGCCCTGTTTGCCGCCACCGCCGAATTTGCGGTCGCCAAATTTCGGCGGAGACTTGTGATCAGCGCGGTGGTGTTCGGTACGTGGGCGCTCAATCCGCACTTGCTCACCGGGGGCCATGCGGTCGCCTTCGGATTTACGGGCAAATTGCGATTGGTCAATCGCCTGGGTTGGCATGCCGACGGGGTTCCAGTCGCGCTTTTGCAGGCGGCCATCGGCGCGGATGCCGGGACGGGGTTCGCCGTCTCTGGCATGTTGGGGACCAGCACCCTTCACAGGCTGGCCGCGATGGTTGGGTTTCTTTGGCTGAGCCGCCGCAGACTTTGGCATATGGCGACCACCACCGGATTTGCGTTTTGCCGCGTCCGCCGGATTCCAGCCGAAATTTGGCGCGAGGGGATCAACTTTCAGGCCGAGTTCATGCTCCAGAATCGGCACTTGCTGGCGGATGGTTTTTTCAATGTCCCTGAGCAGGCCACGATCTTCGGGCGTGCAGAACGCAATTGCTTCACCTGCCGCACCAGCTCGGGCCGTGCGGCCAATGCGGTGGACGTAACTTTCAGGCACGAAGGGCAGATCGAAATTGAAGACGTGGGACACGCCATCAACGTCAATGCCACGAGCCGCAATGTCAGTGGCGACCAGTGCCAAAATCTTGCCATTCTTGAATCCGGCAAGGGCCTTTTCGCGGTTGACCTGGCTCTTGTTGCCATGAATGGCCTGGGCCATCAGACCGCCCTGGTCAAGCGCCTTCACCACCTTGTCGGCGCCGTGCTTCGTACGGGTGAAGACAAGGGCACGAGAGACTGCCGGGGTTTTGAGCAGGGCCACCAAGAGTTTCAACTTGTTGGCGGGATCGACATGGATCACCGATTGTTCAACCCGCTCTGCCGTGGTGGCAGAAGGCTTGATTTCAACACGCACGGGATCATTCAACAGGGCGGCGGCAAGACCTGCAATTTCCTTCGGCATGGTGGCCGAGAAGAAAAGATTCTGGCGGGTCTTTGGCAGCATGGCCGTCAGCTTGCGGATGGCATGGATGAAGCCCAGATCAAGCATCTGGTCGACTTCATCGAGCACGAAGATTTCGACCTTCGACAAGGTCAGCGCACGCCGATCGATCAAATCAACCAACCGGCCGGGAGTAGCCACCAGAATATCGACACCAGCTTTCATGGTTTCAACCTGGCGACCAATCCCCACACCGCCGAACACCACGGCTGACTTCAGCTTGGTGTTGGCGCCGTAGGTCTGGAAGCTGGCAAGGATCTGCGAGCAGAGTTCACGGGTAGGCGACAGGATAAGGGCGCGGCAAGTGCCCCGTTCGGCGCGGCGGTTGCCCTTGGCGAGAAGTTCGAGCATGGGAAGCGCAAAGGCTGCGGTTTTGCCAGTGCCGGTCTGGGCAATGCCAAGGAGATCGAGGCCCGCCAGCAAATGCGGAATCGACTGGACCTGAATGGGGGTTGGGGTTTCGTAGCCTTCGGCCTTGACGGCTTTGACGAGGGCTTCGGAGAGGTTCAGTTGGTCAAAATTTGTAATCAGGTTGTTTACGGACAAGACATGTGTCTTTCAAATTCGGATGCAAAAACGGGACCATGCTGCGCCACTGCAACCGGATGCGGCGCGACATGACAGTCCCACGTGAAAGGAATGTGATTGGAAAAACTGCGGTGGCCGGAAGGTTGTCGCCGAATGCAACACTCACGTATTCATAGATGGCCTGACATGCAGTTCCCGCCATATGGGCTTTGTGCAGTGCAATGTCAATGGTGGATGGAAATGAAGATCAGAGATGGTGAAGCAGTTCATCCATGGTTTGAATGGTGACCGCTGCACCATGGGACTTCAGCAGGCTGGAATGGGCAAGCGGTTCCTGATGGGTGCCGACAAAACCAATGGTGCGAATATTGGCGGCAACGGCAGCAGTAACACCGGTGAAAGAATCCTCCACCACAAGGCATTGGATGGGCGCCATGCCTGCCCGCTCGGCGGCTTTCAAGAAAACATCAGGGGCGGGCTTGCCGTTCTTGACATCCTGATAGGTTGTTATGGCATCGAAATATCCTGCGATGCCCGTGAGATCGACCGCCAGCTTCACCCGGTCTCGGGGGCTGTTCGATGCGATGGACAACGAGAGGTGTTTTGCTTTCAAATCATTCAGCACGTCAAGCACGCCATCAACAATCTGAAGTTCGCGGCGATACATTTCTTCGACCATGCGATTTTTGACTTCGTGCAGGCCTTCCGGGAACTCCACGCCATGTTCGTCAGCCATCATGTCGAGCATGGCCTGAAACGTGGTGCCAACGAAGCGACCATGGGCTTCAGCTTCACTGATTTCAATGCCATAACGATGGAGCAAGGTCACGTCAGCGCGCATGGAAATCGGTTCTGAATCGACCAGAACGCCATCGCAATCAAAAATGATGTGGCGCAGTTTCATGTTCCCACATGCCCCAAGGCTTTGATCATCTCAACATAGACGGCTTTCTTGAAGGGCACCACGGCTTCCAATGCCTCATCCATGGTCATCCATTGCCATTGGTCAAATTCCTGCTTGTGGCCGGGTGGGCACAGATTGATTTCGCTGTCAGGCCCGGTAAAGCGGAGGGCGAACCATTTTTGTTTTTGGCCGCGATACTTGCCGCCCCAACTTTTGCCAATCAGGTGTTCTGGCAGATCATAGGTGAACCAGCCCGGTGCTTCTTCAATGATGTGGGCTGAGGTGACGGCGGTTTCTTCGGCCAGTTCACGCAATGCCGCTGCACGGTGGTCCTCGCCTTCGTCAATGCCACCTTGCGGCATTTGCCACCATTTGCCCACGCCATCATCATTCTGCTTTTCAAAACGGCGGCCCATCCAGACCAGACCTTGTTGATTGAGCAGCATGATGCCGACACAGGGACGGTAGGCAGTGATTTCCGAGGCTTTCGACATGGGCAAGATATGGAGTCAAAACGACGGGAATGCAAAAGGAATTGCCTTGGGCAGGGGCTCAATGTCGCAAGTTCCATCGTGGCCCGCCCTTCGAGGCTCGCAAGGGCTCGCTCCTTAGGGTGAGGGTAGACCATTCAAATCAAATCAGACCCTCATGCTGAGGTGCCGCGCCTTCGCGGCCTCAAAGCATGCGCCCCAAAACGGCTCTATCCCAAGCGGCCTTTATAAGACGCCGTAATCGGTACCAGCACGATGCCGCGTTCGGCCGCGGCTTTTGCCCACTCTCTGACAGTGTCAATGGTCACTTCAAGGCCCGATCCTGTGCCAACAGCAAAGCCTGTGCCAGTTGCTTCTTCTTCCAAAAGCGTCAAGGCCGAGATAATGGCCTGTGGCGATGGGTCCTGATCGATCACCACCTTGGCGCGTTTTATTTCGGCGCGGGAAGCTTTGGCTGCTGCTTCCACCGACGAAAGCGCCAGGGAACCATCCTCAAGGAACACAATGCCGCGCTTTTTAAGTTCAGCCAATACGGGCTTCAGTACCTTGGGCATGGCAAGGAAGCGACCGCCCATGTAATTCACAACGCCCGCATAACCTGTGAAGCGGCTCATGTGCCAACGCAGGGCATCAAGGTTCTCAGCTTCGGAAGCTTCACCTGTCAGGGTTTTGGGGCCGGGATTGCTGGCGGGAAAGCCAACTGGTTCCAGTGGTACTTGCAGAAAAACCTCATGGCCCCGGTTGCGGGCAACATCCACCTGCTCCTGCAAGTCATTGCCATAGGGGGCAAAGGCCAGGGTGATTTCAGAGGGCAGTTCCTTGATGGCTTTTGCCGTCAATTTCTTGTTCAGGCCCATGCCGCCCAGCAAAAGCGCAATCTTTGGGGCATCGGAGTGGATGAGGTTGAGCGAGACTTGTTTGCCATAGATTTTTGAAGCTTCTTCGCCACGTCCGCCGATGCGCGGCAGGGGACCCCAGGCCGTGGTTTCGGTGATGTGGGGTTGCGGCGACGGTGTCAAAGGCCGAGCGATTGATGAAACAACCGCAACGTCCTGTCTGGTGTCGGCCCGTATTTCGGGTTGTGGTTCCTCAGGTGCCGGGTCGGTGGCTCCTGTCGTGTCGGGAAATTCTTCTTCCGGTGAAGCCGTGGCGACCAAATCATCGGCGATCTGTTCGGTTTCAGCCGCTTGGCCGGCTGGCGGGGTTACCGAGGCGGTTTTGATTTCCTCCGCCGACGGCACCGACACCACAACAAAGGGTTCACCAGCAAAAGGATTGGGCTGGCGATGGGCCCAGAAACCCGCTCCACCAAAACCAGCTGTCGCTGCCACATAGGCACAAAACAGAAGCCCTGGGCGTTTCTCCCAGAGCCTCGTCAGTACACTACGTTTATGCAAGGGAACCTTGAGCTCGTCGCGGCGCATGGCGCAAAACAACCTTCGAATCACAAAACGCCAGTGTGCCGCCCAAGCATTAACGGCCCATTAACCATGTGGTTCCGAAGTTCAGTTTGGCGTCTTTTTGTCCTCAGGCTTGGGCGCAAGTTTTGGATCAACCTTTGCCGCTTCCTTGGGCTTTACATTGCTGACAACCTTGACGCCGTGCAGAAAGTCGATGGCCGCCTTGATTTGCACATCCTTGGTGCGATCCTCAGGCACATAGGCCGATGAACCGCCGCCTTCCTCGCCACCTGCCTCATTGGTCAAATGGCCCCGGATATTGCCTTCGCCTTCCGTCGAAACATTCTTGCCTTCAAGCTCAGGTGGCAGGGGTTGTTCAATAATGATGTCAGCATCAATGCCCTTGGCCTGGATGGAGCGGCCTGAGGGTGTGTAATAGCGCTGGGTGGTCAGACGTATTGCCCCTTCATTGCCCAGCGGCATGATGGTCTGCACCGATCCCTTGCCGAAAGAACGGGTGCCGATGATCGTGGCACGCTTGTGGTCTTGAAGAGCGCCGGCAACAATTTCAGATGCCGAAGCCGATCCGCCATTGATCAGGATGACCAGAGGTTTGCCGTTTGAGATATCACCCTTCTGGGCGGAGTGGCGCTCCACATCGTCGGCATTGCGGCCACGGGTTGATACGACTTCGCCTTTTTCGAGGAACTCATCGGAAACTGATACGGCCTGGATAAGCAAGCCGCCGGGATTGTTGCGCAGGTCAAGAATGTAACCCTTGATCTTGCCGCCGGATTTCGCTTCCAACTCGGCAATGGCTTTTTGCACGCCGGAATCCGATTGCTGGGTGAAGGAGCTCATGCGGATATAACCCACATCGTCGCCTTCCATGTTGTATTTGACGCTCTCGACCTTGATCACATCGCGGATCAGCTTGACATCAAAGGGCTCACGGCCCTGGCGCACCACCATCAGGTTGATCGGCGAGCCCACGGCACCGCGCATCTTGTCCACGGCTTCATTCAAGGTCAGGCCCTGGACTTCAACACCGTCAATTTTCACGATGAGATCATTGGCCATGATACCGGCCTTGGCGGCAGGCGTGCCATCATAGGGGGCAACAACCTTGACCACGCCATTTTCCATGGTGACTTCAATGCCAAGGCCGCCGAACTCGCCTGAAGTCTTGACGTTCATGTCGGCAAAGCTGTCGGCATCCATGTAGCTGGAATGGGGATCAAGCGACGTCAGCATGCCATTGATGGCGGCTTCGATCATTTTCTTTTCGTTGGGCACTTCCACATAGTCAGCCCTGACCCGGTCAAACACATCGCCGAAAAGGCCGAGCAACTTGTAGGTGTCGGCACTGCCTGCGGCATTGGCGCCAAAGCCTGTGGTATCGGCAGCCTGGATGACTACAGCTGCTGAAACAGCACCAGCCAGCACCAGACCCAATGAACGGACCGGAAATTTAAACTTCATCGCATTGCCTCTTTTCTGTTGCCGATCCACCAGGGGGTGGGATCGACGGGATCGCCTTTATGTCTGAACTCCACATATAGCACGGGAGTAACCTGTTTTGGCAGACCCTTTGTCAGGGTCAAGCCTTCTGAATTATTGCCCATCATTCCTACGGGCTCACCGGCCTTGACGGATTGCCCGACTGATGTGGTTATTTGGCCCAATCCCGCCAGCAGCAGCAAATAGCCCTCACCCGGATTGATGATCAGCATTTCGCCATAACCACGGAACTTTCCGGCAAATTCAACCTTGCCGCCCGTGGGGGTTATAACCTGGGATGCAGGCTGCACGGCAATCACAATCCCGTCAAGCTTGGTGCCAAGTGTGGTTTCCATGCCAAAGCCTGAAAACAATTGACCTTGCGCAGGGTAATGGAGCTGCCCTTTCGCCAGACTGAAGGCAATGGGCGGCGCCGCCAGTCGCTGGCGTTCGGCGTCTTCGGCCGCAAGCCTCAGTTGTTCAGCCTCGGCTTCGGCTTTGGATTGGGCGGCGAGCAATCGAGCCTTTTCCTCAGCCAGTTTGACAATCAACTGCTTTAAGCTGGTGGCTTGTTCGGCGAGGGCTGCGGATTTTTGGCGTTCGATGGTCAAATTGCGGTTGCTTGACTCGGCCTTGGCCTTTTTCTCATCGATCAACGCCATGGCAACCTGGCGGGCTTGTGACAGTGCTTCGAGGGCCTCTTCATTGTTTTCGGTTTCTTCAACCAGCTTGACATTGAGGTTCTCGAGATCCGCCAATTGACCAAGCAAGGTGTCGGCGGCGTGGCGCAATTCCGGTACGACAGCGCCAAACATCATGGCACTGCGCAAAGCGTTCAGGGCATCATGGGGGTTGACTACGAGAGCAGGCGGCGGGTTTTGCTCCAACCTCTGCAAGCCCGCCAAAACCTCCGACAACATATCCTGCTGGCTGGCCAGTTGCAAGGCCAGCTCGGCTTTGCTTTCCTTGAGAAATGCCAGTCGCACGCGGGCGTCAGTCAAGGCCTGTTCCTTGTCCCGCACGGCCTTGGCCTGGATCACAAGGCGATCTGACAGCTCGATTTCCTCGCGCAAGGCGTTGAGGGCCTCGGCTTTCAATTCCTGTTGACGGGCCGCTGATTGCTGCAGGGCGGTTTCAACCGCTGTCAAATCAGGTGGCACTGTCTCGGATTCGGCCCAAACCGATGACTGCGAAAAGCCAAGCGCCAGCACGAGGAAACTCGTCCTCGCAAGTCTTGCGGCTGTGGTTTTGGCGTTCATGGCGGTTGCAGGAATAAGAAAGGCCCGTGTTCAAATTGGGGCCTTAAAATATTACAAATCGGCAATGCGATGGGTATGTCGCAGTGCAAATCACTCAGACCCGATGATAGGGATGATTAACCAGAATGGTGACTGCCCGGTAAATTTGTTCAAACAACATGACGCGCAGCAAGCGATGGGGAAAGGTCATGGGGCCAAAGGACATGACATGACGGGCGCGTTTTCGGGTGTCGCTGGCATGGCCATCAGGACCGCCGATCAAAAAGCCCAGGTTTTTCGTGGCATTCTGGCCATGTCCGGCAATCAGTCTGGCAAATTCCTCGCTGGTGCAAGCCTTGCCCCGTTCATCGAGAACGATGACAGCGGCATCAGGTGGAAGGGTGTTCCAAAGCCATTTGGCTTCTTCGGCTTTGCGCAAATCTGCCGTGGATCCTCGTGATTCGACAAAATCCTGCACGGCTATGGCGGTTATGCCGGCCTGTTTGCCGGCGGAGGAAATGCGTTTTTCATAATCCGCCGCCATTTCCTTCTCAGGTCCGGTTTTGAGAAGACCAATGGCGGCGATGGTCAGTTTCATGCGGGCTTCACGTCTCAGGTTGGATATTTGCCGACCAGAGTTTTTCCAGATTATAGAAGCTGCGCACTTCCGGGCGGAAGACATGGACGATGATATCGCCAGCATCGACCAGCACCCAATCGCACTGGGGAACGCCTTCGATGCGGATGTTTTTCTGGCCGTGCTTTTTCAGTTCTTCCACCACCTGATCGGCAATGGCGTTGACATGGCGGCTGGAGCGGCCAGAGGCCACCACCATGGTGTCGGCAATGGTTGACTTGCCTGCAAGGTCGACTGCGACAACCTGTTCGGCCTTGGCGGTATCCAGGGTTTTCAGAACATTGGTAACGAGGTCAGACCAGACGGGTTCGGCAAATGCCGTTTTGATTGTTGCTGTTTTTGGAGCTTTCGCGGCCTTTGTGGCCCGCGCCAATTTCCGCTCGGCGGTTTTGGTAATGGTTTTCTTGGCGACGGCTTTGACTGGGCTTGGCTTTGTCGCAACGGTCTTGGCTGGCAGCTTCTTGGTGGCGGCCTTCCTGACCACGGGTTTTTTAGAGACTGGTTTCTTGGAAACTGGCTTCTTGGCGACAGGTTTTTTGCTGACTGGCTTTTCGGCAACTGGCTTTTTCGCAGGCGCGATCTTGGCCGCAGACTTTTTAACCGGCGATTTCTTTGCGACAGGTTTTTTGACAATTGTCTTTGTGGCGATTTGCTTTTTTGCAGAGGTCTTTTTCACGGCTGGTTTTTTTGCTGGCGGTTTCTTGTTGACAGACTTGCTGGCATCAGTTTTGACTGTCTTCACAGCCTTCGCAGGCAGGGATTTCTTGATGGGCTTTTTCAGTGTCGTGGTCCTTCAATGGGCAGAATTTGGAAGGGCTTTTACGAGGTGATGGCCCCGGCTTCAAGTTTTGCTTTTGGCGATGGTCCTGCGGCGACGAATGGCGGATGAACTTTCCTTGCGCAGTGGCATGGTGACAAATGTCCAGGCGGGCGGCTTGCTGCTGAAAATTCCGGCAGGCGGCGTCACACGGGAATTGGCAAAACGCAAAGCCGCAACACTGCCCAAAGCCTTGATCGAATAGCCGGGTCTGGCCAGGACAGTGAGCGGCATTGTCGCTGCGATGTCGAGCCAGTCATGCCAGCGATGCAGCGACGCCAGACTATCAGCCCCCATGATCCAGACGAATTTGCTGTTGCCGCTTTTCTGCCGCAAAAGCCGCAGGGTATCAGCGGTGTATCTGGCGTGCATTTGCTGTTCAATATCGGTCACCACGAAACGCGGATGCCTGGCGATGCGTTTGGTGTATTTCAGCCGTTCAGCATATTCGCCAGTTTCACGGTTGTCTTTGAGGGGATTTTGCGGCGACACCAGCCACCAGACCCAATCCAGCTGCAAATGTTTCAAGGCATAAAGCGCCACCATCAAATGACCGCGATGGGCGGGATTGAAGCTGCCGCCGAAAAGACCAATGCGCTGGCCCCTTCCGCGCGGTGGCAGCCTCAGCACCTTAAGGCCTGATCTGGCCGGAACCCCGGACCTGGTATTTGAAGGTGGTGAGCTGCTCGACGCCAACGGGTCCGCGCGCATGGAGCTTGCCAGTAGCGATGCCGATTTCTGCACCAAAACCAAATTCACCACCGTCGGCGAATTGCGTGGAGGCGTTGTGCAGCACAATGGCAGAGTCGAGGCCAAGCAAAAAATATTCAGCGGTTTTCTGGTTTGCCGTGATAATGCTGTCGGTGTGCTGGGAACCGTAGCGGGCGATATGATCCATGGCGGCATCAACACCGTCCACAACTTTCATGGAAACGATGGCATCGAGATATTCGGTTGACCAATCAGCTTCACTCGCGGGCTTGACCCGCTGGTCAGCACGCATGGTTGCAGCGTCACCGCGAATTTCGCAGCCAGCAGCGCTCAGTGTACTGATCAACGCGGGCAAGGCTGTGGCGGCAATGGCTGCATCCACCAGAATGGTTTCGGCGGAACCGCAGACTCCGGTGCGGCGCATCTTGGCATTAAGCGCGATGTCACAGGCCATCGCCAAATCGGCATCACGGTCAACAAACACGTGACAAATGCCTTCGAGATGGCTGAACACGGGAACGCGGGCATCGGCCTGCACCCGCGCCACCAGACTTTTACCACCCCGGGGCACGATGAGATCGATGGTGCCGCCAAGCCCTGTCAACATGTCACCCACGGCAGCACGGTCTGCTGTGGGCAGGGTCTGGATGCAATTGGGGTCAAGTCCAGCTTCGGCCAAACCATAAGACAGACAATTGGCGATGGCGGCAGTTGAATGGAAACTATCTGTGCCGCCCCTGAGAATCGCGGCATTGCCGGATTTCAGGCAAAGCCCGCCTGCATCTGCCGTCACATTGGGGCGGCTCTCAAAGATGATGCCGATGACGCCGATGGGTACGGCAATGCGCGAGATTTCCATGCCATTGGGCCTGGTCCATTTCGCCAGGATCTTGCCGACGGGATCATCCAGTGCTGCGATATCTTCCAAGCCCTGTGACATGGCTTCAACGCGGCCGGGGTCAAGCGTGAGGCGGTCAACAAACGACGGTTTCAAATTTTTTTGTTTTGCTGCTTCGAGATCACGCTGGTTGTCGGCAAGGATTTCATCCGTTTGCTGACGAATGAATCTTGCCATGGCATATAAGGCATCATTGCGTTGAATGCCCGGTGTTGAGGCAAGACTGCGGGCGGCTGTCCTCGCCCGCCTTCCCAATTCCAGCATGTCGCCTTCCATCATTGTTCTCCCGCCAGCCGCTCATTCGTCATCATCACCAGATCATCGCGATGAATGATTTCGTCACGGCCCGCAAGCCCCAAGGTCTTCATGATGTCAGCAGATTTCAAGCCCTTGATCTTTTGGGCATCGCCAGAATCATAGGCCACCATGCCACGGGCAACTTCGCTGCCATCTGTGGTTACGATGCTGACGGTGTCACCGCGTCCAAACAATCCGATGATATCCCTGACGCCAGCCGGCAAAAGGCTTTTGCCTTTCAACAAGGCACCCCTCGCCCCTTCATCGATCACCAGTCGACCCACGGGCTGCAAACTTCCGGCAATCCAGCGCTTGCGCGACTGCAGGGCTGAACTTTGGGCGACGAACCATGTCACCCGCTCGCCATCGATGATACGTTGCAGGGGATTGTTGTTGTGGCCCGAGGCAATGACCATGTGGCAACCCGCTCCCAGTGCAATCTTGCCCGCCTCGATTTTGGTGATCATGCCGCCGGAGCCCACGCCCGAAACAGGTTTTCCTGCCATGGCTTCAATTTCGGCTGTTATTTCAGTTACTTCTGGAACGAAAACCGCACCCTTCTGGCCAGGAGGGGCTGAATAAAGCCCGTCAATATCCGACAACAAAACAAGACAATCAGCCGACATCATGGAGGCGACGCGGGCGGCGAGCCGGTCATTGTCGCCATAGCGGATTTCGCTTGTCGCCACCGTGTCGTTTTCATTGATCACGGGAATGGCACCTTGTTCGAGCAAAGTCATCAGGGTGGCTCTGGCATTCAGGTGTCGGCGGCGTTCTTCCGTATCGTTCAGCGTCACCAGAATTTGTGCGGCCACCAAGCCTTTGACACCCAGCGCCTCAGTCCAGGCTTGGGCGAGGGCGATTTGTCCCACGGCAGCGGCGGCCTGGCTTTGCGGCAGTTCCAGCTTGAGCTTGGGAAATTTCAACTTGTGGCGGCCCAGCGCAATGGCACCGGATGAGACAAGGATGATTTCAGCTCCACCTGTCCGCAGTTTTGCCATGTCTTCAACAAGAGATGTAAGCCACGCCGATTTGACGGTGCCGGACTTGGCTTCAACCAAAAGCGCAGACCCCACCTTGACCACAATGCGGCGGGCTGTCTGGAGCCGATTTTTAGCAATTGCCAAGATCAGGGCTCCCAGGCCTCGGTTGAAATACCATCGGGATCAGCCAGCAGGGCTTTGGCCTTGGTCGTGGTGATGACTTTCATCAGGCCGCGCAAGGTGACATCAACGTTCTGCCTGGCGGCGGCTGAAATCAGCAGCGGCGTGTGCTTGACCTTGGCCTTGAAAGCCTTGAGTTTTTTCTCCAGCGACTTTTCATCAATGGCATCACATTTGTTGAAGGCGATGAGTTCAGGCTTGTCGGCCAGGAGTTTTGAGTAGGATTTAAGTTCGGTGCGCACGGTTTTATAAGCCGCAACCGGGTCTTCTCCCGTCACATCAATCAGGTGCAACAACACCGCACAACGTTCGATGTGGCCGAGAAACCGCGTTCCCAATCCCGCACCTTCATGCGCGCCTTCGATCAGGCCGGGAATATCAGCCAGCACAAAGCTCTTGTCGTCACTGCGCACCACGCCCAATTGCGGATGCAGGGTGGTGAAGGGATAGTCGGCGATTTTTGGGCGTGCGGCTGTGACCACCGACAGGAACGTGGATTTTCCGGCATTGGGCAGACCAATGATTCCGGCATCGGCAATCAGTTTCAGGTGCAGCCAGATCCAGCGTTCCTCGCCCATCTGGCCCTGGTTTGCGCGGGTAGGCGAGCGGTTGGTGGCGGATTTGAAATAGTGGTTGCCAAAGCCGCCATTGCCACCTTTGGCAATGCGGGCGCGTTGACCAGGCTTGGACAAATCTGCCAGCACGGTTTCCTTGTCTTCGTCGAGAATAACGGTGCCGACGGGAACCTTCATCACGATATCTTCAGTTGATTCGCCTGCCCGCAAGCGGCCCATGCCATGGCCTGCAGTGCGCACCTTGAAATGTTGCTGGTAGCGATAGTCAATCAGTGTGTTGAGGTCGTTGTGGGCTTCGGCCCAAACGTCGCCGCCGGTGCCACCATCGCCACCGTCGGGACCGCCGAGTTCAATGAACTTCTCCCGGCGGAATGACACGGCCCCGGCTCCGCCATCGCCAGCCTTCACATAGATTTTTGCTTCGTCGAGAAATTTCATCATGGATCCTTTAGGCCGCTCTTACAGCAAGTCCGCAAGGAGTTGAACCTTTTGCTGAAGACAAAAATTGTGAAGGCGGCAGGCCGGGTATGCGGCAATCAAGGGCCAGAAAACGACATTGAAAGATCTTAATAAATCCTTGAAATCGATCAGTAATTTGCCCGAAAAAACCTCCGGATGGACCGCATTCTCGCCACATTTTGAGGGTTTACGAAGGGCCTTCCCAGACAGCGGCGGTCGTGAAGTAGCAAGGCATGCGCAGGCATGCATGCACATTTATTTGGGGCGGCCCTGTTTGTGTCAAATGAAGGAGTAACAACATGACTAATTTCAAACTTGTGGCCGGACTTTCTGCGGCCCTTCTAACCATCGGCCTGATGGGCGCTCCTGCCCTGGCTTCTGACAAGTGCCGTGACTACGGCACTTGTGCGCCCAAGCTGGTGAAAAAGCATCGGGTCACGCAAAAAGTTGCACAGCGCAAAGTGCGGGCACAGAAATATGCAGGCCGACTTTCGGGTAAACGAGTTCGCATCTCGGCGGCATTGGCGGTCCCCACAAAAGGCAATCGCGGCCAAGTGGTGGCGCTGATCAAATCACAAGCGCCCCGCTATGGCGTGCCGACGTGGTTTGCCTTGCGCATCGCCAAGATCGAATCGGGCTTCAATCCCAGAGCCCGCGGTGCGGCAGGCGAATATGGCGTGTTCCAACTAAAATGTGCCACGGCCAAGGGCATCGGCTTTCGGGGTTCCTGTGGCAATCTGTTGAATGCTGCCACCAATGTGCAATTCGGCTTGAAGCATCTGTCGCTGGCCGTGCGCGGTTCCCAAGGCAATCTCAAAATGGCGGCGTCAAAGCACAATGGTGGTTTGGGCCGCAAGCACATGGTGCGCGGATACGTGAACCGGGTGTTTTGATCCCCACAAGATTTGAACGAGGCCGCGCCAGTTTGGCGCGGCCTTTTTATTTGCCTTGGAACGCCAGCCACCGCTCCCGGGTCAGTCGCATGCTCGTGGCAGGCACTTCTTTGGCTTGGGCCTTGGACATTTGCTGACAGGTGCCAACAGCTTCAAAGCCCGCATTGAGCAAGACTTTTCCAGAGGCCGGGTTTTCATCGAAGTAGCAGGACACGAGGACATCGATATTCGCAACCGTGAACGCGTGATTGACCATCGCTCGTGCCGCTTCGCTCATCAGGCCCTTGCCCCAAAAATCCTTGACCAGCCAATAGCCAAGTTCGGCATTTTGTTTGCCTTCGTTCCACTCATAACTGATGGCACCCATCAATTGATCACGTGTTGCGGCCAGGCAAATGGCACTGAAGCGGGATTTCAATGTGCTGTTTTTGACCCAGCCCAGAAACTCGTCGGCGTCAGCTATTGTGTAGGGAAAAGGCACGCGGGCAAGGTTTTTTGAAATTTCATAGTCGTTGATCAGTTTGGCAATGGCGCTGGCGTCGTCATTGCGCAGCGGACGCAAACGCAGTCTCCGGGTTTCAATGATGCGGTCCATGACGGGTTCCAAAACAAAACGGGAAGATGGTGGCCCATCTTCCCGTTCAATTCAATTCCCTGCCGATGCAGCAGGGTGAACTTGTCGCTATTCAGCAGCTTTCGCGGTAATGACCGAAACCAGCTGCTTGTTGTTCTTGGTGCCGCGGAATTCCACGGTGCCCGTGACCATCGCATAAATCGTATGGTCCTTGCCGATGCCAACGCCGGTGCCTGGATGCACCTTGGTGCCGCGCTGGCGTATGATGATGTTGCCAGGAATGGCCTGTTCACCACCAAACAACTTGACGCCCAATCGGCGGCCTGCGGTGTCGCGGCCGTTGCGGGATGAACCGCCTGCTTTTTTATGTGCCATGGATCAGTCTCCTCTGGTTTTGTTCAGGTACGGGCGCGGTCGGTTTTGGCGCGGGGTGGTTTGCCATCCAAGAGTTCCTTGGCCTGTTCAATCCATTCTTCGCGGGCAAAGCGGCCCTTTTGTTTCAGGTGGGTTTCAGCCTTTTCGATGTCTTCGTCGCTCATGGCGGCGATGGCGGCAAAAGTGTGATAGCCCAGTTCACGCATGCCCAATTCCATCTTGGGACCAATACCACCAATCAGGGAGATGTCATCGGACTTGCCGTCAGAAACGGGGGCTGTCACGGTTGCCGGAGCTGCTTCTGCCGTTGGAGCTTCTACCGTTTTGACTTTCGCCTCTGGCTTGGCACCGCCCGTCAGGATGTCGGTGATGGTCACGGAGGTGAGCAACTGGCGGTGGCCGTTGCGGCGGCGGTAATGCTTGCGGCGGCGCTTTTTGAAAATATAAACCGTGTCGGCCTTTTCCTGGGCGGCAATTTCGCCTACCACAGTGGCACCCGAAACCAGGGGTGCGCCGATATCCACGGCAGCTCCATTGGCCACCAGCAAAACGTCGGTGAATGTCACCTGGTCGCCAGCTGAACCTTCCAGCTTTTCAATCAGAATTTTGTCGTTGGCGGCAACGCGATATTGCTTGCCGCCCGTCTTGATGACTGCGTACATCTCTTCCTTCTCTCTCGCGCCCTTCGGAGCTGCTTTCCAACCCATTGAAAAAGCAGTCTTTCTGTTCTCGGCTTGATAAAACCGGGGGTGCCCTCGGACAGCGCACAAAATCCCGGCAGTTGCTCTGCCGGGCGTTCGGATGGGGATAAAGCTGATTAGTCCCGTGAAGTCAAGTCAGTTGCCAAGGTTCGTTGCCAAGGTTCGTTGCCAGGGTCCATAGCCGGGGTCCGTTGCCAGGGTTTAGCGTTCTGCCACCCGGAAAATACCCAGTATCAGCAGGCCCCCGACAAAATGGCCGAGGACCGAAAAGATCAGGGCCTTTTCCATTGCCCCAACGGCAATCATCGGGATGGAAAGGGCCGCAAAGTTGCTCAGCATGGCGGCATAATACAAAATCACAAAACTTGCGGGGATGGCGATCAGGGCAACTGCACCTGTCATGCGGGTAATCAGGATGGCCGACATGCAACTGAAGATCAGCATGGTGTAAAGCACCTGGCTGCCAGGGTGCCAATTGTGAAAGTTCGTCCATAATGTTGTCACAGCAGACACTGTAGTTTCGACCATGATGAGCCTCATCACTTCCATAGTATGGAGAAATTTCCGCCGGGGACGCCACCCGGCGACAGCCTAGCTGAATTGTCTTAAGGCTTTTTGACCATCAAACTTAAAATTGCACCCGATTGTCGGCAGAACCCGGCCGTCCCTCCGGTTGGATGAAACTGCGCTTCTGCCGCAGCAGCTCCAACACCCGGTTCAATTCGCCACCGGCAATCAACAGGAGTGCAGCGAGATAGACAAAAAACATGGCGGCAAAAATTCCGGACAAGGAGGCATAGGTTGAGGAAAAGGAATTGTAGTTCACCAGCCAGTAGGAATAGCCCGCCGACATGATGATCCAGCCGATGACGGTAAGCAGCACGCCAGGCAAGATGGCCCGCAGCGTCATGGTCTTGGCGGGCAGAAAACGATGGGCCGTCAACACGCCCAGCAGCAGCAGGGTGATGGCCAGGGGAAAGCGCCAGTAGTCAAGTTGGCTCAGGCTCAGGTGCAGGCCACCGGCAAAGGTGTTCAACAATTTCATGGCGACTGGAAACAGCACAATCAACAAAGCCAGGGCCAAGAGCAGAAAGGCCGTGCCCACCACAAACAGCACCGACAATCCATAAAGCAGCCAGAGCGGGCGCTCATCTTTCACATCATAGGCGCGGTTCAGCCCCACGCGGACACTGTCGACACCAGCCATGGCGCTCCAGACGGTGAGCAAGGCACCGATACTCAAAAGATCACTGCGGGGAACCGTCAGGAGATAGCGAATTTCGCCAGCCAGAGGTGCGACAAGATTTTCGGGTGCCACACCCAGCAGAAAATTCACGGCACTCTCTGCCCATTCCTCACTGCCAAAGAAACCCGCAAGTGAAGTCAGAAATATCAGGAAGGGAAAGGCCGAGAACACCATGCGAAAGGCAATGTTGCCAGCCAGGGGCACGGCTTCATCGGCAACCAGTCTGCGTCTTACCTCCCACAGCAGGGCAGAGGTTGAAAGGTCAGCATCTGCCGGCAGGCCATCGGGCAGGTTTTTGTGTTCATCGGTCATGGGGCAATACCATCCTCGTTCCAGATTTTACATGTTGCGATTTTGCTGGCCATGCTGATTGCAGATGTGCCACAGCCAACGCCATCATGCCACCGGGTTCAACATCAGATTCATCACTGTTCCTTAAAGTCGCACCGCTGGTGTTTGTGGTCTTGTGGGCCACCGGCTTTGTGCTGGCCCGGTTGACGGTAGGCCATGTGGAACCGATTTCGTTTCTGGCCTACCGCTTTCCGGCGGCTGGCCTGTTGCTCTTGGCACTGTCGCCGTTTTTGAAAGTCAAATGGCTGAAACCGCGAGATGCCTTGCATGCCATGCTAGTGGGGGTGCTGATCCATGCGGGCTATCTGGCACCCATCTATTGGGCTGTCGCCCATGGCCTGCCGGGAGGCGTCAGTGCCTTGATTGTCGGCTTGCAGCCGTTGATCACAGCTTTCCTTGCGGCGCTGGTTTTGAAAGAAGTGGTAACCCTGCGTCATTGGGTGGCCCTGTTGGTGGGCATTTTCGGCGTGGCCCTGGTGCTGTCGCCAAAATTCAGTCTTGCAAGCATTGGCGGCATTACGCCGTTGACGGCGGGTATGGCGCTGTTTGGCTGTTTGAGCGTGGCTTCCGGCACGGTTTATCAAAAGCGCTTCGCCAGCAACTTGCCATTGGTCCCGTCAGTGTTCTGGCAATATGTCGGTGCCGGGCTGGTGGTTGTGGCACTGGCGGCATGGCTCGAAGAATTCAAGTTTGACCAATCGCCACAGGCCTGGTTTGCCATGGTCTGGTCAGTTCTGGTGATTTCGCTGGGGGCCATCTTCATGTTGATGCGGCTGATCCGCGAGGGCAGCGTTGCCAAGGTTTCCACCCTGATTTTTCTGGTGCCGGGTGTGGCATCGCTGATGACCTTTGTGTTGTTTGATGAAAAACTCGGGCCAATTCAGATACTTGGCATGGCGCTGTGCGGGGGTGCCGTGTTGATCATCAATCGACAGGCACCGACGTCGCCCTGAGTTCATCAAGTTTTGTTCGCGCCTTGTCGCGGTGGGATTGCGTGATGTGGTTGCGCACCAGCGTCATGGCGGCCATCAACACCGCCAGATCATCGGTAAAACCGATACCCAAAAAAACATCGGGGATCACATCAAAGGGCAGGATGAAATAGGCCAGTGCCCCAAACAGGGTGGCCTTGACCTTCAGCGGCGTTGCCGGATCGAAAGCGCAATACCAGGCGGCCAATGCCGCTTCGGCAAACGGAATGCGGGCGAGATTGCGGGTCAATTTGGGCCAGAAATCCCGGCGTATTTTTTGTTCATTGGCTGCGGACATGGCGGAATCCTCCCAGTCCCGGCAGATGGTAGTGGTGGAAGCTGATTTCAAGTTCCGCGTTGGGAAAGCCACAAGCCGACGAGCAAGATGATGATGGCGATGAACTGCAAACCAACCCGCCAGCGCATGAAGATTTGCGAGCGGTTGGCAGAGCCGCCGCGCAGCATGTTCCAAAGCCCCAACAGCAAGACAATTGCGACGGCGACGATGGCAAGAGACGATAATACAGTCATTATTCAGAGTTCCTGATGGCAAAGCGGTCAAGCAGGGCTGAGGGCAATATTCGCCGCAGAATTGCCGCAACGTGGGTGGGGATTGTAACATAATAGTGGTTGCGGGGGTTGTCCCGCTCCAGAGCCAGAATGAGTTTTTCCAGAACAGCCTCGGGAGGCAATTTAAAACTGAAAAGTTTTTTCTTTTTGACCGTGCCGCTGCTTTCTGACGCCTTTTCCAAACGATGGCGCTGGCGTTCAAAATCAGCGACGTAATGCGAATTTTTCATGTCAACATTGGCCTCGAATGCCACCTTGGCATTTTCGACAAATCTTGTGGCGATGGGGCCAGGGTTGATGGTTACGACCTTGATACCTGAGCCCCGCAACTCCATGCGCAGGGTATCGGTCAAGCCTTCGAGGGCAAACTTCGAGGCATTGTAGGGACCGCGATATTTCAGCGCCACCAATCCCAGCACGGAGGAACATTGCACTATTCGTCCTTCGCCATTGGCCCGCAGCATCGGCAGACAGGCCTTGGTCAATTCGTGCCAGCCAAAAAAATTGGCGGCAAACTGCTCTTCCAGCACGGCTCTTGTGATGTCTTCAACGGCACCGGGCTGGCCATAGGCCCCATTGTTATAAAGGGCAAAAAGCCTGCCACTGGTGCGGCGGTTGACTTCGGCGGCGCAGGCCTGCACGGAAGCGCTGTGGCGGTAATCGAGTTGCAAGGCCTCAAGACCCGCAGTTTCCAGCTTTTTTAAATCCTCAGCCGTTCGGGCGGTAGCAAAAACCCGGTAGCCCCGGGCTTTCAGGCCAATGGCCGAGGTCCAGCCGATGCCACTTGAGCATCCGGTGATGACAATGGTTTTCTGCTGTTGGTCCATGACATCTTGGTTTTAGGGATTCCAGCAGGGCTTGCACAGGCGTCAGTTTGTCCCTGAGCAGTGTTTTGCCGTAATTGGGCCGGAATTTTTGGCTTGATGGAGAATTATCATCCGCGTTTGGCGGATATTAAGACTTGGCGGCAGATATTCACGTGATGAACAGATTTATGCGACGACTTTCGGCTGGGATTTTGCTTGGTGCGGGCCTGCCCGCATTTGCCCAAGTGCCACCTGTGGCGCCCATATCACTAGGGAAATTTGAGGCGTGGGAAGCATTTACCTATCAGGCTGAGGATTCAAAGGTTTGCTATGTCTTTTCGGCTCCTGCCAAAAGCGAGGCCAACAAGAAAGTCAACCGGGATCCGGCCTATTTCATGATCACCCATTGGCCCGGCCGCAAGATCAAGGGCCAAGTGTCAACGATCATCGGTTATACATTCAAGGACAGTTCTGGCGTCAAGCTGGAGCTGGGCGACAAGAGTTTTGATCTCTATCCTGTTGACAACATGGCCTGGACCGACAAGGCGGAAACCGAAAAAGCCATCGTGGCCGCCATGAAAGGCGGAAAATCCATGAAGATTTCAGGCACTTCCCAGCGCGGCACGGAAACCACGGATACCTATACACTGGCCGGACTGAAGCCAGCCCTGGCGAAGATCGACAGTGTTTGCAAATAGGACCAGGTTTTTTTTGGCCTTCGTTGGCCTGATGTTACTGCCACATGTGTCGCGGGCGGAAGCTGCATGCATGGCCCTCAAACATGCAAGGCAATTTTATACGGTTTGCGACCCCGTATCTGAAAAGACACGATTGGAAGTCTTTAATCTCGATAGTACCGGCCAGCCGTTTCGCTATTTCAGTGCTCTGGCAGCCACACTTTCAGGCGCTGGCAAAAGCCTGAGCTTTGCCATGAACGCGGGAATGTTCGATGAGAACCAGCGGCCCATCGGACTATATGTCGAAGATGGCAAGCAGGTGAAAAAACTCAACCGCCGCAATGGGGCTGGCAATTTTCACCTGAAACCCAACGGGGTGTTTTACATTGTTGATGGAAAGCCCGCGGTTCTCGAAAGCGAAAGCTATGCCAAATCCGGGATCAAGCCTCAATTTGCCAGCCAGTCCGGCCCCATGCTGGTGATCAATGGCGAAATTCATCCCAGGTTCTCAGCCACTGGCACGTCGCGGAAAATTCGCAATGGGGTGGGCATTGATGCAGAGGGCAAAGCGATTTTTGTGATTTCTGACACTGCCGTGACCTTCCATGAATTCGCCAGCCTGTTTCGTGACCAGTTGAAATGCCGCAATGCCTTGTTCTTCGATGGTTCGGTGTCGGGCCTTTATGCCAAGGATTTGGGCCGCAATGATGGTTTTCTGCCACTGGGGCCTATGGTCGGGGCCTATGAAATGCAGTAAGGGGCCGCCATGAGCACAAACCTTATTTCAAACCTGCCCGAAATTTACATCCAGAATGATCGCCGCCCCACGCTGGTGGGGCTGTCACGCGAAGGCTTGGCCGAACTATTGGCTCGCATTGGCGTTCCCGACAAACAGCGGCGCATGCGGGCCAGGCAATTGTGGCACTGGATTTACCAGCGCGGTGTTGTCGATTTTGCCGCCATGACCGATATTTCCAAGGAGTTGCGCGGCAAACTCGAAGACGCCTTCAAGGTGACACGGCCCGAAATCGTCACCGAACGAGTCTCCACCGATGGCACACGCAAATGGCTGTTGCGCCTCGCACCAGATGAGCGCGGCCAGCGCCAGGAAATCGAAACGGTTTACATCCCGGAAGAAGATCGCGGCACGTTGTGCATTTCCAGTCAAGTAGGCTGTACCTTGACATGTACATTCTGCCACACGGGCACGCAAAAACTGGTGCGCAATCTGACTGCAGAAGAAATTGTCGGCCAGATCATGCTGGCCAGGGACCGGATCAAGGATTGGCCCGACGATCTCGCTGCCAATCCCAAGCCGCCGCTATCTGGCCGTTACATCACCAATGTGGTGCTGATGGGCATGGGCGAGCCCCTGTATAATTTCGACAATGTGAAGCTCGCCATGGACATCGCATCCGATGGCGAAGGCATCTCCATTTCCAAGCGCCGCATCACCCTTTCAACCTCAGGCGTGGTGCCGGAAATTGGCAGGGCTGGCGAAGAAATTGGCACGTCGCTGGCGATTTCCCTGCATGGCACGACAGACGAAATCCGCGACAAGTTGGTGCCCCTCAATAAAAAATATCCCATCGCGGTTCTGTTGGATGCCTGCGCCAGATATCCCGGCGCTTCCAATGCACGGCGCATCACCTTTGAATATGTCATGCTGAAGGGCGTCAATGACAGTGTGGCCGATGCCAAACGGCTGGTGCGCCTGCTGGCGGGCATTCCGGCCAAGGTCAATCTCATCCCCTTCAATCCGTGGCCGGGAACAGTTTACGAATGTTCGGAATGGCCGGTCATCGAAACCTTTGCCGAGATTTTGAATAATGCAGGCTATGCTTCACCCGTGCGAACGCCAAGGGGCCGCGATATCATGGCGGCCTGTGGGCAATTGAAAAGCGAGAGCATGAAGGTGCGGGCGAAGGACAGAATGGTCGTGGGCTGACTTGAGATTTTGTTGACTTTTTGTTCTAGCAGTTTCAGAGTTGTGTCATGTTGAAGAGATTGCAATGAATGAACCCGAAAATCTTGTCCTGAAACTGCTGCGCGACATGCGCGGCGATATTTCTGCCATGCGCGGTGATATGACTGCCATGCGCAGTGAAATGGCAACCAAGAACGACATCGCCGATGTGCGTTCCGAGGTGAAATCGCTTGGGGCCAATGTTGCATCTGATTTGATGACGATGGAGAAGCGCCTGGGTGAACGCATCAATCATCTCAACCGGGCTGTCATGGAATATCATTCCTCCACCATCGGCCATGGCGTTTTGATCACAGAATTTGAAGAGCGTTTGCAGCGGGTGGAACAACACCTGAAACTGCGGCCCGAAGAGGCGCATTGAAGGTGTGGCGGGCGAAGGGTTGCGGGTGGAAAATTGGTTTTCATAGTGTGGCATAGTTTGAAGGGGTTGAAAGATGTTCGGCATTTTTCGTGCGGCAAAGGACGCGCTTCGTGCCCAAGTTTTTTTGCATAATTTCATTAGTTATGCAGTGGATAGCCTAGCCATTTTTGGCCACGAAAAAGGTTGTCAGTTAATAGCACAAAGCGAGTGGGCTGCTGAGGCGGAATTTGTTGAACTAGGAAATGATAAGGAATTGCAATTTAGGCTCAACATACCATTTTCCAATTTTTTTGCAGCAATTTCGCCCGAAAAAAGAATAAGAGATGAAGTATCTACAAACGAGTCTCTAATCCGAATCTTTGCGACAGAAGACTTTAACGGATTTGAATTAAATGCATTTACATCGCGAAAAGCAATTCAAGTTTCAGCCGTCAATCGCCCTGAGCTTAACTTGAAAGTTACGTGGCGGGCAAGGCATTTGGTCAGATATGCCAGCTCGAAAGGGGCTACCGATATGACCAAAGTCCTAAATGGAGAATTCTAGAATTATTGCCAGTTCAGTAAAATGCAATCGTTGCTGTGAGTGACAGAAAAATAATACCGTCTGTCATGCTGGCGGGAGCCGAGGTCCACTTAGAAGTAGTGTTTTGATACGGTACTTCCGCTTTTATTCTGGCTATGGGGGCAGTCTACCAAGTGGATTCCGGTTTTCACCGGGATGATGGTTTTGGAATGAAATGCGAAGTGATCGATGAACAGGTAACACGTAGTGACTGACCAAATTTTCAACAAGCTAGGTCTGCGCTGGGATCGGAAATTGTTTCCCCTGCAGGTGACAGAAAATACTGTCGTTCGTGCCGTCAAACGCTTCCAAAAATCCCTGCCGCAATTCATCTGGGAGGCGGCGCAACTTGAGGGTAATCCCTTCACTTTTCCGGAAGTACAGACTTTGTTGGATGGCATCACCGTTGGGGGTCGAAAGCTTTCGGACGCCCAGCAGATCCTGGGATTGCGGGATTCGATGCGGTTGTTGTGTGAGGACGTGCTGACAGGCAGCTTCGCTCCGACCAAGGGCATGGCTTGCCAGCTGAATGCCTTGATCGCACGGGATGAAGCTTTGGAGTGGGGACATTTCAGGGGCGAGGGAAAAGAGCTCAGCAATGTCAGTGTCAATCTCGGTCCTGTCAGCTGGCAGCCCAAGCCTACAGAAGCTGGTGGTCACAACTTGATTGAGACATTCGAAAATGGCTTGGCATCTTTAAGCGCCCTTAGCGATCCCATCGAACGCGCTTTTGCCCTCAAACTGTTCATGGCCCGCGAACAGTTCTTCTTTGATGGTAACAAGCGCACGGCGCGGGCGATGATGAATGGCGTGTTGATGGCAAGCGGATTTGATGGCATTTCCATTCCCGCCAGCAAACAACTCGCCTATAATCAGGCCATGACGCGATTTTATCCATCAGGCGAGGCGACGGAGATGATGCATTTGCTGGCATCATGTTTTCCGGCATGATCGTCGCTGTTTCTGGTCGACTGCTGCGGATTGCTGCGACTTATCAAATCGCCTCCTTGTTCACGGGCTATATGGTCTATGGTTCGTTGTTTTTTGACGATAGCGGCATGGGTCGGGATGCGCAGAGCGGCAACTTTGGCTTTGGCCTGATGATCACATTTTTCATTGCGGTTTTTGCGGCAACGCCAGCGGCGTTGACGGTGGCGGTTGGTGAAATCCGGTCGTGGCGCATGTGGTGGTATTATTCCCTGGCGGGATCGTTGATCGGTCTGGTGCTTGGCTTCATGTTCAAAGGCCCCGCCTTCTTTCCCTACCTCGGCCTGGTGCTGGGGGTGGGGTCGGGTGGGATTTACTGGAAACTGGCAGGATCGGTGGCCGGACTTGCCGATGATCCTCCGCGCCGTGTGGTGGCCCTCATCATGTTCGCTCTGGCGGCGTTTGGTTTCTTGTGGACTTGGTCGGCCTGGCTTGGTCTGTCGCCGTTTTAGTTGATAGACTTGCGAGCCAATGCCCTGGCGTGATAGGCCCGCCCCAACATTTCAGAGGGTTCCCATGTCAAAGCAGAAAATCAAGAAAGTCGTGCTCGCCTATTCCGGCGGGCTTGATACGTCGATCATCCTGAAATGGCTGCAAACCGAATATCAGGCCGAAGTGGTGACGTTTACGGCTGACCTTGGCCAAGGCGGCGAATTGGAACCTGCCCGCAAGAAAGCCGAGATGCTGGGTATCAAGGAAATTTACATAGAAGACCTGCGCGAAGAATTTGTCCGGGATTTTGTTTTCCCGATGTTTCGCGCCAATGCGGTTTATGAGGGGGTTTATCTGCTCGGCACTTCGATTGCGCGGCCCTTGATTGCCAAACGGCTTGTCGAGATCGCAGCCCTGACTGGCGCTGATGCAATTTCCCACGGGGCCACCGGCAAGGGCAATGATCAGGTTCGCTTTGAACTCACGGCTTATGCGCTTAATCCCGATATCAAAATCATTGCACCCTGGCGTGAGTGGGAGTTCAAGTCGCGTACAGACCTCATCGGATTTGCTGAGCAACACCAAATTCCAGTCTCAACCGACAAGCGCGGTGACGCACCCTTCTCGGTGGATGCGAATTTGCTGCACTCCTCTTCCGAAGGCAAAGTGCTAGAAGATCCCTGGGAAGAGGCACCTGAGTTTGTTTATCAACGCACCATCGCCCCTTGGGATGCGCCTGACGTGGCAACCGATATCGAAATTTCTTTCGAAAAGGGCAATCCCGTGGCCATCAATGGCAAGGCCCTGTCACCCGCTGCCGTGTTGACCGGGCTCAATCGCCTGGGCCATGACAATGGCATTGGCCGGCTTGATCTTGTCGAGAACCGTTTCGTCGGCATGAAGTCGCGTGGCATTTACGAAACGCCCGGCGGCACCATCATGCTGGCGGCCCACCGCGCCATGGAGTCCCTCACACTGGACCGGGAAGCCGCCCATCTCAAAGACAGTTTCATGCCGCGCTATGCGGAACTGATCTATTATGGCTTCTGGTTTTCGCCAGAGCGCGAGATGTTGCAAGCCATGATCGACAAAGCCTCCGAGCATGTGGAAGGGGTGGTTCGCCTCAAGCTCTACAAGGGCAATGTGATCGTCAGTGGACGGAAGAGTTCAAAATCACTCTACAAGAATGACCTCGTGACCTTCGAGGATGACCGTGGTGCCTATGACCAGAAAGACGCCGCAGGTTTCATCCGGCTGAACGCGTTGCGCTTGCGGACATTGGCGGCGCGGAAACGGAACTTTTAAACCCCGGTCGTCGGTCTTGGTCTTGTGCCGTCGGCAAGTCTCGCAAAGCGAAAGGGCTGGGGATCAACGCAAGGCTTCTCGCCCGTAACGATTTCCGCCATCAACTTTCCGGCTCCCGGTCCCAAACCAAAACCGTGACCAGAAAAACCTGAGGCGAGATGCAGGCCGGGGATGCTGTCGATTCTGTCGATGACTGGCACGGCATCAGGCGTGGCATCGATCATGCCGGCCCAGCGTTCGAGAATTTGAATGCCTTGAAATGCAGGATAGGCTTTTTGCAAACTCAGCATGGCCTCTGCCATGACACTTTGAATGGGAACGGGATCAAGGATGCGCACCTGCTCGAAAGGTGATGGTTGATCGAGTTTCCAATGCCTGGCCAGTCGCCATTCCTCCCATAATCGTGACCCGACTCGCAGCTTGATGGCTTTGTGTTCCAATTTCAGCATGGGGAGAAAATCAGCGAAAAACTGAAAATGCCGGGGCGTCAGTTCCGCCACTGACAAATGATTGTGGGCCAAGGTAAAGCCTCCGTCCAATCTCTTGCGTACGGCAAAACTGTTGCCGGAAAAAGTTCGGTCATGGCCGATATCCAGCGGCGATGTCCGCATGACAGAATTGACCACACCCAATTGTGGAAAGCGAATGCCGAGATTCCCGAGAAAGCGCGAGGACCAATAGCCGCCAGCCACAATCGCCGTGTCCGTGGCAATCGAGCCTCTTTCAGTGACGACAGAACACACACGACCTGCCCTGGTTTCAAGGCCCCGCGCCGCACATCGTGCGAATATCCTGCCGCTCCGCGATTGAAAACATGTTGCCATGGCAGGCACTGCGACAAAGGGTTCGGCGCGGCCATCGTCTGGCGTGAAGATGCCACCTTGCCAGTTGATCGTCGAACCGGGGACTGTATCTGCGGCATCACTTGCTGTCATGAGCCGGGTGGAAAGCTGGTGGGATTTGCCATGGCTTGCCAGCCATTTTTCATGGTCGGCCAGTTGCGCCTGGGATTCCGCCAGATAGGCAATGCCACAGGTGCGAAAGCCGGTTTCTGCCCCAATGCGCTGGTTCATGCCACGCCAGAGATCAAGCGAAATCCTGATCAACGGAATTTCCCTGACATCGCGGCCCATTTGGCGGCACCACCCCCAATTGCGCGAGGATTGTTCAGCCGCCACTTCGCCCTTCTCAACCACAACCACGTTGAGGCCCCGTTGTTGCAATTCAAGTGCCGTTGCGATTCCGATGATACCTGCCCCGATGATCACGGCATCGGCGTGTTTTGGAAAATCAAGCGAAGATGGAACAGTTGCAATGAGGGGCATGGGCCGACGATAGAAAATCTGGTCGCTGTCGTAAAGCCATCAAGTGGCGTGGGCCTTGCGATATTGTTCGAGGAGATGGGCCCGGTCCACCTCCGTGTAGATTTGCGTGGATGACAGGCTGGCATGGCCGAGCAAATCCTGGATGACCCGCAAATCAGCCCCGTTGCCGAGGAGATGCGAGGCAAAGCTGTGGCGCAAGGCATGGGGGGTTGCCGTGTCTGGCAGGTTCAAGGCACCCCGCAAACGCTGCATCAGCAATTGGACGAGGCGTGGGGACAGGGGGCCACCCTTGGCGCCCCGGAAAAGAGGGTCTTGTGGCGATAGCGGAAACGGCAGAAGACTGAGGTATTGGTATACGGCAGTCTTGGCCTCTGGCAACAACGGCACCAGCCGGGTTTTGCCACCCTTGCCCGTGATCACCAAGGGATTGTCCCTCATTTGAGCGCTGCTTAGTGAAAGTGCTTCCGAGACTCGCAAGCCACAGGCATACAGCAGCGTCAGCACCGCTTTGTCACGGGCGGCAATCCACGGCACATCATGGGCCATGTCTTCATCAGCTACAACTTTCTCCGCCATGGCAATTGATAGGGGCCGGGGGATGGCATGGGGTAATTTGGGCGAGCGCACGGCGCCATAGGCCTTGTTGTGAAATAGCTGGCGGGACTCGGCAAAGCGGAAGAAAGACCGCAGCGATGACATCTGCCTTGCAAGAGAGCGGGCCTCGATGCCGTCACTGCGGCGCCTGGCCATGAAACTGCGGAAATCGGAGAGAGTGAGGTCTGCAAGGGTTTTGCAGGTGGCTGCTTCACCTTCGTGGGCCATCAGGAATGACCCGAATTGCTGGAGGTCGCGGCCATAGGCTTCAAGGGTTTTGGCGGAAAGACGTTTTTCCTTGGCTAAGGAGGTGAGCCAGAGTTGCGCAATTTCGGCGGCGTCTGGGGCAAGGTTGAAGGCGTGAATGGGAATTCTCCTGTTGAAGCAAGTCCCCCACCTCCGCCCTTCGGGCACCTCCTCCCCGCCGAAGTGGCGGGTTGGAGGGCATTGACTGAAAACCGCTATTTGACCTCACCCTCCGCCCCGATTCTTCATCGGGGAGGAGGTGCCCGAAGGGCGGAGGTGAGGAGGGAATGATGAACCTGTTTGGTTGACGATCCCTTACTTCCTCTTCAAATCTTCTGCCCCGCCTTGGCCCAATCAGCCGTGAAGCTTTCGATGCCCTTGTCGGTGAGGGGGTGCTTGACCAGACTTTTCAATACAGCGGGTGGGGCGGTGGCATAGTCAGCCCCGATCAAGGCGGCCTGTTTGATGTGATTGGCGGTGCGGATCGATGCCGCGAGGATACTGGTGTCGAAACCATAATTGTCATAGACCTGCCGGATTTCGCCAATCAGCTCCATGCCGTCGAGGTTGATGTCATCCAGCCGGCCAATGAAGGGTGAGATAAATGTCGCCCCGGCCTTGGCGGCGAGCAGGGCCTGGTTGAGCGAGAAACACAAGGTGACATTGACCATGGTGCCTTCAGCGGAAAACACCTTGCAAGCCCGCAGTCCATCCACCGTCAACGGCACCTTGATGGCCACATTCTTGGCAATGGATCGCAGGATTTTGCCTTCGCGCAACATGCCCTCAAAATCGAGGGCTGCCACTTCAGCGCTCACCGGGCCTTCGCAGAACGAGCAAATCTCGGCGATGGTCGCCTTGAAGTCCTTGCCTGACTTGGCGATGATCGACGGGTTGGTGGTCACGCCATCGAGCAATCCCATTTCCTGGATTTCCTTGAGTTCCCTGATGTCGGCAGTGTCGGCAAAAAATTTCATGGGTGTGGTCCTCCGATTTTTCAGCTTAGCACAAGTTGTTCCATCATGAGATGGGCAAGTTGTGCAATGATGGCAGCCTCGCCGGCGTGACGTTTCAGTGTAAATTTTCTGTCATCCAGTCTGTTGACAGGTCGCAAGAGGCGCAAGCTGTTGGTTGTAAACACACGGCTGGCTGTTGCGAGGTCGGCTGTTGTCACGCGTTTTTCGCTTGTCCTGATTCCCAAGGATTTTGCCGCCTGCAAAACCGCATGTCGCATGATGCCCGGTAAAATGCCTTCTGAAAGAGATGGTGTGACCAATCCATCGTCGATCCAGAGAAAGACATTGCCTATGGTGGTGCAGGCGACACGTCCACGGCTGTTGAACATCAGGGCATCGTCAAAGCCCTTGGCCACGGCTTCCCGCGCCGCCAGGATTTCATCCACGTAGGACAAGGTTTTCAAACGCGACGACGGGGATTTTTCATTGCGGGTGATGCTGGAAGTCGCAAGACTTAACGGCTGGAGTTGCAGGGCTTCATCAAAGGCTGTGAGCGTGGCAAAGAATGTCGGCGACTTTCCGTCGTCAGCCAGCCCCCGCAAACCTGCGCCCCGGCTTAGGGTCAAACGCAGGGCATGGCTGCCTGCCACCTCGTGACACACACCATCAATGGCATTTTCGATGGCGTCGCAATTAAAAGCCAGCCCCATTGTCAGGGCGGCATTTTCCATGCGGTGCAAATGTTCAAAGCGCCAGAAGGCAATGCCATCCCTCACCAGCAGGGTTTCGAAAATCCCGTCACCCAAGGTCAGTCCGCGATCTGTCGCTGCAATGGCCAAAGGCCCGTCATGCAATTTTCCCTCAAACCAGACCCGCATCATTTCAGTGCCTTCAGAAAATTGCGGAGCATGGCATGGCCATGCTGGGTGAGAATCGATTCGGGATGAAACTGCACGCCGAAAGTGGGGTGGGTCTTGTGGGCCAGTCCCATGATTTCACCATCAATGCTGGTGGCGGTCACGCGCAAATCTGTATCTGCCACATCTTGCACAATCAGTGAATGATAGCGGCCTGCATTGAAGTTCTGCGGCAGCCCCTCAAACACCCCTGTGCCATCATGGATGATCTCCGAACTGTCGCCGTGCATGGGGTGCACTGCCCGCACAACCTTGCCACCAAATACCGCGCCAATCACCTGATGGCCGAGACATATGCCGAGGATGGGAACGCGGCCTGAAAATTTTCGCACGATGTCAAGCGACACACCGGCCTCATGGGGGGTGCAGGGTCCGGGTGAAATTACGATGGCCTTCACGTTCAAATCGGCATCAGTCACTTCGTCATTGCGGCGCAGATTCACTGCTTGTCCGAGTTCAACAAAATAGCGGGCGATGTTGTGAACAAAGCTGTCGTAGTTGTCGATGAGCAGAATCATGCCATGGCCTCACGGATGCGCTGGACCTTCACCAGGCTTTCATCATGTTCGTCTGCCGGAATTGACCTTGCTGTAATGCCGCCGCCGCCCTGCACCCGCATCACGCCATCGGCAACCTGCACGGTGCGAATGCCGATGTTGAAATCGCAGGTGCCGTTGAAACCAATATAGCCCATGGCACCGCAATAAATACCACGGGGCGATTGTTCCAATTCCGCAATGATTTCCATGGCCCGCAATTTGGGCGCACCTGTGATGGAACCACCGGGGAACACCGCTGTGAGAAGGTCAACAACCGATTTGTCATCAGCCAGTTCGCCCTGCACCACCGAAACCAGATGATGGACATTGGCATAGGTCTCCAGCCCGCAGAGTACCGGCACTTTTACCGTGCCGGGTTTTGACACGCGCGAGAGATCATTGCGCAGCAGATCGACGATCATCACATTCTCGGCCCGGTCTTTGCGCGATGAAGTGAGATCGGCGATCAGGCCAGCATCCCGTGCCGCATCGGCATCGCGGCGACGGGTTCCCTTGATCGGCCGTGCCTCTGCCGTCTTGCCGTCAAAGCGGATCAGGCGCTCGGGTGAAGACGAAATGATTGTAATGCCGTCATAGGTCATCAGCGTCGCAAAAGGTGCCGGGTTTTTCACGCGCAACTGTTTGTAAAGTGCGAGGGGATCAAAATCCTGTGGTGCTGAAGCCATGAATGTTTGCGTGATGTTGGCTTGAAAAATATCACCCGCCAAAATATATTCAATGGTGCGGGCGACATTGGCTTCATGCTGCCCACGGGAAATCTCTGGCGAAAAGATTGCCCTCACCTCAGGCCCCAAAGGCTTCGGTTTTTGCCTCAGCTGGCTTTCCAACGCATCAGCCGCATCACTGTTGGCAGCCATGATCCACGCTCGCTCCTGCAAATGGTCAATGCCGATCACGCTGTCATAGCGGTGAAAAACCAAGTCGGGACAGAGGGGCGCAAATGCCGGAATTCGCGCCTTGGGTTCGAGGTGGCGACCATAGTCATAGGAAATATACCCGGCCCATCCCCCTTGAAAAGGTGGAAGTCCCGGAAGTGTCGGGCAGCGATTGTTGCGAAACTGCTCCGCCAAGATTTCAAGTGGCTTGGCTGATTGTCGCGTGCCATCCAGAAATGCCACGCCATTTTCCACCCGCAGGGTCTGCGAAGGATTTACCGCCAAAAACGAATGGCGCCCCAAATGCTCATGGCGCTGGGCACTTTCAAACAGCGTGAGATCACGTTCGCCGCACAAGCGTCTCGCCATGGTGAAGGGTTCGCTGTAGATGATTTCCCTTGTGTGGGCTGTGGCAGTATTCATGGGGCCAAGATATAGAACTGGAAGGGGGTGGCTTCCAAGACTATTCAAACAAACCATGACCGACACCCCGATTCAGCTGGTTGATGTGCTGCTGCCCCTGGCGGTGCCGCAGGCCTATACCTATCGGGTGCCCACAGGATTGATTTTAGCGGAAGGTGATTATGTGGAAGTGCCCTTGGGTCCGCGCAACTATATCGGCGTGGTCTGGGAGCGCCGTGAAAGTTTTGGCACAAACCTGAAACTGCGTGACGTCAGCCAACGCTTTGACATGCCGCCCCTGGCGGCCGTGCATCGTCAATTCATCGAATGGTTGGCGCGTTATTATCTCGAGCCACTGGGCAATGTCTTGCGCATGGTGTTGCGTGTACCCTCAGCCTTTGAGCCGGAACGGCAACGCATGGCCTATCGCGCCGCTGAAACTTCACCAACGAAACTTACGGCGCAACGGGCCCGCGTGCTTGAGATTGCCCGTGAAGGATTTGCGCGGAGTGCGGGGGAGTTGGCGGAGGCTGCTGGCGTTGGGCCATCGGTGGTGAAAGCCCTGGCCAAGCAAGGCGCATTGATCGCGGTGCCATTGCCTGTGCATGAAAAATTTCAAACGCCGCAACTCAACCGGCCTGGAAAGCCGCTGTCGAACTTGCAAAAACAGGCGGCGCAAAATCTGCGGGCCACAGTTGCCACCCGCCAACACAAGGTGGTGCTGCTGGATGGCGTGACGGGCAGTGGCAAGACCGAAGTGTATTTCGAGGCGATGGCTGCAGCTTTGGCAGGGGAAGCGCAGGTGCTGTTGCTGTTGCCAGAGATTGCCCTGACATCTGGATTTCTGTCACGGGTGGAAGATCGTTTCGGCTGCGTTCCGGCGGGGTGGCATTCGGATTTGCGGCCGCGAGAGCGCGAGCGGGTGTGGCGTGGTGTTGCCCATGGCGATGTCCGCATTGTGGTGGGGGCCCGGTCGGCGCTGTTTCTGCCGTGGAAAAATCTGGGCCTTATCGTTGTTGATGAGGAACATGAGGGGGCCTACAAACAATCGGATGGCGTAAGTTACCACGCCCGTGACATGGCCGTGCTTTATGGCACGCTTGGCAAATTTCCCGTGGTGCTGGCGTCAGCCACGCCATCTTTGGAATCCATCGTCAATGTGGATCGCGGTCGCTATGGCCTGGTCAAATTGCCGGATCGCCATGGCAGGCCTGAATTGCCAGAGATCAAACTCATCGACATGCGTCTTGAAACCCGGACAGCTTCGACATGGTTGTCAGAGCCGTTGATCACGGCAACCCGCAATGCCATTGAAGCGGGTGATCAGGCCTTGTTGTTCTTGAACCGTCGCGGCTATGCGCCGCTCACCTTGTGCCGCACCTGCGGTCACCGCATGGATTGCCCGCAATGTTCGGCTTCGCTGGTCGAGCATCGTTTCCGCCGCCAGCTGATGTGCCACCATTGCGGCCATCACGAGCCTGTGCCGCAGGCCTGCCCGAAATGTGCAAGTCCTGAAAAACTGGTGCCCGTTGGCCCCGGTGTTGAACGCCTCGCAGAAGAGGCGTTGCAGATTTTTCCGGAAGCGCGACTCGCCGTACTTTCAAGCGATCTCTCGCGGGGTGTATCTTTGCGTGATTTGCTGCGTGATGTGACGGATGGAACCTACAACCTGATAATCGGCACACAACTGGTGGCGAAGGGTCATCACTTTCCCCATCTTACATTTGTGGGAGTGGTGGATGCTGACCTTGCGCTGGAATCATCGGATCCCCGTGCGGGTGAGCGCACCTGGGCCATGCTTTCACAAGTTGCCGGACGGGCGGGGCGGGGCGAAAAACCGGGGCATGCCCTTGTCCAAACCTATGCGCCGCAACATCCCCTGATGCAGACATTGGCGAAGGCAGATCGTGAAGGCTATTTCGCCCAGGAAAAAATCATCCGCGAGCACGGCGGGTTGCCACCCTATGGCAGGCTTGCCGGCATCATCATCTCCGGCACGGATGCGCTTGAAGTCGAACGTTTTGCCAAACAGCTTGCAAGCCATGTGGTGGCCACCAAAGATGTGCAGGTGTTGGGGCCTGCCCAGGCACCGCTGGCCGTGATCAATGGCCGCCATCGCTGGCGCTTGCTGGTGAAGGCCACCCGTGATGTGGACCTGCAAGCCTTCTTGCGCCAATGGTTGGGCGAGGTGAAGCCACGGGGCTCCCTGCACATGAGCATCGACGTGGACCCCTATGGCTTCCTATGAAAACCGCCACTCCATGCGGTTCCGGTAAATTTCACCGGGGCGCAGAATTGACGGTGGAAATTTCGGGTGGTTCGGCGCATCGGCAACATTTTGTGGTTCAATGGCAAAAGCCTGGGAGCGCTGGATCGGGCCGCTGCGGCTGACCACCGACGGTTCCCAGTGCCAAGCCGTGTAGATCTGCACGCAACGCTCCGTAGTGAAAACATCAAGCGTGCGTTTGGATTGGGGATCACGCAAACGCAGCGCCGGTTTCATCTCGCCAAGCTTGCCGTCGAGCAGAAAGGCATTGTCATAGTCCCCCGCAATCGGGCGAAGGGTGCGGAAATCCATCCGTGTATCAGCCACCTCGGCAATCTCGCCCAGCGGCAACATGGCATCATCCAGTGGAAAGTATTTCGAACCATAGACCTGCAATTCATGATCCAGCACAGTGTCACTGGCCGCCATGTTCCAATAGGCATGGTTGGTGAGATTGCAGAGTGTTGGCTTGCTTGTCGTGGCGGTGAAGTCCAGCGACAACACGTTGCCACGCAATTCATAAACTGCCTTCACATCCAGCGCACCGGGATAGCCTTCATCACCATCAGGCGAATGGAGTTTGAGTTCAATGCAGTTGCCGTCTTGTTTGTGCGCCCACACCCGATGGGCAAAACTGGCGAAGCCGCCATGCAGATGGTTGGGACCATGGTTTTTTGACAGTTGTATTTGCTGGCCATCCAATGGAAACACCGCCCCGGTAATGCGTCCGGCATGGCGGCCGCAGAGTACGCCGGAATAAAGATCGCCGTCATCGGGGTTGCTGTCACTGCCCGCCCCAAAAGTGGTTTCCTGTCCATCGAAAACACAGGAGACCAGACGGCCACCCAAGGGATGGATATGCGCCGTGATGGAAGATGATTTCAGTTCAAGCATTTTGAAGTCCTTTCTTCACCACCGACCCTTCGGGGCCCGCAAGTGCGAGCACCTCAAGGGGCACTGTGGAATTCCCTCTCCCTGAGGTGCGAGCTTTCACGAGCCTCGAAGGGCTTTTTGCATCGAGATCAGGCAATGGCCTGCAATTCCCTCAAGATCGCATCGCCCATTTGTTGGGTATTCGTATTGGCCGCAACATCCCCCGCAATATCCCTGGTGCGCAAACCCTTGGCCAGCACAGCGGAAATCGCCTGATCCAGCTTGTCAGCCCACTCCCGCATGCCAAGCGAATAGCGCAGTGCCATGCCAAAGCTGGCAATCATGGCAATCGGATTGGCGGCGCCCGTGCCTGCAATGTCAGGCGCCGAACCGTGCACAGGTTCATAAAGCGATTTGCGGCGTTTGGTTTTCGCATCTGGCGCGCCCAATGAAGCCGAGGGCAACATGCCGAGCGAGCCTGTCAACATCGCGGCCACATCAGATAATATATCGCCGAACAGATTGTCCGTGACGATCACATCATATTGCTTGGGCCAGCGCACCAATTGCATGGCACAGTTGTCGGCCAATACATGCTCGAGCTGTATGCCGGGATACTCTTTGGCGTGAATGCGGGTCACCACTTCATTCCACAAAACACCCGTCTTCATCACATTGCGCTTTTCTGCCGACGAGACTTTGCCCTTGCGGGTTTTCGCCAAGTCAAAAGCCACCCGGGCAATACGCTCAATTTCAAAGGTGTCGTAAACTTGTGTATCAATGCCGCGCTTCTGGCCATTGCCCAAATCTGTAATGGTTTTGGGTTCGCCAAAATAAACCCCGCCCGTCAGTTCACGGACGATGAGAATATCCAGGCCCTCAACCACGTTCTTCTTGAGCGACGACGCATCAGCCAGAGCGGGATAACAAATCGCGGGGCGCAAATTCGCAAATAACCCGAGGTCTTTCCGCAAGCGCAACAGGCCCGCCTCAGGCCGCACATCATAAGGAACCTTGTCCCACTTCGACCCACCAACAGCGCCGAACAGCACAGCATCAGCACCTTGGGCCTTCTCCATGTCGGCATCGGAAATCGCCTTGCCGTGAGCATCGAACGCCGAACCCCCGACAAGCCCCTGATCGGTCTCGAACCGCGCTATGCCTTGGGCACCCATCCAAGCCACAACTTTTTTAACTTCGGCCATAACCTCAGGGCCAATGCCATCGCCGGGGAGATAGAGGAGATTGAAGGAGGTCATCGTTGTAATTCCGCTTGAAAAGTTGTTGACCTCCCAACACCCGTCATTCCCGCAAAGGCGGGAATCCAGCTTTGGTTGGACCGTGTGGGAAGGCTCTAGCTTTTGGAGGTCAACCTGGCAAGCGGCGGGTAGAAACTTGCAGGGCAACAAGTTCAGGTTAACGCCGCATGTTTTTCGAGTCTATCCGCGTTGAAATTCAATTTCCGGGGGGCAATATCAACGACTCGTCGAAATGACCTTCTCCGTCCGAACCGAACTCGCTCAAAAATCCCTTCCCCCTTGTGGCAGGGCTATCGGGTATGAGTTATGGCATGGGTCAGGTAGGTGTCATCCCATGCGCATTTTTTGAGTCTGTGGCTGATGGGGACCTTTGGGTTGTCGGCGGTTTGGAGGATGTTGCGGACGAGTCTTTTCAGCAGCGCAATGTTGGCGTGAGCGTGATCCTTGCGCGCACGGGACAGGTCTTCGCCGAGATGAACATCAAGTATCCAGTGCAGCCCGTTCTCGATGCTCCAGTGGGCGCGGGTCACATCAAGAGCGGCTTGGTGGCAACGACTTCGGCCATCCGGTGGTGGCAGTGCAGCGCGTCGGCAGTGACAATTGTGCCAGTCAAATCAAGCAGTTCGACAACCTTGATTGCCGCTTCGATTTCATTGGTTCCGGCACCCTGCATCACGCCGAGACACAGCTTGCTCTCTGCCGCAAAAGCCGAAACCGTCAGGGGCGGACAGGCTTGACGACCGCTTTCATAGGCCCGCCTGAGCGCCTTGCCATCAATCGCAACCACCGTGGCCGAAGGCTTCTTGCCGGACTTTGCCAGAGACTGGGCCATTGCCCTCGCGAAGGCTTCGGCAAAAACCGCAATGGCCTGCATGAACACCTTCGGGTCCAACAATCGCAAGACGCGGGAAAACGTATCGTGGCTTGGCGCACAGTCGTAATCGATCAGCTTGCGCAACAGCCGTTTGCGGGACTCCGCAAACAACGCAAATTCAGAGGCATTGGACGCGCCACAGGCTCGCCGCAATCATCATGACAAAAATATCAGACAGGCTATGACTGGCATTTGCCGCACGCGGATCTTTAACACTGGCAAAGAAAACATCAAAATCAGACATCGCAGTTCTCCCTCAAACTGCTATCCTACAGAATCCATTCAATCCCGATCCGCAACCCCCAAATCGTCATATCCGATAGCCCTGCCACAAGGGGGAGGGTTACGGTGGGGGTCGATCAAGCCTTTGTTATTGCAAAGAATTTTTCCTTCACTCCAACCGCCGGCGCGACCCCCACCCCGGACCTCCCCGCGAAGTTGTACAGGCTGGAGACATAGGTGATACCCGTTCGGAGACATGGGTAACGGTTTTGGCTTGTTCAATAAGGAGCAGGCGATGAGGGCGACTTTATGGGGTTTGCCTTTTGCGATGAGGCGTTGGTAGAGTTCGATGAGGGCCTGATTGTGCTGGAAGGAAGCAGGCAGGGCTGCCGCATAAAGGCTTCGTCTGGGGTGCGCACGACCACCAGCAATATGGCTCGCACTTTGCTTTTGTCCTGATTGTCGGTCGAAGGGTGCAACGCCGAGAAGGCTTGTAGCGTATGCTTCGAGGCTCGCAGGGGCGAGCGCCTCAGCATGAGGGGTTAGAGAATTCGAGATAATTCGGTGCCAGTGCATTCAATGGATCGTTTTGGGGCAGCCACCCCACCCCTGCCCTCCCCTCCCAAGAGCGGGTAGGGGTGACTCATAAACTTCACCCTTACCCACCTTTGGGGAGGGGCGGGGGTGGGGTGGTTCGGCTTTCGCGCCATCTGATGGCGTTGCGGGTATTGAAGCCGCAGCGGGTTGGCGCTGCAAAACTCCGCGTGAATTTCAAATCTGGTACTTCGACGAAGTCTTCGATGCGGTTTTCCAGAACGGCCAAGATCGAGTCACATACGGCAATACGATCATTCAACACAGAACCCGATGGCACCCGAAACACGGAATAACCCGCAGCCATCAAGTATTCATCCCGCGCCCGGTTATAGCTCGCCCGTTCCAGATGTTGGCTGCAATCGACCTCAATCACCACGCATCGTTCGCGGCAGACGAAATCGGCGAAATAGGGGCCTATCGGCATTTGGCGGGTGAACTTCCAGTTGCCGAGCTGTCTGGCTTTCAGGACAACCCAGAGTGATTGTTCTGCCGGGTTGGCGGTTTGGCGTAGTTCCCGTGCGCGGATGGTTTTTGGATTTGTATGGCTTGCCATTGTTTGTCCTCTCTCTTGTCTATGAAGACGAGCGCAGGTGGTGGTTTCCGTCGGGGGGATTTGGTGTTATTTTGAAGGCCCCACCCCTGCCCCTCGCCGCGAAGACCGGGTAGGGGTGAGTTTTGAAGAATTGGAATCACCCCATGTCCCTCAGTACCAATGAACATCCGTTTTACCGTCCGTTGTGGCGGCGCATCTTGATTGTGCTTACAACGGTGATCTGGGCGGGGTTTGAGGTTATGGTCACCCAGAGTGGCCTGTTCATGGTGCTCGCCGTTGCCATCATGGTCTATGCGATCTGGACTTTTCTGCTGAACTACAAGCCGGTGGAGAAAAGCTGAATTCAGCTGTTGGCCATTTTCTCGGCCATGTCCAACCCGAGGATTTGCCTGAGGGCGCTGTTGAGATCGATATCCTTGTCGAGGAGTTTTTGCAGGTCTGCATGGGTCCAGGAAATATAATGGGCACCTTCGCCCGCAGACACGGTGGCGGTGGCGGGACGTTTGCGCAGAAAGGCCAATTCGCCAATGAACAGGCGCGGCTCAATGTTGATGATGCGGCTGGCCTTGGTGATTTGCAACGGTCCTTGCAGGACGTAATGCAAATGGTCCAGCTGCTCTCCTTCTTTCGTGAGCACAGTGGCCGGACAGTTCTTGTGCCATTTGCCGATTTTCAGGAGTTTGCGGAACTGGCCGGGGCTGAGGCTGGGCAGTTGCCTGAACAGGTGCAACTCATCGTCGGACATTTCAGAAGCCCGACCGTCGCGCAGGATGAGCAGGATCATCGTTGAATTGATCACCACATTGACCAGGGTCCAGACCATCGGGTTCCACAGGGGTGGATTGAAATTGAGGTAGTAATAAAGACTGAGCAAGGCATCGCCGGTTGCCGCAAAGGCCCTGAGCCTGATCTGGTTGCGAAACAGGTAGCAGACCAAGGTGAAGAGGGATGCGACGTGGACAAGGTTCTCGGTCAAAAATTGTTGCAAGAGCGTGCACCTTGATTGGGGGTGCAGATTTGGCCGAGGTCAAGCGGGAATGCAAGGCCTCATGCGCGATAGATGAGTTGACGGCAGGCTTCAGCCGTGGCCAGATGGTCCAAAGGAGATCATCCCATGGAATATCGTCAACTCGGTCGCTCAGGCCTCAAGATTTCATTGCACACCCTCGGCACCATGAATTTTTCCAGCGATGGATTTTTCGGCAAGATTGGCAGTGCGTCGGTGCAGGATGCCAAGCGGCTTGTCGACGTTGCCGTTGATCACGGCGTCAACATGCTCGACACGTCGAATGCCTATACCACGGGCAAGTCGGAAGAAGCCTTGGGTGAAATCCTGAAGGACAGTTCTGACCAGTTGATGGTGGGCACCAAGGTGCGTTTTTCCATGGGCACAGGTCCCAATGAACAGGGACTTTCGCGCTTTCACATCATCCATGAAGCCGAGGCCAGCTTGAAGCGGCTGAAGCGCGATCACATTGATCTCTACTTCCTGCATGAATGGGATGGCCTGACGCCCGTTGAAGAGATGATGGAAGCCATGGACACCCTGGTGAAACAGGGCAAGGTGCGCTACATTGGCTGTTCGAATTTTTCCGGCTGGCACATCATGAAGTGTCTCAATGCTGCGGATCGCCACAACTTCCAGAAATTCGCCTGTCAGCAGATTCACTACACCATTGAATCGCGGGATGCCGAATATGAGTTGATGCCGATTGCTGTCGATCAGGGAGTGGGCATCCAAGTGTGGAGCCCGATTGCCGGGGGATTGCTCTCAGGAAAATTCCGTCGGGGGGTAACGCCTGAAATATCGCGGCATGTGTCGGGCTGGAGCGAACCTCCCATCCGTGATGAGGAGAGGCTGTATCGTATCATCGATGCGCTGGTGAAAGTGGGCGAGGGGCGCAAGGTTTCAGCAGCGCAAGTCGCACTGTCGTGGTTGTCAGGCCGACCCGGTGTTTCGTCGATTATCATCGGGGCGCGCAATGAGGCGCAGTTGAAGGACAATCTTTCAGCGGTGTCGCTGGTGTTGACGGCAGAGGAACGCAAGCTGCTGGACGAGGTCAGTTTGCTGCCGCTGATCTATCCCTATTGGCACCAGTTCGCCTCGGCGTCCAACAGGTTGGGGCCAGCCGACTTGGCGTTGCATGCCCCGCATATTGCCAAGCGAGGATAAGCGGAGTTTTTCAGGAGCGGGCAACTTTCGTGGCGAGGTCGGCGCTGAGCAGCAGTGACAGGCTCTGCTTCAAGCCATCATGTTTTTCGACGGCTGTCCGCAGGGCCTCATGCGGCCACGACATGCAAAGCGCACCGGGCTTCAAGGTTACGGTTGCAGATGCAGGCATCTGTTTCAAATAGGCAACTTCACCGATGAACACGCCAGCAGGAACCGGGAAATTGCGGTTGCCTTTCTGAATGTCGATTTCGCCTTCGAGCACATAGTAGAGCTGGTCGAGGGATTTTCCTTCTTCGGTGATGACGTCCTTTTCAGTGACACGTTTCCACGAGCCGATTTTGGCCAACCTGCGAAAATCTCCCGGCGTCATGCCGGCAAAGCCTTGGTAGAGCCGCATCTCGTCATCACTGAGTTTGGTTTGACGGCGGTCATTCACCACCATGCTGATCATGATGATATTGATGGCCATGTTCAAACCCGAGTAAAATATGGCGCTCCACAGGGTTTCGCCGGGAATGCCGAGATAAAACAATACGTAACAGATATCACCAAGTATGGCGAAGCAGCGCAGCCAGACCTGGTCCCTGAACAGGAAGCATACAAAATACAACAGTGCGCCCAGATGGATGAGATGCGGCATTGCTGAAACTAAAATTTCCATGATGTCCCCGTGGCTGACTTAACAACCTTAGGATGATGCAACGGGAATTGGCAAGTCTGGGGATGAAAACGACCGGATGGGCGACAACTTGACCATGGACCCGACTTGGGGAACACTCACCCAAAACCTGATGGAGCAAAGATTTGACCTTACACACCAATCTCACAATCAATCCCCAGCGCCTGTGGGACTCACTTATGGAAACGGCGGCCTTTGGCGGAACGCCCAAGGGTGGCATCAAGCGCCTGACAGTTTCCGATGAAGACAAGCGGGTGCGCGACTGGTTCAAGGCGAAATGTGAAAAACTTGGGTGTCGTGTCGAGGTGGATGAAGTCGGCAACATGTTTGCAACACGCCCCGGCAAGCGCAATGACATGGCACCGATTGCCATGGGGTCACATTTGGACACACAGCCGACGGGCGGCAAATTTGATGGCGTGTTGGGGGTGCTCGGAGCCTTGGAAGTCATGCGCACATTGGTTGACATGGGATACGAGTCCAATGCGCCGCTGATGATCGTGAACTGGACCAATGAGGAGGGATCACGCTTTGCCCCGGCCATGTTGTGTTCCGGGGTTTATGCCGGGGTATTCACGCCGGATTATGCCTATTCGCGCGAGGATCGGCAGGGCATCAAGCTTGGCGATGAACTGCAGCGCATTGGCTACAGGGGTGAACATAAAGCAGGTGCCATCAAATTCTCTGCGATGTTTGAATTGCACATCGAGCAAGGTCCAATCCTTGAGGCTGAAGGCAAGATGATTGGCGTTGTCACCGGGGTGCAGGGCATGCGTTGGTATGAGGTGACGGTGCGCGGCCAAGAAAGCCACACGGGGGCGACACCCATGGGTTTGAGGAAAAACGCTCTCTTGGCGGCGGCGCGGATGATTGAAGCCATTCATCAGGTGGGCATGGCAAACCTGCCGGGAGTGGCATCGGTGGGGTTGATCGAGAATCGGCCGAATTCGCGCAATGTGGTTCCAGGCGAAGTGTTTTTTACCGTGGACTTGCGCCATCCCGACGACGCTGTACTGGACAGGATGGAGCGCGATTACCAAGCGGCGCTTCCCAAAATTGCCACCGACCTCGATGTCGAACTGGAAGAAAAGCGCATCTGGAATTCGCCAGCGGTCAGATTTGCGCCTGAACTGATCGCCTGTGTGCGTGAGGGTGTGGGGAAAGCTGGCTACACATCCCGTGACATGGCGTCAGGGGCAGGCCATGATGCGGCCTACATCAGCCGTGTGGCACCGACAACGATGATTTTCGTTCCCTGTCTCGGCGGGATTTCCCACAACGAAGCTGAATCAACAACGCTGGAGGAATGTGGTGCGGGCACGCAAGTTCTGCTCAATGCCGTGCTGGCCCATGATGCAACGCTACAACAGTGATTGGGCTTCTGACCAGAGCGTCGTCACGATGTCGCCCGCCGGCAAAACACTTTTGATGCGGCCCACACCTTTACCTGCATAAAGGCAGGCTGCTGATAGTTCGCCAATGGCACCTTCGACAGGTGGCGTGTCTGAATAGCGGGGTTGTTCTTCCAAGCCATTGCGGTAGATAATGTCGCCTTCGCCAGGACGGTCAGGTGCTGCGGGGCAACCCGCCGCTTCCCAGGCGTTGAAGGTGGAATTTCGCAATACGCCGTGCATGGCGTAGGGCCAACCCAAGTCAAAACAATTGGTGGTGACCTGGTCATCGAGTCCGGCGGCGACAAGTGCGGCCTTGTATGCCGCATGGGCACCTGACTCATGTGATGCGACAAAGCGTGTTCCCATCATCACCGCCTGTGCGCCTGCCTTGATAACCCGCGCAATGTCCGCGCCACAGGCAATGCCTCCGGCGGCGGCGACAGGAACATTGCCGGCAAGTGCAAGGGTTTCGCCCAGCAGTTTCATCAGGGCTGTTGTTGATTGTACATGTCCCCCCGCTTCAACGCCCTGCACGATGATGAAGTCAGCACCTTCAGCAATGGCAAGCTTTGCCCCATCAGCAGAACCAACTTGTACGCCCACCCGGGTGCCAGCCGCCTTGAAGGCTGCGATTGCCGAAGGTGCTATGCCCCATGACAGCGTAACCGCTGGCAAGCCTGCCTGATAATACGAAGGCAGTTTTTCAGTGCCGAAGTGCAAGACAAAATTGAAGAAGAAAGGAAAGCCAGCGGCTTTCAACTGGCTGGCCAAAGCCAAGCCATCATCTGGTGCATGCCAAGTCACAGCAATTGAACCCATGCCGCCACTGCGCCCGACCGCTGTTGCAAGGGCAACATTCGATGCACCTCCAATCGGTGCTTGAAGGATTGGAGCGGTCAGGCCAAACATGTCCATGATGGGCGTACGCATGGAGGATTTATGAAATATTTGTGGACGGTTTGCAAGCATGATCAGTCATTTGCGTGATTTGACCATATATACTTTTTGTGTCACAGTATATATATGACTATATACCTCAAAGATGAAGCCACCAGCTTGGCCGTGCGCAAACTGGCGAAGCTGCGCGGCACGACACTGACCGAAGCTGTTCGTTTGGCTGTCGCTGATGCGATTGCCAAAGAGCGCCAACCCAAGCGCCGGGACAAGGTTCTGGAAAAACTCAAAGTGCTGCAAGACAAGCTTGCCGAGAGGCCCCGTACAGGCTTGAAAGCTGACAAGGCATTTTTTGATGACTTGTCTGGCGATATCTGATGTTTCTGGATGCCTCCGCTGCCATTGCCATATTGGCCCGGGAAGAGGATCAAGCGCGTCTTGCTGAAAAACTTGCAGCTGCGCCCATTGTTCTGTTTTCACCGCTGGCATTTTATGAGACCTGCGCGGGATTGGCGAGAGCATTGAACGGACCTCCAGCTGATGCTGAACAGTTTGTGCGTAAGATGTTGGATGCTGCACAAATCCGAACGGTTGACCTTACGGAAGAAATTGGTGTTGCAGCCTTCACTGCCCACAGGCTTTTTGGCAAAGGCCGACATCGCGCAAGTCTCAACATGGGCGATTGCTTTGCCTATGCCTGTGCGAAGGTGCACAAGGTGCCGCTGCTGTGCAAGGGCGATGACTTCATCCATACCGACATTGAACTGGCTTGAGTGATGACTGACAAACTTTCGGACCATACACGGCAACTCGCGCTCGCCATGACGCGTTGGCCATCCATCACAGGAACGGCAGCTGAGGCGGCATTTCCGGCGATGCTGGCGCAGCAGCTCAACTTTGACAAGGTGTGGACAGAGAGTATTACGGATGGTGCAGCGGATCGCAGCAACCTGTTTGCCCTGAAGCGCGGGCGTTCAAACCGCACCATTGTTCTGACCGGGCATTTTGATGTTGTATCGGTGGAAGACTATGGCGCTTTGCAGGATTTGGCTTTTGAACCTGAGGCCTTGATGGCTGCCACCATGAAGCGGCTGAGGCAGACGGGCGAAAACGCGCTGGCGCTGAAGGATTTTGAAAGCGGTAACTATTTGCCGGGGCGTGGGCTGCTTGACATGAAGGCGGGACTGGCAGTGGGAATCGCTGCCATGGAGGCCTATGAGGGTGATGCAACACTGTTGTTCATTGGCGTTTCAGATGAAGAAGAAAAATCAGCCGGAGCCAGGGCGGCGGTTCGGCAATTGAAGGCACTTGCCAAGACAGAAGATTTGGAGATTGCCCTGGTGATCAATCTCGATGCGATTGCCGACACTGGCGATGGCTCGAAAGGCCGGGTGGTCACTTATGGTTCCATCGGCAAACTACTGTTGACAGCGCTTGTCGTGGGCAAGCAGGCCCATGCGGGTTATCCACAAAATGGTGTCAATTCAGCTTATGTCTTGGCTGAGCTGGTGCGGGAGATTGAATTGTCGCCTGAGTTGTCGGAGACAACGGGCCATGAAGTTGCAGCACCGCCTGCAACGCTGTTCGCCAAGGATTTGAAGCAGGGTTACAATGTCACCACGCCCGCCATGTCCTATGGCTATTGGAACACCATGCAGCACAGGCGTTCACCAGCCGAAGTGATGGACACTGCCATGGCATTGGCGGCCAAAGCCGTGGCGCGGGCGGAGGCAAGGACGGGACATAAAATCGCACTGAAGTTCGTGTCGGATTTTCCGCGGCCTGTAAATGTAACACTTGATGCCAGCCAAAACCTGCCCGACCAGACTTTGCAGGCCCTGCTTGAAATGGCCAAGGGCGTTGATCAACCAACCGTCATCATGGGATTTGGTTCCATTCCCTATCCAGCGGTGCTGTTGACAGATCAAGATTTCCGAAAACGCATTGGCAATGCGGTTCGACCGTTCGGGGTGGGCGAGGTCAATTATTTTGCGGGCATTTCCGACATGAGTTTTTTTGGTGAGACATCAGGAGACTTGTCAGTTGTCGAGGCCAATACGCCGATCTGGGGCAAGAGCTTTGACATGCCGGATCCCGGTGGTTTTCCCACCATCAATATCGGGCCTTGGGGTCGCGATTATCATACCTGGCTGGAGCGTTTGCATGCGCCCTATGCTTTTGAAGTTTTGCCGCAGATGCTGCTTTCGGTGATTGATGCTGTGGCAAAGAAAAGCTAGAGACGAGCTCAGGATTTTTCAACGGAGACACCAATGGCATTGAAACGCATCAACCCCGGCAAACGCATGAGTGCCGCCGTCATTCACAATGGCATGGCCTATCTCGCAGGCTTTGTTTCGGAAAATGCCAAGGGGAAATCCGTTCGGGAACAGACCCTGGATATTCTGGCAGACATCGATGCGACGCTGAAAAAAGCTGGCACGAACAAAACCAATATCGTGAAAGCCAATATCTGGCTCACGGACATCGCAACGTTTTCGCAGATGAACGACGCCTGGGATTCATGGGTGGTCGATGGCCAGACACCAGCCCGCGCCACAGTGGAATCGAAACTTGCGGCACCCGGTTACGATGTCGAGATCATGGTGGAAGCTGCAATCTTGAAAAAATCGGCGAAGGCGAAAACTGTTGCACGGCCTGTCAAGAAAGCAGCCAGGAAAGCAGTGAAAAAAGCCAGGCGCAAGTAGTTCAAAGTAGGTTAACAAGGGGCGGAAGCGGCAATCCAAAATTGCCGCTGCCTTATTCCTGCCATATCCCGATGTTTGTTGCCCCTGAAGATTGCTGCAATGCAACATAAAAGGGGTTTGATAGTGAAATATCTGTTTGTGATGTTAACTGCTGGTTTGCTGGCCTTTCAAAGTGCTGCCGAAGCGGGCACCGTTGGGATGGCTTCCTATTACAAATCGGGCAAGGTCACGGCCAATGGCGAGCGATTCAATCCCCAAGGTTTGACGGCGGCCCACCGCAAGCTGCGGTTTGGCACGCGGGTGCGGGTAACCAACCTGCGTTCCGGCAAATCAGTTGTGGTGCGAATCAACGATCGCGGACCCTTTATCCGGGGCCGCGTCATCGATTTGAGTTTGGGTGCAGCCAAGGTCATCGGACTACATAAAGCAGGTGTGGCCAGGATTTCATTTACTGTTCTGAACTGAATGACCGCAATTCGTGCGGCTTGACTGTTTTTCCTGCCCCTGCATAACAGGTTGAAAGAGGAGTGGATCATGACGGGCAGATTAACGGGCAGGACGGTTTTCATCACATCGGCGGGACAAGGTATTGGCCGCTCCACGGCCCTGATGATGGCGCATGAAGGCGCGTCAGTCTTTGCAACGGATTTGCGTGAAGACGGCTTGCTGAGCCTGGGAAAGGAACATCCAGCCATTCGCACGGCGGTGCTTGATGTGACCAACCAACAACAAATCGAAACAGTGGCGGCTTTGGCGGGAGTGCCCGATGTGCTGTTCAACTGCTCTGGCTTTGTGCATGGCGGTACGATACTCGATGTGGTGGACAAGGATTGGGACTTTGCCTTCGATATCAATGTCCGGGCCCATTACCGGATGATGAAAGTGTTCACGCCGGGTTGGCTGGCGAAAGGCAAGGCTTCGGTGATCAACATGTCATCAATCGCCTCGTCATTGAAAGGTGTGCCAAATCGTTTTCTCTATGGCACTACGAAAGCTGCAGTCATTGGCATGACCAAGGCCATGGCGGCTGACTATGTGACGAAGGGTATCCGGGTGAACTGCATTTGCCCTGGCACAGTGGACACGCCCTCGCTGCATGACCGGATGCGGGCCAGTGGTGACTACGAAGCGGCCCACAAGGCCTTCATCGCCCGCCAACCCATGGGGCGTCTTGCACAAGCTGACGAGATCGCGGCCCTGGTGCTGTATCTCGCCAGCGACGAAAGCGCCTTCACCACAGGGCAGGCTTTTGTGATTGACGGGGGATGGTCGGGTTAACGCAAGTGTTTGACCACTTGGCAACGGACCGTGTTTCGTTCTAGCATTCGCCAACAGTCCTGCGACAGATGGGACGATCGGGGAGCGTTTTGATTTGAGTATGGAAAAAGCTGCGGCTGCCGCCATTGAAGTACTGGATATCAGTAAAATATTTCAGGGTGCAGCAGGCGACAGTTTCAAAGCCCTTGACCAGGTTTCGGTTGCCATCCGGCAGAATGAATTTTTCACGCTGCTCGGCCCCTCGGGTTGCGGCAAGACCACGCTGCTCCGCTTGATTGCCGGGTTTGATTTTCCAACCGACGGCGAAATCAGGCTCTATGGCGAAGACATCGCAACCTTGCCGCCGTTCAAGCGTCCGGTAAACACGGTGTTTCAGAACTATGCGCTGTTTCCGCACATGACTGTGGGAGAGAACATCGGGTTTGGTCTTGAAATGCTGGGCAAACCGCGCGCCGAAATAGCGGCGCGTGTCGGCGAAATGCTGCACCTCGTCCAGATGTCGGAACTGAAGGACCGCAAAACCAGCCAGATTTCAGGCGGTCAGCAACAACGGGTGGCACTTGCACGGGCGCTGGCACCCCGGCCAAAAGTCCTGTTGCTCGACGAGCCGCTTTCTGCGCTGGACTACAAATTGCGCAAGGACATGCAGATCGAGCTTAAACGCTTGCAACACGAAACCGGCATCACCTTCATCTTCGTGACCCATGACCAGGAAGAAGCACTTACCATGTCGGACCGCATTGCCGTCATGAACAAGGGCCGCATCCTGCAAATCGGGTCGCCCCGCGATATTTATGACCGTCCAGCCGAACGCTTTGTGGCAAATTTCATTGGTGAGTCAAACTTTCTCAAGGGACTGGCTCAACCTGCGGCCAAAGGCATGACACGGGTTGAAATTGCGGCAGGCGGAAGTTTGGATTTGCCGCCGGTTGAGGGTGTTCCAGCCACCGGCGATGTGACTGTTGTGGTGCGGCCCGAAAATGCCGCACTGGTCCAGGCTAAATTTGCAGATTTTTCAGGCGTTGTCGAAAACATCGTGTATTTTGGCACCGACACGCATTTGCATGTGCGGCTGAAAGATGGTGGCCTGTTCACCTTGCGCAAACAGAATGTCAGTGGCGTGCCGTTGGGCATTGCTGTAGGCGAAATTGCTGGCATTGCCCTGGCGCAGGGTGCTGCCTGTCTGATCCGCGACTGATATGGCTTCAGCTCAAGATAATGCCCAACAGGCCAAACGGCAGGACATTGCAACCCGGTGGCTGTTGACGGCTCCGGCGCTTTTCATCCTGGCGATTGCAGCAGTCGGGCCGTTGTTGGTGGTGTTGTTGTATTCTGTGATGGCCAAGGCTGACTACGGCGGCGTGAAGCCTTGGGAGTTTTCTGGCGAAGGCTGGTTCAACGTGTTTTTTCAAAAGGATATCTTTGATGACAGCATAACCATTGCCGACGCCCATTTATCAATCGTCTGGCGCTCGGTGAAGCTGTCGCTCATCACCACGTTTCTCGCACTGATCGTCGGTTTTCCCACGGCCTATTATATTTCAACACAAACACCCAAGCGGCGTGATCTTCTGGTGTTCATGATCACCATCCCGTTCTGGACAAATATCCTGATCCGCACCTTCGCCATGCAACAGGTCATCCGCAATGAGGGTGTGGTGAATACGGTTTTGATGTGGTTAGGTCTGATCGATGCACCCATCCAGATCATGTATACGGACTGGGCGATTTTTTTCGGGATGCTTTATGTCTATCTGCCGCTGATGGTGCTGCCACTTTATGCGTCGATGGAAAAGATCGATTTTCGTTTGGTGGAAGCTGGCTATGATCTTTATGCCACGCGCTTTCAGGTGTTGCGCCGTGTCATCATTCCACTGGTGAAGCCCGGTATCATTGCAGGGTCAATTCTGGTGTTCATCCCTTCGCTGGGGGCTTATGTGACACCGCGGTTGCTGGGCGGGGGTAAAAACCTGATGCTGGGCAATCTCATTGACCTGCAATTCGGACCCGGCAAGAACTGGCCATTGGGTGCGGCCCTTTCAATCACCCTGCTGGTCATCGTGATGCTGGCCTTGTTGTTCTATGTGCGCAATGCATCAAGGGATGCGTCCCATGTTCATTAGACCCTTGTTCACTAAGCAAGCCTTTGCCATCAAGACACAACCCGGCTTTGGATTGATGGCGCTGTTCTGTTTTGCGTTCCTTTATCTGCCCATGGTGTTGTTGTTCATTTACGCCTTCAACGCGGGTGAAAACATTGCCGTGTGGGAGGGCCTGTCTTTCCGCTGGTTTGAAGCGGCCTGGGCCAATGATGACGTGCAGGACGCGGCTTTGCGGTCGCTTTATGTGGCACTGGTTGCAGCGATTGTTGCCACGGTGGTGGCCACCATGGCGGCGGTGGCGACGACGCGCACAAAACCCTATCCCGGCCTTACATTCAAATATGCCATGATCAACCAGCCGTTGATGGTGCCTGAAATTGTAACAGCGGTTGCCCTGCTCATTGTATTCTCGCGGTTGAAAGTGTGGACCGGGTATTCCGGCATCGAATACATGATGTTGGCACATTCAGCTTTTTGTTTGCCATTTGCCTACCTGCCGATTCGGGCGCGGCTGGAAAACATGGATTTGACCTTGGAGCGGGCGGCGGCTGATCTTTATGCCACGCCTTGGAAAACCTTCCGCCGCATAACGCTGCCGCTGTTGACGCCTGGTATCATCGCGGGCTTCATGCTGGCCTTTGTGATTTCGCTGGATGATGTTGTGATTACCGAGTTTGTAAAATCGGGGGGACAGGAAACCCTGCCAACCTATATGCTGGGCCAGTTGCGCCGTGAGGTCACACCTGAGGTCAATGCCATTGCCACAGTGTTTCTGGCCTTGTCTGTGGTGCTGGTCACGCTATTCTTTTTTATCAACCGCAAGAAAACCTGAAAACTGGAGGAAAACACATGAACTGGAAATTGACAGCAGCACTTGCTGGTATGGCACTGTTTGCAGGCGTGGGGTTTGCAGGCGTGGGCGCTGCCCATGCTGAAGGCGAACTCAACATTTATAACTGGGGTGACTATACCAGCCCGGAAATGATCAAGAAGTTTGAAGAAGCCTACAAGGTCAAGGTAACGGTGACCGACTATGACTCGAATGACACGGCGCTGGCCAAAGTGCGGGCGGGTGGCCATGGTTTTGATATCGTGGTGCCATCAGCCAACTATGTGCCGATCTGGGTGAAGGAAGGCCTGCTGCTGGAAGCCCGGCCCGACCAGATGGAGAATTTCAAAAACGTTGACCCGCAGTGGGTGAATGTGGCCTGGGATGAGGGACGGCGTTACACGGTGCCGTGGCTTTGGGGCATGACTGGCGTTGGCGTGAACAAGAAAATCTATAATGGAGATATCAACACGTCAGCGGTGTTCCTTGATCCGCCCGCCGAACTCGTTGGCAAAATCAACGTCGTACCTGAAATGAATGACGTGATGTTTGCGGCCATTCGCTACATGGGCGGCAAGTGGTGCACCGACGACAAGGAAGTTCTGAAGAAAGTCCGTGACAAGTTGAAGGAAGCCAAACCCAAGTGGCTGGCCATGGACTATTCAGCCCATGAAAAAATGGCGTCGCGGGAGTATTCGGCTGTCTACTATTGGAACGGTGCCATGCTGCGGGCCCGGTTGCAAAATGATGAAGTGAATTTCGGCTTCCCGAAAGAAGGCTTCCCGATTTTCATGGATAGTGTGGCGGTTCTGAAGGATGCGAAAAACGTCGACAATGCCAAGCTGTTCATGAACTTCATCATGCTGCCTGAAAACGCCGCGATGCTGTCAAACTTCGCGAAGTATTCCAATGGCATCAAGGGCTCGGATGCCTTCATGGACAAGAACATTCAAGGGGCGGCGGAACTGGCGGCACCTGCGGAATACGCCGCAGCTGGCGAATTTCTGTTGCCCTGTGCGCCAGACGTGAATGAGATTTACACGAAGATCTGGACGGATGTGTTGAAGTAGGAACTTGCGTTAAAAGCCCCACCCCGGCCCCTCCCCGCGAAGCGGGGTGGGGTGGGGTGAAGTATAAAACGCCCCACCCCGCTTTTCGCGGGTAGGGGTGAAGGACAATTCACCCCACCCCATTCTTATGGGGAGGGGCAGGGGTGGGGGCTTTGTTAATTGAGCCGACCCATCTGCATTAACCAAGCCACCACGCGTTCCGCTGCGGCTTCCGGTGTCAGGCTTGAAGTCTCAATGTGCAGTTCCGGATTTTCAGGGGCTTCGTAGGGCGAAGATATCCCGGTGAAGTTTTTCAGTTCACCGCGTCTTGCCTTGGCATAGAGGCCTTTGACGTCGCGTTTTTCGGCTTCGGCAAGCGGTGTGTCGACAAAGATTTCAACGAACTCGCCTGCCGCCATTCTTTCCCGCGCCATCAGCCGTTCGGACTTGAAGGGCGAGATGAAGGAGACCAGCACGATCAATCCGGCATCGGCCATCAATCTTGCCACTTCGGCAACACGCCTGATGTTTTCAACCCGGTCGACATCGGTAAAACCCAGATCGCGGTTGAGGCCGTGGCGCACATTGTCGCCATCCAGCAAATAAGTCAGCTGTCCGCTGGCATGGAGTTTCTTTTCGACAAGATTGGCGATGGTGGATTTACCGGAGCCGGAAAGCCCGGTGAACCACAAGACCGATGGTTTCTGTTTCAGCAAGGCGGCGCGCGACTGCTTGTTCACGTCGGTGGCCTGCCAATGGATGTTGGCGGCGCGGCGCAGGGCGAAATTGATCAGGCCCATGCCAACCGTATTGTTGGTGAAGCGGTCGATGATGATGAAGGAGCCGAGTGCCTTGTTGTCCGTGTACGGCGCAAAGGCAATTGCTGCATCAAGTTCCATGTTGCAGACGCCGATTTCATTGAGGGCAAGGGTTTCTGCCGCGGTTTCTTCCAAGGTGTTGACATTGACCTTGTGCTTGATTTTCTCGATGGAGCCAGGAAGCGTCTTGGTGCCAGCCTTGATGACATAGGGGCGGCCCGGCAAAAGTGGCTCGGCATCCATCCAGAGAATTTGCACTTCAAAATGATCTGACACTTCGGCGGGCGTCTTGCTGGCAGAGATGATATCGCCTCGGCTCACATCAACTTCATCGGTGAGTGTCAGCGTGATGGCTTGGGCTGCCTTGGCTTCAGAAAGATCGCCATCATGGGTGACGATGCGCTGAACGGTCGAGGTTTTGCCCGAGGGCAAGACACGGATGGCGTCACCGGGTTTGATGCTGCCTGAGGCAATGGTGCCGGAGAAGCCGCGAAAATTTTGGTGGGGCCGGTTGACCCATTGTACAGGAAGGAAAAACGGTTTGCCCAAATCATCCTGGCCGACGGCCACTGTTTCGAGATGGGCCATCAGGGTGGCACCGCGATACCATGGCATGGATGTGGAGCGATCAATGATGTTGTCGCCCTTCAGGGCTGAGGCTGGAATGAGGGTGATGTTGCTGATGCCAAGGCCTGCTGCAAAGCCACGGTAGTCCGTTTCGATTCTGTCGAAGCTGTCCTTTGAATAATCCACGAGGTCCATCTTGTTGACGCAGACCACCAGATGTTTGATGCCGAGGAGATGGGCAATAAAAGTGTGTCGCCGCGTTTGTGTCAGCACACCCTTGCGGGCATCCATCAGGATGATGGCGAGATCAGCGGTGGAAGCGCCTGTTGCCATGTTGCGGGTATATTGTTCATGGCCCGGTGTGTCGGCTACGATGAATTTGCGTTTTGAAGTGGCAAAGGCCCGGTAGGCCACATCAATGGTAATGCCTTGTTCGCGCTCAGCCGCAAGGCCATCAACGAGCAATGCGAAATCCAGATTGCCACCTTGAGTGCCGAGTTTTTTGGAATCGGCTTCGAGGGCTGTGAGTTGGTCCTCGAACAGCATTTTCGATTCATAAAGCAGGCGGCCGATCAACGTGGATTTGCCGTCATCAACGGAGCCACAGGTGATGAAGCGGAGAAGGTCCTTGTTTTCCTGTTGGTGCAGATAGGCTTCAACATCGCCACCCTGGAATTCAACGAAACGTGTCATCAGAAATATCCCTCCTGCTTTTTCTTTTCCATGGAGGCGGCCTGGTCCTTGTCAATGACGCGGCCCTGTCTTTCAGAGGATGTGGCCACCAGCATTTCCTCGATGATATCGAGAAGCGTGGTGGCATTGGATTCAATGGCGCCGGTCAGGGGATAGCAGCCCAGCGTGCGGAAACGGATGCGCTTCATATCGGGCTTTTCATCGGGCAGCAAACGCATGCGATGATCATCGACCATGATCAACTGGCCATCGCGCCAGACGACGGGGCGTTCCGCCGCAAAGTAGAGTGGAACAATTTCGATGCTCTCGCGGTGAATATATTGCCAGATGTCGAGTTCGGTCCAATTGGAAAGCGGAAAAACCCGGATCGATTCACCCTTGTTCTTGCGGGCGTTATAGGTGTTCCACAATTCCGGCCGCTGGCTTTTCGGATCCCAGCGGTGCTTGGTGTCGCGGAATGAAAAAATCCTTTCCTTGGCTCTCGATTTTTCTTCGTCACGTCGTGCTCCGCCAAAGGCCGCGTCAAAGCCATATTTGTCAAGCGCCTGTTTCAGGCCTTCAGTTTTCATGATGTGGGTGTGCAGTTGTGAGCCATGGTCAAAGGGGTTGATATCCTTGGTCACCCCTTCGGGATTGATATGGACGATGAGATCAAGCCCCAAACGCTTGGCCGTTGCATCACGCATGCTGATCATCTCGCGGAATTTGTATCGGGTGTCGACATGCATCAGGGGGAAGGGCGGCTTGGCCGGATAGAAAGCCTTCATGGCGAGATGCAGCATGACGGCCGAATCCTTGCCGATGGAATAGAGCATGACGGGCTTTTCACATTCGGCGGCGACTTCGCGGATGATGTGGATGCTCTCGGCTTCGAGTCGGTCGAGATGGGTCATGGGTTTTGGAGCAATGATGGCCATGGGACTTTCAGCCTTGGTTGATGGTGGCAAAGATTGTGCGAGCATCCAAGCCCTGATCTTGTCCATGGTGCGGGTGGAGGGCGAGCGACCTCTACGGAGGTCAAAGACCAATGACGGGTCACCCAAGGCCTGTTTGCCGAGGCTGGATGCTTCAATGCCCGAAATCGATAGGAAATCCTCGATTTCAGTGAGAAATGTCTGTGCGATGGTATCCATTTATAGGTTATAACCTATTTTAACGCGGCGATCTAGCCGATTGTTTCAACAATCCTATTTTTCGGCCTGCGGTTTGCAAATGCATGCCCATGGGGCTTGGTCTAAGGAGAAGTTCAAATCTGCGATTGAGGTTCTGCCATGAAATTTACTGCTGCTCTTTCATTCACCATCGCCCTGTTGCTTTCGACGGCTGCTCTCGCCCAGGTTAAAATGCTGGGGCAGTTTGCAGCGGGCAAAGATTGTCCGGCGCTTGTCTCGATCAAGAAGAAAACCAACCCTGACAATGCGTCGGTCACCGCAGGCAAAACATACGAACTATTGGGGCGCAACAAGGATCAGGCCAGCCATTACTGGATCAATATTCCTTCAGCCAAACCGCCGCAGCGTTGGGTGGCGCTGGAGTGCGGCAGTGTTGATGGCAAGCAGGTTGTTGCGACACCTGAAACTGGTGCAGCAGTTGACACGCCTGATGGCACCGTGAAGCCGAAGCAACAGCCAAAAGGTTCCCGCGATGCCGTGCCGTTCTATGTGCTGGCGCTGAGTTGGCAACCGGCGTTTTGCGAGGCGATGCGCGGCAAGGTCGAATGCCAATTGCAAAACGCCCAGTCCTATGAAGCCACGCATTTTGCCTTGCATGGCCTGTGGCCGCAGCCCCGGCGCAATGTTTTTTGTGGTGTCGATCGTTCAGCGGCGGCACTGGATGACCAGCATCAATGGGAGAAATTGCCCATCCCCCAACTCACACCTGCCACCCATGCCGCACTGAAAAAAATAATGCCAGGCACCCAATCCTTGTTGCACAGCCATGAGTGGATAAAGCATGGCACGTGTTATCCCGGTGGCAGTGCTGAAAGCTATTTTGCGGATTCCGTCCGATTGACAGAAGCTGTCAATGCGTCGGCAGCGCAAAAATTCATGGCAGACAATATTGGTAAAGTCATCGAGACCGAAAATTTGCGCAAGGCTTTTGATGAAACATTTGGCGCAGGCGCTGGTGCGCGGGTTCGTGTGGCTTGCGACAAGTCGGGCCGCATCGCTGAAATCACCATCGGCCTTCGGGGGGATGTTCCGGCAGGCACTTCAGTCGCGGATTTGATTGCCGCATCTGCGCCGACGGATGCAGGTTGTCCCTCTGGGCTGGTTGATCCTGTGGGTTATTCAAATTGAATCAGCCAGCTTGACCATCCGCCGCGCCGCTTCAGTCATTTGTTTTGCATCAACCGTGAGGGCGACGCGCAGGTGGCCTGCACCCTGGCGCCCAAAACTTTCACCGGGCATGGTCACCACATCATGTTCGGTCAGCAATCGCCGCGCGAAATCATTGCCGCTCAATCCGGTTTGACGCACATCGAGCATCACGAACATGCCGCCCTCAGGTATCCGGGCCTTGAGTTTGCGGCTGGCCGATATGCCTGCAATCAAGGCTTTGGCGCGAGCGACATAAGCCAATTGGGCGGCTTTGGTTTCAGCAAATTCATTGTCGAGGGCAAAGGACAAGGTGTTTTCCAAAAAGGCCTGACTGCCAAACAACATGGTTTCAGCTACAGGCAACATGCGTTCGCAAAAAGCTTCCGACGCGGCAATCCAGCCACTGCGAAATCCCGGCACCGCATGGGATTTTGAAATTGATGAAACAACAATGGTGCGCTCTTCAAATTCCTGGAAAAAAAACGGCGAAGTAAACACGTTGTTGCCATGCACATGGGTGGCATAGACTTCGTCGGAGACAATCCACAAATCATGCTGCCTGGCAAATTCGCCAACCGCCCGAATTTCGTCAAGGGTGAAAACCGCGCCTGTGGGATTGCTGGGCGAGTTCAGCAGAATGGCGCAGCTTTTCGGCGTCACGGCTTTTTGCAAGGCCTGGAAATCGATGTGAAAGCCCCGCTCGGGATCAAGCGGCACGGCAACCGGAACGCCACTCGGCGATGTGACAACCGCTTCATAGGTGGCGTAGTAAGGATCGAGCAACAGCACTTCATCGCCGGGATCAAGGATCGATTGGAAAGCCAGATAGAGAGCGGTCTGGGTACCCGGCACATAAAGGAATTGCCGGGGGCTGATGCTTCTTCCGGTCTGGCGGGTGTAGAACCGAGCAAGGCTTTGTAATAAAATGGCCTCACCACGAGCCGCTGAGTAATGCATATTCTCGAGCTTGATCTGCTGACGGGCATACTCAAGCACGGCAGGTGGCGGTGGCAAGTCCGGTTCGCCAATCGACAGGAAAATCAGCCGCTCGCCCTTGGCGGCTCTTTGCTTGCCTTCAATGTGCACGGCCCATTTTTCGGAACCCAAGCGGGAAAGACGGTCGGCGATGGATGCGAGTTTCAAGGGTTTGCAATCACTTTGAGCGGGTTGGGAGTAGATTTTTTTAAATCGTGGCGCACCCTTCGAGGCTCGCAAAGCTCGCACCTCAGGGTGAGGTTTTGTGAATTTCCTCATGCTGAGGCGCGAGTTCTTGCGAGCCTCGAAGCATCGGCTCAGAACAGCTTTTCAGCAATCTGTTCGCGCCTCCTTGAACGCTGTGTCGGCGATTATCAACCCTCCACTTTTTCCCGTGCCATGCGACCAAGGCTTACATAGTCGGACTTGCCGGTGCCGAGGACGGGAAGCTCTGCCAGATGCTCGAACAGTTTGGGGATCATCAATTCGGTGCAGCCCAGTCCTTTCAGTCCGGTGGCGATCTCCTTGCGGTCAGGTTTTTCCAGGGTGGTGTAGCACACCAGTTGCTCGCCCTTTTTGGCATCGGGAGCGCCGACAACACCAAAGTTGTGATCAGGATAGAGTTGTTGCAGTTTCATTTCGATTGCCGTCAACGACACCATTTCACCGGCGATTTTTGAAAAACGTTTGGCGCGGCCCAATATGGTCACGAAGCGGCGGTCATCGACGGTCACGATATCGCCCGTGTCATACCAGCCATCGGGGGGTGGTTCGAGCACGCCGGGATTGTCGGCGCGCAGATAGCCCAGCATGACGTTGGGCCCCTTGATGATCAGACGACCGCCTTCGGCAATGCCCTCAACCGGTTCGAGGCGGTATTCCATGCCATCAAAAATCCGGCCCACGGTGCCATAGCGGCTGTGCATGGGCGTGTTGGCGGCAATGACGGGCGAGCATTCCGTTGCCCCATAACCTTCGGTGATACGGATGCCGAATTTCTCTGACCACAGGGCTCGGGTCTCCGGCTTGACACGTTCGGCCCCGCCGACGACCAGTTTCATGTTGTAGAAATCATAGGGGTGGGCATTGCGGGCATAGCCGGTGAGGAAAGTGTCAGTGGCTAGAAGCACTGTTGCATCGGTGTCGTAAACCATTTCCGGCACGATCTTGTAGTGCAAGGGACTGGGATAAAGGAAAGACCGCACGCCCAGCAGGGCCGTCAAGACAATGCCACCGGTAAAGCCAAAGGCATGAAATACCGGGAGCGCGGTGAAGAAGACGTCGCGCGGGGTGAAGGCAATGCGGGCATTGATCTGCTGGCAGTTGGCGATGATGTTGCGGTGGGACAAGACAACACCCTTGGGTACGCCCTCTGAACCTGAGGTGAAGAGAACCACGGACGGGGTGTTGGGATTGGTTGCGGCTCCACGGTTTTTCAGGCTTGTGGATATGAAGGCGCGAGACAGCAAGCCTGAGATTTTGTCCAGGCCTGATACACTTTCACGCGCGTCTTCAAGATAGACAATCTTGCAGTTGCGCTCCAGCAACTCAACATCAGCCTGCATCTCCGCCATTTCGATGAATTTCCGCGAGGTGATGATGGTGCGCACCTGGGCAGCGGTGCAGGCCGCTGACATGTTGATGGCACCGGTTGAAAAATTCAGCATGGCGGGAATGCGGCCATGGGCATGCAGACCAAAAATGCAAACGGGTGCGGCATTGGCATTGGGCAGCAACACGCCGACATATCTTTGTGCGGGCGTCAGTTCCGCCAGTTTCTTGCCAAGGATCATCGCTCCCAGCAGCAGCCGATCATAACTCATGGGCTGGCGGTTGATGTCTTCATAGATGATGGTTTTGCCGCCGTGCAGGGCGCGGGCTTCCAGCAGGGCCTGCCACAGGGTCTGGTCAATCTTGCTCGAACGAAACACCATGTCGGTCATGATGTCATAAAGTTTTTCGGCCTGGTGTTCGCGAAGCGCAGCGCCCTTGAGTGTCTGGTCTTTTTCGGGCCGAACGGGTGGCAGATAGGTAATGGTGATCTTGGGAAAGAGTTGCGTGGGGAAAAGTCCCTTGACGCGGCTGAAGGGGGTGCGTTGTGCGCCATCGATGCGGACCGGCAAAATCTTGGCATTGGCCATGTCGGCCACGGCACCCGGGCCTTCATAGATTTTCATCAGGCCCCCTGTCACCGTGATCCGTCCCTCAGGAAAAATCACGACACGTTTGCCTTTTTTCAGATGGTCGACAAGGCTGCGCAGCGCCATGGCATTGGTGGGATCAATCGGACACAGATCAACCAAGGCAAAGGCAGGCTTTACCCACCAGCGCTGGGCCATTTGGGTGTTGATGGCAAAGCCCGCTTTCTCTGGCAAAAAGGCCGAGAGAAGGGGGCCATCCAGAAATGAGGTGTGATTGGCAATAACCAGGGCCTTGGGTCCAGCGGCCTGCAGGTTTTCAAGGCCGCGCACTTCAACACGGTAGAGCAGGCGGAAAATGCTGCGCGCAAAACCGGCCACGGTGGCATGGGGCAGCAGCCGCATGATGTAAATGGCCGCCACAATATTGGCGAGGCCAAGGCAAAGAAACAAGCCTTTTGCCGTAAAGCCAAAGGCCAGCAGACCAAGAGACACGGCCGTTGCCGCCAGCATGAAAATCGCATTCACGATATTGTTGGCACCAATGGTGCGGGCCCGCAGATAATAGGGTGTCCTCGCCTGCATCGTGGCAAACAGCGGGACGACATAAAGCCCTGCAAAAAACGCAACGGCCGTGAGATCAAACAACAACCGGAAACCCTGCAGCGAACCCAGCATCTTCAGCAGCGTTGTGGCTTCGCCGGGGGTTGTGTAGGTGTCTGCACTTCCCGCTGCAAAATAAAGATCAATCATGAACAGGCTCATCAGCAGGTTGGCGATGGGCAAATATTGCAATGTCACCTTGCCCTTGAGCAATCGATTGCAGAAAATCGAACCCAGCGCGATGCCGACGGAAAACAAGGCAAACACTGACGACGCCAGGGTGTCAGTGCCGAGCAGGGTTTCCTTGTTGAATTTTGGAATTTGAGTGACGAACACCACACCCAGCACCCAGAACCACGACACACCGATGATGGCCTGGAAAACCGGTTGGCGGGTCGCTGCGGCGCGAACCACATTCCAGGTCTCGCCTAGCATGTTCCAATTCAGCTTCATCTCAGGTTCGGCGGGTGGGGCTGCCGGGATTTGCGTGGTCGTCCAATAGGAGAAAAGTGCCAGTGCCACCATGATGGCGGATACCAGTTTTGCGCCATTATCAAGGTTGATGGCGATGGCCCCGAAAATCGTGCCGAGCAGCACCGCAAGGAATGTCGCCATCTCAACCATGCCATTGCCGCCAAGCAGCTCCTGTTTGGTGAGGTGTTGGGGCAGGATGGCGTATTTGATGGGGCCGAAGAACGCAGCTTGGGAGCCTGCCAGAAAAATGCAGAATTGCTGCAGATGGGAATGGCTGGTGAACAGGGCGAAGGCTGAAAGTGCGACAATGAAGATTTCGATGAACTTGATGCGCCTGGCCACACGAGACTTGTCGAACTTGTCGGAAAGCTGGCCGGCAAACCCGGAGAACAGGAAAAATGGAAGTATGAACAATCCGGCTGACACCGTATTGAGCAGCCCGCCCTTGTCTTCGCCCAAGTTTGTGATGAACAGTGTGGAAATCGAAAAGCGGAAGAAATTGTCGTTGAAAGCGCTGATGGCTTGCGTCACGAACAGCGGCAGGAAGCGCCGGGTTTTCAGAAGGGAGAATTGGCTGGAGCCGGTGGTGTTCATGTAGGGGAAGCCTTTGCCTGGTGGAGTTTACACTGTAGCGCACCCTTCGAGGCTCGCAAGGGCTCGCACCTCAGGGTGAGGTCATAAAATGAATCCCTCGTAATGCGGAGCGAGCCCTTGCGAGCCTCGAAGCATGCGCCCCACTACAGTCATTCAGCAACTTGCCCGAAGCAGACTCCCAGAGTTTGCCTGATCAAGTCAAGGGTCGTGGTGTGGGAAGTTGCCAGCAACTTTGCGCCATGGCGGGCCAGTTGTTCAAGTCGGCTCTGGTCGGTTGAGAAGCCGATGAAGTGTACGCCACTTTTTTGACCTGCGATCACGTCGTTGACATTGTCTCCGACAAATACAATTCTGTCGCGTGGGATGGGCAGCGTTGACAGCAGGCGGGCAAGAATTTGGTGCTTGTGTCCGCCACCATCAGCCCCTGCCGCATGGTCTTTTACATGCTGCCACAATCCCGCTTTCGAAAGACGTAAAGCTGCAGCTTTGCACAGATTGGCCGTGGCAATACCAAGTGTCATGCGCGGTGAGAGGAATTGCAACAATTGGTCAGCGCCGAAAATCATTGGTGACAACAGAGAGCCTTTGGCAAGCGCTCTCTGCAAGTCTGCGAGATAGCGCTCCATGATTTTCGGTTTGAGTACCGCTGGTTTGCCATTGCGCTCCAGAATTTCTGCAATGATGTCTTCATCGTTGCGGATGCGGTAGGAATTCCAATCACGCGACAATTCATGGCTTGGCACAAATTCAGCGAGGGCGGCAAAAAAGATGTCTTCTTCCGCCGACGTGAGTTCAAGCAACACGCCATCGACGTCAAAGATCACGGCGGCTTCTATCATGCCGTCACTTTACCATGGCTGGTGACATTTCAATCAAAGTGGGGCCCGCAGTTTTCAGCGCAACGGCAATGTCAGCCGCAAGTTCGCGCAAATGCCGGGGCTTTGCAGCAGCAGCACCATAAGCCTTGGCAAGCATTTGAAAATCCGGATTGCGCAGGAAAACCGCATTGGGCTGGATGCCCTTCAGCTCCATATCATCGCGGATTTGGCCAAGGGCATTGTTGTTCCAGACGAGGATGGGCAGGGACAATCCACGTTCCACGGCGGTGGCCAATTCGTTGATGGTGTATTGCAGTCCATAGTCGCCAACCAATGCAGCAACCGGCTTTTGTCCCATGCCAATTTTCGCGCCAATCGCAGCAGGCAAGGCAAAACCCAGCGTGCCAAAGCCCACGGGATGCAACCACGTGCGCGGCTGATGCACCGGGAAAATTTCATTGGCGGCATAGGCAATCTGCGTCATGTCGGACGCAATGACGGTGTCATCGGCCAAGCTGTCGCGGATGACGCCTAGAACTTTTGCCAGCGTGCTGCGCAACGGATCGATTTCGCTGCTATCTGGTTTTGGTGGAAGTGGCATTTGTCTTGCGTTAATTTTTCGGTCGAGTCGGGTCAACGTTTCTTCCGCATCCGCCAGAATAGCCAGCTTGGCGCGATGGGGCCTTGCCAGTGAAGATGCATCAAGGTCAATGCGGATAAGATTGCCATTGAGACGAAAATTTGTGTTCCAGAAATCCGTCTCGGAAAGTTCGGTTCCCACAGCCAGAACGCAATCAGACTCTGCCAGCAATTTCTGAACATCCGGCGATGCCAGGCAATAACCCCAACAATTGGGATGATGGGCAGGCACAGCACCTTTGCCTGCCGTCGTGGTGATGATGGGTGCGCCGAGTTTTTCGGAAATGGAAAGGGCGGCCTCACCTGCTTCCCATGCACCACCACCCAAAATGATCATTGGCTTCTTTGAATTCGATAGAAGGTCACGTGCAATACTAATGTCAGTGCCATGGGGTGCCGGGCGTTTCGCCAGGGTTTGGACTTGCCAACCCGGACCGGCAGGCTGCAAAAACACATCGAGTGGAATCTCAAGATAAGCGGGCCGTGGCCTTGCACTGGCAAAATGCGAAAAAGCCCGTGCCAATCCATCCTGCACGTCGCGCGGCGTGTAAGCGCGCATTGCAAGACTGGTCACGGTTTTGGCAGCGCCGTGCTGGTCAAGCATTTCATGCAAGCGGCCACGACCCTGTGCGCCGTCACCGACATCAAGTGCCGATGAGACAACCAGCAGGTTGCTGGAATCGCTCCAGGCCTGCCCCATGGGTGTCAACAGGTTCAACAAGCCCGGTCCGGAGATTGAAAAACATATGCCGGGTTTGCCGGTCGCCCGGGCATAGCCATCGGCCATGAAGCCAGCACCCTGTTCATGGCGCGGCAGGACGTGGCGGATTTTGCTGCGCGGCAGGGCCCGGTACATTTCCATATTGTGGACGCCGGGAATGCCGAAGATGGTGTCTACGCCATATTCGGCCAACAGGCCGATGAGGGCTTCGCCAGTGGAAAGTTCCGTCATGACAGGAATCTTGCAGGAGAAATTGTTGCGGGGTCAAGACCAAAATCCAGCGTGCGTTGCGAAATTGACTGTCCCAGCAAAAGCGCTGCCGCCGCTTCGGACAATGCTGGTGACGATTGAATACCATAGCCGCCCTGGCCCACCAGCCAGAAAAAACCCTCCGTATGCGGATCAAAACCGGCAACCGGATTGCCATCGGCAGCAAATGTCCGAAGTCCCGCCCAGGAATGTTCGAGACGTGTCACTTCAATGGTGGTTGCGGTCATCAAGCGATCAACGCCTTCGGCAATCGCCATGTCGTCGGCAAAGGCATCATGGGGTTCAACGGGTGTGGCATCGGCGGAGGAAACCAGCAGCTTGCCACTTTGGGGCTTTGAATACCAAGTCTCGGCAAGATCGGTTACCATGGGCCATGTGTCAGGTTGCAGGGATGCAGGCAGGGGAATGACAGCAATGGAGCGGCGCTTTGGCACCAGCCCCATGGGACTGGCGCCAGCCAACTTGCCAACAATATCGCCCCAGGCACCTGCGGCATTGACGACAATGTCGGCGCTGATCTTGCTGCCCGGCAGCGCCATGGTCCAAGAACCATTTTTCCTTTCGAGGGCCTCGACAGGACTGTCAAGTGCAAGTACCACACCACCAGCCTTCGCCATTTTCAGATAGCCCTGATGGATCAGGTCAACGTCAAGATCGCCTGTCGCGCCATCGCGGAAAATGCGTTGGGCATAGCCCCCCCGCAGGACAGGAAAATACTGCTGTGCGGTGACCTCGGAAATTTCGTTGAGGCCCGAAGCTTCGAGCAGGAAAATGGCTGTTTGTGCTTCCTGTCCTGCCGCCTGGAAAAACAATGAACCGCGAGGTGTGAATAGTGGTGCTTCGGTGAAACCCTGTGGAGGTGCCATGAAAAAAGCACCGCTTGCCTTGGTCAGGGCCAGCATCGGCCTTGGCCCATAATTGGGCTCATAGGCTGAAGCTGAGCGGCCTGTCGTGTGATAACCCGCCCGTTCTTCCATCTCCAGAATGATAATGCTGCGCTTGCCTGCCAGCCGTGCAGCAACAGATGCGCCAGCGATACCTGCGCCAATAATGGCGATGTCATAGTGTTCCATGGCATTGACGATAAACCATGCAACCAGTCATTGCCAGTTTCCAGCGCGGCATCTTATGGTAACATTCCGTCAACGATCTGGAACCTGGAAAAACGCCATGCCCAACAATCAACCGATGTCTGGACTTGTAACGCCCCGTTTTGGTGGCATATCAACGTTTTTCCGGTTGCCCCATGTTCCATTGGAACAGGCGTCTGGCGTGGATGTTGGCATTGTCGGTGTGCCTTGGGATGGCGGCACGACCAATCGTCCGGGCCCGCGCCATGGCCCACGGCAGATGCGTGATCAATCGGCCATGGTCAGGCGCATGCATCAAACCAGCCACATCGTGCCCTATGACCATCTCAATGTCGCCGACCTTGGCGATGCGCCGGTAAATCCCGCCAATCTTGATGATGCCTTGCAACGGGTGGAGGGGTTCTACAACAAGTTGGTGGCGGCTGGCATCAAGCCGCTGTCTGCCGGGGGGGATCATTTGTGTTCGCTGCCGATATTGCGGGCGCTTGGCATGAAGAAGCCCGTGGGCATGATTCATTTTGATGCCCACACCGATCTCTACGACAGCTATTTTGGCGGCTTCAAATATACCCATGGCACGCCGTTTCGCCGCGCCATTGAAGAGGGTGTGCTGGACCCCAAGCGCACCATCCAGATCGGCCTGCGGGGTTCCATGTATGATCTCGATGATTTTGAATTTGGCGAGAAGCATGGCGTGCGGTTGGTGCGCATTGAGGAGGCCCTGGAAAAAGGCCCTGCGGTCATCATGGCAGAGGCACGGCAGATTGTGGGCGAGGGCGAGACCTACGTGAGCTTTGATATCGACATGCTTGATCCCGTCTATGCACCGGGCACGGGAACACCAGAGATCGGCGGCTTCACGACGTTTCAGGCCCAGCAGATGTTGCGTCTGATGAAAGGCATCAACATCATCGGGGCCGATGTGGTGGAGGTCTCGCCACCATTCGACCCTTCCGGCATGACGGCCTATGCGGGTGCTGTAATGATGTTTGAAATTCTCTGCATCATGGCAGAAAAAGCCAGGGTCTGAGTCAGGTTTTGCTTCATCACAATCTGCATGACTGCCTAGACAGGAAAATTGCCTGTTGTGGATTATTGGTTATAATGGTCAAAATGACCTTTTAGCTATAGAGATTTTAACATGAAAACCATGACTGCTGCAGATGCCAAAACTCACTTTGGAAAGTTTCTCGATACGGCCCAACGGGAGCCTGTTGTCATCACAAAGAAAAATCGCCCGGTTGGGGTTATGTTTTCGATGCAAGATATTGAAGATACGATTTGGGGAGAGAAAGCCCGCAAGGCTCACACTGAAGGCTATCTCTCACCCGATGAAAGCGATGCGATCCTAAACAAATTCCGCGATGCTTAAAGTACAGCTCCAAAAGAAAGCCGGAGCTTTTTTTGAAAAAATCCCAGCCAAACATGCGAGGCAAATTGTCGAACGCATTGATGCCTTAAGGGTGAACCCATCTTCGGTTGTGAGTGAAGACTTAAACGGCTTTTATCCATTTCGCCGCCTAGAATCCGGCGAGTATCGCATTGTCTTTTTAATCGAAAATGACATTCTGCACATTCCGGTAATCGGCAAGCGCAATGATGATGAAATTTACAAACAGATTGGCCGATTCCGTCGTTAGCATAGATCTACTGCATCAATGTTTCGCCGCAGCCTTGGCGAGTTCGGCGATGACGTGTTTGCGGGTGACGCCTGAAAGATCGGCAATGCGGAAAATCAGCCGTTCTTCTGCGTCATGCAGTTCATCATCGCTGAGGGCCAGTTCCCAGAGGTGACGGACAAAGTCGGTGCGGTCTTGCGCACCCAGCAGTTCACCCATGGCGCGGGCGAGAACATCCACATTGGCGGCGGCATCGAATTTCCTGTCAGCCATCGACAGGCTGTCATGCAGCACATTGCCTTGGGCGTTCAAACCGCGCAGCAGGAATTGCAATTTCTCCATTTCACATTCTCTCACCTTGCTGTCGGCGGGAACGATCATGGCAAGGATGACACCAAACAGATATTTGCGCTGATTGATATCCAGACGGGCAAAGCCACCGGGCTGGCCCAGCAGCTTGACGATGTGATCCAGCTTTTGCTGGGCTGTGAGTTGTGTTGTCATGATTTGTTTGTGGTTGCCAAAAATGAATGAAGCGTAAAATGTAATTTGGATTGATCAGGTTTACAGCACCGTTGAGAGTAACAAAACGCGACTCGCGTCTTAAGGTTGTAACCAAGTTAACAGAATTTGGAAATGTTTATCAATCCGTGTAGGCCCAGAGCCTTCAATAATGCTGCTGAAAGTCGAAATGATAAAAACAGTTCCAGCAGAATGGCGAGACCGGAGTTTGTGGCGCTTGCCCTATTTGGCGACGCTTGGTGGCATCATGGCCCTGGGCCTGCCGCCGCTGGGGGCATGGCCGTTGTTGTTTGTGGTTGTTCCTTTGATGTTGACGCAACTGGTGGGGGATCATCGATCAAAATCGGGGGTTTTTGGAGATGGCTGGTTTTTTGGACTGGGCTATTTTGTTGTGGCCCTGCACTGGATTGGCGTGGCCTTTACAGTGGATGCAGCCCATGACTTGTGGATGATGCCGTTTGCGGTTGGTGGTTTGGCAGGTTTCATGGCGCTCTATTGGGGCGGGGCATTTCTGCTGACGGGGCTATTGCGACGGGGCATTGGCCGCTGGCACGTTCCGGGTTTTGTGGCGCTGCCGATCAGCCTTGGAATTGCCGAGATGCTGCGCGGCGTTTTGCTCGGTGGCTTTCCCTGGGCAGCGCCGGGCTTGATGGCGACCGAGATGGGCGGTGTACTGCAACTGGCCAGCCTCACCGGCATGACGGGCTTGAGTTTTCTGGTGTTGCTGTGGGCGGGCTTGGCCTTTGCAATTTATCGGCTGCAAAACTACGCATGGTCGGAAAGAGTATTTGTTGTTGCCTTGGCCCTGAGTCTGCCCCTGGCGTGGACTTGGGGACATGCACACCTTGCGTCTCATGCCACACGTTTTGTGCCCGGTGTGCAGCTTCGTCTGGTGCAACCGAATATCGCCCAGGACGACAAGTGGCGGGGCGACAATGCGCGTGCGATTTTCGATGGGTTGATCGGGCAAAGCAATGCCACAGGGCTGGTGCGTCCCAGCCATATCATCTGGCCCGAATCATCGGTGCCGTTTCTGCTGGATGAAAGTCAGGCTGCACTTTCAGCCATTGCCACCATGTTGGGCGATAACCGGGTTCTGCTGGTCGGCAGCATCCGGCGCGATGCCAAAACGGCTGACGGTGTACAGCCCTATTACACCAGCATTGAAGTGATCGACGGCAGCGGTGTGGTGCGGGATCGCTATGACAAATGGCGGTTGGTGCCAGGTGGCGAGTATCTGCCGTTGGCATGGCTGCTGGAGCCATTGGGGTTTCGTAAAGCCGTCAATCTGCCGGAAAGTTTCAGCGCAGGACCGGGGCCGCGTTCGCTGGAGATTCCCGGTGCGGGATGGGCTGGCATGCTGATTTGCTATGAGGCCATTTTTCCGCATCGGCTGGTGGGTGAAGGGAACCGTCCCGGCTGGATAGTCAATGTCACCAATGATGGCTGGTTTGGCAACAGTGTGGGGCCTTGGCAACATTTGGCGCAGGTGCGCATGCGCGCCGTCGAACAAGGTTTGCCCATCGCAAGGGCCGCCAATACGGGCATTTCTGCTGTGTTTGATCCCTGGGGTCGGATGATTGCTCATTCGCGGCTTATGCAACGCAGTGTGGTTGATGCCGGCCTGCCGGTGGCGGCTGGGAAAACCCCCTATGCCCGGTTTGGCAACTGGATTGTCCTTGCACTGATGTTGGCTGTCGGATTTTTGGCGAGCGCAGTTTTCAGACATGGGCAGACGTGACGAAAGTTGCAGTTTTCAATTGCGCATTTTGACATGCTGATCTAAATACTCAGCCAAATACTGATTTGTTGCGGGTCATTGTCCGGGGGGGGCAAGCCAAATTTACTTCCAACTCACAGGCCGGGGGCAACGGTCTGAGGAAAAAAATGGCTAGAAGAGAACCGAACTACATCGACGTTCATGTTGGTTCACGTATGCGCATGCGTCGGCAATTGATCAACATGAGCCAGGAACGACTGGGTGAATTGCTCGGCATTACCTTTCAACAGGTGCAAAAATACGAAAAGGGCTCGAACCGGATATCGGCGAGCAGGCTTTTCTACACCTGCAAGACGCTTGGTGTGCCGATCCAGTTTTTCTTTGAAGGTCTTCCCGGCATGGAACCAGATGGCAGCATGCGCGAAGCCTCTGCACAAGCCGATGATTTTACATCGGCCTTGATGACCAGCGAAGGCATTCAACTGGCGCGGACTTTCCGTGATGCAGACACTACGACCAAGCGCAAGCTGATCGTTGGTTTGGCCAAACTGATCGTTGATTCCGAAAAGTAGTTCGGGCGAGGTTTTCTCTCCGGCAAAATACATCACCAAGGGCAGGTGCTTTGCATTCTGCCCTTGATTCTGTTTGCAGACCCTGTCATGAAGCGCGAAAACGCATAAAGATATCTTTATATTGTTTACCGAATTGTTCAGAGGGCCCTCGCCATGGCGCGCAAAAATTACGTTTTTACCAGTGAATCCGTGTCAGAAGGTCATCCCGACAAGGTCAGTGACCGGATTTCAGACGAAGTCGTTGACCTGTTTTTCCGTGAGGCGATCGCTGAAGGCATGGACCCTTGGGCGGTGCGTGTGGCCTGCGAAACCCTGGTCACCACCAATAAGGTGGTGATTGCCGGTGAAGTGCGCGGTCCCGCCTCGGTCACCAATGACAAGATCGAAGCAGTGGCGCGTCAGGCCATCAGGGACATCGGCTATGAGCAGGATGGTTTCCATTGGAAAAGCGCCAAGGTGGAAATCGTGCTGCATGCCCAGTCGGTGGATATTGCAGTCGGTGTCGATACGGCTGCCAACAAGGACGAAGGTGCTGGCGACCAGGGCATCATGTTCGGCTATGCCTGCGATGAAACGCCAGACTTCATGCCGGCGCCTTTGTATTATTCCCAACGCATCCTGCAATTGTTGGCGCAAGCCCGCCATGCTGGCGAAAAGCGTCTGGGCCCCGACTCCAAGAGCCAGGTCACCGTTCAATACAAGAATGGCAAACCGGTTGCCGCCACGCAAATCGTTGTCTCGCACCAGCACCTTGATGAAAGCATGACGTCGGCTGACGTGAAGAAACTGGTGCAGCCCTACGTCAAAAAGGCGCTTCCCAAGGGTTGGATCACCAAGGATACGGTGTGGCACGTCAACCCCACGGGCAAATTCTTTATTGGTGGACCTGATGGCGATTGTGGCCTGACGGGCCGCAAGATCATCGTTGACACCTACGGCGGTGCGGCTCCCCATGGTGGTGGTGCATTCTCCGGCAAGGACCCGACGAAAGTTGACCGTTCCGCCGCCTATGCAGCACGGTATCTGGCGAAAAATGTCGTCGCGGCCAAACTGGCCTCGCGTTGCACCATCCAGCTTTCCTATGCGATTGGCGTTTCTCAACCGCTTTCAGTTTATGTGGATACCCATGGCACCGGCAAGGTGAAGGAAGAGAAGCTGGAAAAGGCGCTGCGCAAGGTCATGGACCTCAGCCCCCGCGGCATTCGCAAACACCTTGATCTCAACAAACCGATTTATGCCCGCACCTCGTCCTATGGTCATTTTGGCCGGAAAGCCACCAAGGATGGCGGCTTCTCATGGGAGAAGACCGATCTTGGCAAAGAGCTCAAAGCTGCGGTGAAGTGACAGTCTTCGAAGTGTCGGGCTGCATTCCGAAACACCAATTTTATGGGCGGCGCAAGGGGAAACCTTTGCGCCGACTGCATTCAGACCTGATGCAAGAGCTGTTGCCACGTCTCGCCGTGGATTTGGCAAATCCCTTGGCTGCAACCGGCGAGCGGCGCTGGCTGGAAATTGGTTTTGGTGGCGGCGAACATCTGGCGCACCAGGCCAGACTCAACCCCGAAGTTTCATTGCTGGGTGCCGAAGCCTTCATGAATGGTGTGGCCAAGCTTTTGGCCCATCTTGAAGAAAGCACTGTCGACAATGTGCGGGTATTGTATGGCGATGCACGTCTGTTGCTGGAAGCCTTGCCGGATGCCAGCCTTGAACGGATTTACCTGTTGTACCCCGACCCATGGCCAAAAACCGGGCAAAAGAAACGGCGTTTTGTCAATGAGACAAATCTTGGACAGTTCCATCGTGTGTTGAAACCCGGTGGCTTGTTGCTGTTCGCCAGCGATATTCCTGACTATGTCATGTGGACAAAAAACCATGTGGCAGAATTTGGTCATTTTGCATTTGGTAATGGCGAGACTGTGCCGTTTGAGAATTGGATGCAAACACGTTACGAAGCCAAGGCAATACGTGAGGGGCGCGAGCCGACGTATTTGACTTTTCGAAAGGCACAGTAAGCGTGAAAAATGCTCATCAGGTTGCGGCGCTGCCATGGCGGCAGGGCAAGCAGGGTGTGGAAATCCTGCTGGTCACCACCCGCACCACAAAACGCTGGGTCATCCCAAAGGGCTGGCCCATGGTCGGAATGCCGGATCATGATGCGGCGGCGCAAGAGGCTTTTGAAGAGGCAGGTGTACGAGGCGGCATTTCAAGCGCTGCTTGTGGTCGCTATGGCTATCTCAAGATTTCGGAAAAGGGCAAAGCCAGGCCTGTGACGGTGACAGTCTATCCGTTGTTCGTCGACAAGGAACTTGCTGACTGGCCCGAACGGCTCGAACGCGAACGCCGTTGGATAAGCGGCAGCGCAGCTTGCGAACTGGCAGGCGAACCCGAGCTGGTATCGGTGCTCAAAAACTTTGTCGATCATCCACCGGAGGTAACGACTCAGCCAAAGGTCGCGAAAAAAAGTTTCTGGCAAAAGTTGTTGGCCATGTTTCGGTGAACAAAGCCGGGAGTAAATTTTTCTGGCGCGTGCCTGAACAACAAAAAACCGGCTGCGGGGGAGGGCACGCAGCCGGTCTTTGGAATTCAGCAGGGCTCAGTAGCCGCTGCAGGTCCAGGACTTGACAAAGTCAACGTAACGGTAGCCGTGGTTCCAGCGGATCACCTTGACTGTCTGCCAGCCGCAGTCGTTCTGCACATAGTAGCCATTGTTGTAGTTGTCGTTGTAATCGTAGTTGTAGTGCTTCTTCACATAATGCTTGCGCACATAATGCTTGTACTGTGGCTTG
>JANOXA010000105.1:0-4175 GCA_031418195.1 Hyphomicrobiales bacterium | reverse complement strand
AATCTGAATTCCAGATTATCTTAAAATCAGATAATTAACCAATCTGGGTGGACTGGTCATTGAAAGTTCCTCGTAACCCACGTCGACTCTCGTGCACTCTTGAAATTGCGGCCAATCAAGAGAACGAGCACGATGACATAGGTGAAGCTGTCATCCGCATTGCGACGCCGTCAGGGCAGAACTTGATGTCACTGTCGATCTCGCATGAAATTGGCCAGCATATTACTTCCGCGCTCACTAAAGCAATTCCGTCAATCGACATAGATGGCGGTGTAACTGTTATGTTTGACAGTGAAGTTCAGCAGACAATTCAAGTGGCAACAGTAGCACTCGATCAACTGATTGCTGAAGCAATTTCCCCTGAAATGCTTGAAGACGAGCCCGACGCCGCGCAGATGCTGTCCAAATTCCGTAACCGTCTGCTCAGGTCATTGGAACTTGTTGATCAAGCCATCGCATCACTGCCGAAAGACTGAGCTTAAGTTCTCCTGCGCCAAACGAGGTTGAGCTTGCCATTGTCTTCGAACATCGCTCCACGCAACGGCTCTGAGAAAGACGGATCATCAATAAATGCGCTCAAATAATCGCGGGGTTCTGCCTCATGGGTTTTGGCCTTCCAAGCAGCACCCACTTCCTCCATTCCAAACATGATCCGAAAATCCGGCCCATCCTCCTTCGTCTTGTTGTCAATGGCAACCAACCGCAACTTGGCGTGTAGTGTCAGCGTCCGGATTGAACCGACATAACCGTCAGTATCAGGCACAAAATGACCAATCACTGTCATGATCCAGCCTCCTCGTTTGCATTCTCAACAGCTCGGGTGCGCTTTGCCTTTTTCGCAACAAGTGGCAGCGCCATTGGTTCTGCCTCAAGTTCCTTCCGCCCCTTCTTGAAGCCAGCGTCCGCCTTCAGAAAACTGTCCAACATAAAGGGCACAAGTTCTGCCACGTTCTCTTCCGCCCCATAAGTCCGGGCATAGAGGGCAGCGTAGCAATCAAGCGCCCTCTTAAGGTCGGGTGGCAGTGTGATGGAGCTTGACCGGCACACGGTCCGGCAAGGGCTGGAGCTTCAGCATGGCTATCTCCTTGGAATTTGTGGATATGGGTCGAGGATCAAGTCCTTGTGGACAATGATCCTGAGCGGCCATCCCGGACGCACGGTGAGTGTTGGCTGCACATCCAGCTGCCGCTGCACAAATTGCTGTCCCGCCTGATTGGTGTTCTCCTGTGCCGATTGGCGAATTGCTGCAATGAGGTCGTTCTCGGTGTTACCGATAGAAACTTCTGTCCCCACGCCCAGCAAGGTCGCAAGGGCAATACCCTTCAATAAAGCCCAGGTGTGATAGTCGACCTTGTCTTCGAGGCCAGCATAGCCGCCTTCATCGGTGGCCGGCAGATTGTCGATGACCATTGATGAGCCATCGGGACGGATCAGACGCTGCCAGATGACGAGCGCCCGCTTCTGGCCGAAGGCAACAACGCTGTCATACTTGCCAATGATCTTGGTGCCTTGCGGAACCAGCAGATGACGGCCCGTCACGGTATCATAAACATTCTCAGTCACCTGCCCAATGACAAAGCCCGGAAGGTCAGAATTGAGGCCTGTGACAAGGCTGGCCGGAATGATCGACCCGGCCATCAAGGTGAAGGGCGAAACCGGCCTTTGCAATCTGTGCTCATTGTAAATCGAGCCATCAGGTTTTGCATTCAGGAAGGCGAGCTTCTTGTCCTGGGCTGTCTGGGGTGCCGGTTGTCCTTGACCCTGCAACGCATCAAGTTGCCCGAGGGCGGCAAAGGGAGATTGCGATGCTGGTGCGACGGCCCCTCCATCCTTGCTCGCGTCTTCGGTCTTCTTCGCCGTTGCAACCGAGTAGAACAGTTTGGATTCCCGTCCCTGTTGGGCAAGTCTCGCCAAGCGAATACGGTCGGCCCGGGCAATATCAGCTTCGGGGTCCGGTTGAAACGGTTTGTCAGAAAGCGGCAGTTCCGGTGGCGCATTGGTGTCAACCTTGTGCATGGCGTCTCCCAAATCGCCGGGTAAAGGCGGACCAAGTTTTGGGATCGCATCATAGGTCGATGGCAAGCCTGCCAGCCCATCGGCCACGGGCTTGCGGTCTGTGTTGTAAAGTTCCTGCAGCTGTTGCCCACCCCGAAAATCCGGGGGATCAAGCGCCACCATGACAGCGCCAAACAGCACAAGTGAAAGAATTGCCGTTCCGCCCATCAGCACCTTACGATTGATGCGGCGAACGAGTTTTGGTCTCACCCGAAGTTCGATATCCTCAGGCGGCTTTTGGGTATTGTCTACCATCACTTGTGTCCAGTACGAGAGAAGAGGAAGCGGCGCTTGGGTTGCACGGCGTCAGTACGGTAAATCTTCACTACTGCCTGCGGCTTGGTACCGAGTCGCAGTTCCGCCACAGCAAACAGCCGGTCCACAATGTAGGTGTTGCCCTTGACCCGGTAGTTGACGAGGGTGGGTTTGCCGTTTGATCCCTGCACAAACAGTGGTGGCGCTTCGCCTTGCGGTAGGGATGATGAGAACTGGATATAGACCTTCGCTCCATCATCGAAGACGCGTACTGGCGCAAAAGCAGCGTCGCCTAAAATCTTGTAACGGAAGTTCAGATTGTCAAAGGTCTGGGCACCCTCCATGGCAATTGTATCGATGCCTGCAAGACCGTCGTTCTTCCTGCGGATCGCAAAAAGATCATCTTCTGGATAAGTCCAGGACAGTGACGACATATAAGTCGCTTCAGTTGATTCCAGTTCAAGATGATAGGTGCGGCGTTCGGTTGTAATGAGAAGATTGGTCTTGAGATCAGCAGCAATCGGCTTCACCAAAATATGAACTTGTTGGACAGCACCTTCGCCGCTTGTGGTGTCACCCACAATCCAACGCACAGTATCGCCTGTCGAAACTGAAACCAGTTTCTCGCCCGGTTGAAGTGCTACATCACTCACCTGATTGACGGCTGAATACAGCCGATACAAGGCCCCTGAGCTATAGGGATAGACCTGAATAGCATTGACATAACCTGCCTTCACAGGCTCCTTGGTGGCAGCAGCATTGGCTTCATCGACGCGTGCCAAGGGATCACTGACCTCTTCAACTGCTTTCGACTTACCACCCAGCTTCTTTAACTGGCCGGGCAATGGCAGTGGCTTCACCTTCTCAACGATCTGCACGGGTGATGCTGGTTCATCAATGACCTTGGCTTCGATGAAAGGTTCATCGGCAAAGGTATTCATAGTGGCTTTGCTGGTACAAGCGGACAGAGCAACAAGTGAGACAGTGAGAATGAGATACTTCATGATTGGACTCCAATGTTCATCGAGAGGTTGGGGATTTGGGTGACGCTGGTTCAAGTTCACGCGACCAGTTGATGGCGTTCACATAGATGCCGAGCGGATTGCCACGGAGCGTTGCCGCATCGCGGGGCGGCTTTGATACAATTGTGAGAACGCCCGTAAAACTTTGCACACCCGCAGCGGACCCATTTTCAAAGGCCTTCTCGCGCCAGCGCAGTTGGAAGGATGTGGGTGAAGCCCGGACTACGCTGGTGATCTCGACGGAAACTGATCTTTGCCCGATTTTGGCGAAGGGATCATTCTCGCGGGCATAGTCATTCAGCGTCTGGGCGGCGCGGTCGGTGGCATAGTCATAGGCCTTCAACCAGCTCTGCTTCACCACGACTGGGTCAATGGAAACACCCCGCACATGTTCGATGAAGCGGGCAAGTTCTGCGGCGATCTGGGCATCTGAGGGTTCGTAGTTTTCCACGGCGGGTGCAACGGCGCGAATGGTTCCTCCCCGCTCTACTTCAACAACGTAGGGTGTGACCCTTGACGTGCTGGACAGCACAGCAAGTTGAAGTGCGAGCCCACCAACCAATCCCAGGCAGCCAAAGGCCATGAGCCGCCAATTGCGGGCTTGAACGCGGGCCGAGCCAATGCGTTCATCCCAAACCTGTTGGGCCTTTTGATAGGGCGTGACCGGTGCTTCGGTCTGGCCGTAGTGCAATTGTGATCGCCTGAACTTCATCGAAAGATTCCTTGTGCTTTAATTATCGGGATTGAGGTCCGGGCCTTCATTGGAAGCACCCCGGTCACCTTCACGGATGGACTGGCTGGCGACGGTGCCGGCACGGGACATCTGATCGCGGCGACGGATAC
>JANOXA010000104.1:0-4478 GCA_031418195.1 Hyphomicrobiales bacterium | reverse complement strand
GAACCGCCTTGAAGACCAGGCGAAACGTTTGAATGAGTGGTTCCTTTCGTCCGCTGCTGCACATGATGATGCCCGGACAGGCCTCCGCCAAATGCTCGCCCTACACCGGAAATCAGTTACGCTTGAGCGCGAGTTGAAGGCGGCGGAAGCTGCATTTGCCCGTGAGCCATCGGACGAAAACCTGAACGCACTTGTTCGGTTGCGTGACCAATCGCATTCCATCCTGGGTTCTGAAGCGCTGATCGCAGGCTTCGGTGCCGCTTCGGGACGGATGACCGAGGGCACCGACTGATCGGATCTGTTTCATGTTTTCAGCACGTCTCATGGTTAAGCCGCAATTAACGGGCTTCTCGCTAGGTGAAAGCATGAATCGCATTGAAGGGTGAGGCGAATCACCCGGATCAAAGGAATAAAGCCCATGGCCCGCAAACCCAACGGAACCGAGAAGCCATCCGCCGAGCCGGAAGAAAAGCCTGTCGAAGACAATACGCAGGAAACCGACGTGCCGGATGCTGGCCAGGATTCCCCGCTGCTTGACATGAACGATGCCGCCGTCAAGCGGATGATCAAGATGGCCAAGGCCCGGGGTTATGTGACCCTTGATGAACTGAACGCCGTTCTGCCTTCCGATGAAGTGACCTCGGACCAGATCGAAGACATTTACGGCATGTTGGCCGAAATGGGCATCACCGTTGTCGAAAGCGAAGAAGAAACCGAAACCGTGGTGGCGAAGGTCGACGAAGAGTCTTCCGAAACCGCCCTGATGAAGGTGGACGCGCCAAAGCTTCCGGCTGACCGCACCGACGATCCGGTGCGAATGTACTTGCGTGAAATGGGGGCTGTCGAGCTTCTTTCACGCGAAGGCGAAATCGCCATTGCCAAGCGCATTGAGGCGGGCCGCGAAACCATGATTGCAGGGCTCTGCGAAAGCCCGCTGACCTTCCAGGCCATCATCATCTGGCGTGATGAACTGAACGAGGGGAAGATTCTTCTCCGCGACATCATCGATCTTGAAGCCACCTATGCGGGCCCGGATGCCAAGCAGAACCAGGCCGTGCAAACCCCCATGCCCTATGTGCCGCCAAAGGAAGAGGTGCGCAAACAGGCTGAACTCAAACGAGCTGAACAAAAGAAGCAGGAAGCCAAGCGGCCGCCCCCGCCGATGCGGCGCGGCGATGACGATGATTATTCCGATGTGCTCAGCCCTGAGGATTTCGACAAGCCGAATGTTGAGGAAGAAGAAGACGACGAGGGCGATGACTTGGGCGTTTCGCTGTCGGCCATGGAAATCGAGCTGAAGCCAAAAGTCTTGGAAGTGTTCGACGAGATTGCACGGCTCTACAAGTCGCTGCGTAAGCTGCAAGACCAGGAAGTGCAGGAAGGGGAGAACCTTTCGCCATCGCAGGAGCGCCGCTACAAGAAGCTGCGCGACGATATCATCGGCATGGTGAAATCCCTTTCGCTGAACAATGCCCGTATCGAGGCGTTGGTCGATCAGCTTTATGATATTTCCAAACGCTTGAACCAGCTTGAAGGCCGCCTGATGCGGCTGGCTGAAACTTACCGCGTTCCCCGCGAGGAATTCCTGAAGGAATACCAAAGCCATGAGCTTGATGCTGAATGGTTGAAGCGCGTCGGCCGTCTGGTCAAGCATGGCTGGAAAAAATGGGCGAATGACGAAAAGGAATCGATCCGCGTCATCCGTGACGAAATCTATGAACTCGCATCCGCCACCGGCCTGCAAATCCAGGAATTCCGTTCCATCGTCGGCAAGGTGCAAAAGGGTGAGCGCGAAGCCCGCATCGCCAAGAAGGAAATGGTGGAAGCCAATCTTCGCCTCGTCATTTCCATCGCCAAGAAATACACCAACCGTGGTTTGCAATTCCTCGATCTGATTCAGGAAGGCAATATTGGTTTGATGAAAGCCGTCGACAAATTCGAGTATCGCCGCGGTTACAAATTCTCGACCTATGCGACCTGGTGGATCAGACAAGCCATTACCCGGTCTATCGCCGATCAAGCCCGCACCATACGCATTCCCGTGCACATGATCGAAACCATCAACAAGATCGTGCGCACCTCGCGCCAGATGATGCACGAAATCGGCCGTGAACCCACACCAGAGGAATTGGCTGAGAAATTGTCAATGCCGCTGGAAAAAGTCCGAAAGGTGATGAAAATAGCCAAGGAACCGATCTCGCTCGAAACACCCGTAGGCGACGAAGAAGATTCCCACCTCGGCGATTTCATCGAAGACAAGGGCGCAATACTTCCCATCGACGCCGCCATCCAGGCGAACCTGCGCGAAACCACAACCCGCGTTCTGGCTTCGCTCACACCACGCGAAGAACGCGTGCTCCGCATGCGCTTCGGCATCGGCATGAACACCGATCATACGCTGGAAGAAGTGGGACAACAGTTCTCGGTGACAAGAGAGCGCATCAGGCAGATCGAAGCGAAGGCGCTCAGGAAGCTGAAGCATCCGAGCCGGAGCAGGAAGCTGCGGAGTTTCCTGGATAATTGAGGGCAGAAGCGGCAAGGTGGAGGCAAATGATGATTACCCGATTGATTGTCAAAAATTTTAAAACCTTGGAGTTTGCTGACATCCCCCTTGGTCAAAATGTGGTTTTCATTGGGCCTAACAATTCGGGAAAAACATCGGCCTTGCAGTCTCTTGCCTTGTGGAGTTCCGGCTTGAAAGAATGGAGTTTGCGGAGACCTTCGAGTAGCAGTGCCAAAAAGCGTGTTGGCGTCACGATAAATCGGAAATCACTTACACATACGCCGGTTGCGATTTCCAAACATTTGTGGAATGGGCTGAGAGTAACGTCACAAAACAGAGATAACGGATCGCCATCAACTAAAAATATTCACATAGAAATTACAGTAGAGGGTGAGACTTCTGATAGGAAGTGGTCCTGCGCTTTGGAGTTTCAGCACGTTAATACAGAGTCTTTTCTTTGTCGCCCATTAAAAATAGAAGACACTGGCGAATGGTCGATCATTCCTCATGATGCTTTTTCCACTAGAATGGCGCTCCTCCCGCCGATGTCAGGTCTGGTTTCTGAGGAACCGGAAATTCAACCGGGTCGGGTAGCTGTGTTGATAGGCGAAGGACAAACAGCTCAGGTTTTGAGAAACTTGTGTTATCAAGTATTTCAAGCTTCGCCCGACTCTTGGAACGATGTCGTGGGCGAGATGAAGCGTACTTTCGGCATTCAGCTAACTGAACCACGGCGCGATGCATCCCGTGGAACAATTGAAATTCAGTACATTCAAAATGGAATAGAATTGGGTTTGCCAAGTGCTGGTAGGGGACTGCAACAGACGTTGCTTTTATTAGCGCATCTTTATGCAAACCGGGACAGCGTATTATTATTGGATGAACCTGACGCTCATTTGGAAATATTGAGGCAACGACAACTTTATCAGTTAATTACTGAAACCGCCCGAAAAATGGGTTCGCAAGTAATAGCAGCAAGCCATTCTGAGATTTTGCTGAATGAAGCTGCTGACAAAGATGTTGTGGTAGCATTTGTTGGTAAGCCGCATCGTATCGACGACCGCGGCAGCCAAGTATTAAAATCGCTGAAACAAATTGGTTTTGACCAATATTATCAAGCGGAACACAAAGGATTTGTTGTGTACCTAGAAGGCGCAACTGACCTTTCCATACTTAGAGCGTTTGCCCGAGTTTTGAACCATCAAGCATTCAAAGTGTTGGACGAAGCATTCGTGCACTATGTGTACAACCAACCCAAGCTAGCTGCTGATCACTTTCATGGTCTGAAGGAAGCTAAGCCGGACCTTCAGTCAGTCGCCGTTTTTGATAAACTAGAAAAAGATATGCCTGATGGATATTCAATTACCACAGTCCAGTGGAAGCGCAGAGAAATTGAGAATTATCTTTGCAGCAACGCGATACTAATGCGCTACGCAGAAGGAATTGAGAAAGATGACTTGGTTGGTATGGCACAAAGAGGCAAGCGCAGAGACGCAATGCGCAATGCAATTGAACGTGTCGAGGCAGCACTTAGAGAACTAGGAAAAGACCCATGGTCCCCACAGACGAAAGTTTCAGATGACGTTTTGCCGATCCTATTTAGACGCTACTTTGAGTCGTTGGGTATCGATGATAGGATGGATAAAGCTGATTTTCATGTGCTAGCTGATTATGTTCTTAAAGATGAGATTGACCAAGAAATTGTGAACGCTTTGAATGTTATTTTAGCCGAGTCAAATAAGGCCAAGCCAAGAAGGTAAGTCTATTTCCCCACCCGTTCGGCATAGCCATCCACCAGCGCCCGGATCATTTTCTGGTAGGGCACATACTGCTTTGTCGCCCGTGAAGAACCCCATTTTCACGCGGCTTGAAGTTTTTGCTGCGCAAAAATCATGGCCAGCAACAGGCACAATAAATCCCTCAACCAGTTGAGCAGGAGGCGGAAGTTGTAGCCTGCTGCTGCGAGGATGGCGTT
>JANOXA010000103.1:0-64355 GCA_031418195.1 Hyphomicrobiales bacterium | reverse complement strand
AAGACGCCGAACAGGGCGCACGCGAAGGCGCCCCATTCATCGAAAGCCACATCATCAAAACAACGGCAAAGGCCTTCGATGATTTCGCCGCAGGATCAACCGACACCGGCAAAGCCCGCTGTTTGTTGGGCCTCTCTTTGGTGCCGTCACTTAACTTCTCCCTCCCCGTTGTGGGGTGGGCCGGGGTGGGGGTCGGACGGTGTTGGATCAATTCAAAGAATACGCAATGTCAAAGGTCGGAGCGACCCCCACCCTAACCCTCCCCACAAGGGGGAGGGGATTACGTGGGCAATAAGAGGGACATAACAATGGTCATAGGCACATCAGAAAAATCCACACGGCGCATTCGCTTGGGCATGGTCGGTGGCGGGCAGGGGGCATTTATTGGTGCAGTGCATCGCATCGCCGCCCGCCTCGACGATCAGTATGAATTGGTCGCCGGAGCTTTGTCAGCTGACCCCCAAAAAGCCGCAGCCTCTGCCGCCGATCTCGGCCTCGATCCCGCACGTTCCTACGGCTCATTCGAGGAAATGGCGAAAGCCGAATCCAAACGTCCCGACGGCATCGAAGCCGTGGCCATCGTCACGCCAAATCATGTTCATGTCCCCGCCGCCAAGGCCTTCATCAACGCGGGCATCCATGTGATCTGCGACAAGCCGCTGGCCTTGAATCTCAAGGAAGCCAAATCCCTCGAAGCCTTGCTGGCCAAAAAGAAAAACCTCGTCTTCGCCGTCACCCATAACTACTCCGGCTACCCAATGATCCGCCAAGCCAAGGCCATGGTCGCAGCGGGCGATCTCGGCGAAATCCGCTTGGTGCAAGGCGAATATCCCCAGGACTGGTTGACCACGGCACTGGAAAAATCCGGCCAGAAACAAGCGGCATGGCGCACCGATCCCAAGCGCTCCGGTGCTGGCGGCTGCGTCGGCGATATCGGCACCCATACCTATCAATTGATGTGCGATATCTCAGGCCTCACGCTTGCCGAAATTTCCTGCGACCTCACCTCCTTCGTCAAAGGCCGCCAGCTCGATGATAACGTCAACGCCATGTTGCGCTTCAAGCCCAAAGGTGGAACCGCCGCCAAGGGCATGCTCTGGGCCAGTCAAGTTGCACCCGGTCATGAGAATGGCCTGAAGCTCCGCGTCTACGGCACCAAGGGCGGCCTCGAATGGACGCAAGCCGATCCGAATTACCTCTGGTACACACCCTATGGCGAACCAAAGCGTCTGATCACCCGTGGCGGTGCAGGTGCAGGCCCCGCCGCCGCCCGCGTCACCCGGGTTCCCCCTGGCCACCCCGAAGGCTATCTCGAAGGCTTTGCCAACGTCTATTCAGAAGTCGCCAAAGCCATTATTGCCGCCAGATCAGGCAAAAAACCCGACAAGGAAGTAGCCTATCCCGGCATCCAGGACGGCGTCGATGGCATGGCATTCATCGAAGCCTGTGTGACGTCTTCAATGGCCAATGCCAAGTGGGTGAAGCTTTAACCAGACCAACCACCCCCTCCCGGCTGCCGTACTCCCCCGGCTAAGAAACCGAGGGAGAAACAGCCACATTTTCTCCCTCGGCCTCTTGGCCGGGGGAGTATCCCGAAGGGGGGAGGGGGTGTCGGACCCCGTCGATCTGCCACCCTTGAGGTGCGCACCTCATTTTTCGCTTTCCCATCGGTTTTAATCCTCTATAAGGCCCCCACATTCAAACCTTAGAGGAGAAGACCATGGCGAAAACCCGTGTCGCAATTAATGGATTTGGCCGCATCGGCCGCAATATCGTGCGTGCAATTTATGAATCAGGCCGCACCGACATCGACGTCGTAGCCGTCAATGATCTCGGCCCCGTTGAAACCAACGCCCATCTCCTGCGCTATGATTCAGTCCATGGCCGTTTCCCCCACGCCGTCACCGTAAAAGGTGACTCGATTTCCATCGGCACCGACACTTTCAAAGTGACGTCGGTGAAAGATCCAAGCCAGCTCCCCCACAAGGACCTCGGCGTTGATATTGTTCTCGAATGCACCGGCATTTTCACCGCCAAAGACAAGGCTTCGGCCCATCTTGCGGCAGGTGCCAAGCGCGTTATCGTTTCAGCTCCCGCTGACGGCGCTGATGCCACCATCGTTTATGGCGTGAACCACAATACTTTGACCAAGGAACACATGGTCATTTCCAACGCCTCCTGCACCACCAATTGCCTCGCACCCGTGGCCAAGGTGTTGCATGACACGGTCGGCATTGATCATGGCTTCATGACCACCATCCACGCCTATACCGGCGATCAACCCACCCTCGACACCATGCACAAGGACTTGTACCGCGGCCGTGCCGCCGCCATGTCAATGATCCCCACATCCACGGGTGCCGCCAAGGCCATCGGCCTGGTGATTCCTGAATTGAAGGGCAAGCTCGACGGCACCTCGATCCGCGTACCTGTGCCAAACGTCTCGGTCGTTGATTTCAAATTCGTTGCCAAGCGCAGCACCACCGTGGAAGAAATCAACGCCGCCATCAAGGCCGCCGCCGAAGCTGGACCCTTGAAGGGCATTCTCGGCTACACCCTGGAACCCAACGTCTCCATCGACTTCAACCACAATCCCAACTCGTCGAATTTCCACATGGATCAAACCAAGGTGCTGGAAGGCACGTTCGTCCGCATCCTCACTTGGTACGACAACGAATGGGGCTTCTCCAACCGCATGGCCGACACCGCCGTGCATTTCGGCAAACTGATTGCATAAAACAGTTACTTCCCTCTCCCTTCACGGGAGAGGGAAGTTCTACCCCTCTCCCGAATTCTTTGATACAATCCCTTCCATGACCCGCCCCCTCCTCATCGCCCCGTCCATCCTCGCTGCCGACTTCTCAAAACTCGGCGATGAAATCCGCGCCATTGAACAGGGCGGAGCAGATTGGGTGCACATCGATGTGATGGACGGGCATTTCGTGCCGAATATTTCCTTCGCCACACCCATCATGCAGTCCATCCGGCCCCTCACCAAAATGCTGTTTGACGTGCATCTGATGATCGCCCCCGCCGAACCCTATCTCGCGGCCTTCGCCGCTGCGGGAGCCGACATCATCACCGTCCATGCTGAATCAGGCCCCCATCTCGACCGCTCCTTGCAAGCCATTCGTTCCTTGGGTAAAAAAGCTGGAGTGGCGCTTAATCCTGCCACCCCGGTTTCAGTCCTCGAACATGTCATCGACCGCCTCGACCTCATCCTGATCATGACCGTCAATCCGGGCTTTGGCGGCCAAAGCTTCATCCCCGCCACACTGGATAAAATCCGTCAGGCCAAAGCCCTGGCAAGAGGCCGTAACATCGACATCGAAGTCGACGGCGGCATCACAGTCGAAACCGCCGGACCCGCCATAAGAGCCGGCGCCAACGTCCTCGTAGCAGGCAACGCCATCTTCAAAAGCCACCACGCAACGCAGATCAAAGCCTTGCGGGCATGCGGCGCAACAATGGCCTGACTCACCCAGCCCGTCATTCCAAACGCCCGCCATTTGCGGCCGGTTTGGAACCCCGCTTTGATTCAACAAGTTGCACTGGTAGCGGCCCAAAGCTGGGTTCCGGATCAAGCGCCCTCGCTTCGCTCGACAAGGCGCTTGTCCGGAATGACGGTCGGGAGGGTGATACATTGAAAACAAGTAGAAAAGCGTCATATGCGATAGCCCCGGGTGGCGGGGGGATGGGTCGGGCTCCTAAACAAACAACAAACCGGCGTCTGAGGATTGCTCAAACGCCGGTAGCATGATTTGCGTAGATCAGATGCTGTTTGAGGCCATCTGCTTGGCGATGTAGTCGGCTTGGCGGATGGCAAGCGCCACGATCGTCAATGTCGGATTTTCGGCGGCACCTGTGGTGAACACGCTGCCGTCGGAAACAAACAGGTTGGCGATGTCGTGGGTTTGGCCCCACTTGTTCACCACGCCATCTTTCGGATTGTCGCTCATCCGGTTGGTGCCGAGGTTGTGGGTTGATGGATAAGGCGGCGTGCGCAGCACTTTGGTGGCACCCACAGCTTCATACACCGCCGAACCCTGCTTGTAGGCATGTTCGCGCATGGCAATGTCGTTGGGATGGTCATCGAAATGAACATTCGGAACCGGCATGCCATACTGGTCCTTTTCGGTGGCATGGAGTGAAACCGCGTTGGTAAGTTGCGGCATGTCTTCGCCGACCAGCCACATGCCGGCCATGCGGTCATAAGCTTCCATGGACTGGGCAAATGAACGGCCCCATTCACCGGGATTGAGGAACGCCGCCATGAAGGGAAGACCAAGCGACAGGGTTTCCATTTCATAACCGGCAGCAAAACCGCGTGACGTATCATGCCGGGACTCGTCGCGAATGATGCCGGCCATGGTGGTGCCGCGATACATGTGTACGGGCTTGTCGAAAGTTGCGTAAACCGATCCCGTCATGTGGCGCATGTAGTGTTTGCCAACCATGCCGCTGGAATTGGCGAGGCCGTTGGCAAACTTGGACGAGTTGGAATTAAGCAGCAAACGGGCACTTTCAATGACGTTGCCTGCCACACAGACCACACGCGCTGCCTGCTTCTGCAGATTGCCGTCCTTGTCGGCATAGACAACACCCGTAACCTTGCCGGCATCATCGTGCTCAATTTTCACGACATGGGAGTTTGGCCGCACTTCCAGATTGCCGGTCTCTTCGCCTTTGGGAATTTCAGAAACCAGTGTGGACCACTTTGCCCCCGATTTGCAGCCCTGGAAGCAGAAACCAATCTGCTGGCAGGCACCCCGGCCATCACGCGGCTCCGAATTGATCGACATGTTGCCGGTGTGGACTTCCTTGTAGCCGAGCTTTTTGGCACCGGCTTCAAGCACTTTGTAGTTGTTGTTGCCAGGCAGACGGGGAATGCCGTTTGTTCCGGTTGTGCCCATCTTGAACTCGGCTTTTTCATACCAAGGGGCCATTTCATCTTCATCAATTGGCCAGTCGAGCAGGTTTGCCCCTGCGATTTCGCCATAGGTTGTCTTGGCCTTCCACTCATGTTTCTGGAAACGCAGTGAAGCGCCTGCCCAGTGGGTGGTCGATCCGCCGACAGCCTTGACGATCCAGGCGGGAAGGCCTGCAAAGTCCTTGGCGACGCGCCAGCTGCCTGACGTGGTGCGCTTGTCAAGCCAGGCGATCTGGCTGAAGCTGCCCCATTCGTCGTTGATGAAATCTTCGGTTTCGTAGCGTCCGCCAGCTTCAAGGCAAACAACCTTGATGCCTTTTTGCGCGAGTTCGTTGGACACTGTTCCACCACCAGCACCAGAGCCGATGACGACGACAACCGTGTTGTCTGATTTTTCAAAAGTAGCCATATTTTCTGCTCCCCTTAGCCTTTCAGCCAGTCAACGTCGTTGAAACCGCGTTCGATGTAGCCGCCTAGGGACGCACTCTCACCTTCGTAGCCAAACTGCTTCCAGATTTCCTGGTTGTTGTAGATGCCGGTGACGAGTGAGCCGCGCACAGCACCAAAAAAGCCAGCATCCTGCTTCTCGATTTCCTTCAAAACAGCAACCCGGTCTTCCTCCTTGGCCGCAGCAGCATATTTGCCATGGCCCATGCGCTCACTCAGACCGTCGAGCAAAGCCACGCCTTTTTCCAGAACGTCCTTGAAGCCAGCGTCGTCCTTGGCTTTGGCATCGTGGCCAGAGACGACGGCTGCATAGATTGCATCTGGCAGCTTGTCGTGCGGATAGAGATCGCGCGCCATTTTAACCAGCGTGTTAAAGCTGTCGACACTCAAGGCAACCGGATCAGCCGCAAAGGCTTTTCCACTCAGTATCGACGCTGGCATCACCACTGCTGCTGCTGCCGTTGCACCACCCGTACGCATGAACAAGCGGCGCGTCACCTTGGGAGTCTTGTCAATCAGTCTTACCATTTCGTTTATCCTCCTGTTTTTCTCATTGTTATGTAAATCGTCCGTATCGCTGAAGCACCTCGATTTTGTAGCCATCAGGGTCGGTCACAAAAAAGAATTTGGCGAAAAGCGTTCCCTCACGGTGGAATTCCTTGAGCGGCGTTGGCGCAAGATTGTGGCTGGCAAAGCGTGCATGTTCAGCAGCAACGTCATCGACCGACACAGCCAAATGGCCGTAGCCATTGCCAAGGTCATAAGGTTCTGTGCGCCCACCATTGACGGTCAATTCAATTTCGAAATCGTTCTCGTCATTCTTCAGATAGACCAGCGTGAAGCCATCGAACGGATAGCGGTCTTTGATCTTGAGCCCAAAAGCCTTGTCATAAAATGCCACCGACCTGGCTTCTTCAACGACGCGGATCATGGAATGGATTGCTTTTGCCATGACTACGTGCCTCCGTTGGCCTTGATGTATTCGACCAGAATTTTGCGCTTTTCAGGGTCTTTTTGTTTATAGGCCCCCATGAAAGTTTTGGGTACCAGCGCTTTTGGATCAGTCAACCACAGGTCAAGCTGCTCTGGTGTCCATTGCCATGCGGCATCCTTCAAGCCCCGCGAGTACTTGGTGTATTTCTCGTGTGTGCCTGCCTTGCGCTTGAAGATGCCAAACAGCGATGGCCCCTGCCTGTTGCGGCCATCGTCGACAAGAGTGTGACAGGCCCCACAATGATTCTTGTACAATTTGGCAGCGGCATCATCTTGCGCCGCAGCAATGCTGCTCGTCGCTGCAAGTAAAACCACCGCGCCTGCTCTTGAAACGAAACTCAAACCAACCCCCCGCCTGTTACTCCGTCACGCTAGATGGTAATTCGAAGCGGTGGTATTAGGCTGATACTACGCCGCCAATTCCTCACGGCTCTTTGGGGCGTAACTGGCAATTTGATTGGTGAGGAAGATCAAACAGGAGCAACGCAACAACGAGGCAAAGTTGCTGATTTCGCCATTCAGCTCCAAGGCTTCGTCGTAGAGCGTTGTCAGAAACAGCGGCAAACTCATACGTTGATCAGCTGCCAAATCATCCAACACCGACCAGAACCGGGTTTCCAATCGCACACTGGTGACATGCCCTGAAAGCCGGACCGATCGTGTTTCATAAGCATACCCCTTCGGGTTTTGCCCCGCAAAAACTTCACACATGCAATGCGCCTCCGTGGATTCAATCTGGGAATCTTATGCCTATTGTGCGCCATTGCAACTTACAAATTTTACTGGAAACAATATAGCGCGGTGTATCCGTGTTTCACAATCGGTTATGTTGCTTGGGCAAATTGCTGCCCAAGACATACCTGGCAACAGCAAAGCTGCAAGTCCGTCTGGATAACGGAGTTATGTTGCTCGATAAGATAACGGATAACGGTGACACTCCACTAGGATAACGGTGACACTCCACTAAATAAGATAACGGTGACACTCCACTAAATAGGCAATCAGGCTTCCCCACCCTTGCCCCTCTCAGAGGGCGGGTAGGGGTGAAGCAACTGCGTCGGATAGCGGTGAAACTCCACTCAATCGGACCCAAATGCAATCGTTATCGCAAATGCCGCTTTTAACGTTGATGCCACTATAAGTTGCAAACACAAATTGACCCCACCATGACTTCTCCAACAATCCCCCCATTCACTCAATTTTTAACAAATCCACCCCAAGTTCTCCCTCTCCCCCAAGCCTGATTCGCATGGGGACAAAAACCATGGGGACGCGACGATGAAATTGGGCAATATTTTGGTGGCCAAGGGGTTGGTTTCGGCTGAGCAGATCAACCAGGCCATCGAACACCAGAACCTGAATGGCGGCCGTTTGGGCGACAGCATCATCGCCCTTGGTCTGTTGACCTCTGAACAGATTGAAAAAGTCCTGGCCGATGCGCCGCAAGCGCCGATTACCATGGCGGACACCGGCATTGATCCCTTGTTCCTGCTCGAACTGGCCATCAAGGGCATGTATTCGGAGAATCTTGAAACCGCTTCGGCCATCGCAGAGGCGCTCAAACTGTCCAGCACAATTGTCAATCACGTGTTGCAGGAAGCCAAGGACCGCAAACTTGTGGAGACGATGACCTCGGCCTCCAGTGGCGGAGCGAAGGCAGAATTGCGCATGAACCTGACGCGGGCCGGGCGGGAATGGGCTGTCGAAGCGATGACGCGGGGCCAGTATTTTGGACCGGCCCCTGTGTCACTGGCAGATTATCAGGACCGCATCCTGCGCCAGCGCGTCAGCAATGAACATGTGACGCGCCAAAGGCTGGACGAGGCCTTTGCCGGGTTGGTGATGACCGAGCGCTTTGTCAGCCGGTTGGGCCCTGCCGTGAATTCCGGCAACGCCATTTTGATCTACGGTCCCGCCGGCAATGGCAAGACCACCGTGGCGGAGATCGTCGGCAAGATATTCCAGAATGTGATTTATGTTCCCTATTGCGTCGATATTGATGGCGAGATCATGAAGGTGTTTGACCCGACTGTGCATCGCCAGGTGGCAGAGATGCCCGAGCAACAGGGTGGGGCAAACCTGCGCCGCAGCCGCGTTGATCTGCGCTGGGTTCCCTGCTACCGGCCGATGGTGATCACCGGCGGTGAATTGACCATCGAGATGCTCGACCTCAAGTTCAATCCCATCGCCAAAATCTATGAAGCACCGCTGCATATCAAGGCCCTGAACGGCACCTTTCTGATCGACGATTTCGGCCGCCAGCGCGCCAAGCCCGAGGACATCCTGAACCGCTGGATCGTGCCCTTGAACAGCCGCGTGGATTATCTGACCACCCACACAGGCAAGAGTATCAAAATTCCGTTTGATGAAATTGTCATCTTTTCAACCAACATGCACCCCAACGATCTGATGGACCCGGCATTTCAGCGCCGCATCAGCTACAAGCTGGAAACTGTTGAGCCGCCAGAGCCGCTGTTCCGCAAGGTCTTCATTGGCATGGCGCAGAAAATCGGCCTGCAATTGACCCAGGAAATCTATACGCAGGTGATCAATGGCGTTCGCGAAAACGAAGCGCCCCTGGCCTATTTCCAACCCAAATTCATCGTTGAGCAGGTGTTGGCGTCGTGCAAGTTCGAAGGCATAAAACCCCAGTTCACCACAGATAATGTCAACGACGCCCTGGCCAACCTGTTCATCAAAAAATCCGATGGAAAGATGTTCGGGATCAAGCGGAGCTGACACCGGCTCCACACGTCGGCGCAAAATTGCGGGAAAAATGGTGCTGCCGGAGGTAATCGAAACCTCGACCTCTCCCTTACCAAGGGAGTGCTCTACCACTGAGCTACGACAGCGACTGAATGGCGTGTCAATGCCATAGGCCGAAACTTTTCGCAACCATCTTGCGCAAGTTCAGGCGCAAAGGCAAAATCGCTGGCATGACACAGAAACCTGCTCCGCAACCCACCCAAGCCGAACGCCGAAAAGTTCGGCAGGCCGCAGCCTTGCGCGATAATCTGAAGCGCCGAAAGGCAGCGGCACGCAAAGAGGCGGTGGAGGAACCAGACGAGTCAACCCAAGGGGAGCGCGAAACTGACGCCCTAAACCTTTCCGTCAGCCTGCAACCGCGCCAGATTTGATTCCCCATTGATGGTGCGTGCGGCCAACAACCGACGCACCTCCAGGCAATCGGCTGTCATTTGCACCACAAGCTCGGCAACCGTTGCAAATGTCTGGTCAGCCCGCACCAGATCAACAAACGACACCATCAATGTGCGATGATAAAGCTCAATGTCCTGGTCCAGTAAAAACACTTCCAGAAATGTCCGCTTGGTGTTGAAGGTAGGGCGATCACCAAAATAGGCCGCCCCCCACCATGCCGCTGATCCCGGTTCGGCAGTAGAGTCGCGAACCGTTACTGCATAAATGCCGTGATAGGGCTCCGCCCCCGGCTCCAGAATGATGTTGGCCGTGGGAAAGCCAATGGTCCGGCCACGCTTGTCGCCGTGCACAACCTCGCCCATGACTGTCCAGTCATAGCCGAGTTCCCGGGCCGCACTGGTCACATGGCCGCGCCTGAGGGCGCTGCGGATTGACGTGGAGGAGAAGGGGGATCGGGCATCGCCATCATCAGTCACTTGTTCGACGATGGTTACACTAAACCCGTGCAGTTTTCCCATGGCGACCAGTGTGTCAGGTCCGCCTTTGCGGCCTTTTCCAAAATGGAAGTCATAGCCCGTCACCACATGGCAAACCCCCAGGCGCTTGACCAAATGCTCCAGCACAAATGCTTCCGCTTCCATGCCGGACAAGGCTCGGTCAAAATCCAGCCAGGCCAAGAATTTTGCATCAAGGGCTGCCATCAAACGGGTTTTCAGGGCAAGTGGTGTGAGGCGAAAGACAGGTTCTTCCGGTTTGAAAAAGCTGCGGGGGTGTGGCTCGAAACTCAAGATACCATGGGGCACCGCCCGTTGCCGCGCCATGTCGGCAGCAATAGCCAGCAATTGCTGATGGCCCCGGTGCAGGCCATCAAAATTGCCAATGGCCACAACACTGCCACGCAAGGTATCGGGTAGAATTGAATTTGGGGGAAACAGCAGCATCAGGGGACTTGCGGGGGTTCAACGTTTGGGGTGACGCTGGAATTGGGCGACAGCGCCCGACAAGTCAAGTCCACCGCAACGCATCAACAGCCATCAGCACATTGGCACGGGGAACAGCTTTGCGGATATGGGCAAGTTCCGCCGCCAAATCCTCGACATGGTCGCGCACCCCACCTGACACATAAATGCAGGCAAAGCCCTGGTTGGCGGCCCCCAGAATATCCGTTTCAGGTCCATCACCAATGGCCAGAACTTCTGAAGTCACAATAATCTTGCCGCGCAATTGCGCCGCCTTCAGCAAGGCCAATTCATAAATCGGGACAAAGGGTTTTCCGGCCATGGCCACATTGCCACCCATGTCGGCATAAACTTCAGCGAGGGCGCCGGCGCAATATTGCAGCTTATCGCCTTTCCGCACAATCTTGTCTGGGTTGGCGCAAATCATTGGCAGGTTGCGGCCCCGCAAATCCGTAAGCAAGTCCCGATAGTCCTCTGGGGTTTCCCATTCGTCATGGAACAGTCCGGTGCAGATGATGCCGGAAGCCTGTTCAACCGCCACGCGCTCTATGCCCATGCCTTCAAACAGCGAGAGATCACGGGCCGCACCCAAATGAAACAATTTGCCATTGCCAATTCGCTGCATCAGGTCTTGCGTCACATCGCCGGATGTGACGATGGCATCGAAGCTCCCAGGCGAAACACCAAGCTCTGCCAATTGCAAAGCGACACCCTTTTCGCTGCGCGGCGAGTTGCTCACCAGAATGACAATGCCGCCGCTCTGCCGGTGCCGAACCAGCGTTGAGACGGTTTCGGCAAACGGCGTGAAGCCATTGTGCACCACGCCCCAGATATCACAGAACCAGATGGGATAAGTTGCTGAAAGCTGTTGCAAGGCAGGACTGGTCGATCAGGCTGCAACACGCAACGCCGGAGGGTTTTCCTCATGGCGGCGCAAACGGCGAGGTGCCGCAAAAGCCGGACCACTGGCAAGCCGTGCCACTTGGGCAAGACCAGTCACCATGGCAGGATCACCGACCTGGCTGACAATCACCTGAATGCGCAGCGCCCGGGCTGCCTGCACAAAGCCCGGAAGGCCTGCCGAAATCCGTCCCTCGAAGCTCAGGGATGCGGCGGCCAGACCGATAAAGCGGACATTGAGTTTTCCCAACCCAGCCAGATCTATACCGGCGATGGAGGCCTGTGCAAGGCTCAGGGTAACACCAGCCCGGGCCAGATAGGCCAAGCCTTCGAGGCTTCGGTCTGGCAGGCTGGCCAACATCGCATGGGGAATTTCGAGCACAACACCCGACGCAAGTCCGGGCTTTTCCTGCAAGGCCAACAGCAGTTTTTGCAAAGTGTCGCGATTGCCCAAGGTGGCCGCACCCAGCGGCACCAAAATGCACAAAGCAGGATCGCGTTGGCGCAAACGCTCGAGGATCGAAAGGGTCTCGCGGACCACGAACATGTCAAGCGCCTCGCGCATGCCAATGCGTTCGGCGTGATGCAGGAAAATATCCTGTTGCACGTTCATTCCATGATCGTTGGTCATGCCAAGCGTCATGCGATAATGGGCGGTTTGCGATGTATAAAGATCGACGACGGGCTCAAGTGAAAGGTTCAATGCATCGCCGAAAGGTACTTCGGCATCGGTCACAGCCGATTGTGGTGTTGACACTGGGGCAACTTGTTCAACGACTGGCGCTTCGACCTTGGCGGATGGAGAAAACAGGGTTTCGGCTGCCTGTTGCCAACCTGTTTCTGGTTTAAGTTGCTCTTGCCAAACGCGGTTCTGTTCGGCCTGCCGGTTGTTGTCGATGAGGGTTTTAAGACCCTGGGCCAAAGTGGCATTGTGATCGCGCAATTCACCCAGGGTTTGCGTCAGGCCGGCATTCATGCCATGGTTTTCCTGGCGCAAGGCTGCCAGGTCATCCAGCACGGCTTGCTTGCCCCGTTGTTGTGTCGCCTGTTCCTTGGCCAAGCCAGCCATTTCTCCTGCCAGCCAATTATTGTTTTCCGAAATCTGCGCCAACGTCTGCGCCAACATCAGGTTGCGCACCATCAGCACAATCAGTCCAGCTGACAAGGCGATCAGGGAAACTGAAGCCAGTGTCACCGAAATCAATCCAGCCCCTAGTCCATAGGCCGCAACGGCAATGGCCGTGAAAGCACATGCTGCAATCAACACGATCCAAGGTGTTTCCTGTTTCAACTGCATTTCAGCGCTATCCCCTGCCAATCACCCCGGCGCGCAAGCGCCGCGAATCAATTGGCCCTGACACTACTTTGTATCGGGCCCAGAGGGAATCCCGTCATCCCGGAATTTCAACCGAAAGTAGATCAAAGCTTCATGACTGAATCGAGGATTTTCGGCATCTTGTCATGGAAGATTTCGGTGATCTCGGCCTGGTTGATGACGAGAGGCGGCGACAGGGCAATGGTATCACCTGTGATGCGCACCATCATGCCGATGTCATGGAAAGCATTTTCCATGGCCTTGTAGGCCCGAAGCCCCGGCTTGCCAGGAATCGGCGTCATGTCAACGCCCGCCACCAGGCCAATCGTGCGGATGTCTTCAACGAGGGGATGGCCCTTGAGCGAGAAGGCTGCATCGGCCCAGGGCTTTTCCATCTTCTTGGCATTCTCGAAAATATTCTCATCGCGATAAAGGTCAAGCGTCGCCATGCCTGCCGCAGCTGCAATAGGATGGCCCGTATAGGTATAGCCATGGAACAGCTCGATGACATGATCCTGGGCATTCAAGAAGGCGTCATGGATGCCCTGCCTGACCATCACACCGCCCAAAGGCACCGTGCCCGATGTCACGCCCTTGGCAAAGGTGATCATGTCTGGCACCACACCAAAGCGCTCTGCGGCAAAGCTTGTGCCAAGACGGCCAAAGCCCGTGATCACCTCGTCGAAAATCAGCAAGATGCCATGGCTGTCGCAGATCTCGCGCAAGCGTTTGAGATAGCCTTTTGGCGGCGCCAGCACGCCCGTCGAACCGGCCATAGGTTCGACGATGACTGCGGCAATGGTTGAGGCATCATGCAAGGCGACAAGGCGTTCGAGTTCTTCGGCCAGATGGCCACCCCATTCCGGTTCACCGCGCGAAAACGCTTGTTCTTTGCGGTTATAGGTGTGGGGCAGGTGGTCGACTCCTGTCAGGAGCGAGCCAAACCATTTGCGGTTGGCAACCATGCCGCCCACGGAAATGCCACCAAAGTTGACGCCGTGATAGCCGCGTTCCCGGCCAATCAGCCGGGTGCGCGAACCCTGTCCCTTGGCCCTCTGATAGGCAAGGGCAATTTTGAGGGCAGTGTCGGCAGCTTCTGAACCGGAATTGCAGAAAAACGCATAATTCAAATCCCCTGGAGCCATGGTGGCCAGGCGCGATGCCAGTTCAAAAACCTTGGGATGGCCAAACTGGAACGTTGGCGAGAAATCCAGTTCCGCCGCCGATTTCTGGATGGCCTTGACAATCGGTTCACGGCAATGGCCGGCATTGCAGCACCAAAGGCCCGCCGAACCATCGAGAATGGGACGGCCCGACATGTCATAATAATGCATGTCCTTGGCCCGGGCAATCATCCGGGGGCGCTGCTTGAAGGCCCGGTTGGGTGTGAAGCCCATCCAGAAGGGTTCAAGATTGTTGGGCGAAGCTTCCCATTGGGTGGGATCTGTTGGCTTGTTCATGGTGCAGCTCTCCGGGGCGATTGAACCGTGAGAGTAGCAGAAAAACCGAGGTGAAGGGAACGGGCCAGTGTGGCCCAATACCCAACGCCAGTTGCTTTACTGGTTTACGTGCACATTGATGCTGTGCGCGTGCATGCAGCGGAACAATTCCTCGGCATAAACCTTGTTGCGCATGCGAATGCGCTCACCCACTGAAACCAGCCGCAGATTGCCATCGACATTGTTCTGGCGCGGCATCAGGTATTTTTTGCCATAGGAAATCACCACAACTGAATCTTCCGTGGCAACATCCTGGTCAGAGGCCCGGTCCATGAAACCCGCTGCCCATTCATCAGCCGCAGCCTGGGCAAAATCCCGGCAGGTGATGCGTTCCCCGGCAACAGCGCCGTGGGAACCGCTGAGAAGGGCAAGTGTGGCAAGGGACACGAGAAGTGCCTTGAGGGAAAGCATACGCATAACAAACCCAATCAAAACTGGACGCCACATCCAGTTCCAATACTGCAATGGCACAGGTCGTTAGTAAAGTGTTAACTATGGTTAACGGCCCGAAAACCCGCATCAAGTTGCATAAAATTGTCAGGATGCTTAACGCGCCATCATCGCACCACAATCGCCCACGAGAATTGCAAGCCTAGCGCGGAGGCGCTTTCAGAGGTTTCAAATCCAATCATGTCTTCATTTTCCCGCATTCTCGCTGGCGGCCTCGTTGGCCTTGGCGTCGCAACTGGTGGCTATCTCGCAGGCGAAAGCCTGGTCAAAAGCCGCCTGGGTTATCGTGTGGTCACGGTCAAGGGCTTGTCCGAACGTGAAGTGAAAGCCAATCTCGGCTTCTGGCCGATCCGCTTTGTCACCACAGGCACAACCCTTGAGGATGCCCGTGGCAAGCTCGAGATTGCCGAAAAAAGTGTCAAAGGCTTTTTGACGACAGGCGGTTTTGTCGAGACCGACATGCAGGTGCAAAACATCCAGGTCGAAGACCGCATCGCCGGCTACAATGCCCAAGGCATTCCCGAAGAAAGCCGCTTTGTGCTGACCGAAGATTTGCTGGTGCGTTCCGCCGATGTTGATAAATTGCAGGCGTCTGCCAAAATGATTGGCGACCTGCTTAAATCCGGTGTGGTCTTCTCCGCCGATGCTTACAACGCCGGACCTTCATTCATTTTCACCAATGTCAATGAACTGAAAGGCGAGATGCTGACCGAAGCCACCAAACGCGCCCGCGAAGCCGCCGACAAGTTTGCCATCGAAAGTGGTGCCAAGGTCGGCGACATCCAAAGCGCCAACCAAGGCATCATCGAAATCACCCCGGCCATCGAAATCCCCAATGACCGACCCGAAAAACAGGTCAACAAGAAGGTGCGTGTGGTGACGACGATCACTTATTTCCTGAAGGATTGAGAAACGTCGCAGGGACCTCATCCGGCGCGTTGCGCCACCTTCTCCACGAACGCGTGGAGAAGGGACTGAACTTAACACCGGTCTCAAACATTGTCCCTTCTCCACGCCTTCGTGGAGAAGGTGCCCCAACGGGGCGGATGAGGTCTCTACCTTCTCAACGACTTCGTCACTGAATCCAGCAAAATATCAGCAGCATCACCCGACGGCGTTCCACCACCTGTCATGTCGTCAAGCGTCTTGCGGCCCCTTTGAACGGTGCGCTCTGGCATTTGTCCGCCACCGCCTGGAACATTGCCGCCAAAAATATCCTTGAGAATGTCGCCCATTTGGTCAGCGGGAACTTGCTCCGTCGCACCCCCGCCTTTGCCGCCTCCCAGAATGTCGTTCAACATGTCTTCCAGCGGATTGCCACTGCGGTTTTGTTGTTGTTGCCGGGGTTCTGCATCCGCCTGTTGACCACCCCCCATGAGATCTTTCAGGATATCGCCCAAGCCACCACCACTTTGTGTTGGTGCTTGTTGCCGTGATTGTCCACCGCCCAGACTGCCGCCCAGAATATCGCCGAGAATATCACCCAAGCCACCGCCACCAGAACCGCCAGCCCCGGCACCCATTTTCTTGGCCACCTGGCCCATCACCACGCTGGCGACAATCGGCAGAAGTTTTTTCAACAGCGAAGCCCCAATCCCCGATGTGGCGGAAAGCTGCTGGGCCACACCGCGACTCACATCCTTGTTGCCAAACAGCTGACCCAGAATTTCATCACCCGCCGGCTTTGCTCGTTCGAAGTTCACGGCATTTTCATCGTCGAGCGCGCCCGATTGCCCTTGGCCCAAAACTGATCGGAAAATCTCCTGCAAACCATCAGGCGTATTGGCCTGCCTGCGCATGCCTGAGGCCACCACGGGCGCTAGCGCTTCAAAGGCGGCTCGGGTCTGTGATTCATCCAATCCAAACTGGCGACCAATTGCTGAAATATCCATTTTTGCTCTCCTCTAGATTCAGCGGCGACTGCCGCTGAGAATACTTTTGAAAATATCGTCAAGTCCAGGCGTGGTCCGCCGCCTGCGCCGGGGTGTCGTACGCCGGCCAGAGTAGCTCGCATAACGCCGCCGGCGCCGTTTAGGTGCCAGTTGGCGACTGGCACCTTGCAACAGGCCTTTGAGCAGGGCTGCAAACAAAATCGACAAGAAACCACCGCCACCACTTTGCGTGTCAGCTGCCGTGGCTGCCCCATCGCTGAGCATTACGACATTCTGTTGCGAGAGTGCGGCCAAAACACCCGTGGCACTGATGGCATTCAGCGTTGCCAGTGCCTCTGGCGCAATTCCACTGACCAGCTTGCCAGCCACCGCATAAGCAGCAGCTGCCGTGCCGTGGATATCTTTGAGAATAGCAGCACCATCCGATTGCGCCTCATCATTGGTCAGCGCACCCGCTTCGTTGAGGTCTGCATCGCCATTGTCCTCAAGTAATTCAAGCAGAGCTTCAAATGCTTCGGGATCGGCTCCAGCCCGGTCTTTCAAAGACTGGGCAATCGCCGGAGCAAGTTTGCCAATGGTTGCTTTGGCATCTGCTTCGGTGATCCCTGCTGCCTTGGCAGCATTGCGATAAAAAGCGCCACCTTCCGTATGACCGAGAATATCTTGAATAGTCATGCTTATGTATTTCTCTTGAATAGACAATTGACGAGTCTAACTGCCATCCCCAGCAATGCAACGCTAAAAATCATAGTGTAAATCCAGTGGCGCGGGCCTCTTTTTCCAGCAACGAAAAATGCGTGAAATGATGGCCTTTCATCCCTGCAATCCGCGCCCCTTCCACATTGGATTTCTTGTCGTCGATAAACCAGCATTCATCGGCCTTGCGCCCCAGGCTGCCCAGCAATCTTCTGAAACTTTCGGGATCAGGTTTTTTGGTGCCAAATTCATAAGAGCAAAAATGCCGGTCAAATATCGCCGCTGCTTCCGGCAACAACAAATGCAGATGGGTTTTTACCAGAGGGCCATTGTTGGTATAAATGGCAATGGCGGCCTGTTGCTTGATCTTCCGGGCCAGCCCCAGAACCTCGCTGTTGGGCGACATGGCCTCGCGCCTGGCTTTCAGCCATTGTTCCCGGCTGATGTCAAAGCCCAGGCGTTTGGAAAATTCTGTGAGATATTCCTCACTGTCGGGATAGCCACCCGCATCCGACGATTCTTCAAAACCTGAATCCCATAAAGCCGCCCGCACATCCCGCGCCGTCACGTCGGCGAGTTGCGCGAGATAACGCAAGCGCCGTCCCAGATCATAATGGCAGAGCACATCGTCCATATCGAAAATCACAACAGCAGGAAGCGGCATCAGGTTCAGGCTGCCGCAGTCCCGCCAACTGTCAGGCCATCAATGCGAAGTGTCGGTTGACCCACCCCAACCGGAACACCTTGCCCCGCCTTGCCACAGGTGCCAATGCCGCTGTCGAGTTCAAGATCATTTCCTACCATCGAAATCTTCTTCAGGGCTTCAGCCCCAGCGCCAATCAGAATGGCCCCCTTGACGGGCCGCGCCAGTTTGCCGTTCTCGATGATATAGGCTTCGGTCACCGTGAAAACGAATTTGCCTGAGGTGATATCAACCTGCCCGCCGCCAAAGGATTTGGCAAACAAGCCGGTCTTCATTGAGGCGAGAATTTCCTCCGGGCTGCGTTTGCCGTTCAGCATGTAGGTGTTGGTCATGCGCGGCAGCGGCACATGGGCATAGGATTGGCGGCGTCCGTTGCCTGTCGGTTTCACATTCATTAAACGCGCATTCAAGCGGTCCTGCATATAACCCACCAGAATACCGTTCTCGATCAGCGTCGTGCAATTTGAAGCCGTACCCTCGTCATCAATGGAAATCGAACCGCGCCGGTCCGGCAGCGTGCCATCATCCACAACTGTTACATCGTCGCTGGCAATGCGCTGTCCCATCAGCGCTGCAAAAGCCGATGTGCCCTTGCGGTTGAAATCGCCTTCAAGCCCATGGCCAATCGCTTCATGCAGCAGAATGCCAGGCCATCCCGGCCCCAACAGCACGTCCATTTCGCCAGCCGGTGCAGCACCCGCCTCAAGTGCCACCAGGGCTTGCCGCAAAGCTTCGCGTGTTGATGCTTGCCAGCGCGCTTCTGTCAAGATGCCGCGCGGATCACCCCGCCCGCCAAAGCCATCGCCGCCGCTGCCTTGCAAGGTGCCATTGTCGGTGGTCACCGAAACATTGAAACGCATCAGCGGTCGCAAATCCGCATAGACACTGCCATCCGGCCTGATGATCGTCACATCCTGAAAATCGGTTGATACAGAAGCCGAAACCTGCCGCACCTTGCTGTCAAGGCCGCGGGCAAAGTCATTGACGTTCTGCAAAAGCGCCACACGTTCCGAAAAACCAAAAGCGTCGCTGGGATTATTGTCGGAATAGAGTTTGCGGTTGCTGCGAAGCGGAGCGTCGGCAATCTGCCGGGTCTGGCCATGATTGAGAATCGAGCGACAGGTCTGGCCCGCCCGTTTGAGGGCAGAAGCCGACAGTTCCGTCGCATGGGCATAGGCAACGCTTTCGCCGGAAACCGCACGAAGTCCAAAACCCTGGCTGTCATCAATGCTCGACGATTTCAGTTTGCCATCGTCAAACGACAGGCTTTCCGAGACACGCTTTTCGATGAACAGTTCGCCGTCATCAGCCCCCACCAGGGTTTCGCGGACCAGTTTTTCGGCTTCCGAACGGGAAAGCTCGGGTGAAAAGGCATCGTGATCGATGAGTGACAAGCGGCATACTCCAATTCATACTTTGCAGTGAGAACTGTTTGCGCGTCTGGCAGTCCTTCGAGGCTCGCAAGGGCTCGCACCTCAGGATGAGGGATACTAATATTACCTCACCCTGAGGTGCCCGCCCATTGCGGGCCTCGAAGGGCTGCCAAATTCAAGGCAAACCTCTTCACATCAGGAGTGGCATACTTAGTATCGCAACGTCCAAACTGAAAGCCCTGAATGTTGGACAACCTTAAAGTTTGTTCAAAGCTGCCAAGGCCGCCCCAAAACCTTCCAGCGATACTTTCATCGGAAAACCATTGCCGGGACGATCATAGATAAAGAATGTCGCGGCATTGCCTTTCTTGAACTTGTTGAGTGATTCAGGCGAGGCTTCGGCAAATCCTTCGCACACCCGTGGCAGGCAGCGGGTAAACTGCATGCGGTTGGGAAGTGCTGCCCCATCAATTTCCACAGGAATACCCGTTGGCAGATAAACCCCGATGGGCGCAAACACCCGGAAGAAGGTCGAAGATTTGTCGCCGCGCTTGACTTTGCTGACAATCAGCGAAATCGCGATATTTTCATTTTTTTCGCTGATGACGTTTTGGATGATGCCGCAGTTCTTGCCGCCAGCAGAATTCTCGTCTGCCGCAGCGCCGACATCCGTGCATTGCAGCTGCCATTTGCCATGGGTTGAAATCACTTCGGCCTTGGGTGCTTCGGCAGCGGCCTTTTGATCCAGGGCCTTTTTGCGCGGACCGAAATTCGTGGCATCTGGCGGCGCTTCTGTTTCAGCCTTGTCGGCCTCGTCTTGCGCCTGGACCGGGTTGGCAAAATTTATAGTCGCAATCAAAAGCGCCAGCAGGGAGAGGGCCTTTAACGAGGTGGATTGGCTGATTCTCACGTTGATCCGGTTCCTGTGTCGAAAGTTGAATGTTGGGCATCCATGTAGCCGCGTCTGGCGATCAGGGCAAGCGGGGTGGATTTGCTGTGAATTCAGCACAATTGCGGCAAAAATCCGATTGTCTGGAAAAGTCCTGCATGCAAGACGTTTTGCCGCGTCTGGCTGATGTTGCGGCAGGCGACGGAATATTGTTTACAGCACCCTTAGAAAACCCGCTAAAAATCGGGCGTTGCTTGCCAAAGCAAGAGTCGGCGAGCCACAAGGGGCTAGAGATTGAAGGATTTGCAATGAAAATCATCCGTTCGGGAATGGTAATGGGTGCCGGGCTGATTTTGGCTACGGTGGCGTCAGGCGCAGTTCTGGCTGCTGCGGGTCAAGCTGAACCCTGGCAGATCAACCTGCAAACCCAAGTCACCCCGGTTGGCGAATATATCCAATGGTTTATCGACTGGCTGCACATCGGCATGACCATCATCACGCTGTTTGTCTTGGGCCTACTGATCTACGTGATGGTCAAATTCAACGCCAAGGCCCATCCGGTGCCGTCAAAAACCACCCACCATGTTGGCCTCGAAGTGGCCTGGACTGTCATCCCCGTGCTGATTCTGGTGGCCATTGCCATTCCATCTTTCCGCCTGCTTTATCTCCAGCGCAACATCCCGCCCGCCGATGTCACCATCAAGGCCATTGGCCTGCCATCCTGGCAGTGGACCTATGAATTGCCTGATCTCGGGGTTGATGCCGAGGGTGCAGCGAAAGTTTCTTTCACGTCGTCATTGCTGCCAGAAGACAAGGCCAAGGCAGAAAACCGCCCCTATTTGCTGGCAACCGACACGCCCGTCGTGGTGCCCGTCAACAAGACGGTGAAGATGATCATCACCTCAGACCCCATCGGCATCATCCATGCCTGGACCATACCTTCCTTTGGCATGAAGATCGATGCGGTTCCCGGTCGTCTCAATGAAGACTGGTTCAAGGCCACCGTCGAAGGTGTGTATTACGGCGAATGCTCGGAATTGTGCGGCAAGGAACATGCCTACATGCCCATCGAAGTTTGGGTGGTGGCTGAAGACAAATACAAAGCCTGGGGCGAACTGCTGAAGACCGAACCGAAACCCGAACAGCTGGATGAATTTCTGAAAACCATCAAGCCTGTGGCTCCTGTCATCGCTGCAAATTGACCTGAATAACTATTCGACCAAAGAATTGACCAAAGTTTCGAATTGAGAGGCATACAACATGGCCACTGCGCACGCCCATCATGATGACCATCACGCCGACCCGACGGGTTGGCGTCGGTATGTCTATTCCACCAACCACAAGGACATCGGCACGATGTACCTCTGGTTCGCCATCACAGCGGGTCTGATTGGTGGTCTGCTCTCGGTTCTCATGCGCATGGAATTGCAGGAACCTGGCATCCAGATTTTTCATGGTCTCGCCGCCATGGTCTATGGTTCAGATCCCAACAGCCCCGATGCCGGCAAGCACATGTATAATGTGTTTGTGACCGGCCATGCCCTGCTGATGATCTTCTTCATGGTCATGCCCGCCATGATCGGTGGTTTTGGCAACTGGTTTGTGCCCCTCATGATCGGTGCCCCCGACATGGCCTTCCCGCGCATGAACAATGTTTCCTTTTGGCTGCTGGTGCCTGCCATCGGCCTGCTGCTGATCTCGATGTTTGTTGAAGGTCCATCAGGATTGATGGGGGTGGGAGGCGGCTGGACAATTTATCCGCCACTTTCCACGACAGGCCAACCCGGCCCCGCCATGGATTTTGCCATTCTCTCGCTGCATCTTGCAGGTGCCTCGTCGATCCTTGGTGCCATCAACTTCATCACCACGATTTTCAACATGCGTGCGCCCGGCATGACCCTGCACAAGATGCCGCTGTTCGTCTGGGCTGTGCTTGTCACGGTGTTCCTGCTGTTGCTGTCTTTGCCAGTCCTGGCTGGCGGCATCACCATGCTGCTCACTGACCGGAATTTCGGCACGGCTTTCTTTGAAGCCTCGCAAGGCGGCAATCCCCTGCTGTTCCAGCATCTCTTCTGGTTCTTCGGCCATCCTGAAGTTTACATTCTTATTCTGCCGGGCTTTGGCATCGTCAGCCAGATCGTCTCGACCTTCTCGAAGAAACCCGTGTTCGGTTATCTCGGCATGGCCTATGCCATGGTGGCGATTGGCGTTGTCGGTTTCATCGTCTGGGCCCACCACATGTACACCGTCGGCATGGATGCTGACACGCAAGCCTACTTCGTTGCCGCCACCATGATCATTGCAGTACCCACAGGTGTGAAAATCTTCTCGTGGATCGCCACCATGTGGGGCGGCTCCATCGAGTTCCGTCCGCCCATGGTCTGGGCCATTGGTTTCATCTTCCTGTTCACCGTCGGAGGTGTGACTGGTGTGGTGCTGGCCAATGCCGGTGTTGATCGTGTGTTGCACGACACCTATTATGTCGTGGCGCATTTCCACTATGTTCTGTCCCTCGGAGCAGTGTTTGCCATCTTCGCGGGCTGGTACTACTGGTTCCCGAAAATCACAGGTTATATGTACAACGAAACCATCGCCCATATCCATTTCTGGGTGACTTTTGTAGGCGTCAACCTGGTGTTCTTCCCGCAGCATTTCCTCGGGCTTGCCGGCATGCCGCGCCGTTACGTGGATTACCCCGCAGTTTATGAGGGCTGGAATTACTGGTCATCCATCGGCTCCTATATCTCGGCCTTTGGTGTGCTGATCTTCCTTTTTGGCGTATTTTCAGCTTATGCCAAGAAAGTCAAAGCCCCCGACAATCCCTGGGGCGAAGGTGCAACGACTTTGGAATGGACCCTGCCATCGCCACCGCCCTTCCACCAGTTCTCAACATTGCCGATCATCAAGTAAGCAGATGACAGCTGTACCCCACGAGGTTTCGAGCGACACCCTGACCACCCCCATGGGGGGCCAGGGTTCGCTTGAAGATTATCTGGCGCTGTTGAAGCCCCGGGTGATGTCGCTTGTGGTGTTCTCAGGAGTTGTCGGTCTTGTGGCAGCGCCGGGTCATGTGCATCCTTGGCTGGGCTTCATCGCCATACTCTGCATTGCCATCGGGGCAGGGGCCTCGGGCGCCCTCAACATGTGGTATGATGCTGATATCGATGCCGTCATGAAGCGTACTGCTTCAAGGCCCGTGCCACGCGGTGCCATTCTGCCGGGAGAGGCACTTGGTTTTGGCCTCGCCCTTGCCATCGGTTCCGTGCTGGTGCTCGGCCTTCTGGTCAATCTTCTGTCGGCAGCACTCCTCGCCTTCACGATTTTCTTTTATGTTGTCATCTACACCATGTGGCTGAAACGCTGGACGCCCCAGAACATCGTCATTGGTGGTGCGGCAGGCGCCTTCCCGCCCATGGTGGCCTGGGCGGCAGCAACAGGCTCCATTGATGCAGGCTCCATTGCACTTTTCCTGCTGATCTTCTTCTGGACGCCACCGCATTTCTGGGCGCTCGCCCTGTTCCGCGAAGGTGACTATGCCAAAGCAGGTGTGCCCATGCTGCCCAATGTGGCAGGCCGTCCTGAAACCAAAAAACAGATCCTGATTTATTCAGCGTTGTTGCTGCCCGTCACGGCACTGCCACTGCTCACAGGCACCGCAGGCATGATCTACGCTGTTGGCGCAGTTGCAATGACTTTGAACTTCCTCGTTCACGCCTGCCGCGTTTTCAAAGCGTCAACCCGTGAAGCAGAAGACAAGCTTGCCAAAAAACTCTTTGGCTATTCCATCGTCTGGCTCTTTGCCGTTCTCACATTGTTGCTGGTCGAACACAGCTTTAACCTGCCGCTATTCAAGGCGCTGATTTGATGAACACCCCAGCGCCCAAAGTTCCTGTTCAGCCCTTTTCGCCTGAAGACCTGGCCCGTCGCAAGCGCCGCGCCGCTGCCATGGCCATTGGTCTTGGTTTGCTTGTTGTCCTGTTTTTCGTAACCACACTGATAAAGCTCGGCAGCGGCATCATGGAAAGAACCATGTAATGGCTGTGGAAACGCTCCATTCAAAAAACCGCCGCGTGGCCATCGCCGCAGCCACTGTCGCCTGCGCCATGGTCGGATTGGCCTATGCTTCGGTGCCGCTTTACAAACTGTTCTGTGAAGCCACTGGTTTTGGCGGCACAACGCAAGTGGCAACAGCCGCCCCCAAAGACATTGCGGCTGAAACAATCACCATCCGGTTTGACAGCAACATCGATTCCACCCTAGGCTGGAACTTCCACGCCAGCCAAACCCTGCAAACCATCCGCATTGGCGAAGTGGCGATGGCGTCTTTCTCGGCCCACAATTTCACAACCAAAGAATCCACGGGATCGGCCACCTTCAATGTCGCACCTGTTGCCGCCGGTGCCTATTTCAACAAGATCGAATGTTTCTGCTTTACTGAACAAACCCTGAAAGCCGGTGAAACCGTTGAGATGCCCGTGCAATATTTCGTCGATCCCGCCATCCTGCAGGATGCGGATGCGAGGAACATTCGCGAGATAACCCTGTCCTATACTTTCTATCCCGCCACCAAGACCGCCCAAGCGGAAAAGACGACGAATTGAGGAGACGCCCATGGCTGACGCACTTGCAAAAAATCACGACTACCATCTGGTAAATCCGTCACCCTGGCCGTTTGTCGGTGCCATGTCTGCCTTTATCATGGCCATCGGTGCGGTGTTTTCCATGCACAATTATTCTGCGGAAAATGCTGCCAAGGCGCTTGCCCAACCAGCCGCCTATACTTCAGCCCTCTGCGCCTTCCTGCTGGGCCTGGCTGGCGTTCTCTACACCATGTTCATGTGGTGGCGTGATGTGATCAAGGAAGCCCATGCCGGTGATCACACCCCGGTTGTAAGCCTGCATCTGCGCTACGGCATGTTGATGTTCATCGCTTCGGAAATCATGTTCTTTGTCGCCTGGTTCTGGGCCTATTTTGACGCCAGCCTGTTTTCAGGCGAACCCCTGCAGGCCGCCCGCATGGCAGCCACAGGCGGCGTCTGGCCGCCCGCTCCCATCGTCGATCAGGTTGTCCAGCACACACCAATTTTCGATCCCTGGCACCTGCCCTTGCTCAACACGTTGATCCTCTTGACCTCAGGCACCACCATCACCTGGGCCCATCACGCACTGCTGCACAATGACCGCAAGGGCCTGAAATGGGGTCTGATCCTCACCATCATCCTCGGTGCCATTTTCACTTGTGTGCAAGCCTATGAATATGGCCACGCGCTGTTTGCCTTCGACCGCAACAATGGCGGCACGATTTATGGCTCCACCTTCTTCATGGCCACGGGCTTCCATGGTTTCCATGTGCTCGTCGGCACCATTTTCCTGATCATCTGCCTGTTTCGCGCCATGAAAGGCCACTTCACCCCAAAGCAGCATTTCGGCTTCGAAGCCGCTGCCTGGTACTGGCATTTCGTCGACGTGGTCTGGCTGTTCCTGTTCGCGGCAGTTTATATCTGGGGCTCAGCGGGGGCGGTGATACCGCACGAGTGAGAGATGAAGTCCCTCACCTGACGCTGGCGCGTCGTCCTCTCCCGCAAGCGGGAGAGGTGAAGAAACTTCACTTCTCCCGCTTGCGGGAGAAGGTGGCGCGGAGCGCCGGATGAGGGAAGCGTGCCATGACCGAAAATTATTACGCCCCACTCTCGCCGCTACAAACCGGTCTTCGCGGCAAGTGTCCCCGCTGTGGCCGTGGCCAGTTGTTTGAAAGTTATCTCGGTGTGGCCAAATCCTGCGCCAGCTGCAAATTGAACTACAGCTTTGCCGATGCGGGCGATGGGGCAACCTGGTTCGTCATGCTGTTTACCTGTGTGGTGGGTGTAGGCTCAATCCTTGGCATTGAAGTGGCCTATTCGCCAGTCTGGTGGGTGCATGTGCTCATCGCCATTCCCCTGCTGATCATCTTGCCCACCCTGATGCTGCGCCCCATCAAAGGCCTGCTTCTCGCCCAGCAATGGAAAACCGGAGCAGGCGAAGGCCGAATGGAAACATGAAAACGCGCATCTGGCCCATCGTGCTGACGGCAAGTGTGGCATTTGCCCTGCTGCTTTGGCTGGGCGCCTGGCAAGTGCAGAGACTGGCGTGGAAGAACCAGTTGATTGCCAATTTTGACAAAACAAAAGTCACGCTCACCGGGCGTTTCACCGACAGTCCGGCGCTTCGCCTGATCAGTACTTTTGAAGGCGGACCGGCGTGGCAGGTCTTGCAGGTTTTTGACGCGCAAGCCGGCGGTAAGATACTTGTGAGCCGCGGCAAGGTTCCGCAGAATGCAGCCATTCCCGCAAACACCCCTGTCGCGATATCCATCACCGGACACTTGCAAAGCCATGACAACGGGCGCGGATACTTTGACGTTGACAACAACCCCACGGAAAACCTCTGGTACTATTGGGATTTGCAAGCCATGGCCAAGGGAGCGTCGGTGGATGGCAAGGTCTTGCATCTCATCCCCGGCTCCCCCGGAACCGAAGGCCTGTTCGTCGACCCACCCAAGGCAAACCTGCGCAACAATCACCTGGGCTATGCGATTACCTGGTTTGGATTGGCTGCGGTGCTGGTGGTGATGACGGGATTGTTTGTCTTGCGGATTGTTCGGGCTCGTTGAAACACCGCCTCCCGGCTTCGCCGTACTCCCCCACGCTTCGCGTGAGGGAGAAAAGATTCCTTTTCTCCCTCGGCCTCTTGGCCGGGGGAGTACCCCGAAGGGGGGAGGGGGTGTTTGCAACACAACGAATATCCACCAATCCCTTGCCGCCTCGTCTCCAACACCTTATGAGCGCGAACCATGAAATACATCTCCACGCGTGGCACGGCCCCCATTCTCGACTTTGAAGGGGCCATGATCTCTGGTCTTGCCCGCGATGGCGGTCTTTATCTGCCCCAGCATTTCCCTACTTTCTCGCTCGAAGAACTTCGCGCCCTCAGAGGCAAGCCCTTCACCGATGTGGCCTTTGCCATTGCCCGGCGCTTTGCTGATGGAGCCATTCCTGATGCCGATCTGAAAGCCATGGTTTTCGACGCCTATGTCACATTCGGCCATCAGGCGGTAACGCCCTTGAAGCAACTCGATGCCAACCTCTGGCTGCTCGAACTTTTCCACGGCCCTACCATCGCCTTCAAGGATGTGGCCATGCAGTTGCTGGCGCGGCTGATGGATTGGTCGCTGGCAAGATCCGGCAGGCGGGCCACTATCATTGGTGCAACATCTGGCGATACCGGCGGGGCCGCGATTGAAGCTTTCCAGCATTCGAAGCATGCCTCGATTTTCATCCTGCATCCCCACGGTTTGGTGTCAGATGTGCAACGCCGACAGATGACGACGGTTAACACGCCAGCCGTCACCAACATAGCCATTCAGGGAAATTTTGACGACTGTCAGGCCATCGTAAAAGACCTGTTCAACGACCATGACTTCCGCGATGCCGTGCAACTGGCAGGCGTCAATTCCATCAACTGGGTCCGCGTCATGGCGCAGATCAGCTATTATTTCTATGCCGGCCTCGCCCTTGGCGCACCCGAACGCAAAATCAGTTTCACTGTTCCCACGGGAAATTTCGGAAATATCATGGCGGGCCTGGTGGCAAAACGCCTGGGCCTGCCGATTGACCGTCTTGTCATCGCCACCAATGCCAATGACATTCTCGACCGCACGTTGAAATCCGGGCGCTATGAAGTGACAGGCGTTCACGCCACCACAAGCCCGTCGATGGACATTCAGGTCTCATCGAATTTTGAACGCCTGGTTTATCTCGCCAACGGGGGCAATCCCGCCGCGGTGGTTCGCGCCATGGCAGGCCTCAAGCAGTCTGGTTCCTTCACACTCGAAAACGCTGCCCTCACGGCGATCCGCCATGAATTTGATTCTGGCCGCGCCAGTGAAGCTGAAACCGCTGCCACCATGAAAGCTGTCCTTGCCAGCACAGGCGAATTGCTTGATCCCCATTCAGCCGTTGGCGTTCACGTGGGCCAGCACCATATGGGTAATAGCCCCATGGTGGTATTGGCAACGGCCCATCCCGCCAAATTCCCCGATGCCGTGCGAAAAGCCACCGGCATTCATCCAGAACTGCCCGTCAAGCTAAAAGGCTTGATGGAACGCCCGGAAAGTTTCACAGTGCTTCCCAACAGTGCCGGGGCCGTCAAGAGCCTGATTTTGGAGAAGCAAAACCGCTGACCAAAAAATTCTTTGCAGGGAGAGACTATGTCTGTTGAGATTACCAAGCTCGCCAATGGGTTGACTGTCGTCACCCACAACATGCCCCACATCGAAACCGTGGCCTTGGGCATTTGGGTGAAAGCAGGTGCCCGTGATGAATTGCCAGATGAAAATGGCGTGGCGCATTTTCTCGAACACATGGCGTTCAAGGGCACGACGCGCCGCACCGCCCAGGCCATCGCCGAGGAAATTGAAAATGTCGGCGGCGAAATCAATGCCGCCACAGGCATGGAAACCACCACATACTATGCCCGCGTCATGAAGCAGGACTGGAAACTGGCGCTGGACATTCTCGCCGATATCTTCACTGCGTCCACACTCGATGAAGACGAGATGGAACGTGAGCGCGATGTCATCCTGCAGGAAATTGCCGCTGCCAAGGACCAGCCCGATGATCTGGTCTTCGATCTGGCCCAAGCCGCAAGTTATGGTGACCATCCCCTGGGCCGCTCAATTCTCGGCCCCACCCACCTGATTGAAAGCCTGAGCCGCACCCAGATGGCGGCGTGGCGCGACCGCAATTATTGGGCCTCGCGCATCGTGGTGTGTGCGGCAGGAAATATCGATCATCAAAAACTCGCCAAAGAAGCTGAAAAGCAGCTGGGTCACCTGCAACAGGGTCAGGCCCCGCAACGGCAAACCCCAACTTTCATGGGCCATGCCAGCATTGAGCAAAAGCCCCTGGACCAGACCCACATTGTGCTGGGCTTCCAGGCCCCGAATTACCGGGATCCCCGCATCTATCAATTGCAGGTTTTGTCCAGCGCCTTGGGCGGCGGCATGTCTTCGCGGCTGTTTCAGGAGGTCCGCGAAAAACGTGGCCTCTGCTACAGCGTGTTTTCATATGGAACTTCCTATGAGGATGTCGGCCAGTTGGGTGTCTATGCCGCCACGTCGCCCGACCACACACCTGAACTGATCGAAGTCAGCGCCAATGTCATGCTGTCCATGGGTGAAGCCGTGACTGAAAAAGAAGTCGCCCGCGCCCGTGCCCAGCTGCGCACCAGTCTGGTGATGAACCTTGAAAGTGCGTCATCGCGTGCCGACCAGATTGCAAGGCAGTATCTGGCCTTTGGCGAAGTACCTGATATCACAACCCTCGTCAGCAAGATTGATGCCGTGACGGCAGAAAGCGTCCGTGACCTTGCGAGGGATATCTTCACGGCAAAGCCACCCTCCTTGGGTGCCGTTGGCCAGCTTTCCCATCTCGCCAGCTATGCTGAAATTGCCCAGCGCTTTGCCAAGCCCCACTAGCACACAGGGCAAAAACCATGGGTCTTCTCTCGTTTTTCCAGAACACCCAAAGCGGCGTCGAGCTGGCTGGCGACAACCTGTTGTTGCGAGCCCCAGCCATGGCGGATTTTCAATCTTGGCGGGATACCAGGTTGTCGAGCCGGAACTTTCTGGTGCCATGGGAGCCTGAATGGCGCGACGACGAGCATTTGCTGTCGTCATACCGGCAACGCCTGCGGCGCTACCAGGATCTGGTGGATGGCGATCTGGCCTATCCGTTTTTCATCTTTGCCAATGGAAAAAATGACGTCGTAGGCGGCATCACCCTGTCGAATGTCAGGCGTGGCGTGTCGCAGTCGGCAACCCTTGGTTACTGGATCGGCGAAGCCCACGCCAACTGTGGCTACATGACCAGAGCCATTCAGACTCTTCTGCCGTTTTGTTTCCGTGAACTGGAGCTGCACCGGATTGAAGCCGCCTGCCTCCCGCGCAATGATCCGTCGATACAGCTGCTGCAACGGGCGGGTTTTGTGCGTGAAGGCTATGCCAAAAGTTACTTGAGGATAGCCGGCAGTTGGGAAGACCATATCCTGTGGGGAAAATCAGCCACAGATAATCTGCCGATAACGTCATGAATGAGTAGTGCCAGACAACGGCGCTGGCTACGATGGGATATGATTCGCTGCTTTGCAAATGTTGGGAAATTGCTTCAGCTCCTCTTGATCTGTTGTGTGATGGCTTTGTCCGGTAAGGCAAAGGCTGCTGAAACCATCATTGCGCTGCCGCCCGATGTGCGTGTGCTGGATTTGGGCACACTCGGCACGCAAGTTGCGGCCCAGCGCCGCAACGTAACACTGGAGGTGCCAGGCGAAACCCTTGGCACAAGAGCCGTGCTGGAACTGCGCGGCGAAGCGGCGGGGCCTGATTTCAACTGGACGATTTACAGTGTCACCAACCAGGCGGAAGTGCCGCGCACCCTGGTTCTTGCGGTTGGCCATCAACGACTGGCGGCATCCGGATTTTTGCCGTTGAAGCCCTTTGGCACACAACTTCTGAAAATCAATTGGGTAAAACCACCCGATACACTGGCGGTCATTCCCGCCCTGTCAGATGATGCTTTTGGCTTCATGCTGGCCGCCAAATCCACCCTCACCTTCGCCATTGAAGGTCCACCCCTGCTGCATTCCATTCGCCTGATGGATGTCAATGCATTTGCCCAGGAACAAACCACCGAGAGCTTTGTCAAAGGTGCAACGCTTGCCGTATCATTCATTCTCTGTCTGCTGATCATTGCCCTGTTTGGAATGCGCAGCCAGGTGGAATTTGTGGCCGCCAGCTACTTTGCCTTCACAAGTTTGCAGTTCATGGCACTTGAGGCAGGCTATCTCGACCGCTTGGCCACGGCATTCGCCAACCCGTCCTTCAATCTCCAGCATTTGCGTGCCATCAGTGAAATCATCATGGCGACCGGCATTGCCATTGCCGCGTGGATGCTGACAGCGCCGAACCGCCAGCAGGCAAATGGCAAAACCATTCGGCTGTTGCATGGACTAATTATCCTCGGTGCAGCAACAGGCTTGTTGCTGTTGGCCTCTGGCAATCCGTTTTGGGCGGCGCAATTTGCCAGGTCATGGCTGGTGATCGCCACCACCTTGGGCTTCTATCTCGCCTTGCAGGCACGCCAGCGCCAGACTGGAGCATTGGATTTCGGCATGTTCTTTTGGTGTGCCGTATTGGCTTGGACCTTGCTTGCGGCGGTGGCTTCAATCAATCATACGCCATCCCATGGGCTGTCCCCCTGGCTGATGGAGGGGCTGACTGCGGTTGTTGCAACACTGGCTTTTGCCATGGCCCGCTTTGCTTTTTCTCAAGGCTATCTCTCCAACTACTATTTGACTGATGCCTCGCGCCGCAGTCTGGCCTTGGCGGGTGCCCAGCATTTCCTCTGGGATTGCCTGCCCAACCAGCAAGTCCTTGCAGTGGGCGATGAGTTGGCCAAAAGTCTTGGTTACGATGTCAATGTTTTCAAGACTGGCTCCGCCCATCGCGGTTTTGCTTCCCTGTTGCACCCGACTGATGAACGCGCCTATGCGTCGATTGTCAGTCCCGGCCACATTGAGTCTGGCGGCGTGATTGAACAGGAATTGCGGCTGGTCAACGCAGCTGGCGATTATCAATGGTTCATGCTGAAAGCCCGGGGCTTTCCCGGTCCCGGCCCCTATGCCGAACGGTTGATTGGCACATTGACCGACATTACCCGCAGCAAATTGCAGGAAGACAAGCTGATCAATGAAGCGGTGCGCGATCCGGTCACGGGCCTTCCCAGCCGCGCCATTTTCATGGACAGGCTGGAACGCGAAATCGACAAGCCCATGGGCTTGCCCGTGCGTGTCGTTCTGATTGCCATCGAGCGCTTCAAGGTGTTGAACGACGGGCTTGGCCATGATCTGGGCGACCAGCTGCTGTTGGCGACGGGCCAGCGGATCGCCGAAAACCTCAACCCGGAAGAATCCCTCACCCGGATATCCGGCAGCATGTTTGCCGTCATGTATGTTGAAGGCATTGCCCGCCGCAATGTCGAGGAGCTTGCTGAGAAACTCTTGTCGGAACTTGGCCAGCCCATCAGCATCGCGACCCAGCAGGTTTACATCTCGCCAACGATTGGCATTTCGCTGTCGAGTGCCGATGGCCATTCGGCTGATGATTTGCGAAAACAGGCAGCCTCGGCGTTGCACGCAGCCCAGGCAGATAGCCAGAAATCCGTCAAGTTCTTCGATGCCGGCATGAAGGATGAACGGGCTGACAATGTGGCACTTGAGGCCGACCTGCGTCGGGCCATCGATCGCCATGAAATCGAGGTGCACTACCAGCCCCTCATCCATCTGCCCACCGGAAGTGTTGCGGGCCTTGAGGCCCTGGCCCGCTGGAATCATCCGACGCGCGGCCCCTTGTCACCCGGTGAGTTCATCGGCATGGCCGAGGAGGCAGGCCTGATAAATGAGATCGGCGATCTCATTCTCAGCGAAGCCGCCCGCCAACTCGGCATCTGGCAGCGCACATTGATCCGCAATTCTCCAGTCTACGTGGCCGTCAATGTATCGGCGGACCAATTGTCTGACACCAACTTCCTTGACCGCATTGAAGCGATCATTTCACGTGAAGGCCTGCCCCCCCAGTCTCTCAAGATTGAACTCACGGAATCTGTGGTCATGCGCTACCCCGAACGCACCCGTCAATTGATTATCAAATTGCGGACCATCGGCGTTGGCGTGGCCTGCGATGATTTTGGCACCGGATTTTCCAATCTCGCCAGCCTGCGTGATTTGCATTTCGACACGTTGAAAATGGACAAGTCGTTCATTGCCCCCGAGGCCCTGGACGGCAGGGGCGGCTTGATCCTTTCAACGGTGGTGGAATTGGCCCACAGCCTTGGCATGGTGGTCGTGGCAGAAGGTGTGGAAGCCGAAGACCAACTCGACATGCTGTTGATGCTGGGCTGCGATTTGGGCCAGGGCTATTTGTTGGGAGAACCCAAACCTGCCCGCGAACTGACAAATCTTCTGGCCATCTTCCCTCCCGTGCAGTCGCCGGTTGTTCCACAACAGCAGGGTCCCAAGCCGGGGGAAGCCCCCATGGCACCACGCATCAAACTTTTTCCACGCGAACTTTTTGAACTGCCAGATCGGGATGAACTTGCAATTCTGGAGCCGGATGTCGAGCCGGAAGAACTGCCATCGATCTACGCTGTAGAACCAAAGCCCAAACGCAAGATCATTGCAAAAAAGAAACCCGTCGTTCGAACGCCCTTGCCCAAGACCTCGAGGAAAACCAAAAAAGCCACGCGCCGAAAATAAACCTATCCGTGTCCCGCCGAGGACGACAGCATGGCCGGGTCAATGCCCAGTTGGTCAAGCGCCAGCCGATACTTTGCAACCGCTTCAGCGGCAAACACCAGTTTGGCACTGGCATCGCAGTGCAGCCAGCCATTGTGCTTGATTTCGTTTTCAAGTTGTCCCGGGGCCCAACCCGCATAGCCCAAGGCCAACAGCGACCGCCGAGGACCTTTGCCCATTGCCATGTCTTGCAAAATATCGACGGTCGCCGTCAAGGCAAAATCCCGGTTGACCCGCACGCTGCCGTCACCCCCGTCATAGTCGCCGCTGTGCAGCACAAAGCCGCGCTGCTGCTCCACAGGCCCTCCCAGATGTACAGGCATCTGCGACAAGACTTCTGCAAGCTCAGCCGGGGTTTGTGACAAATCAATGCGCCCTGCCAGTTCCATGAAATTCATGTCGGCCATGGGTTTGTTGATGATCAGACCCATGGCACCTTCAGCCGTATGGGCGCAGAGGTAAACCACCGAGCCGGCAAAGGTCGACTCGAGCAGCCCCGGCATTGCGATCAGAATCTTGCCTTGCAGAAAATGGCTCATGACACCACTATAGAATAAGTGTGCAGGTGGGGTAAAGTGTGGCTCTCAAAACAATGTGCCAGTCAAAATAAGATGATTGGCCCGTGATGCCGGGACACGCTAATGGACGACGATGAACCGCCGCGCCCTGTTCCTGTCCATTCCAGCCTTCGCCATGATGCCAGCCAAACTTCGGGCAGAACAGCCTTGGGCTGCCCGCCTGCTCAAAGGCGGCTTCGATGGCAGCCATTATCGCATGGGGCTTCACATCACCATGGCCGATCATTGGAAAACCTATTGGCGGGTGCCAGGTTCAGGCGGCGTGGCCCCACAAATTGACCTGAAGTCTGCCAACCTCAAAGACTTTGCAATCAGCCATCCCCTTCCAACCCGCTTCGGTGCCAATGAAACTGAAGCCATTGGCTATGAGCACGAAGTGGTGTTTCCGATTGCTGCAGAACCGCTTGACGCCTCAAAAGCCCTCGAAATTTCGGTGGACGCCTTTTTCGGCATTTGCGAAATCGTCTGTATCCCGGCAAAATTTGAGGACAGCCTGACATTCTCGCCACAACTTGCCGATGCGCCTGACCAGGGACTGTTGAACCAGTGGCAGAAGCGTGTGCCAAAACTGCTGGATGCCAAGCCCGTTCTCTCTGCAAAAATCGAGCAGCAAGCGGGCAAAATCAACCTGCTGTTGGAAACGTCGGCAACATTGAGTGATATCTTCGTCGAAGGTTCACCGCTGCACTATTATGAAAAACCCCTGCTGATGCGCGGACTTGCGAAACTTGCCGTCAGTGGCGCTGGAGATATTGCCGAAATCCGTGGTTCCACCCTGCGCTTGACCCTCGACGATGGCGGGCAGGGGCTTGAGCAATTGGTGACTGTCGTCTAAGCATCCCTCCCAACAAGAGGGAAATCGTGATGAGCATTAAAATTGGTGATAATCTGCCGCAAGCCGAATTTTTCACACCCGGCAAGGACGGCCCGGAAAAACGCAGCATAGACGACGTGTTCAAGGGCCGGAAAGTTGTGTTGTTTGCAGTGCCCGGCGCGTTCACCCCTACTTGCAATGCCATGCATCTGCCAGGCTTTGTGATTGACCATGCCGCAATCCTCGCCAAGGGCGTGGATACGATCGCCTGCACATCCGTCAACGATGTGCATGTCATGAAAGCCTGGGCCAAAGCCACAGCTAGCGAAGATAAGATCCTGATGTTGGCCGACGGCAATGGCGACTTTGCCAAGGCCTGTGGTCTCGAAAAAGATTTGAATGTGGCCAACATGGGCCTGCGATCATCGCGCTATTCGATGATCGTGGAAAATGGCGTGGTCAGGCAATTGAACATCGAAGTAAAAAGCGGCGTCAATGTTTCCGGATCGGAAACGATACTGCAGCAGCTCTAAACAGGCCCTTCACGAGAACCGCTTGTTGATGCGTTGTTCCAGCAATTTCCGCACGTCCCGGTAGGATTCGAGGATGTGTTCGCGGCTGCCCTGGTCGAGAGACGGATCCGGAATTGGCCAATGCTCGACCTCGATGGCGAGGGTTTTGGCCATTTCCCTGGCGTGCGCATCGGCCTCAGGTGACAGGGTGATGGCGAGATCAAAGGTCGAATCGGCCAAATCACTCAGGGAATGCGGCTTGTGGCGTTTCAGGTCCAGGCCCACTTCATCCATGATCTGGCCGACAAACGGATCAACGTTACCAGCCCGGATCCCGGCAGAGGCCACATAGATTTTATGGCCCAGCATGTGGTGCATGAGGGCGGCGGCCATCGGCGAGCGAATGGCATTTTGCGTGCAGATGAAAAGCACGGCAGTGGGGTTGCGTTTTTTCAGCGCTTGCATCAGTTTCCCTGCCACAACAGGGAACACACCAGCGTAAACAGGCGGCGCGCTGTTTGCATGTCCATTTCAGCCTTGCCGCTCAAGCGCTCGCGCAGGATTTCGCTGCCTTCATTGTGAATGCCGCGCCTGGCCATGTCGATGGTTTCAATCTGGGCCGGATTGGCATTGCGGACGGCATCATAATAGCTTTCGCAGATGTTGAAATAGTCCCGGACCACGGTGCGGAAGGGCGTGAGCGACAGGCCAAAAATAATGATCGGCTGTTTTTTCTGGTCACGCACGTCCAGCACAAGCTTGGTCAATTGACTTGAGAGAAAGAGGTGATAGGGGCCCGCCACGCCATTTTTCAAGACAAAGCAATTGTCTTCCAGCAAATCATAAATCGCAGCCTTGCGCTCGTGTATGGAGTCAGGTGATTGGCCCAGGCTGATGCTCGCATCGATATCAATCGCCATGAGTCGGCTGGTTGCTGATTTTGCGTCAGGCTTCATGGTGCGGTTCATTTTGTGTGCCCCAGGCCGGGCCAAGGTCATCAAGCTGCACATCAATGCATTCGACCGTGAGGCTGATCTTGTGACCGCCCGAAAAGTGCAAGGTGATATGGCCCGATGGATCGTCCTTGACGCCAGAGGCCTCGAATGTCACGGCCAGCAGATTGAATATCGTATCCGGATTGACACTGGCTACAAACAAACGTTTTGCCGACTGGACATGGTTGAAGCGCAGTCCGCTGCGGCGGCGCTGCTTTTGCCGGTTTTCATCCCAGGTGGCGTCCCAGGCAAAACGGTTGGCCACCAGGGCAAATTGTTTGCGGCGGCGATCAAACCGCATGTTGCCGAAAGTTATGACAGCATCCTGCATCTGCGCCGAAATGGCGCTGAGGTCGGATTCATCAAATGCCGTGAGATGCAACACTTCTGTCAGTTTCCGGCAATCCGCGTCACATCGGCACCACAGCCTTGCAGTTTTTCCTCCAGGGCCTCAAAGCCGCGATCCAGATGATAGACCCGGTGCAACATGGTTTCACCTGAGGCCACGAGGCCCGCAATCACCAGTGTGGCTGAAGCCCGCAAATCCGTTGCCATGACATCGGCCCCGGTAAGTTTTTTCACACCACGCACTTCCGCCATGTCGCCATGCAGGTGAATGTCAGCACCGAGCCTTGCCAATTCCTGCACATGCATGAAGCGGTTTTCAAAAATCGTTTCGCGGATATGGCTGGTGCCCGTGGCCATGGTCATCAGGCCCATGAACTGCGCCTGCAAATCCGTGGGAAAGCCGGGATAGGGATCGGTGGTCACGTCAACCGGCAGGATGGCCGAGCCATTGCGCTTGACCCGCAAGCCGTCATTGGTGGTTTCAACAGATATGCCCGAACGCTGCATGGTGAGGATGACGTTTTCAATGGTCGCAGTACTGGCACCGCGCAACAACACGTCGCCACCCGTCATGCCAACGGCCATGGCATAGGTGCCGGCTTCAATGCGATCAGCGATGACCGTGTGATCGGTGCCATGCAGGGAGGTGACGCCGGAGATCTGGAGAGTCTTGCTGTGAATGCCTTCGATCTTGGCGCCCATCTTGACGAGGCATTCCGCCACGTCGCCAATTTCAGGTTCGGTTGCGGCATTCTCAATGGTGGTGTCACCCTTGGCCAGCACCGCCGTCATCAAGGCCGCATGGGTGGCACCAACAGAGACCTTGTTGAAATGGATATGGCCGCCTTTGAGACCGTTTTTGGCTTTGGCGATGACGTAACCATTTTCGATTTCGCAAGTCACGCCGAGTTTTTCCATGGCCAGCAAATGCATGTCAACAGGCCGCGTGCCAATGGCGCAGCCGCCGGGCAACGAGACTTTGGCCTCGCCGCAACGGGCAATCAACGGGCCCAGGACCCAGAATGACGCCCGCATCTTGGACACAAGCTCATAGGGCGCAAATGTATCGACGATGGTTTTGGCCGAAAGTTTCAATGTTTCACCAGCGATTTGGGCTGGGCCCGCCTGCTTGCCAGCCGTGGTGATGTCAACACCGTGATTGTTGAGGATTTTCTGCAGGCGCAGCGCATCAACGAGACGTGGCACATTGCGTAAGGTGAGGGTTTCCGGCGTCAACAACGACACGATCATCAGCGGCAGGGCGGCGTTCTTGGCACCTGAGATATCAATGGTGCCGTTGAGCTTGTTGCCACCGCGAATACGAATACGATCCATGCTGAATTCCCCGAACAGGCCTTGCACCCGCCGTCCCCATGGACTCATTGTGCACTGCCAAAAACCCCTGCTTAACAGCATATATGGCGGCTTTGGGGCAAGAGGAGATATTTTAGTGAATCCCGGCTGAATTAAAACAGCTTTCGATCATTTGATCAACCCGGACAGCCTAAAACGCAGCAATCGCCGCGAGGTTCAAGATATCATTGGTGGTGGCTGACATGGAGGCAATTTGCACTTGCTTGGTAAGGCCGGTGAGTAGTGGTCCGATCACCGTCACACCACCAAGTTGTTGCAGCATCTTGGTTGAAATCGAAGCTGAATGGGCGGCGGGCATGACCAGTACATTGGCAGTTCCGGTCAATCGGCAAAATGGATAGAGCGCCATGGCTTCCTTCGACAGGGCGACATCGGCCGTCATCTCGCCATCAAATTCAAAGTCTACTTGCCGCTCAGCCAGAATTTCCACAGCCCGCTTGACATAGGCGGCCCGCTCGCCCTTGGGATAGCCGAAAGCGGAGTACGAAAGGAATGCCACGCGTGGTTCGTAGCCAAAGCGGCGGGCGACGGAAGCCGCCTCTTGGGCGATGCTGGCCAACTCCTCCGAACTTGGCAATTCATGGATGGAGGTGTCGGCGATGAAAACCGTGCGCCCGCCCACCAAGGCCATTGAAACGCCAATGGCGGTCCTGCCGGGGCTGACATCAATGGCACGGCGCACATTGTCGAGTGCCACGGAGAAGTTGCGGGTCAGCCCCGTCACCATGGCGTCGGCATCACCCAAGGCTACCATGCAGGCGCCAAATACGTTGCGATCCTGGTTGGCCATGCGCTGGCAATCACGGAGCAGGAAACCTTCGCGCTGCAAGCGGCCGTAGAGGTGATTGGCATAGTCCAGATTTCGCTCGGTAACGCGGGCATTGCTGATTTCCACATTCTCATGAAGTTCCAGGCCTGAGGCTTTCAGGGTTTCCTCGATGACAGTTTCGCGGCCGATCAGAACTGCCGTGCCAAGACCATTGGCGGCAAAGGCATTGGCGGCACGGATCATCCGGTCTTCTTCTCCTTCAGCAAACACCACGCGTTTGGCATTGCCGCGCACCTGATTGAAAACCTTTTGCAAGGTGCCGGCAATCGGATCAAGTCGGGCCGAAAGCTGGGCGGCATAGGCCGTCAAATCGGTGAGTTGAAGACGGGCCACACCAGATTCCATCGCTGCCTTGGCCACCGCCACGGGGATGCGGGAAATCAGCCGGGGGTCGAACGGAACCGGGATCAGGTAGTCGCGGCCGAATGAAAGGCGTGAGCCATGGTAGGCAGCAGCCACTTCATCAGGCACATCTTCGCGGGCCAGTTCAGCCAAGGCACGTGCGGCTGCCACTTTCATCTCGTCATTAATGGTTCTGGCCCGAACGTCCAATGCGCCCCGGAAGATATAGGGAAAGCCCAGCACATTGTTGACCTGGTTGGGATAGTCCGAGCGGCCTGTGGCCATCAGGGCATCATCGCGCACGGCATGAACTTCTTCCGGCAGGATTTCCGGATCGGGATTGGCCATGGCAAAGATGATGGGTTGCCGCGCCATGGATTTCACCATGTCAGGGGTCAGTGCGCCTGCCACCGAAAGCCCAAAAAACACATCAGCGCCCTCCATGGCTTCAGCAAGGCTGCGGCGACTGGTTTCAACCGCGTGGGCGGATTTCCATTGGTTCATGCCCTCCGTGCGACCCTTGTAGACCACGCCCTTCGAATCGCAGAGGATGACGTTTTGATGGGGCACACCAAGGGATTTGATCAGCTCCACACAGGCAATGGCTGCGGCACCGGCGCCATTGCACACCAGCTTGAAGTCTTTCAGGGAACGGCCTGTGATGTGCAAGGCGTTTATCAGGGCGGCTGTGGCGATGATGGCGGTGCCGTGCTGGTCGTCATGGAAGACTGGAATGTCCATGAGTTCACGCAACCGCTGTTCAATGACGAAACAATCGGGAGCCTTGATGTCTTCAAGGTTGATGCCACCGAAAGTCGGACCGAGATAACGCACAGCCCCGATAAATTCTTCGACGTCCTTGGTGTCGACTTCGAGATCAATCGAATCAACATCGGCAAAGCGCTTGAACAAGACGGCCTTGCCTTCCATGACGGGTTTTGAGGCGAGTGCTCCCAAATCACCCAGTCCCAGAATCGCAGTGCCGTTGGAGATGACGGCAACCAGGTTTCCCTTGGCAGTGTAATCATAGGCAGCGTCAGGATTTTCGGCGATGCGCTTTACCGGAACAGCCACGCCCGGACTGTAGGCGAGAGATAGATCCCTTTGGGTTGCCATGGGTTTTGTCGGATTGATTTCCAGCTTGCCGGGTTTGCCGCGCTTGTGGAATTCGAGGGCTTCCTCATCCGTTATCGAGGGACGGGACATCGCGCGGTTGGGAGGAAGGGCCATGGTGGGGGACGTCCTGATTTGCGTTGGGGAGGGAAGACTAGAGTATCGGGCGGTCAATTGTAGTGAATCACACTTTTGTTTTCGTCATTCCAAACGCGTAACGCAGCGCAGCGGAGTAAACGATTTGGAACCCCGCTTTGGGCGGGCAAAGCGGGGTTCCAAATCACTCGTTCCGCTACGCTACACTCGCGTTTGGAATGACGTAATTTTTGAATCAACTGACCGACCGATGGTTTAGGTGGTCAATTGCAATTTCACAAGCAACCGGGTTATGCAAAAACTCCGACACTTGCCATGTCTTTTCTGCACAATTCTGCTATTTCGCCCTCATGGACGTTTCAGTGCCTTCTCCCGAACCTACTGCATCCCCGGTTTTGACGCCGATGATGGCGCAATATCACAGGGTGAAGGCCGAGCATCCGGGTGGACTGTTGTTCTACCGCATGGGGGATTTTTACGAGCTGTTTTTTGATGATGCCGTGAAAGCTTCCGCTACCTTGGGCATTGCGCTGACCAAGCGTGGCAAGCACTTGGGCGAGGATATTCCCATGTGCGGCGTCCCGGTGCATGCGGTTGATCACTACCTGCACAAGCTGATCCGCCATGGCCACCGGGTGGCGATTTGTGAACAGCTGGAAGACCCGGCCGAAGCGAAAAAGCGTGGGCCCAAATCGGTGGTAAAGCGCGATGTGGTGAGGCTTGTCACACCGGGTACATTGACCGAAGACACGCTGCTGGATGTCAGTGCCACCAATTATCTGGCGTGCCTCGTGTGGCACAAGGGCAGCGACGCATGGGCGCTTGCCCATGCCGATATTTCGACGGGTGAATTTGCCGTTACGACAACCGTACCGCAAAGGCTGGCGGCAGATGTGGCGAGGCTTGCCCCCAGTGAAATCCTGCTGGCTGATCATCTGATGGATCTGGACGTTGTGCGAAACGCCTTGTCTGTCACCGACGCATCGCAATCGCCATTGCCGCAAAGCCGCTTTGACAGCCAGACCGCCGAGCATCGCCTGAAGTGCCATTTCAATGTGGCGACAACCCTCGGCTTTGGTGATTTTTCAAGGGCCGAACTTGCGGCCTTGGGGGCCCTGCTCGACTACGTGGCCCTGACGCAAGTTGATGCGATGCCGCATTTGCGTCCGCCCCGGCACGACACAGCTGAACAGGGGCTGATGATTGATGCGGCAACCCGCGCCAATCTTGAGTTATCGAAAACCATGCAGGGTACGCGGGCGGGAAGCCTGCTTGATGTGATGGATCGCACGATATCGGCAGCGGGAGCGCGGCGACTATCGGCCATTTTAGCGCGGCCTTTGGCAGAGGCGGATGCCATCAACCGGCGGCTTGATGGCGTGGGCTGGTTTCATGACAGTGAAAGCGCAAGACAAAATCTGCGTCAACACCTGAAAACCATGCCGGATCTAGAGCGGGCGCTGGCACGGGTGTCGGCACGGCGTGGTTCACCGCGTGATCTGGCAAGCCTGGCACAAGGTATTGCACTTGCCCACTCGATCGCTGCTGCAATACCGCAGCATGATCTGCCGCAGGTGATTGGATCACTCTCTGCCGAATTGCTCCAGTCTCCTTTAGCCCATGCCTTGCATATGCAAAAGGCCTTGGGCGAAAACCTGCCGCTGCTGGCCCGCGATGGTGGCTTTGTGGCCAAGGGGTTCCACACCGAACTCGACGAGATGCGGGCCTTGCGTGACGAGACACGCGGAGTCATTGCGGCCCTGCAAGCCCACTATGCACAGCACACGGGTTTGAAGAACCTCAAGATCAAACACAACAATGTGCTGGGCTACTTCATCGAAGTGCCGCAAGCCCAGGCCGAGGTTATGCAAGATACCGAGGGTGCAATAAAATATTATCACCGCCAGACCATGGCAGGGGCCATGCGGTTTTCGACGGATGAATTAGCCGGACTTGAACAAAAAATTGCCGTGGCGGCGGGGCGAGCCTTGGCCATTGAGCTTGAGATTTTTGAAGAGCTGGTGTCTGCAACAACTAATTTCAGTGCCAGCATTTCGGCCTGTGCGGCAGCACTTGCCGATCTGGATTGCCTGGCTGGCCTCGCCCAACTGGCCGAAGAGCAACGCCATGTGCGACCGTTTGTTGACAGCTCGACGGCCTTCCAGATTGTTGAAGGGCGACACCCGGTGGTTGAGGCAGCCTTGGCCAAGAATGCTGAAAGCCGCTTCATGGCCAATGATTGTGATCTCGGAATTGATGAACCGGCCTTGTGGCTTCTGACCGGTCCCAATATGGCGGGCAAATCGACATTCCTCAGGCAAAATGCCATTGTCGTTGTCATGGCCCAGATGGGGGCTTTTGTGCCTGCCGCTTCTGCCCATATCGGTTGCGTGGACCGCCTGTTCAGCCGGGTGGGGGCGGCTGATGATCTGGCACGGGGGCGCTCCACCTTCATGGTGGAAATGGTGGAAACCGCTGCCATTCTCAATCAGGCCACGGCGCGTTCACTGGTTATTCTCGATGAAATTGGCCGGGGCACGGCGACTTTCGATGGCCTGTCGATTGCCTGGGCGACGCTGGAATACCTGCACTGCGTCAATCGCTGCCGCGCCCTGTTTGCCACGCATTATCATGAGCTGACGTCGCTCGCGCAGAGTCTTGATCGGCTGGTCTGCATGACTATGGCGGTCAGGGAATGGAAAGGCGACATCGTGTTTCTGCATCAAGTTCAAAAAGGTTCAGCCAATCGCTCCTATGGCATTCAGGCGGCACGGCTGGCCGGATTGCCGGCATCAGTCATCGCACGGGCGCAGGATGTGTTGACCAAACTTGAAAACCAGCGCGATGGCACAACGCCTTCACAATTGCTCGCTGATCTACCGCTGTTTCGTGCCGTCCGCGCTTCTGCACCGGTTGCCCGCATTGACCTGTTGCGGGAGAAACTGGCGGCCATTGCACCCGACAATCTCAGCCCCCGCGAAGCCCATGATTTGCTCTATGCCTTGAAGGGTCTGGCGGATAAGGAGGGGGCATGACGGCTGTTTATTCATCAGAGACGCCTTTTGCAGCACAGCTTCTGGCATTGCGCGTCGGTGCTGCCAACAATTTGGACTTGCGTAACAAGGCGTCAGCCGAGCTGCGCGATCATCTCAGCCAAATTCGGAAAAATGCCGAAGCCAATTTGATTGCCACGGGCCATGGAACAAATTGCGCCATAGAATTGTCCCAAAAGCAAGACGAAATCATCCGGGGACTGTTGGACCTGGCTTGTGCTGCCCATGCCACTTCCGTGGAGGCCACGGGGCTTGCTGTCATCGCCGTGGGTGGTTATGGCCGGGGCACTTTGGCACCGGGTTCTGACATTGACCTGTTGTTTCTTGTGCCCGATAAAGCCCTTGAGCCGACGCCCAAACTGGTGGAGTTTATTCTCTACGCCCTGTGGGATGCGCGGCAGAAGGTCGGCCACGCCACGCGCACCATTGATGATTGCCTGAGCCTCGCCCGCAGCGATACGACCATCCTGACTTCCATGTTGGAAGCCCGTTTTGTTGCAGGCAATGCCAGGTTGTTTGGTGACATGATCCATCGTTACCGTCGCAATGTGGTGCAAAAGGGTGCCAGGTCCTTTGTGGCAGACAAACTTGCGGAGCGGGACCAGCGCCATACCAAGTATGGCCTCAGCCGCTATGCTGTGGAACCCGACATCAAGGATGGCAAGGGTGGGCTTCGTGATCTTCACACACTGTTCTGGATCGCCAAGTATTTGTTTGATGCAAATTCCCCCGATGAATTGGCAGAGAAGGCTGTGTTTACCAAGGATGAACTCCGGCGTTTCCAGAAGTGCGAAGATTTTCTCTGGGCAGTGCGCTGTCATCTGCACTTCATCAGCAAGCGCGGTGAAGACAAACTTTCATTCGATTTGCAAAGCGATCTCGCCGAGCGTTTGGGTTACAAGGCCCATCGTGGCCTGAAGCATGTTGAGCGCTTCATGAAGCATTATTTCTTGATCGCCCGGGACGTCGGCAATCTCACCAGGATTTTTTGTGCCAGCCTCGAAGCCAAACACTTGAAGGATGCGCCTTCGCTGTCGCGGTTGCTGGGAAAATTCCTGCCCAAGATGGCGCGAGGCAACGCTTTGCCAAAGCACTTCCAACTGGAGGCAGGGCGTCTCGATCTGGCTGATCCCGGGGCCTTTGCCGAAGATCCCGTCAACCTCATCCGGATTTTCAAACTGGCGGCGCAGCAGGGCATTGAAATTCATCCCGATGCACTGAAGCTGATGCAAGGTTCGTTACGCCGGATCGATGAAGCAGTTCGATCAAGCCCGGAAGCCAATGTGCTGTTTCTGGAAATTCTCACGGAAAGTGGCGATCCTGAAATCATACTCCGCTCTATGAATGAAGCAGGCGTGCTGGGACGCTTCATTCCGGAATTCGGGCGCGTCGTGGCCATGATGCAGTTCAACATGTACCACCATTATACGGTTGATGAGCATCTGTTGCGGACGGTTGGGGTTTTGCGCGGCATTGAAAGCGGTGAACTGGCAGAACAACACCCGGTGGCGGCGCAACTGTTTCCGACCTTGAAATCTCGTCGCGCACTCTATGTGGCGGGCCTGCTGCATGACATTGCCAAGGGCCGGCCTGAGGATCATTCAGTTGCTGGTGAACGCATGGCCCGGGATATCTGTCCACGGCTTGGCCTTTTATCCGCCGAAACCGAAACGGTGGCCTGGCTGGTGCGCTGGCATTTGTTGATGAGCGAAACAGCCCAGATGCGCGATCTCAATGACTTCAAAACCATTCTGGATTTTACCTCGATCGTGCAAAGTCCGGAGCGCCTCAAACTCTTGCTCATTCTCACGGTGGCCGACATTCGCGCCGTTGGGCCCGGCGTTTGGAACGGCTGGAAGGGCCAATTGCTGCGCACGCTCTATGCGGAAGCAGAACCGGTACTGACGGGTGGGCATACGGCCATCTCGCGCAAGGAGCGGGTGACCGAGGCGCAACATTTGTTTTTCGCAAAAATGCCGACTTTGGAAGATTCCGAAAAAGCTGAAATCAGGCTACGACATTATGATGCCTATTGGCTCAATGTTCCAGTTGAGCAACAGTTGCGTCATCACGCGCTGATGGCGCGTGCGTCTCCCCGTGATGTGACGACAGATGTGACATCTGATGCCTTTGCCGCCGTTACGGAAATCACCGTGTTTGCGCCCGACCATCCGCGCCTGCTTGCCACCATCACCGGGGCTTGTGCAGCGGCCAATGGAAATATTATTGGTGCCCAGATTTTTACCACCACGGATGGCATGGCGCTGGACACCATCCTGTTGCAGCGGGAGTTTGCCGAAGAAAATGATGAGCAGCGGCGGGCCTTGCGCGTTGCTGAAACCATAGCCAAGGCCTTGCGGGGTCAATTGCGCCTGAAAGAAGCCATGGCCCAGGCCCGCAAAACCGAATATCGCGCCAATGCCTTCCAGGTGGAGCCGCGTGTCATCATCGACAACTCGTCTTCAAACCGCCAAACGGTGATCGAGATCAACGGTCTTGACCGGGTTGGGTTGCTGCATCAACTGACGGATGGACTTTTCCAGCTCAATCTCAATATTGCCTCGGCCCACGTCACCACATTTGGCGAGAAAGCCATCGATGTGTTTTATGTGACTGATCTCACAGGGGCAAAAATCGAGAATGAAACGCGGGCCAGGAAGATCGAGCAAACGCTGATGGAAGTCCTGGCTCCTCGTGATGCTGTGCTGAAGGCGGGGACTTGACGTGGCCACCAAAGGGACCTCATCCACCCCGTTGGGGCACCTTCTCCACGAAGGCGTGGAGAAGGGACAATTGCTGCGACTTGTCCCTTCTCCATCGCAGATGGAGAAGGTGGATCGCGCCCCTTGGCGCGAGACGGATGAGGTCTCTTTACCGGCCACTGTTACTAAACTCTCCAAAGGTCTCCCATGTCCCTGATGAAATCTGCTGCCCAGGTTGGTGGTCTCACGCTGATCAGTCGTTTGCTGGGTTTTGTGCGCGACCAGTTGATTGCCTTCATGTTGGGCACCGGGCCGATAGCTGAGGCCTTTGTGGTGGCGCAGCGTTTGCCGAATTTGTTTCGCGCGCTGTTTGCCGAGGGGGCATTCAACAACGCCTTCGTGCCGCAGTTTGCCCGCAAGATGGAGGAGGCGGGAAAAGACCAGGCACTCGCCTTCGGGCGCGACATGTTGTCGGTGTTGTTCACCTGGATGATTTTGTTCAGTGCGCTTGCGATGATACTGATGCCGTGGCTGATGCCTTATTATGCGCGAGGGTTTACGGGCGAGAAGCTGGCGCTTTCAACCGAGCTCACGCAAATCTGTTTTCCCTATCTCGGCATGATGTCCTTGACCGCCCTGTTCGGCGGCATTCTCAACAGCCTGAACCGCTTTACCGCACCTGCCGCAGCACCAATTTTTCTCAATATTGTGGTGATCCTGTTTGGCTTGGCGGCTTGGTACATGGGACTTGGCAATTCGCCCGCGACGGGACGCTTGCTGGCTTGGGCCGTGACTGTTTCGGGTGTCGTGCAATTGCTGCTGCTGTTGACGGCAGCCTGGCGGGCAGGGGCCAAGGTTGTTCCGGGCAAACCAAAACTGACAGGCGAAGTCAAGCGCGTCTTGAAACTTTCCGTACCCGGATTGATTTCCGGGGGGATCACCCAGATCAATTTACTGATTGCCACACAACTGGCCACGGGCTTTGTCGGGGGTGCGGCATTTCTTTATTATGCTGACCGCTTGTTCCAGTTGCCCTTGGGGTTGATTGGTGTGGCAATTGGCGTGGTGCTGCTGCCGGCCCTCTCAAGGAAGTTGCGGGCCAATGATTTGCAAGGTGCCCTTGATGGCCAGAACCGGGCCTTGGAACTGTCACTGTTTCTCACCTTGCCTGCCACGGCGGCCCTGATCATCATCGGCCGGCCAATATTGCATACGGTGTTTGAACATGGGGCATTTACCAGAGCCGATACATTTGTGGTGGCAGAAGCCCTGGCCGCCTTTGCCATTGGACTTCCAGCTTTTACACTCACCAAGATTTTTCAACCGGGATTTTTTGCACGGGAGGACACCCGCACGCCGATGTATTTTGCCATCGCTGCGGTTGTCATCAACATTGCGGCGAGTTTGATCCTGTCGCGCTATCTGGAGCAACTGGGCATCGCACTGGCGACCAGCCTCGCCGCCTGGATCAATGCCATTGCTCTGATGGTCACCAGCGTGCGGCGCGGACATTATGTTTGGGATGGGCGTTTCAAAAGACGACTGCCCCGCATGATCATTTCGGTGTCGATCATGGCGGCGGTGCTTTACAGTCTCAACATTGTGCTTGCCGCCAATTATGCGGAAGGGGCCGGTTTTCTGGCCGCAGTCTGGGGGCTTCTGGCCTTGCTGGGGGCGGGTGCCGTCAGTTATTTTGGAGCCGCCCATGTCACCGGGGCATTCCGCTTCACAGAGCTCAGAGCTTCCTTGCGCCGATGATTCTTAGCCGCTAACAGGCGTCCACTGGCCCGCTGTCCAAGGCGGGTTTTCAACACCGCAATCAAGGGTCCACACCATGAGCCAGTCTCAATTCACCCCCCGCGTACTCTCCGGCATGCAGCCTACGGGCAATTTGCACCTCGGCAATTATCTCGGTGCCATGCTGAACTGGATCAAAATGGCGGACACCCATGAAACACTTTACTGCGTGGTTGACTTGCATGCCATCACCGTGTGGCAGAACCCAGTGGAATTGCGCAAAGCCATCCGCGATGTGACGGCGGCTTATTTGGCCTGCGGGCTTGATCCACAGAAGTCAATCCTCTTCAACCAGTCGCAAGTCGCTGAGCACGCTGAACTGGCGTGGGTATTTAATTGCGTGTCGCGACTGGGCTGGCTGAACCGCATGACCCAGTTCAAGGAAAAGGCAGGCAAGGACAAGGAAAAAGCTTCGGTCGGCTTGTACATTTATCCCAACCTGATGGCAGCTGACATTCTGATTTACAAAGCCACTGCTGTGCCTGTCGGCGAAGACCAGAAGCAACATCTGGAATTGACGCGCGATATTGCCGCCAAGTTCAACAATGATTTTGGCGTGGCGTTTTTTCCGGTGACCGAGCCAGTCATCACCGGGCCTGCCACGCGGGTGATGAGCTTGCGCGATGGCACCAAGAAAATGTCGAAATCTGACCCCTCCGATCTCTCGCGCATCAACCTTTCAGACAGTGCAGATGACATTGCCAGGAAAATCCGCAAAGCCAAAACCGACGCCGATGGTTTGCCATCCCAAAACGAAGGCATGAAAGACCGCCCTGAAGCCACCAACCTCGTCGGCATCTTTGCCGCACTGGCGGGGAAAACCAATGTCGAGGTGTTGCGCCAGTTTGGCGGCGGTCAATTCTCCACGTTCAAAAATGCACTGGCCGATCTTGCCGTCGCAAAACTTGCCCCAATCGCTGACGAGATCATCCGTTTGCAAGCCGACCCCGGCCATATCGAGCAGGTTTTGACGGATGGCTCCGCCCGCGCCCGCGCCATCGCAGCTCCCATCATGTTGGACGTCAAAAAAATTGTCGGGTTCATTTGACACCTTCCACAATTCGCTACTTTAAAATCATTCCAAACTGGCCTATATGACCGTCAGAGGATCACACATGTTCATTCAAACTGAAGCCACGCCAAACCCTGCCACCTTGAAATTCCTGCCGGGCAAACCTGTCCTGCCGGGATCGACCCGTGAATTCCGAAACGTCGATGAGGCCAAGGAATCGCCACTGGCCAAGCGGTTGTTTGAGATCACCAATGTCTCTGGTGTGTTTTTGGGTCATGATTTTGTCACGGTGACGCGCTCGGGCGGTGAATGGCAACAGTTGAAACCCGCCATTCTCGGCGTGATCATGGATCATTATCTCTCAGGCGTTCCGGTTCTGACGGATATGGCAGTACCCGTGGATACGGGAGAAGGCGAGTTTTTTGATGAAGGCCACGGCGAGATCGTCAAGACCATCAAGGACTTGCTGGACAGCCGCGTTCGCCCTGCCGTGGCCCAGGATGGTGGCGACATCACCTTCAAGGGCTTCAAGGATGGCGTGGTCTATCTCAACATGAAGGGTTCCTGTGCCGGTTGCCCGTCGTCAACCGCCACCTTGAAACATGGCGTTGAAAACCTGCTGCGGCATTTTGTGCCGGAGGTTTCGGAAGTTCGCCCGATCTGAGGGTTCTAAAAAAGTTCTTGATTTGTTCTGATAGACAAACTATGTTTCAGGCATGGTTGCTTTGTTGGACATGCGCCCTTCCACGGGCCTCGATGCAGGTGTTTTGGGCACCGGCAAACTCACGTCCCTGCCACAACTGGAGCGGGGAAGAGGTGCACGATCAAACCCCAGTCACCGGTTTTCCGCCTACGACCTGAGCTTTGAAGACGACGGTTGGGACAGTCTGGCGGATATTCCAGCTTTAAAGACTGAAATCTTCACCGAAACCCCCAAAAGCATCATCTCCCGCAACCAATCGCCGGATATTTCCTTTGACCGCTCGATCAATCCCTACCGGGGTTGCGAACATGGTTGCACCTACTGTTACGCACGGCCCGCCCACGCCTATATGGGCCTGTCGCCGGGGCTGGATTTTGAAAGCAAGCTCTTCGTCAAGCCGAACGCGGCGGCTCTGCTTCGGGAGGAATTTGCAGCAGCCAGTTATGCCCCACGCACCATTGCACTGGGCTCCAATACGGATCCCTATCAACCGATTGAACGGACTTACCGGATCACAAGGTCGCTGATTGAAGTGATGGCGGAGTTCCGACATCCCTTTGGCATCGTCACGAAGTCGGCAATGGTGACGCGTGACATTGATCTGCTGAAGCCACTGGCCGAATCGGGACTGGTGAAGGTAGCGCTTTCGGTAACTACGCTTGACAGCAAATTGGCAAGGGCCATGGAACCACGGGCAGCGACACCTGCCAAACGGTTGGCGACAATCGAAGCATTGGCGCGGGCAGGCATTCCCACAGTTGTGATGATTGGCCCGGTGATTCCCGGCCTGAACGAGCACGAGATTGAAAACATCCTGAAAGCTGCTGCGGCAGCTGGTGCACGGGAGGCAGGCTATACGATGTTGCGCCTGCCGTTTGAGGTGAAGGGCATCTTCAAGGACTGGCTCGAAAAGGCCTATCCCGACCGCTTCGCCAAGGTGATGTCCCATGTCAGGGAAGTGCGGGGCGGCCACGAAAGCAGTGCCCGGTTTGGCGAACGGATGACAGGTTCTGGTCCCTTGGCCTGGCTGATTGGCCGACGCTTTCAACTCACTTGCCAGAAGCTGGGAATCAATTCAGCACGGGTGAAATTGCGAAACGACCTGTTTGCCAGACCGCCAGTGCCGAGTGACCAGTTGACGTTGTTCTGAATGTAACTTCTGGCAAGGCCATTACTTGTTGCTGGCGAAGGGGCATGAGATCCTTTTGTCGGCCGCAAGCCAAACTGCCAATTGGAAGTGTCGTTTTTCAAGACCATTTCAATGCAGCTTTGCTATAATGCGTCATGCGACCTGATTTTACTTTTGAACAAGCAGCCATTGACGCAGGATTTATTGTTTGTGGTGTCGATGAAGCGGGACGCGGGCCCTGGGCGGGGCCGGTTGTTGCGGCGTCGGTTATTCTTGATCCCCTGAACATTCCGCCGGGTCTGAATGATTCGAAAAAACTTTCGGAAGCAAAACGTGAAGCGCTGTTTGATCCCATCGCGGCATCAAGCCAAGTTGGTGTCGGGATTGTCGATGTCAGAGAGATTGACCGGGTCAACATTCTGCAGGCCACCTATCTCGCCATGCAGCAGGCAGTTGGCAAACTTGCCCAAAAACCCGGCCTTGCCCTGATTGACGGCAACCGTGCGCCAGAATTGTCCATCCGTACACAGACTATTATCGGCGGGGATGGCATTTCGCTTTCAATCGCCGCGGCCTCAATCATCGCGAAAGTCACGCGCGACCGCATCATGCAAGATCTTCACAAACAATTTCCCCTCTATGGTTTTGCTTTCCACAAGGGCTATGGCACAGCTGTTCATGCGGCAGCTTTGCTGCAACATGGCGCCTGTTCCGCCCATCGGAAGAGCTTCAAGCCGATTGCCGCGTTAACTATAAAGGGACAATTCGATTCACGGCGGACTCCACAAGATTCATAACACCCCCACCAACAGTGATTTGCGTAAGGGTGTGTGCCATGGGTTTTGTCGATCAAGCGGTATTGCAGGATGTGAGGCCGCTGACCAACCAGATCCTGGTGGGGGATTGCATTCAGGAATTGCAGAAGATTCCCTCTGAAAGCGTTGATCTGGTGTTTGCCGATCCGCCCTATAATCTGCAATTGAATGGTGACCTGACGCGGCCCGACCAAAGCAAGGTCGATGCGGTGGATGATGACTGGGACAAGTTCTCGGACTTCGCCAGCTATGATACCTTCAGCCGCGCCTGGCTCACCGAATGCCGCCGCATACTGAAACCCAATGGTGCGCTGTGGGTGATCGGTTCATACCACAATATTTTCCGCGTGGGCACCATCGTGCAGGATCTGGGCTATTGGATTTTGAATGATGTGGTGTGGCGTAAAGTCAATCCGATGCCAAATTTTCGCGGCCGCCGTTTCACCAATGCCCATGAGACCATGATCTGGGCCTCACGCGGGCAGAAATCCAGATATTGCTTCCATTATGAAGCCATGAAAATTTTCAACGATGACTCGCAGATGCGTTCGGACTGGACTTTGCCCCTGTGCACCGGTGGCGAGCGGCTGAAGGATGCCAATGGTGACAAGGTGCATCCCACGCAAAAGCCTGAGGCCCTGTTGCAGCGGGTGATGCTGTCATCCAGCAACCCCGGCGACATTATCCTTGATCCGTTTTTTGGCACGGGCACTACAGGTGCCGTGGCCAAGCAGTTGGGCCGCAACTTCATTGGCATCGAGCGCGACGAAACCTACGCCGCCCATGCCCGCCGCCGCATTGACGCCGTTGAGCCCTTGTCGCTTGAAGCGCTGAAAACCACCACCAGCAAACGGGCCGAACCGCGCATTCCCTTTGGCACTTTGCTTGAACGGGGACTGATCAAAGCCGGCGAAACGCTCTATGATCCAACCAGCCGCATTGCCGCCAGCGTGCGGGCTGATGGTTCCATTGCCTCCAAAAACAATTCAGGCTCCATCCATAAAATCGGTGCCCATGTCCAAAATGCCGAAGCCTGCAATGGTTGGACGTTCTGGCACGTCAAGCGTGGGGCCAATCTGGTGCCGATTGATTTACTACGCCAACAGGTGCGGGGTGAGTTGGCTTCAGCGGCGTGACAATCCATGCGCGATGACTTTGCGCATCACCGTCGGTAAGGCTTGGCCATCCACTTCAGCCAATCGTACCCAGATAAAACTATCGTCAAGCGCAGCAAGATCAGTTTCAGCCAATTCCGCGCTCCACACTGTAACCTTCAAATGAAAATGCGTGAAAGTGTGTTCCACGACGCCAGATCTCTTTTGCCAGTGCAATTGCAGCGGCGCGTGGTTCAAGGGATTGTCGAAAACCATTTCCTGCCAGTCTGATCCCGGCACTTCCATCATGCCACCGAGCAGGCCCTTGTCGGGTCTGCGCCGCAGCAATAATTCATTGCCGTTTTTGCAAACGATAAAAGCATGGCCAAGGCGGGTGGGAATACCAGACTTGGGCAGTTTGCGAGGCAGTGTTGCGGCAATGCCTTTCGCAAATCCCATGCAATGCGGGGACCACAGGCAGAGCGAACAATTGGGACTTTTCGGCGTACAAATTGTAGCCCCCAAATCCATCAGGGCCTGGGCAAAATCCCCTGCACGGAGCTTTGGCACCAGTACCGCGGCCCGCTGTTTGATCTCTGGCTTTGAAAGTGGCAGCGGTGTTTCGATGGCATAAAGCCGCGACAAAACCCGCTCCACATTGCCATCAACGGCTGCATAAGGCAGATCGAAGGCAATGGCTGCGATGGCCCCTGCCGTATAGGGACCGATGCCCGGAAGGCTGAGCAAGGCAGCGTGGTCCCGTGGAAACTCCCCATCATGCTGGTCAACAACCGCCTTGGCGCAGGCGTGCAGATTGCGGGCTCTGGCATAATAGCCAAGGCCTGCCCAAGCCTTCAGCACATCGTCACGGGGAGCCGCCGCAAGGCTTGCCAGGTTTGGCCATTGGGTGACAAATTTGAGAAAATAGTCTTTCACCATAGCCACAGTGGTTTGTTGCAGCATGATCTCGGAAAGCCAGACGCGATAGGGATCAGCCCTTTCAGGCCGTCGCACCCGCCAGGGCAAAACCCGGGCGTGGGCGTCATACCAGTCCAGCAATGCGTCACTCAGGCCGCTGCCATCACCGCTTTTTGTCTTTTTTTCCAGCCCTTGTTCTGCCATGGTTTTCATCGATATCCTGATGAGGACACGACATTTCACAGATGCACACACTCGACAAGCATTTCCGCGCCATCACGGGGGCGATTTTCAAGCGCCATGGCTTTGCCCAGGCCGATGTGCTCAGCCATTGGCCGGAAATCATGGGTGCAGAACTCGCCAAAACCTGTATCCCCGAACGCATCCGCTGGCCCAGGCCCGGCGAACTGGCCAACGGACGCGGTGCCACGCTTTCGGTGAAGGCCTATGCGGGCGAAGCGCTTGTCGTGCAATATGCGGTTCCCAAAATGCTGGAGCGCCTGAACAGTTTTCTGGGCCATGGGGCGATTGCCACAATCAAGATCAGCCAGAGCCCTGTCATGCGAAAGCCTGATCAACCCGCAAAACCTGATGCCAGCGTTTCGCCAGCATTGCGGACGCGGCTTGCCCCCATCGGCGATGCAGCATTGCAGGCGTCGCTGTTGCACCTGGGGGCGGCTGTCTTATCCAGACCACCACGTTCTCCACAGGCCAAATAAGCCCGTGGCCTCACCCCAAAAACTCGAGTAGGAAACCGGATATGAAAACCATGAATCGCCGTCATTTGCTAGCCAGTTCCGCCGTGGCCGCCGTTGGTATAGCGGCACCCGCAATTGCCCAGGAAGGCGCAGAACCTGCCGCTGGTCCAGTTGATCTTGCCGCCTTGATGGCACCGCCTGCCTTGGGTGAAATGTCGGTAGGCGCAGAAACCGCCAAGGTGGTGATCATTGAATATGCTTCGGCCAGTTGCCCCCATTGCGCGGAATTTGCCAACACCGAATATCCCATCCTGCTCAAGGACTATATCGAGAGTGGCAAGGTACGTTTCATTTTCCGCGAATTCCCCCACAATGACCCGGCCATGGGTGCCTTCATGCTGGCACGCTGTGCGCCGAAGGAACGCTATTTCCCGATCGTTGAAGTATTGTTCAAGACCCAGGAAAAATGGGTGGCAAATCCCTTGGTGGGCCTGAAGGAAATTGCCTTGCAAGCGGGCTTCACCGAACAAACTTTCACGGCCTGTCTCAACAACCAGGATGTGGCCAAGAAAATATTCGAAGTGCGGGCCAAGGCTGAAACTTTTGGGGTGCAAGGCATTCCGACATTTTTCATCAATGGAACGCGCTACCAGGGCGAATATACAATCGCAGCCATGAAGGCCGTGATCGATCCCCTGTTGGGATAGTTTACAAATAGACGGGGCACCTCACGCATGAAATTCACCAGACTCAGGCTGACGGGCTTCAAGTCATTTGTCGAACCAACTGATCTCCTGATCGAGCCGGGTCTGACAGGCGTTGTCGGCCCCAATGGCTGCGGCAAGTCCAATCTGCTGGAAGCCCTGCGCTGGGTGATGGGTGAAAGTTCCTACAAATCCATGCGGGGATCCGGCATGGAAGATGTGATTTTCTCCGGCACCAGCCAGCGGCCGTCACGCAACATGGCGGAAGTCATGTTGACCCTGAGCAATGACAACCGCGATGCGCCAGTGATTTTCAATGCCGCAGACGAATTGGAAATCAGTCGCTCGATCGTGCGCGATGCGGGCTCCACCTACAAGGTGAATGGCCGGGATGTACGGGCGCGGGACGTGCAATTATTGTTTGCTGATGCCTCGACGGGATCGCGCTCACCTGCCCTGGTGCGGCAGGGGCAGATTGCCGAAATCATCAATGCAAAGCCCCAGGCACGGCGTTTGATTCTGGAAGAAGCGGCAGGCATTACGGGGCTTCACACGCGCAGGCATGAAGCCGAACTCAAACTCAAGGCAGCAGAAACCAATCTGGCCCGCATTGATGATGTGACGGCCCAGCTTGAAAGCCAGTTGAACAGCCTGAAACGCCAGGCACGGCAGGCCCAGAAATACAAGCAGGTTTCAACAGAGATCCGCAAACTTGAGGCGGCAGGATTGTTTGTGGCCTGGCGCGATGCCACAGCCGATGCAACGCGGGATGTCACGGCCCTTGATGAAGCCACGCGAGTTCTGGCTGAACATACGCGCAGTGCCTCTGAAAAACTGCGCTTGCGCGATGAACTGGGTGAGGCACTTCCCAACTTGCGCGAACAGGAAACCATTCGCGCCGCCGTATTGCAGCGCATGACATTGGAGCGGGCAGCCCTGGATGATGAAGAAAAACGTGTCGAAGGTCGCATCGCAGAGTTGAAACAGCGTCGCACCCAGGCCCAGAGCGATGTGATGCGCGAAGAAGGCCTGTTGGCAGACACGGATGGTGTGACCAAAAAATTGTCGGATGAAAGCGAAGCCTTGCAAGCCACATCAGGCGAAGGTCAGGATCTCCGCATGGCGGCGGCTGCGGCTGTGCAAGAGGCGGCTGAGGCCTTGGCGCGGGCGCAAGAAGCGGCTGATGAAGCGGGCCACAAACTTTCGGAACTTCTGGCACAGCGCAATGCGCTGGAGCGCAGCATCAACGAACATCGCAACAGGGTGGGCAAGCTTGACGCGGAAATGAGATCACTGGGGGGCCGCCGCCAGCAATTGTTGTCGCTGATGGGTGATCCCGGCGATGGTGCAATCCTCGCCCAGGCCGTGGAGATGGCTCAAACTACAACGACATCAGCCGAGCAAGCATCGTCCCACGCGGAAGTGACCTTGCGGGTGGCAAGGCAGGTTGAGCAGGACAGGCGCGGGGCATTTGATGAAGCCCGACGTGCGGCTGAACGATTGCAAACCGAAGTCAAGACGCTGACCAATTTCCTGCGCAGTGATGCCAGTGATTTGTGGCCAGCCCTTGTCGATGCGTTGATGGTTGAGCCCGGATTCGAAACGGCATTGGCGGCTGCTTTGGGTGACGACATCGAAGCTTCATCGGATGAGGGTGCGCCCATGCATTGGCGGGGTTTGCCACCGCTTGCTGTTGTAACACAGTTGCCCAAAGATGCCACGCCGCTTTCCAAACATGTGGACGCACCACCTGCGCTTGCCCGGATTTTGAGCCATGTCGGTGTAGTGTCACGGGCGGTGGGTGCAGCATTGCAACCGCAATTGCAGCCGGGGCAACGATTGGTCAGCCGGGAAGGCGATGTCTGGCGCTGGGATGGTTTTGTGGCCGCAGCCGATGCGCCAAGCACTGCTGCCAAGCGTCTGGCAGAACGCAATCGTCTGACGTTGCTGGAAGCTGGCATGGCTGATGCCCTGTCGAAATCTGACGCGGCAAAGTCTGATTTTGATCAGGCCAGGCAGGCCGTGGAAAATGGTATGCGGAGCGAACGTGAAAAGCGTGAAGCTTGGCGTACCGCCGCTGCTGCCCTCGATGTGGCGCGGCGGGCTTTGCAAACCCATGAGCGCAAACTCTCTGAACAAACTGCCCAGTCCAGCGCCCTTGATGAAGCCACACGGCGCACTGAAGCCCAGCACCATGAAGCCAACCAGCTGTGTGCCGGCATTGAACTTGAATTTGCAGTCCTTCCCGCCCTTGATGGCTTGACCCATGCCGCAACGCAATTGCGCGAAGCCTTGGTTCGCCACCGCTCGGTTTATGGTGAAGCGCGGGCCCGCCATGACAGTCTGGAACGCGAAGCCAAAATGCGCAGCGATCGCTTGTCAGCTATCACAATCGAAACCCGGCAATGGCTGGCACGGGCAGCCAAGGCGCGTGAACAAGTTGAGCTGTTGACGAAACGTGCGGCTGAAGCAGAAGCAGGAATTGCCGATCTGGCGCAGATGCCGCAGCAATTGGTGGATCGCCGTTTCAAGCTGATGAACATGTTGTCGGAAGCCGAGCGGGACCGCAAGTCGGCCTCAGATGCCTTGCAGCTTGCTGAAAATAATGTGCGTGCAGCCGACAAGGCCTTGCGAGAGGGTCAGGAACTGGCAGCCACCTCCCGCGAGGACCATGCGCGATTGGGAGCCCGGCTTGAGGCTTCGAAACAGCGGCAGGATCATTGTCACCTCAGGATTGCTGAAACCCTGAACTGTGAGCCCCATGAAATTCTGGCGCAAGCGGGTGTGGACGCTGAAAAACTTCCAGCTGGTGACGACATCGAAAAGAAGCTGTTGTCTCTCCGCGACGACCGGGAGCGTTTGGGTGCGGTGAATTTGCGGGCTGATGAAGAAGCCGAAGCGGTTGCCACGCAGCTTGAAACCATGGTCAGGGAAAAAGACGAACTGGTGCAGGCCATCGCCAAATTGCGCGGCGCCATTGGGTCGCTCAACAAGGAAGGCCGCCAGCGTCTACTCGATGCTTTTGGCACGGTAAATGCCAAATTCGCAGAACTTTTCACCACGCTGTTTGGCGGTGGTGAAGCGGAATTGCAATTGATCGAGTCGGACGATCCCCTGGAAGCCGGTCTCGAAATCCTCGCAAAACCACCGGGCAAAAAACCCACAACACTTTCGTTGCTTTCGGGCGGTGAACAAACCTTGACGGCCTTGGCGCTGATCTTCGCCGTGTTTTTGACCAATCCTTCACCCATCTGCGTGCTCGACGAAGTCGATGCGCCGCTGGATGACCACAACGTCGAACGTTTCTGCAACCTGCTCAACGCCATGCTGGAGCGCACGGAAACCCGCTTCCTCATCATCACCCACCACCCCCTCACCATGTCCCGCATGAACCGCCTGTTTGGCGTCACCATGATGGAACGTGGTGTATCGCAATTGGTGTCGGTGAATTTGGAAGAAGCAGAAGCGCTGGTGGCCGAAGCGGGGTAAATACCAATGTTCGACGGCGCAATATTTTATGGATTGTGCTTCATCCCAGGCAAATTTCTCGTCTGGCTCTTCACTCTTGGAAAGTATACGACGTCGATAGTTGAAGAACTTTCTGAACCATTTGATAGTTGGGACACAAAAAAATCGTCCGATGATGATCGGGTTTTTGTGAGCTACGAGATGGTTACGTTCATTGGTTTTTTGTTCTGGGTAGCGGTGCTCTGCTGCATCGGTGTCGGCTATTGGACCAGAACATTCGACCTTGTGACACCGCTGCGCCAATGGCTTTTCAACGTGGATCAAAATCAGTCCTAGTCATTTGGCAAAGGAACCTCATCCGTCTCGGGCTTCGCCCGATCCACCTTCTCCATCTGCGATGGAGAAGGGACAGGTCGCAAATGTTGTCCCTTCTCCATCGCAGATGGAGAAGGTGGCGCAAAGCGCCGGATGAGGTCCCTTGTTTGACGATTGTAGGGCTTTCAAAACCTGCGTAGACTCCACACCCATGAACACCGCCCACATTCCCAAGCCCCAACATCGTTCGACCTTGCGGCTGGTGCTTGGCAGGGCGTTCTATATCTACAAGCGGCGGCTTGAGTGGTACTTGTCATCGAAGCGCTATGCCAGCAAGCGTGTTGCCACGCTATTATCACATCAGCACTTCAGCCATGCCACGCCGATGTTGCGCGCACTTTCTGGTGTCGACATGCAATTGCAGATCAACAAGAAGGCTTCGCTGGAAGTAGCGGCGGCTTGCATTGATGGCCTGGTCCTCAAACCCGGCGAAACATTTTCGTTTTGGCGGCTGGTGGGCAAACCTACGGCGCGACGCGGCTTTAAAACCGGGCTGGTGCTGCGGAATGGCATGATCCAGCAAGACAGCGGCGGTGGCCTGTGCCAGATGACCAACCTGATTTACTGGATGACCATTCACACCGACCTGACCGTCGTCGAACGCTGGCGGCATGGTTTTGATGTGTTCCCGGATGCAGGCCGCACACAACCCTTCGCCTCCGGTGCGACTTGCGCTTACAATTATATCGACCTGCAAATCCGCAACGACACGCCAAATATTTATCAGCTGCGGCTCCATGCGAAGCAAGACTGGTTGTGGGGTGCATGGACTTGCGACGTGCCGCCACTTTATCGCTATGAAGTGATCGAGAAAAACCACGCCATCAAAATGGAATACTGGGGCGGCTACTCGCGCCACAATGAAATCTGGCGGAAAAAATTTGATGCCACGACAGGTGATCTGATCGACGAAGAATTCATGACCGCCAATCATGCCATCATGATGTATCAACCGCTTTTGGAACAACCGAAATAGCATCACATCTTCAACAGCGGAACATCAACAATGACTGTTGTCTCACGCCAAAAGCTGGCCCGCAATTTGCGGACCAGCCTTTTACCGAAATTCAAGATCAGTTTTTTGGCATGCCGAAAGTGCCCTTGCCGCAGGCTTCCAGGAAGGTGGCCTTCGTGATGATAATGGCTTGCGAACTTGCTTCTGAGGCATCAGAGCCTTTTGTGATCAAGTCGGAATACTCCGCAGCATTTTCCTGAACACCCAAGGCGCCGTCGTTGTTGGAGTCAACCTTGGCGAACCAATCTTCGCACTGTCCGGCCGATGGCATTTCGGCAGCCATGGCGGCCATTGGTGAAACGGTAAGCAATACAGCGGCCGCAGCCATCTTCAAGAATGTCATTTTGGTATCTCCTGTTGGTTTTAAGTTGAGAAGCCAATGTGTGCTTCGTGGGTAATAACCAGCCAACTCGAATAAGGTTTCACACATTGCCAAAGTTTAACTCAAGCGTTGGTGTTATTTTGCACCAGCGGAAATTGTGTATAAGAATCTTGAATGGCTTTCGGCCAATCCTGTTGAAGAAAAATTGCAGACAGCATATCATTCCCCCACGATTGAAGAGCCGTTGCTGTTTTCGCCAGTGAGTTGGTGGAAGATGCTTCGAGGCTCGCAAGTGCTCGCACCTCAGCATGAGGGACTTTATAAAACCTCACCCTGAGGTGCCGCGCCGAAGCCTTGGCGAAGGCGGGGCCTCGAAGGGTGCGTCACAGAGGATATTTCCATGAACATCGTTTTCGACCTCGGCAAAGTTCTCATCGAATGGGACCCGCGCCATCTCTATCGCTCGGTTTTCAGCGATGCCGCAGAGATGGAATTTTTTCTGTCCGAGGTTTGCAGCAATGAATGGAACCTGGAGCAGGATCGGGGCCGTTCCTTTGATGACGCGGTAAATGAGGCGACGGCGCGGCATCCAGACTATGCCAAACAAATTGCGCTTTACCGGGACCGCTGGATGGAAATGATCCCCGGCGACATTGCTGGCAGTGTCGAAGTGCTGGAAGACCTGCACGACAGCGGAGTGTCGCTCTTTGCCATCACCAATTGGAACGGCGACACCTTCCGGGCGACGCGCCAGCGCTTTGGTTTTTTGTCGCTGTTCCGCGATATCGTCGTGTCAGGCGACGAGAAACTGATCAAGCCAGACCCTGCGATTTTTGAACTGTTGGCGCGGCGCAACAACATCAAGCTCAGCGATTCCCTGTTCATTGATGACAGCCTTAAAAATGTCAGGGGAGCCGAAGCCGTGGGCATGAAAGGCCATCATTTCACCACGCCAGAATCACTGCGGACGGCCTTGATGCGGCTCGGTGTGTTGTAATCCCGGTTGCAATCTTGGGGGACGCAATGCCGCAGGGCCGGTTTGTTGTGAATTTCCATGCTGTTTCAGGGGGTTGAAACGGGAATCCATTTCTTGACACATTTTCGCCCCATGGCTATTGAGAGCCGACTTTGGAGAGGTTGGTTTTTCCGGGCTGATTTTGTTTGCGATGGGGGCTTTCTTGATGACTGAACCACGCCAACCGAAAAAACCCGATGGACAAACCACACCAGAGTTCGGAGATCTGCCAGACCGCCTGAAAGAACTTGGCAACCGCATTGCGGCTGAAAAGAAGGATCGGGTGGACGCTGCAAAACCATCAACCAGTTATCAAGGCGCTTCAGACTATTCGAAGGGCTATAAACTGGCGAGTGAATTTGTGGCGGGAACCCTGGTGGGCGGCTTGATCGGTTATGGCCTCGACTATTTGGCTGGTACCCTGCCGTTGTTTCTGATCATGTTTCTGCTCCTCGGGTTTGGGGCAGGCATTCTGAACATGTCGCGTGCGGCAAACAGAAGCCAACCCTCGCCCGAAGAACTTAGCAAAATGCCGAAACCATCGGCTGATGATGACGAAGAGGATTGATCGTGGCCAACGATCCCATTCACCAGTTTCAAATTCAGGACCTTGCGGGTCCGTTCCACCTTGGTGGCTATGAGATCAGCTTTACCAATTCCGCCCTGTTCATGGGCCTCACAGTGGCCACCATAACGGGCCTTTTGATGCTGGCCGCCCGCAAAGGCGAACTGGTGCCAAGCCGCCTGCAAAGCGTTGGCGAAATGTGGTACGGCATGATCGACAACATGGTGAACAACGTTTTGGGTAAAGACGGCAAGCCGTTTTTCCCGCTGGTGTTTTCATTGTTCTCGTTTGTCTTGATCGCCAACATGCTGGGAATGTTTCCGTATTTCTTCACGGTAACAAGCCACGTTATTGTCACCGTTGCCATGGCGTTGTTTGTTGTCGGGCTGGTTGTCGTTGTCGGCATTTACAAGCATGGGCTCGGCTGGTTCAAACTTTTTGTGCCATCCGGTGTGCCGATTGCCATTCTGCCCTTCATTTCGCTGATTGAAATCATTTCATTCCTGTCGCGCCCGATTTCGCTGGGCCTGCGTTTGTTCGGCAACATGCTGGCGGGTCATATTGTGCTCAAGGTGTTTGCTGGCTTTGTTGTCAGCCTTGGTGCGGCAGGCGGACTTGGCATCCTGGGTGCCATTGCGCCCATGGCCATGGCAGTTGCGCTGACAGCGCTTGAATTTCTCGTGGCCTTTTTGCAGGCCTTTGTTTTCGCCATTCTGACGTGTGTTTATTTGAACGACGCGCTTCATACCCATCACTAATCCAAACCAGTCATATCAAGGAGAAAGACTATGGAACCAGCAGCAGCAAAGCTCATCGGCGCAGGTATCGCATGCATTGGCATGGGTGGTGCAGGCATCGGCGTGGGCCACATTTTCGGCAACTACCTCGCAGGCGCATTGCGCAATCCAGCCGCAGCCGGCGCACAATTCACCAATGCACTGATCGGTGCCGCCCTTGCAGAAGGCCTTGGCATTTTCTCGCTCGTAGTAGCGCTCCTCCTGCTGTTCGTCGCTTAATCCAAACGACGACTTGTTATGCTTGACGGGTGAACCAGTTTTTGGACTGGTTCACCTTGCATGATTTTAAGGATGCCACGAATTTGAGGGACCACCATGGCAACGACGACTGAGACAGCAACAACTGTTGCAGAAACCCATGCGGGCGCTGAAGGCGGCCACAAGGGCGTGTTCCCACCGCTGGATTCCAAGACATTCCCTTCCCAGATTTTCTGGCTGGTGATCTTTTTTGCGCTGCTATACGCGCTGATGAGCAAGCTGGTTTTGCCGCGCATTGCGGGCATTCTTGAAGCCCGACGCAACCGCATTGAAGGTGACCTCGCCAGGGCCTCGGCCTTGAAAGAGGAAACCGAGAAGGCGCTCAATTCCTATCAAAAAGCCTTGGCCGATGCCCGTGGCAATGCCACTGACATTGCCACCAAGACCCGTGAAACGGTGAATGCCGACATCGCTGACAAGCAAAATGCCCTCGCCGCCGATCTCGCTGCAAAAGCTGGTGCTGCCGAAAACACAATTGCCAAGGCCAAGGCGAAGGCGATGGAATCAGTACAGGCGATTGCCGGAGAGACGGCGACGGAAATTGTTGCGGCCCTGACGGGTGGCAAGGTGACCAAGGCCGCCATGGCCAAAGCGCTGAAAGGCTAATTTGATGACATCACTTTCATTGCCACCGCTGTTTGCCGCTGGCCTTGCCTTGGACAATACATTCTTTGCCTTCCTCGCCCTGGTGATGTTCCTCGGCATCGTGATCTGGGCGGGTGCCCATAAAAAGGTCGGTGCTGCGCTTGATGCGCGTGCCGCGCAGATTGACAAGGACATTAAAGACGCCCGCAAATTGCGCGAAGAAGCGGAAGCACTGCTGGCTGAATACAAGCAGAAGAAGCTTGATGCGGAGAAGGAAGCGGCTGGCATCATCGCTCAGGCCAAATCCGATGCTGCTGCCTATGCGGAAGATGCCAAAAAGAAACTGGCTGACTCACTGGCCCGCCGCACCAAGCAGGCCGAACAGAAAATTGCCCAGGCCGAAGCTGCCGCCATCAAGGAAGTGCGCGCAGTCGCAACCGACCGCGCCATTGCCGCTGCAACCCTGCTGATAGCAGAAAACAGCAGGGGCAAGGGCGGCGAGGGCTTGATTGCGGAATCAATTGCTGCGGTGAAATCGCGGCTGAATTGATTTCTGCTGGATGTTGAGTTCTAAAAACCGGCTGATGAGGCCGGTTTTTTAGTCGTCCGTGAAGAACTCACGCATGCGTGATTTTATTGTGCAGATTTGATTTTTCGTACCGATTGATTTGCAAGAAATCAGCGCTTTACCCCGGATTTTCTTGCAAATGCAGAAAGGGGATTCCCTTGTTTCCCGAA
>JANOXA010000102.1:0-4339 GCA_031418195.1 Hyphomicrobiales bacterium | reverse complement strand
CTCCATGGCCATGGTTGCCCGTCTTGCACCAGGCGAAGAACTCCGCACCGGCATGACCATGCAGATGGTTGATGAATTCCGTCACTCCACCATTCAGATGAACCTGAAGAAGTGGTATATGGAAAACTACATCGATCCAGCTGGTTTTGACATCACCGAAGCTGCATTCGGCAAGTGCTACGCCACCACAATTGGCCGTCAGTTCGCTGAAGGCTTCTTGACCGGCGATGCCATTACCGCTGCAAACATCTATCTCACAGTGGTTGCCGAAACCGCATTCACAAACACCTTGTTTGTGGCCATGCCTTCGGAAGCTGCCCGCAACGGTGACTACGCCCTGCCAACCGTGTTCTTGTCAGTACAGTCCGACGAGTCACGCCACATCGGCAACGGCCACTCCATGTTGATGGCGATGATCAATGATCCATCGAACCATCAGTTGCTGGAACGTGATTTGAAGTATGCATTCTGGCAAAACCACGCGATTGTTGATGCTGCCATCGGTACATTCATCGAGTACGGCACCACCAACCGCGACAAGAACAAGGAGTCTTACGCAGAACTCTGGCATCGCTGGATCTACGAAGACTACTATCGCACCTATATGCTGCCACTGGAAAAGTATGGCATTAAAATCCATCACGACGACGTGGCTGCTGCATGGGATCGTATCGTCAAGAAAAACTACGTCCACAAGACTGCACAATTCTTCACAGTCGGCTGGTCGGTGAACTTCTGGCGCATTGAATCCCAGAAGGAAAAAGACTTCGAATGGTTTGAACACAAGTATCCAGGTTGGTATGCTGAGTTCGGCGATTTCTGGAAATGGCATGAGAAGCTGAGCAAGCCAGGTGAAACGCAAATCCTGTTCAACGCTGATGTGGGCTATGGCTACCCTCACCGTTGCTGGAGCTGCATGGTGCCTTGCTTGATCCGTGAAGACTTCTGCTACGATGACGTTGACGGCAAGACATACACCTATTGCTCGGAAGGTTGCCGTTGGACGCACAAGGTGGCTTTCGCCGCCGAGTACGAAGGACGCGCCACCCCTGCCATGGGCCGCTTCAGCGGACGCCGTGAGTGGGAAGATTGCTACCACGGCTGGGATATCGCCGATGCCGTGAAAGACCTTGGTTTTGTTCGTTCTGACGGCAAGACCATGGTGGCTCAACCGCATCTGCGCTTTGAAGAAAAAGACATGTGGACGCTCGATCACATTCGTGGACATCAACTGGGCAGCCCATTACGTGGCTTCCGGGCGCTGTCAGCGACTGAGAAAGAAGCTGCCGCAGTCGAGTATCGCAAGGGCTTCAAGATCAATCCTTGTAACTGAGTTGCACATAGGAATGGGGACCGCTTCAGCGGTCCCCATGACCCGAAAACCAAATTGAAAACGTATTCCTGAAAGTTGAATTGATGTCTGAAGTGCAGGTTCATAAAGTTCGGTTCGAGCCTGTCGGTATCGAGATGGAAGTCGAAGAGGGCGAAACCGTTCTCGATGCGGCCTTTCGTCAAGGCATTTCCCTGATGCATGGCTGCAAGGAAGGCCAGTGTGGCAGCTGCAAATGCAAGCTTATCGACGGTGATATTGAACTGTTGAAATACTCGACGTTTGCTTTGCCTGATTACGAGAGTGAAACCGGCCACGTTCTGCTTTGTCGCACCCACGCTTATAGCGACATTTCTGTTGAGCTTTTGAACTATGACGAAGACCTCCTCAGCCGCTCCATCGCGGTCAAAGAATTTGGCGGCAAACTGGTTGCGATCAGTGCGCTGACCCACGACATCCGGTTGCTGGAAATTGAAATTGAAAAGCCCCTGAAATTTTGGGCCGGCCAATATGTCGATTTGACCCTGCCAGACAAATCCATCACGCGGGCCTTCTCCATGGCGAATGCGCCGGGTGAACCCACAAAACTGAAATTTATCATCAAGAAATATCCCAACGGCGCTTTTTCTTCTTTGCTTGACGGTGGCCTCAATGTCGGGGACCGCATCTTGGCCAAGGGCCCCTATGGCACCTGCTTTAGGCGGGAAGCCCGGCCCGGCCCGATGTTGCTCATCGGCGGTGGTTCCGGCATGTCGCCACTGTGGTCGATCCTGTCAGACCACATTGCCAGCGGCGAACAGCGCCCGATCCGGTTTTTTTACGGCGCTCGCACACGCGCCGATCTTTTTTATCTCGAAGAATTGGCGGCTATTGCGACAAGGCTCAAGGATTTCAAATTCATTCCCGCCCTGTCTCACGCCACCGATGAAGACAAATGGGATGGCGAAACGGGTTTTGTTCACGAAGTTGTACTGCGTCATTTACGTGAAGAAAAACTGGAAGGTAAAATCGATGCCTACGGTTGTGGCCCCACACCGATGATCGATGCCCTCTTGCCAGTTCTACAAATGAACGGGGTTGAACCCGAACATATCTATTTCGAAAAATTTACGCCGGCAACGCGGTGACGGCACTTTCCTAAACATCGCAAAATCAACTGAACCACTTGGGAGGATAATATGAGCGCACAGCCACAAAAAGCCACCGCACCAATTAAATCGGGTGCAGCAGGATCAGCCGTTTTTCCAGGCTCCGACAGCCGCAAGTACAACTACTTTGAGCCGAAAGGCCGCAAAGCCAGCCATTACGAAGACATGACGGTTGACGTTCAACCCGATCCAGAACGCTATTTGCTGCAGGATTGGATCATCTCTTTCCCTGATGGCACACCCACCTATTCCAAGGATTGGACATCGGCAAAAGCCACAAATTGGCACCAATTCCGCGCCATCGACCAGGAATGGGAACGCACCCATTATCAACGTCAATCCACCATCTGTGGCATGGTGCAAAACACCATCGAAAATGGCCGCAAATCTGGTGCACCCGCACGCTTCGACAAGGCTTGGGTAAAAATTCTGCAAAACCATCTGGGTGCCTACAAGCACGCCGAATTTGGTCTCGGAACTTCCACGATGCAGGCCCAGCGTTATGGTTATACCCAGATGATCAACAACGCCATTCTCACCAACTCATCTTACAAGTTGCGCTTTGCCCAAGACCTGACGCTGTATCTGAGCGAAATTGGCCTTGATATTGAAGGTTTCGACAATGCTGCCGGTAAGAAATTTTGGATGGAAGATCCAATTTGGCAGGGCACACGCAAATCAATTGAAACCATCATGGGTTCAGATGATTACCTCGAGCAGTATTTTGCCACCAACCTGGTGTTTGAACCCTTGGTTGGAGAATTGTTCCGTTCAGGCTTCCTGATGCAAGCTGCAGCAGCCCAGAATGACTTCATCACACCGGCTGTGGTTTCCGCTGCGGAAGCCGACTATGAGCGCAACCTCGCAAATACCGTGGAGTTGTTCCATTTGCTCGATGTCGATCCAGAGCACGGTAAAGCCAATACAACATTGTTCAACAAATGGTTTGCCAAGCACGTTGATTTGGCGCTTGCTGCTGCCAACCAGTTGCAACCCATCTGGTCGCAACCGCGAGTCAAGGTCGTCACTTTTGCTGACTCACTTGAGCGTGCCAAGAACCGCATCAAGGGCATTGCTGCTGAGCTCAACCTCAAAGTTCCAGCCAGCCTGAAATAACCCGTCATCAAGAACTGAAAAAATAGCATCTAAGGAGACAAACATGTTGCAAGAACCCACCAATATTTTCAAAGCCATGAAAGATATTGAGTTCAAGGACACAGTATCGTTCCAATGCGGCGTCACCATGAATGACAGCGTCGAAGCCCGCGCCATTGCTGCGGTGATGGGCCGTCACGAGAATACATCTGTGACTTTCATGCCTGCCATGATCCGCATCGACGGTGACGGCAAGATGATTTTCAAAATGGACGAAATCTCAGAAGAGCTCGGCCGTGAAATGACCCCGCATCTGTTCGAAATTTCGACATCGACACATTATGGTCGTATGGTCATGGTTGATGACAATACAATCATCTGCTTCGGTGACATGAATGAGATGATGGAATACATCGTTTAATCAATTCAAAAAACAGTGGAACGGCAGATATGCCGTTCCACTTTCAGACAAGAGCAAAAAACGCTGCGTCACCACAAGGGAGGAATGAAATGTACAGAACAGCCAACGGCGAAGAGATATTCGTCATCGACGGTCACACCCACTTTTGGGATGGCAGCCCTGCCAATCAGAAAAACGTCCATGGCAAACAGTTTATCGAATGCTTTTATGCTTATCACAATGGTCTGAGCCCAGCTGAAGAGCGTTGGCCGAAGGACAAATTTGAAAAGTACAGTGCCGAGAACATGTACAACGACCTGTTCGTCAATGGTTATGACGACATGGCAATTTTGCAGCCGACCTACC
>JANOXA010000101.1:0-31672 GCA_031418195.1 Hyphomicrobiales bacterium | reverse complement strand
CACGGACACCTCAGGCACCGACTTTGGCAATGACACGCCAACTGACAAGACTTTGCCTGCCAATCCTTCCATGACCTTGCTGAAAACCAGCGATGGCATTACCGATGCCGACGGCAATGGCCCCGATGAGGGCGACACCGTCAACTATACCTTCACTGCCCGCAATACAGGCAACGTCACTTTGACGAATGTTGCCATCAACGATCCGCTGGTTGGCCTTGCCACACTGGAAGGCGGCAATGCTGCTGCCACACTGCTTGCCATGGCTGCCACAGGCTACGATCCACTGACCACAGCGTCGACCAGCAAACTGGTGGAGCCCCTGGCCCAACCGGAAAAGAAATCCTTGCCCGCACAAATCTCTGAAGCGCTGTTTGGTGAAGGTCCGGGGACGCCAGATATTACCACGGCCTTGTCAGTCAAGCGCTCGCTTGTCCGCCTGCAAACTAATGCAACGCCACTTGCTGCTGGTGAAAAACTTGGCATCTACTTCACAGTCGTGAATGCGGGTGAAGGTCCATTGACGGCGATTTCAGCAGATCAAACGGGAGCCGAGCTGCTTGGCTCCGGCATTGAAATCCTGCAAGCCAATGCGACCTATATCCTGCCAGCTGTCTATTCCTACACGCTAACCGATGCTGATATTGCTGCCGGTCGCATCAACGCGGTTGCCACGCTGCACTTCTGGTCGCGCAGTCTTGCCGTTACGCAATTGGTGGAAACACCAATGGCCTTGGCCTACATCGAACAGCCCGCCGATCTGTTGACCGGCAGCATCACGCCGGCACTCGTTGCCACACTGGCACCTGGCCAGGCTGTGACTTTCAATGGCACTTACCAACTGACCCAGGCTGACGTGGATGCTGGCGGAGTTGACAACACAGCCACGACTGCCGGTCGCGCTCCGGATGGTTCGAGTGCCAGCGATACGTCAGACACTTCTGAAACCAACGATACTCCCACAACAACAGCCATTGTCGGCTCAGCAGCTGTCGCATTGGTCAAATCGGCCAGTGCCATCAGTGATGCCGATGGCAATGGGCCAGACTTGGGCGATACCATCCAATACAGCTTTGACGTCAGCAATCTGGGCAATGTCACACTCTCAGGCATTGCAATAACTGATGTGAAAGTCGGCGCAGTTTCCTGCCCGCAAACCACCATTGCACCGGCCAGCAGCGTAGTCTGCACGGCGACCTATATCCTGACGCAAGTTGATGTTGATGCAGGCAGTGTCACAAACACGGCCCGCGTAACCGGAACCTCGCCTGGCCACACCCCCGTTCAAGACACCTCAGGTGGCAGCATCACTGACGACATTCCAACAGTGACGGCCGTTCCGCGCAGCGGCGGTATTACCCTCGTCAAAACCGCAGGAACGCCCACAACGACACTTGGTCTCGATGCCGCGATGACCGATGCTGACGACACAATTGCCTATGAATTCGTGTTGCAAAACATAGGCAATGTTACACTGACACCCATCAGCATTACCGATGCAAAAATTCCATTGATCACCTGTCCGGTCAATGTTTTGGCACCTATGGAAAGCATCACTTGCACAGGCACTTACACACTTGTGCAGGCTGACTTTGATCTGGGCTCACTGGAAAACACCGCCATTGGTTCCGGCATCGCACCAGATGGTCAAAACTCAACAGATGTTTCAGGCACCGGCGCCACCAATGACACACCGACCCAAACAACCCTGCCGCAAACTGCCCGCATGACGGTTGTGAAATCAGCAGGCGTTCCCACCTCGTCGGGCGGTGCCAATGCAGCGCTGGCGGATGCTGGCGATACCATTGAGTATAGCTTCCTCGTCGCCAATACGGGCAACGTGACACTGAACGACATTGCAATTGCCGACGACAAACTACCCGTCGTCAATTGTCCGGTACTCACGCTAACACCAGGTGCCAACACCACCTGCAGCGGAACCTACACCTTAACGCAAATTGATCTTGATGCAGGCCGGGTTGATAACACTGCCACGGGAACGGGCGCTGCACCGAATGGCATTACCACCTCTGATACCTCAGGCACCGACGCCACCAATGATACAGAAACCCAAACCCTGGTGCCACAAGTCGCCCTGGTCGGCCTGGTCAAGACCGCGTCGCCCCTGGTTGACGTTGACGGCAATGGTCCTGATGCTGGTGACACGATCCAGTATAACTTCGCAATCACCAACCAGGGCAACGTCACCCTCAATCCCGTTGCTGTGACCGATGACAAGCTTGCTGCCATCGCATGTCCTTCGACAAGTCTGGCGCCTGCAATCACTGTTGCCTGCACCGGAACCTACACCTTGGTGCAGGCTGATCTTGATGCCGGACAGGTTGAAAATCAGGCCCTTGCCACTGGCACACCACCAAACGGCATACCTGTCACCGACCTCTCTGATCCGCAAACCCCGGGGCCGGGACCGGGTGAAAATGACAAGACCATTACCTCACTGACCCAGACTGCTGCCATGACCGTGGTCAAGCTGGCTGATGTCTCCGGCCTCGCCTCACCACCCGTACCCGGCAACAAGATCTCCTACAGCTTTGTCATACGCAATACGGGCAACGTGACCTTGACCGACATCACGCTGGTCGACACGCTGGCCAATATCGTCCTGCAAGGCGGGCCAATTGCCAAGCTGCTGCCGGACAATTCCGAAAGCACCACGTTCAAGGCCGAATACACAATTACTGCCGCTGACATTTCAGCAGGCTTTGTCGAAAACAGCGCCACTGCCACAGGCAGCTACCAGAATCCTCAAAGTGTGCCGCAAACCACATCTGACACGTCAGGCACCGATGCCGGCAATGACACGCCAACCCGCGTTCCATTGACCGCCGTGCCGCGCATCAGCATTGTGAAAAAGGCGAAGTTCAACGATGTCACATCACCGACTGGCGCAAATCTGGGTGATACCATCACCTACGCGTTCACCGTCGCCAATCTTGGCAACGTGTCGTTGAGCAACATCAAGGTCACCGATACAAAATTGTCGAGCATCACTTGCGTCCTCACCACGCTTGATGTGGGTGAAAACACAACATGCTCCGCCAATGATTACGAATTGACCCAGGCCGATATCAACGCAGGCGAAGTACGAAACCAGGCCATTGCCTCTTCAACAGCTATCGTCGACGGCCAACCAACGCCGACCAACGACGATTCAGGCACTTCTGGCAACAACGATGACCCCACCATCACGGGACTTCCCTTCGTGCGGCCGACATTCACCAAAACCGCCAGTAAATCCGTGGTCAAACTTGGTGAAACCATCACCTTCACCATCAAGGCAACTTCGGTTGTCTTCACGCCAGCCGATGTCATCGACCAATTGCCAGGTGGCCTGAGCTATGTGCCGAACTCAGCCATCGTCAACGGTGTTGACGTTGATCCGCTGGTATCGGGCCGCAGGCTGACCTTCAGCAACATCACGCCAATCGCCAACAACATCACCATCACCTTGCGCGCCGTCGTCAATGCTTCAGCCATTGACGGGCCTTTAACCAACTGGGCAAAACTCATCCATCCCAATGGAACAGTCGTGGCCGAAGCCAAGGCCACGATTGAAGTCAGGCCTGATCCGGTCTTCGACTGTGGCGACATCATTGGCAAAGTCTTTGATGATGCCAACAGCAACGGCATTCAGGATGCGGCAACATCACCTTACATTCCAGAACGCGGCTTGCCCGGCGTTCGTGTGGTAACCGTCAATGGCACGTTGATCACCACCGACAAGAACGGCAAGTTCCACATTGCCTGTGCCGATGTTCCCGATGCCAGGACGGGTTCCAACTTCATTCTGAAAGTCGATCCACGCAGCCTGCCATCGGGCTATCGCCTGACCACGGAAAATCCCCGTGTGGTGCGCCTGACCCGCGGCAAGCTGTCTAAGATCAATTTTGGCGCATCGATTTCCCGCGTCATCAAGCTTGATCTTACTGACAAGGTTTTTGCAACAGGCGGCATCGCTGTCTCGCCCAATCTCAAAGCCGCCATTCTGAAATTGATTGATGTGCTGGATGCAGAACCATCAGTCGTGCGTCTGCAATATCACTTGGGCAGCGAAGGCAAAGCCATTGCATCGCGCCGCCTCAAGCTGATCGCGGAATTCATTGCTGCAAGCTGGCATGAAAAGGGCGGACGTTACAAGCTGCCGGTTGAACAACGTCTGCTCCTTGGCAAGCAGCAGGGGGCACTACAATGAGAAAGTCATTCGCAATGAAGTCGGGCATGACACTCCGCGCTTTCCTGCTGGGTTCCGTCGCTGTGGGCTGTATGGCCGTTGGTTCACTGTTGTCTGCCGCCAATGCAGCCCCAATTGAAGAACCATGTCCACCAGACTTTGAATGTGGAATGGCGGTGCGCGGCAAGGTGCTGGATGATTCATCAACCCGTGACACAGGCGTCGGCGAAAATACCGAAACGCCCGAGGATACCGCATCCCTGGCTGATGGCGATGGTTTCTCCTTGAGTGTTGACGGCGAAGTCATTGCAGGCTCGGCAACCTTGGCCGACAAACAGCGTCGCACCGATGTTGAAATCGACGAGGCAGATATCCAGGTCAAGTTCGATGGTCTTGACGTGCGACCCATGCTGAATGTGTATACTGTTCCAGCATCAAATAAATATGTGCCGGGCGATACATTGGAATTCCAGGCCAGCCTGAATTATGCCTCATGGGTGTCGCGGGCTGAAATCGTCATCACTGGTTATGACGGCAGCCGTAGTGGTGTCATTGCCCGTTTGCCTCTCGACAGCGAAGGCAAGGCTTTCTGGCAAGTTCCCTTCGATGCCACGGACAAGATTTCCTATGTCCTCAGGGTGTTTGACAGCGAAGACCGCTACGACGAAACCCTGGCGCGGCCCCTCACGCCAGCCCATGTCGATCCCGCGTTCAATTCAAATGTGGAAGACGGTCCGGGCCAGAATCCTGCTTTCAAAAATGAAGCACCCACGGGCCTCAATGAAGACCATACGGCCGTTCGCAATATTCCCGTGCAGGGTGGAGCTGTCACGGTTTATGGCCGCGGTGTTGACAAGCAAGGTGAAGTGCGGGCTTTTGGCGAAAGCGTTCCGCTGGATGCCGATGGCAACTTCCTGATCCAGCGCATTCTGCCGCCGGGTGATCATGCAATTGATGTGGAAGTCAGGGGTTCCGGCAAGAACACGCTTGATTTTACTCGTCAAATCAACATTCCCACCACCGACTGGTTCTATGTCGGTCTTGCTGACCTGACTCTTGGCAAACGCTTTGCCAACAAGGACATGAAGAAAAGCCATCCTGGCGAATTCGAGGGTGTCTACAACAAGGGCCGTCTCGCCTTCTATCTGAAAGGCAAGATCAAGGGCAGCATGTTGCTGACCGCTGCACTGGATACGGGCGAGCATGACGTGCGCCATATTCTCAAGCGCATGGATGAAAAAGACCCGCGCCGCTTCCTCAAGCGCATCGACCCCGATGATTATTATCCGGTCTATGGCGACGACTCGACGTCCATCGAAGATGCACCAACCTCTGGCCACTTCTACGTAAAGCTCCAGAAAGATGACAGCCATGTGATGTGGGGCAACTACAAGGCCTATATCAACGGCAACAAGTTTCTGACCAATCAGCGTTCACTTTATGGGGCACAGGGCGTCTACAAGTCCGGGCGCCTGATGCTGGATGGCACGCGGTCCACAGAAATTTCCGTCCATGCCGCAGAGCCAGGGACACTTGAACAGAACGACATCCTGCGCGGCACAGGTGGCTCAGCCTATTTCCTCAAGCACCAGGACATCACCCAAGGCACTGAAGCCGTCAGCATCGAGTTGCGTGATCCTGTCACCGGATTCGTGATCAGCAAATCCACTCTCAAAATTGGCACCGACTATGAGTTCGATTATTCACAAGGTGTCATCCTGCTCAATGCGCCACTGGCCTCATCGTCTGCCGGCAAACATGCCTATCTCGTCGTCAACTATGAATATACGCCCGCCACCACTGACGTAAAAGGCTATGTGGCGGGCGGGCGTGCCCATCAATGGCTCGGCAGGCATGTACGCGTTGGCGTGACGGCCATGCGCGATTATTCCGGTGAAGCCGATCTGACTTTGGGCGGTGCTGACGTGCGCTTGCAGGCCACTGAAAAAACCTATCTTGATCTCCATGTGGCCCAGTCGCGGGGCAATGGATTTGGCTTTTCAACTTCGGTTGATGGCGGCCTGACCTTTACCGACATTGCGCCTCTCGCAGGCGGACGTAAAAAAGCCAAAGCCTGGGGTGCGGAGGCCAAGGCCAATCTTGAAGACATTACAGGCGGTGCCCTGAAGGGCGACCTTGAAGCCAATTATGCCTATCGCCAGAAAGGTTTTTCCACCCTCGACAATCAAGTGACTGACCGCAAGGAAGATATTCGCATCGCCTCGAAAATCGAGGTGAGTGAGAAAACCTCTCTCGGCCTTGAAGGCACCCAGTCACGTGGTGGCAAGGCAACGGACCGGGCATTGAAAGCCATCATCAGCCAGAAACTCACCGACCAAACCAGCCTCGATGTGTTTGCCAAGGAAACCCTGAAGTCCACAACAACCGCGACAACTGGCGAAAAAGGCAATCGACTCGACCTTGGGGCAAAGGTCAGCCATCAAGTTGACGAAGACACACTGACCTATGTGTTTGGCCAGGCCACGGCTTATCGCACCAAGAACCGCCATCGCGATGACCGCATTGGGGCCGGCATCAAAACCGATCTCAGCGAGAAAGTTTCGCTTGAAGCCGAAGCCTCCATTGGCAGCGAGGGTCCGGGCGGATTGGCCAAATTGGTCTACGCACCCAATGCCGATTCAAAATATTACGTCGGCTATGAACTTGATCCCTACCGCGATCTTGATTCAAGTTTTGGTTCAACATTTTCAGGATCAGATCTGGGGCACTTCATTTTCGGTGGTCGCCAGAAAGTCAGCGACGAACTTTCCTTCTATGTCGAGGACAGCTACGACCTGTTCGGCCTGAAGCGCACCCTCGCACAGACCTATGGCATTGATTACAAAGCCATGGAAAACTGGTCGATGGGTGCCGCCTTTGAGCTGGGCCATGTCTCCACCAATGTGGATTTCGACCGCAAGGCCGCAAGCCTCAACCTCAGCTACCGCAATCCCGACGGCAATCTCGCCCGTTTGAAGGCCGAGGCCCGTCGCGATTCCTCCGATGATCCGACCAAGGGCGATCTCGATGCCTATCTGTTGGAAGCAACTGTGGACTGGCGCGCCAATGAAAACTGGCGGCTTCTCGCCAACCTTGATGCAGTGTTTACCGAAGCCTCGGTTTCAACCCGCGATGGCGACTATGTGGAGGGTTCCATTGGCTTTGCCTATCGCCCCGTCGAAGATGACCGGCTGAATGCCCTGGTCAAATATACCTATCTCTATGATCTTCCGGGTACGGATCAGGTTACTGTGGACGGCACCACCAATGGCGATTACCAGCGCAGCCACATCTTTTCGGCTGATGCCATCTATGACCTCAGTGACGTTTTTTCTGTGGGTGCCAAATATGGCGTTCGCTATGGCGAAACCCGCGCCCGCGCTGGCGGCAACTGGGAAAACAGCATTGCCCACCTCGCAGTGTTGCGCGGTGACGTGAACATCGACCGTGAATGGGAAGTCCTGCTGGAAGGCCGCATGCTTTGGGTGCCCACCAGCGACAGCACACAATTTGGCACATTGGCCGCCGTCTATCGCCACGTCGGCGAAAACTTCAAGGTTGGCCTTGGCTATAATTTCGGCCGCTTCTCCGACCAACTCTCAGACCTGACCGCAGACGATCACGGCATTTTCATCAACGCCATCGGAAAGTTCTAATCCAGCTTCACGGCGGCACGGTGCGTGGTCTGCCGCCGCTGTCCAGCGCCACAAATGTAAATGTCGCCTCTGTCACCTTGACGCGGTCATCACCATCCCGCGACCTTCGCCAGGCCTCGACCTGGAACTGCATGGAAGTGCGGCCCACCTTGATCAGGTTGGCATAAAGCGTCACTTCATCGCCAACTTGCACAGGTGTGAGAAAACTCATTTTGTCGATAGACACCGTGGCACAACGGCCCCGGGCCCGACGCGCTGCCGCATTGCCCGCCGCAAGATCCATCTGGGCCAATAACCAGCCACCAAAAATATCCCCGGACGGATTGGTATCGGCGGGCATCGCAATGGTCCGGATTACGGGTTCGGGCAATTCAGGTTCCATGGTGGGCAAAAGGCTAAGCCCATATTGCCATCAAAGCCAGTGGCAAAATATCAAAGCCAAACAGTGAGCCTGAACGGGTCACCCCACGCGGGAAATTTCAGTGCATTGTGACTCACGGATAATTTTCTGGACCTCTGGCCGGCAAGAGCCGCAGCCCATGCCGGCTCTCGTCTGTTCACATATTTGATAGAGCGATGCATTGGGTTGCAAAATGGCGGCGGCGCTGATCTGCATGCGACCGACGCCATTGCAAGAACATACAATCGGGCCGAAGTCGGCGATGGCAGTTGCAGGCCTGCCAGCGAGAACCTGCATGGCAACAACCTCCGTTCCCACGATTTGCTGCAACCAGTGGCGGCTGGCTGGCACGGGGATTTCGCTGGCGAAAAAGGCAAATTGCAATTTGCCTCCGCGCAGCGCCACACACCGGAAGGCCTTCGACGAACTGGACGTGAGTTGTGATACTTCGAAGCCGGCATCATCAAGGTCAATCAAGGGCGCCAGGCATGCTTGCCAGTTTTCCGGCTGCTCAAGTCCGGCACACTCAAACGATTGTCCGCTGGGCAAAGGCCGGATGGCCCAATAATCAAACCGGGGTTTCGCTTGTCCTGTCATCACACCAAAGCCAAACCACTGGGCCGGAAAACGCTGGACAGTAACAGGCGCGGATTTGAATGCCGGTTGACCACTGACGGGATCAACCACAGCAAGCGTTGCTGCATTGGCTTTGGCGGCAGATGCAAAACCGCTGCTCCAATGCAAGGGCTGGAAAACACTGCCGATGCAAACGGATTTTGAGATCAGCACGCGAACCACCGATGACCCATGCGGGCCCTTCACAGTTGCGAGTTCGGCGTGCTTCAAGTTCAGCCCCTTGGCATCCGTGGGATGGATTTCAATGTAGGGCTCGGCGCGATGGTCAAACAATCTGGGCACCAGTCCCGTACGCGTCATGGTATGCCATTGATCGCGAATGCGTCCGGTGTTCAATGTGAAAGCATGGCTGGCGGCTAAGGTGGCCCCTGCCATGGGCGTGGCAACAAACCGCGCCTTGCCATCCGGCGTTTCAAATTTGGGTTTGGCGAAGGGTTGCGGGCCGCCCCACTGCTGCGGTGCCATGGTGTCATAGTCAAGTGACGCAATGTCTGTCAGGTCGAGCAACCTGCTGCCGCTGTTCAATACTGAAGTCAACGCGGCATGTTCGGCAAAAATATCTGCCGGTGATTCAAACTCGAACCCGCTGAAACCCATGTGCCGTGCCACGTCACACATGATGCGCCAATCTGCCCTTGCTTCGCCAGATGTTGGCATGAAGGCGCGTTGTCGTGAAATGCGGCGTTCGGAATTGGTGACGGTGCCATCCTTCTCGCCCCAGCCCTTGGCAGGCAGCAGCACATGGGCAAATGCTGCCGTATCTGTGCTTGCTGTTACATCAGAAACAACGACAAAGGGGCAGCCTTTCAGCGCCTCGCCAATGTGCGTTGAATTGGGCATGCTCACTGCCGGGTTTGTGGCCATGATCCACAGGGCCTTGATCTTGCCATCATGCAACGCATCAAACAGATCGACGGCTTTCAAACCAGTTTTCTGTGCAATGCGTGGCGATTGCCAAAAGTCTTGAACAGCAGCGCGATGGGCTGCGTTGTCGATATCCATATGGGCCGCCAACATGTTGGCAAGGCCGCCCACTTCGCGCCCACCCATGGCGTTGGGTTGGCCGGTGATGGAGAATGGTCCTGCCCCTGGCTTGCCTAGGCGGCCTGTCAGCAAATGGCAATTGATGATGGCATTGACCTTGTTGGTGCCATCGGCAGCCTGGTTCACACCCATGGAATAAGCCGTGACGGATTTGGCGTGTGCGGCAAAAAGATCATAGAAGGCGTGCAGTTGGGCGGGCAGCAAACCGGTGTCTGCGACGACGCGATCATCCGTGTGCTGGTTGGCGACAATCAGCGCTTCGGCAAGCCCATTGGTTTTGGCAAACACAAAACGCGAGTCAATCTCGCCCCGGCTGTAAAGGTTTTGCAACAGTCCATTGAACAGCGATACATCCGAACCAGATTTGATTTGCAAATGCAGATCGGCACATTCCGCCGTCATGGTGCGGCGGGGATCAATGACCACAAGTTTGCTGCCGCGTTTTTCCCGCGCTGCTTGCAGGCGCTGAAACAGGACGGGATGGCACCACGCCAGATTGGAACCGACGAGCACCACGAGATCAGCGGTTTCCAGATCAGTATAATTGCACGGAACAATATCAGCACCAAAAGCCCGCTTGTGGCCAGCAACGGCAGAGGCCATGCACAGGCGCGAATTTGTTTCGATATTGGCGGAACCGACAAAGCCCTTCATCAGCTTGTTGGCGACATAGTAGTCTTCGGTCAAAAATTGCCCGGATACATAGAAGGCCACACTATCTGGACCATGATCACGGACAGCCTCGGAAAATTTTGATGCCACCAATTCAGTCGCAGCGTCCCAACTGGCATTCTCATTGCCAATGCGGGGGTGTAGCAGGTGTTGTCCAGGGCCGAGGGTTTCAGCCAGCGTCATGCCTTTGGAACACAACCTGCCAAAGTTTGCGGGGTGATCAGGATCGCCCGTGATGGTCACGCTGCCTGCTGCATTACGCCTCGCCAAAACACCGCAGCCAACGCCGCAGTAGGGGCAGGTTGTACGTATGGTGGGCTGCTCCTTCACGCGATTTCGAGGCTCACGACTGAGGCGGGCAGAAAAATGATGCCGTCTTTGATCTCTGCCGCCACTTTGCGTGCACAGCCCTGATCCGGGCCTTTCACCTCGCCGGTTTCCAGCCCGATCACCCAATTGTGCAAGGGGCAGGTGACTGAATCGCCATGCACGATGCCTTGCGACAACGGCCCACCCTTGTGCGGGCATTTGTCCCGCAACGCAAAAATCCTCCCGGCGGCTGACTTGAAAATCGCGATGTCGCCGAGCGGCGTTTCAATCACCCGGGACCCGCGCAACGGCACATCTTCAACCCGGCCAACGTCTATCCATTCCATGATCAAGATTACTCCGCCGCCATCAATGTGGGGAAAGACCGCATCGGCGCAAATTCGTGGGCGTCCTTGCCTGCAACGCGCTCCGCCCACGGATCAATTTGCAGGAAGGACTGGGAATGCTTGAAACGCTCGAAGTAAACACTGCGCTTTTCGGCGTTGTCGACAATGTTCTGCTTGATCGAGGCAACTCCGACACGCCTGGCCCATTTGTAGATGCGTTCAAGATAGTGGCCCTGTTCACGGTAGAGCTGTGTGAGGGCTGCGATCATTTCAATGGCACCGTCTTCCGTGTCGACATGGCAGAGCAATTCCGTGCCCTTGATGTCAAGGCCTGCCGCTCCTGCAAAGTGAATGTCATAACCAGAGTCGACACAGATCACGCCAATGTCCTTGCACGTGGCTTCGGCACAATTGCGTGGACAACCGGAGACTGCGAGTTTCAACTTCGCGGGCGTCCACGACCCCCACATGAATTTCTCCAGCTTGATGCCAAGCCCCGTTGAATCTTGCGTGCCAAAGCGACACCACTCTGAACCCACACATGTCTTCACAGTGCGCAAACCTTTCGCGTAGGCCGCACCTGAGACCATGCCGGCGGCGTTGAGATCAGACCAGACAGCGGGCAAGTCTTCCTTTTCCACCCCCAGGAGATCGATGCGCTGGCCCCCTGTGCATTTGACGGCGGGAATGTTGAACTTGTCTGCCACGTCGGCAATTGCCCGCAATTCCTTCGCACTGGTCATGCCGCCCCACATTCGCGGCACCACGGAATAGGTGCCATCTTTCTGGATGTTGGCATGGACGCGTTCATTGATGAAGCGCGACTGGTTGTCGTCCTCATAAACGCCCGGCCATTCGGCGATGAGATAGTAGTTCAGGGCAGGGCGGCACTTGGCACAGCCACACGAGGTTTTCCATTCGAGGTCCTGCATGAGTGCCGGAATTGACTGGATCTGTTTTGCAACGATCAAGCGCCTCACATCAGCGTGGCCGAGGTCGGTACATTTGCACAGGGGCAGCACGGCGCTGGGTTGATAGCCCTCACCCAGCGACAGCACGAGAAGTTTTTCTACCAGTCCCGTGCAGGAACCGCACGAGGCAGAAGCCTTGGTGTGGGCACGCACATCATCGATGGATGTCAACCCCTTGGCTGAAATCGCGTCAGTGATCTTTGACTTGCAAATGCCGTTGCAGCCGCAGATTTCTGCGTCAGGCGGTAAGGCTGCAACGGCCGCCGTAGGGTCCAGGGGGGACCCTCCCGCATAGGCCTGGCCAAAGATCAGCATTTCACGCTGTTCGGAAATGTCCTCGCCCTTTTTCAATTTGTCGAAGAACCACGGACCATCCCCGGTGTCACCATAGAGCACCACGCCGATGATTTTGTTTTCCTTCAGGACAAGCCGTTTGTATACGCCGCGCGACGCATCACGCAGCACAACTTCCTCCCGGTCCGTGGCTTCCGCAAAATCGCCTCCGGAATAGAGATCAACGCCTGTGACTTTCAGTTTGGTGGACATGAAGGAGCCACCATAGGCCGCGTGCTTGTCTGACATGATTTCTGCGAGGGTGCGTGCCATTTCGTAAAGGGGGGCCACAAGCCCATAGACCACGCCGCGATGTTCAGCGCATTCACCCAGGGCAAAAACAGCGGGATCATTGGTACGCATCTGGTCGTCAACCATGATGCCGCGATTGGTAGTGATGCCGCTGGCCTTGGCAAGTGCCGTTGAAGGCCTGATGCCGACTGCCATCACAACGATGCCGCACGGCAGTTCGGTGCCATCTTCAAGTTTCAGGCCTGTGACTTTGCAGTCGCCCAGAATGGAGTGGGTGTTGGACTTGGTGCGAATGCTGATGCCGCGTTTTTCAAACGCCTGCTCCAGCAAATAAGCGGCGGGCGGATCAAGTTGGCGCTCCATCAATGTGGGCATGAGATGCACAACCGTCACATCCATGCCGCGCATCTTCAAGCCCGCGGCCGCTTCAAGACCCAGCAGTCCACCACCAATGACCACGGCCTTGGCACCCGGCGTGGCGGCGGCCAGCATTTTGTCAACATCGTCGAGATCGCGGTAGGTGACGACACCCGGCAATTGATGGCCGGGCACCGGAATGACAAACGGCACTGAGCCAGTGGCGATAACCAGCGTGTCATAAGACGCAGTGGTGCCATCGGCGGCCGTCACGGTTTTTGCGATACGATCAATCGCTTCAACTTTGCGGCCTTTGTGCAGCGTCACACCATGCTTGGCATACCAATCATCACCATGGGTGATGATGTCCTCATAGGTCTTCTCGCCGGACAACACTGGCGACAGCATCAAGCGGTTGTAATTGACGCGGGGTTCAGCGTTGAAAATGGTGACATCGTAGGTGTCGGGCGCAAGTTCAAACAAGTGCTCCAGCATGCGTCCCGGTGCCATGCCATTGCCTATGATGACGAGTTTTGGCTTCTTCATCGCAAAGTCTCCCTAACTACAGCCAAGCCATGCCAGCTTTGTGCGTCGCAGCAATTATCATTTTAAAGGGAGCAAGCGTCGTGCCAGACTGATTTTAACCTTCTGGATTTCATCTAACGCAATGATATTATTATGTTTAGTTGCACGCCCTCGAAATCCGGCAGGCAGCAGAGATTTATTGCAGCGCACAATTAATAGGCATAATGCTCTTCATGCTGCGTTTATTACAGGCAGTGCAATTATTGTTCAGTATTTGATCAAATTGATAAATCTATAAATATCAGTAGCTTGCCGATTTGTTTCTGCGATTTCCAATGTGGCACCTCTCTTGCGACGCAACATGCACGAAGGAGAATTCGATGACCACCGCCTCTCAAACACGCTTTGCATTTTTCAGTTTGCAGCCCCGCATACGCATCCTACATTTCAGCTGGCTGGCGTTTTTCGTCAGCTTCGTTGTGTGGTTCAACCACGCGCCGTTGATGGCGTCGATTCGCGACAGTTTTGGCTTGGGCAAGCAAGAAGTGGCAGCACTGCTCACGTTGAATGTGGCACTGACAATACCTGCGCGTATCCTGGTTGGGGTGTTGGTCGACAAGCTTGGGCCGCGTATCATGTTCTCGGCCTCGCTTGCAATATCCGGTGTCATCTGCATCGCCTTTGCATTGGCACAGGACTTTACATCACTCGCCATCACGCGGTTCCTGCTTGGCTTTGTTGGCGCGGGCTTTGTTGTTGGCATTCGTATAATTGGTGAATGGTATCCCGCCCGCGAAACAGGTTTGGCGCAAGGGCTTTATGCGGGGCTGGGCAACTTTGGTTCTGCCGCAGCGGCAATCACTTTGCCAGCAATCGCAATGGCTTTTGGTGGCCCAGATGGTTGGCGCTGGGCGATTGGCTGCACTGGCGTGTTGTCCATGGCCTATGCTGCAATCTATTATGTGTCAGTGACCGACATGCCGAAGGGCTCAACCTATTTCAGCCCCAAAAAAATGGGTGCGATGGAAGTCACCAGCAAAGCAGACTTTTTTCTCTATTGCATCATGCAGGCACCAATCGCAGCAACATTGGCGCTGTTGGCGTACAAACTTGGACCAGATGCGCTCAACGTGCTGTCCGCGAGAAGCGTGAACGTCATCCATGTCGGACTGGCTGCACTCTATGCTGCACAACTTTATGACACCTGGCGCATCAACAAGGCCATATTCAAGAAGCCTCTGGCCAGTATCCATGCCTATAAATTCCGCCAGGTGGCCGTGCTCGACGTCGTATACTGCATGACATTCGGCTCTGAGCTTGCAGTCGTCTCGGTCCTGCCACTCTTGTTCAAGGATACTTTCGGTTTGTCGCTCGCTGTTGCGGGATTCTTGGGCGCAAGTTTTGGACTTACAACATTCTTTGCCCGCCCCATCGGTGGCTATTTGAGTGACAGGTTTGGCCGTCAACGTGTGCTGATTCTATGTTTGGCTGGAACCGGACTTGGCTATTTCGCGATGAGCAACATGGGCCAATCTTCAGGTCTGGCTTTTGCTGTATTGGCAACTGTGTTTTGTTCGCTGTTTGTCAATGCCGGAAACGGCGCCGTCTATGCCATGCTCCCCATGATCAAGCGCCGCTTGACGGGGCAAATTGCCGGCATGGTGGGGGCTTTCGGAAATGTTGGTGGTGTTATATTCCTTACAATCTATGCGTCATTCGATGCACAAACCCTGTTTCTGGCAGCAGCCATTGGCTCGGCACTTGCGCTTGCCTTCGTATGGCTGTTCATTGAAGATCCACGGGGGCAAATCACCGAAGAAATGCCGGATGGCAGCATAGCTTTTATTGATGTGACATGAGCGACAACGCACTGAAACTTGACATCAGTCAACAATCCATTGCGGGGCGAAAGTCCCGCAATGATGATTCCTACGGTATTGTTGTGCCGCAAGGGCATTTGCTGGCGGCCAAAGGTGTCGCGATCGCCATCGCTGACGGCATGTCGTCAAGTGAAGCGGCCAAAGAAGCAAGCGAATGTTGTGTGCGCTCATTCCTCGAAGACTATTATTCCACGCACGAAAGTTGGACCGTCAAAAAATCGGTGGCAACTGTTTTGAAGGCCACCAATGCATGGCTATTCGCGCAAGGCCAACGCCTTGACTTTGAAGGTCGCGGCATGGTCAGCACATTCTCTGGCATTGTGTTGAAGTCTGGCTCGGCGCACATCTTTCACGTAGGCGACAGTCGCATATGGCGCATTCGAAGCAACAAACTGGAACAACTCACAACTGATCATCGCGTAAAACTCAATGGCGGCCTTGACCATTTATCGCGCTCATTCGGTATCAGCCAGAATATTGAAATTGACTACCGTCATGAGGCACTTGAAGCAGGTGACTTGTTCCTGCTCACCACCGACGGAATTCACGATGCCCTGTCACCTGCGGAAATACTCAAATTGACATTGGAACACCGTGAGCCTTTCGCCGCATGTTCAAAGGCTGTTGTTGATGCCGCATTCAAAATTGGCAGCACTGATAACCTCACTTGTCAGGTCGTTCAGATCAACGATATTGGAAATGTCGATGAACATGGTCACAGTGCTTCAGCACTGCGTCTCCCATTTCCAAAACTCCTGTCGGCGGGCGATCATCTCGATAATTATGAAATCATCAGAACATTGCAGGAGAGCAGCCGCAGCCAAGTTTATCTCGCACGGGAAAATGGCAGCAATGTTGTGGTTGCAATCAAGACACCATCTCCCAACTTCAATGATGACCCGGCTTACATCGAAGCCTTCGTGCGCGAAGAGTGGCTGGGTCGACTTCTGCCCAGTCCCAATACGCTGCGCTTTTATCAAACCACTGCGCACCGGCGTTTTTTGTATCACGTCACGGAGTATTTTGAAGGCAAGACCCTGCAACAATGGATGCATGACAATCCAAAACCCGAATTGGAAACTGTTCGTGACATTATTGAACAGATTGCACTTGGTTTGCGCGCACTGCACCGCAGGGATGTTCTGCATCTTGACCTCAAACCCGGAAATGTCATGATCAATGCACAAGGCGGGGTAAAAATCATAGACTTTGGATCTTCACGGGCGGCCAGTTGGAGCGATGAAGGCCATTGTATGGACCAAACACCGGCAGGTACTGCCGACTATGCAGCACCGGAAAATCTGCGCGGCACACCATGCTCAAATCGCTCAGACATTTTTTCACTCGCCGTCATCACTTACGAAATGTTGACAGCACACTTGCCTTATGGAAAAGGCATTACAAAGTTATCTGCCATCAAAAAACTACGTTATGTTCCAGCCGCAGAACTGCGAAAGGACGTTCCCGACTGGATGGACGCCGCCCTGGAAAATGCCCTGAACCTTGATCCGGAAAAACGCACCGAAGCCTTGTCGGCCTTCACAACAAATCTGCGCAAACCAAACTCCAGCTTGATTTCATCCCGGCACAAACCCCTGATCGAACGAGACCCTGTCATGTTTTGGAGATCACTCAGCATTTTGCTGTTCGCAGTCTGCACCGTGCTGGTCTATTTGCTGCAAATCAAAGAATAAGAAATGGTGCGCGGTACAGGGATCGAACCTGTGACCTCTGCCATGTCAAGGTAGCGCTTTGCCGCTGAGCCAAGCACCCAGTTAATTTGTAGTGAGCATGCACGACAACTTCGACCAGCGATCAATTTCCGAGCGAAAACGGCAACCGCAAGCCATTTTCCTGCGCACAGGCAATCGCGTCCCCATAGCCTGCATCGGCATGACGCCACACGCCTGAGGCGGGATCGTTCCACAGCACGCGCTCCAAACGCTTGGCTGCTGCTTCGGTGCCATCAGCCACAATCACCATGCCTGCATGTTGGGAAAATCCCATGCCAACACCGCCACCGTGATGCAGGCTCACCCAGGTTGCTCCGCTTGCCGTGTTGATCAGCGCATTGAGCAGCGGCCAATCGGACACTGCATCTGAACCGTCTTTCATGGCTTCGGTTTCGCGGTTGGGCGAGGCGACGGATCCTGAATCCAGATGATCACGGCCAATCACCACCGGCGCTTTCAGTTCACCCGACTTCACCATGTCATTGAACAGCAAGCCCGCACGGTGACGATCACCAAGACCGATCCAGCAGATGCGCGCAGGCAGTCCTTGAAACGCAATGCGTTGACGCGCCATGTCAAGCCAACGGTGCAAATGCGCATTGTCAGGAAACAGCTTTTTCATCGCCGCATCAGTTTTGTAAATATCCTCAGGGTCACCCGACAATGCACACCAGCGGAAAGGGCCGATGCCCCGGCAGAACAACGGGCGGATATAGGCGGGTACAAAACCGGGGAAGGCAAAAGCATTTTCGAGGCCTTCATCTTTCGCCACTTGCCGAATGTTGTTGCCGTAATCGAGCGTGGGCACACCGGCATTCCAGAAATCCACCATGGCCGTCACATGGGTCTTCATGCTGGCGCGGGCAGCTTTTTCAACGGCTTTGGGATCGCTCTCCTGTTTTGCTTTCCACTCTGCAACAGTCCAGCCCATTGGCAGATAACCATGCAAAGGATCATGGGCAGAAGTCTGATCGGTGACAATGTCTGGGCGCGGCCCACCGGCCCTCATGCGGCTCACAAGTTCTGGAAAAACATCGGCGGCATTGCCAACAAGGCCAACAGACTTTGCTTCGCCGTTTTTTGTCCATCTCGCAATCAGGGCCAATGCGTCGTCGAGTGTCTTGGCTTTTTCATCCACGTATTTGGTGCGCAGGCGAAAATCGATGCGGGTTTCATCGCATTCCACGGCAAGACAACAGGCTCCCGCCATTACTGCTGCCAGTGGCTGTGCGCCGCCCATGCCACCAAGTCCACCTGTTAAAATCCATTTGCCTTTCAGGCTGCCGTTGTAATGTTTCCGGCCTGCCTCCGCGAAGGTTTCATAAGTGCCCTGCACAATGCCTTGCGTGCCGATGTATATCCACGAACCAGCGGTCATCTGGCCATACATCATCAGGCCTTTTTTATCGAGTTCGTTGAAATGATCCCAGGTCGCCCAGTGCGGCACCAGATTTGAATTGGCAATCAGCACACGTGGTGCATTCTCATGCGTCTTGATCACCGCCACAGGTCGGCCCGATTGCACGATCAGCGTTTCATCATCATTCAGTGACTTGAGCGACGACACGATGAGATCGAAATCTTTCCACGACCTCGCGGCGCGGCCAATGCCACCATAGACCACCAGCTCATGGGGATTTTCCGCCACATCAGGATGCAGATTATTCATCAGCATACGGAGTGCTGCTTCGGTCTGCCAGCTCTTGGCATTCAGCGTTATGCCTGTTGGCGGATAAATATCGCGGGCGTTCTTGCGGTCAAGCATGTTGCGAAATCTCCAATTGTCGGTGGTCAATAAAAATCCGGAAACGCAACATCTGCCACATTGGCAATCGTGCCATCAGCAACCAGCTTTGCTGCTGTTTCCAATTCACTGGCGATGTAACGGTCTTCGCCAAGGGCAGGCACAATCTGCCGCAACCGCGTGATCACGCGCTGCAACGGTTGTGACGTGGCCAAGGGCTTGCGGAACCCGATACCTTGTGCCGCACACAGCAACTCGATGCCAAGAATGCGCTGCAGGTTTTCGTTCATCCGCATGAGACGCCGCGCCCCATGGGCCGCCATCGACACATGATCTTCCTGGTTGGCTGATGTGGGGGTTGAGTCAGTCGAGCACGGATTGGCGAGGTGCTTGTTCTCGCTCATCAATGCCGCACTTGTCACTTCTGCTATCATGTAGCCAGAGTTGAGGCCTGGACTGGGTGTCAGGAAAGGTGGCAGATCGAAAGACAATGTGGGATCAACCATCAGCGCAATGCGGCGCTGCGAAATCGCACCAATTTCAGAAATTGCCAGCGCCATCATGTCGGCGGCAAACCCCACAGGCTCGGCATGAAAGTTTCCACCAGAAACAATTTCGCCCGTCTCTGTCAACACCAGTGGATTGTCTGTGGCGGCATTGGCTTCAATTTCCAGTGTACCTGCCGCCAGTCGCAGGACGTCCATTGCAGCACCCGTCACTTGTGGCTGGCAGCGGATGCAATAGGGGTCTTGCACACGGTGGTCGTCATTGCGGTGGCTTTCCCGGATGGCTGATCCGGCGAGCAACTCACGCAAAACCCGCGCCGCTTCAATTTGTCCGGCATGGCCACGCAGCGCCTGAATTTCTGCCCCGAATGGTGCTGTCGATCCCATGATCGCATCGGTTGAGAGGGCAGATGTCACCAAAGCTGTTTGTGCAGCTGTCCAGGCGTCAAACAAACCAGCGAGAGCAAAGGCCGTCGAGAATTGCGTGCCGTTGATGAAAGCCAGACCTTCTTTCGGCCCCAGCGCAAGGGGTGCAAGACCAGCACGACGCAGCGCATCACCCCCCGACAGACGAAGGCCTTCAAACTCGGCTTCACCTTCACCAATGATAACCGCCGTCATGTGGGCGAGGGGGGCCAAATCGCCACTTGCCCCCACCGAGCCTTGCGCGGGCACAATGGGTGTCACGCCTTTGGCCAGCATCTGTTCCAGCAACTCGACCAGGTTCCAGCGCACTCCGGATGCACCCCGTCCGAGTGACAGGAGTTTGAGCGCCATCATCAGCCGCGTGATCCGGCGCGGAATGGCGTCGCCCATGCCAGCACAATGACTGAGGATCAGATTTCGTTGCAGTGCAGCAGTGTCTTCATGCGGGATGCGGATTGAGGCAAGTTTGCCAAAACCCGTATTGACGCCATATATTGGCACATTGCCGCGTGCCGCCTTCGCTATGATTGCTGCAGCGGCTTCAATGGCTGGCTTCGCAGAACGGTCCAGCTGCACGGGCAACTCTTCGCGATAAATCCGCCGCAGCTCTGCCAAGGTGACGCTACCCGGCCTTAGAATCAGGGTGCTCATGCCACACCTGCCATGATGCGTTCATGCAGCGGATTGAAGCCGATGCGATAAGCGAGCTCGGCCGGATGCCTAACGTTCCACACCGCAAGATTTGCCACTTTGCCAGGTGCGATGATGCCATATTCAGCAAGCCGCAAAGCATGCGCGGCGTGCACCGTTGCACCGGCCAGCGCTTCCTCCGGCGTCATGCGAAAAAATGTACACGCCATGTTCATGGCGAGAAGCAGTGATGTCATGGGTGAAGATCCCGGATTCATGTCAGTTGATACGGCCATCGGAACGCGATGCTTGCGGAAAAGTTCAATGGGAGGGGCCTGCTTTTCGCGCAATGTGTAAAACGCACCGGGCAGGATGACAGCGACGGTTCCTGATTTTGCCATGGCCACAACGCCATCCTCATCCACATATTCAAGATGTTCAGCCGAAATGGCGCCATAGCCCGCCGCAATTTTGGCACCACCCAGATTGGACAGTTGTTCAGCATGCAGCTTCACTGGCAGGCCCAAGGACGTCGCTACATCAAACATGCGGGAAATTTGCGCTGGCGAAAATGCGATGCCCTCGCAGAAGCCATCGACGGCATCCACCAATCCTTCGGCAAAAGCAGCCTTTAATGCGGGAATGCAGACATCGTCGATATAGTTGTCGGCACGACCCCTGTAGTCTGCTGGAATGGCATGTGCGCCAAGAAAGCTGGTGACGATTTTGATCGCGCGGTTTCTGCCAATTGCCCTTGCAGCGCGGAGCATATTCAGTTCGGTTTCATGGTCCAATCCATAGCCGGACTTGATTTCGATGGCAGCAACGCCTTCCGCAATCAGCGCATCGACACGCGGCAAGGCTGCTTCCACGAGTACGTCGATTGATGCGTTGCGCGTGGCCGTTACCGTTGAAATGATTCCACCACCGGCCCTTGCCACTTCTTCGTAGGAGGCACCTTTGAGGCGCAACTCAAATTCATGGGCACGATTGCCACCGTGGACAATATGCGTGTGGCAGTCGATCAACGCTGGGGTTACCAACCTGCCACCAAGCTGGCGCTGTGGCCAAGTCTTGTACGCAATTGGCAAATCATCATGATGCCCGACCCAGCGAATGAAACCGTCCCCCCACACAATGGCTGCATCATTGACCAAGCCATAACCACCATCAATCATGGTGGCGGCCGAGCAATGGGACAGGATTGTTGCAGCCTTGGACATTTCGATTTTCACTCTCAGCTTTACAAGAATGTAGGACTCTGCAATTATTATGTCTAGACATAATATGATCGGCAAGCAACCATGACACTCTTTGCGCAGCGCGTTTTGCTGGGAGACCGATGGGCGCAAAATGTGCGTTTGGAGATATCTGGTTTGCACATCGCGCAAATTGTCGAAAACACGACGGCAGCACCCGGCGACATCCGGGTGGACTCGGTGCTGCCCGCCCTTTCCAACCTGCATTCCCACAGCTTTCAACGCGCCATGGCGGGCATGACAGAGCACAAGACCTCGGGCCGCGAAAGTTTCTGGACCTGGCGCGACACGATGTACCGTTTCCTCGATCAACTGACGCCGGAGCATATCGAAGCCATTGCCGCACAGGTTTTTGTCGAGATGCAGGAGGCGGGGTTTGCCGCAGTAGGTGAGTTCCACTATGTGCATCATCAACATGGCGGCAAAAAATATGTTGCCGTCGCCGAGCTTTCACACCGCATTTTTGCGGCGGCAGATGCAACGGGCATTGGCCTGACGCATCTGCCGGTTCTCTATTCTTACGGCGGTGCTGGCGAACAGCCACTGCAAGGCGGGCAATTGCGTTTCGGCAACACTGTCGATGACTTTGCCGAACTTCTCGATCAATGCCGAAGTGCCGCGCGAAGCCTTGCTGCTGACACCACTGTGGGGGTCGCTCCCCATTCACTGCGGGCGACAAGCCCCTTGAACTTGCAACACGCCCTCGTGCTTGCTGGCAACAATCCCGTCCACATCCATATTGCCGAACAGCCACAGGAAGTTGCCGACATCAAAGCATGGCTCGGCGCGCGGCCGGTCGAATGGCTTTTGGCGAACCTGCCTGTAAACCAGCACTGGTGTGCCATCCACGCCACCCACATGACGGAGAAAGAATGTCAAGAACTTGCCACATGCGGCGCAGTGGCGGGCTTGTGCCCCATCACGGAAGCCAATCTAGGCGATGGCCCCTTCAATGGCCCCACATGGCTTGCGGCGAAAGGCGCTTTCGGCATTGGCTCTGATTCCAATGTCCGCATTTCTCTGACTGAAGAATTGCGCACTTTGGAATATTCCCAGCGCATGCGCGATCTCAAACGCACTGTTCTGGTTTCGCAGTCGGGATCAGTTGGCCAATACATCTATACCCAGACTGCCAAGGGCGGTGCGCAGGCCCTGGGGAGAAATGCCGGGGTCATTGCACAGGGAAAACTCGCTGATCTTGTGGCGATAGACGCTGCCCATGTGGCGCTCTGCGGATTGGCGGAAACCCGGTTGCTGGATGGCTTGTGTTTTGCGGCACCGGATGGCGTAGTCACCGATGTCTGGTCCGCCGGACGGCATCAAGTCCGCGGTGGCAGGCATGTGGCCCGGGACCGTGTGCAACAGCGGTTCCGTGCGGTGATGACCGAACTCAGGGCGATGCTGTGACGTCAAAGCGCGTGCAGAACGACATGAACCGCCGGGCCCTCGCAGTTGATGGTTACCTTCCCCTCCTCCGCGACGACCACAGACCGCAAAGCGACCACTGTTCCGTTTACGGTTGCCTTGCCCAGCAGCAGGCAGGCGTGAATGGCATGGGATTTCACCGCTATGTCGAAGCGTGTATTTGCGGGCCAGACATGAACATCGGCGGACATGCAAGCGCCATCAAAAATAACATTGAAGTCCTCAACCACAGCACTGCGGCGCGTGGCATGAAGCGGCCAGTCGCCGGAAAACCGCACGGGATGAAATGGAAGCGCTATGATATCTCGGTCTTCCATGTGGAGGTCCAAACCTTCGCCGCTGATGACAGTCAGCATGCGCGACATGCCCACAAAGCGGGAGAACGGCCCATCGCTTGCCACGTCCGCCAACGACAGGCGCCAGACAAGCTTGCCAGCATCTTCGCGCTTGGCAATTTCATGGGTGATGCCGCCGCCGTTTTTCCACGGCATGGTTTTGAAGTCTTCGCGTTGCAAGATGCGCATGGGTGCCGTTTAACATGAATGCAGCCAGCAAGACCACAGGCCTGGGCTTTCGTGATGTGCGGGATGTTGTTTTGCAACGCATCCGCTCCGGCCCATGGGTGTCCGGAACCCTGATACCGGCAGAGTCCGCTCTGGCAATTGAATTTTGTGTGTCGCGGGCCACCGTCAGTCGCGCCCTGCAGGAATTATCTGCCAAGGGATACCTCGAACGACGACGCAAAGGCGGAACGCGGGTTCGGCCGCGGCCGGAGCGTGCTGCAAAATTCTCCATACCGTTGATCCGGGAAGAAGTTGAAGCCTTGGGTTTTGCCTATGCCTATCGGCTCGTCGCCAGGAAAATTGAAACGGCGCCACCCGACGTATGCAAACATCTTGCCGTTGCGAAATCGACCAGGCTCCTGCACCTGACATGTATTCATGGGGCTGATGCGGCGCCGTTCCAGGCCGAAGACCGCTGGATCAACATGGCCACACTGCCGGATGTGGGCGAAGCTGATTTTTCGGATGTAGGGCCAAATGAATGGTTGGTAAAGCGCGTCCCGTTTACGGAAGTCGACATGGAAATCAGCGCCGCAATTCCACCGAAACCGATTGCCCGCCTGTTAAGCCAGACAGAAACCAAGCCAAGCCTGGTCATCCAGCGCACTACATGGCTCAGTGATCACTCCGTGACCCATGTCCGGCTTTATTTCAGGAGTGGCTACAATTTGCAAACCAATTACTGAAGGTCTGTTGAAATTTGCTTTTTATTTTCTTAAGGTATCCGGAAATGTGGAACGCATGGCAAAATTGGGGCAATTGCTGATTGCCAAAGCTTCACTGGCAGAAGCCACTTTCTCTCCAAAGCCTATGATCATTCCAGGCAAGTCACTGACTTCGGTAATCTTGAAACAGCGGTTCGGAACTTGGGTGTTCTTGCATTGCCGAGAATTGTGTTCATTAGACACTTTGGAAACAACGGACTAATCCTTGGCTTTTTGGGCTGAAAAACTTGGCAGAAAACAACCGAACAACTGAACTGGCTATTGATGTGCAAGGTGCAACCAAGCGTTTTGGCGAAGTTGCCGCACTGCATAATGTGTCGCTTGGCATCAGGGACAATGAGTTTTTCACGCTGCTTGGACCGTCAGGCTGTGGAAAAACCACACTTTTGCGCATTATCGCTGGATTTGAAGATTTGACCGAAGGTGCCGTGCTGCTGTTTGGCGATGATATTTCAAAACTTCCGCCCCACAAGCGGTCGGTCAACACTGTGTTTCAGCAATACGCGCTGTTCCCGCACATGAATGTTCTGCAGAACGTCATGTTTGGTTTACAGCGACTTGGCAAAAGCGATGCTGACGCTCGAAAGCGTGCTGCAGAAGTTTTGGACTTGGTGCAGCTTTCATCGTTCACCGAAAGAATGCCCGCGCAAATGTCGGGTGGACAACAACAGCGGGTGGCGCTGGCGCGTGCCTTGGCACCAAAGCCCAAAGTTTTGTTGTTGGATGAGCCACTGTCAGCGCTTGATCTCAAGTTGCGCCAAGCCGTCCGGCAGGAGTTGCAGCAGATCCAGCATGAGACTGGCATCACTTTCATCTTTGTCACGCATGACCAGGAAGAGGCCATGACCATGTCTGACCGCATTGCCGTGATGCGTGACGGCAAAGTGCAGCAGGTTGGAAGTGGCCGCGAGATTTATGAGGCTCCACAAAACCGATTTGTTGCAGACTTCATTGGCGAGACAAATTTGCTGGATGTGACGGTTGAGAAAATTTCGGATGATCAAGCGCAATGCCTGTTGCCGACTGGTGTTGCGATGACGTGCCCCGCCGCGCACGGATCAATCATTGGCGCAGGCCATGTTTCAATCCGCCCGGAGCGGTTGAAATTTGCAGTTGCCAACAAAGGACTGCTGCGAGGCACGGTTACCCGTCAGATTTATCTTGGCACAGACCTGCATGTCGAAGTGCGAACAGTTGATGGAAAGCTTCTGAAAGTGCGAGTGCAAAATTCCGACCAAAATTTTGTGCCAAACCAGGGCGAGACTGTAGGCTTGAATTTTGAGGCAAGTGCTGCACGCTTGTTGGCGGATTGATGGCAGCGCCTATCGCCATGCCAACACAGCCATCAGCCGGCACCTATGCCGGGCTCGGCCCTGTTTTGATGCTTCCAACTTGGTTGGTCATCGGTTGTTTTCTGGCAGTGCCGATTGCCATCATGTTCATCTATTCTTTTCTGACCAAGGAGTTTCGCGGTGGTGTGATTTGGGAATTCTCGCTTGCTGCATACGACCGGTTTTTTCTCAGTCGCGGCTTGTTCGGAGATGAGGTTCCGACGATGGAGTGGACCTACATTACCATATTTTGGCGTTCGATCTGGCAAGCGGTACTTGCAACGCTTCTTTGCTTGTTGATTGGTTTCCCAACCGCTTGGTTCATCGCGACACGCCCGCCCAACTCTCGTTCGATGTGGCTGTTCCTTGTCACCATTCCCTATTGGGTCAATCTCTTGATCCGCACGATTTCTCTGAAGTTTTTGATCCGCGACAATGGACCTGTAAATGAGTTTCTCATGGGAATCGGCATCATTGACGGACCCATCCACATGATCAACACCGACTTTGGCGTGATGCTGGGACTGTTCTATTCATACCTGCCTTTCATGGTGTTGCCGATTTACGCAAGCGTTGAGCGCTACAATTTCGCGCTGTCGGAAGCTGCATCTGATCTTTATGCCACGAGGTGGGACACGCTTCGCCTTGTTGTCCTTCCCTCCGTCAAACCCGGCATCATTGCAGGTTGCATTCTGGTTTTTGTGCCCAGCCTTGGCTCGTTCCTCGCACCGAACTTGTTGGGGGGGGCCAAAAATTTCATGATTGGGTCGTTGATTGAAGAGCAATTCAAAGGCACGGCTGGCAACTGGCCATTTGGCGCAGCAGCCTCGATGATCTTGCTGAGTTTGGTCTTGGTAGTTCTGCTGTTTTACGCCCGCCAGCAAACCAAACGGGTGCCAAAATGAGTGCGCGGAAATTCGATCTCCGGCATTTCCCCGGCTTTTCACCTGTCACGTTCTTGTGTTTGTTTCTGCTCTATGCGCCGCTGATCATTGTCATGATCTACTCGTTCAACGACAGCACGTCGATTACCAGGTGGGGCGGGTTTTCATCACGCTGGTATGCAGATGTTTTTTTCGGACTTGAAGCGCAGAAATTTCGCGAGGCTGCCTTCAACTCACTGTTTATTGCAGTTGTTGCATCAGTTCTTTCAACTGCAATTGCCGTGATGGCTGCAACAGCCATGGTCCGCAGTGGCGGGTTTCGTGGCCAGTCTCTGAGCTTTGCGCTCATCAATTTGCCGCTTATGGTTCCGGAAATTGTAACGGCGGTTGCATCGCTGATTTTTTTCACAACAATTGGCTTCACGTCGGGGCTGTTGACCATCGTTGTCGCCCATATTGTGTTCTGCATCCCCTTTGCCTATCTCCCGATTGCGGCGCGCATGCAAGGCATCGACAAGACCTATGAGCAGGCCGCACAGGATCTCTATGCAACCCGCTTTGAAGCTTTCCGGCTGGTGCTGTTGCCGTTGATGACTCCCGGCATCATTTCTGGTTTCTTGCTGGCCTTCATCATTTCGCTGGATGATTTCATCATCACAAATTTTGTCAAGGGTGCCGGCATTGAAACTTTGCCGACAGCGATTTACGGTTCGGTGCGGCGCGGCATACAACCCAATATCATGGCAATATCCACGCTATTGCTCGCAGTATCAGTTATTTTTGTCACCTTGTCCTATCTGGTCGGCAGGTCAGGTGAAAAAACACAATGACGACCAATCTAAAGGGAGAAAAACAATGCGTAAATTTTTGAGGGGCGGTGTTGCCGCTTTGGCTTTGGCTGCGTCGGCATCGTTGGCACAAGCTGCGGGCAATCTGTCGGTCTATCACTGGTTTGAATACATCCCCCAGGAACTCGTCGATAAATTTTCCAAGCAGTACGATGTGAAAGTCACCATCGACACTTATAATTCGAACGAGTCGATGCTTGCTGCCTTGAAGGCTGGCAAGCTGGGTGCTTACGATGTGTCGGTGCCTGCCGATTACATGGTCCAGATCATGCAAGGGGAAGGCATGCTGGACACCCTGAAGGACGGTGAACTCGGCAACAAGGGAAATATCGCACCAGAGTGGCTCGACGTGTCATTTGACAAGGGCCGCAAGAGTTCAATTCCCTATCAAGTCGGCACGACCGCTTTCATGGTCAACCGCGATGTCTACAAAGGCGATATCAATTCGCTTGCCGTCATCTTTGATCCACCGGCAGAGTTGAAAGGCAAAATCAATGTGCTCGACAGTCAAGGCGAAGTTTTGACACTTGCATCCCTGTATCTTGGCATTCCACAATGTTCGACTGACAAAGACCAGTTGAAGCAACTGAATGACATGTTGTTGGCTGCAAAACCCAATTGGGCTTCGTTTGGATCAGATACCGCCAAGGACGTTCTGGTGTCGGGTGATGCCGCCGCCGGAATGATTTACAACGGGTTTGGTGCCAAGGCCCGGGCTGAAAATGCCAAGCTCGAATATGCCTATCCCAAGGAAGGTTATGTGTTGTGGATGGATAACATGGTGCTTCTGAAGAATGCGCCCAATCGCGACAATGCAGTCAAGTTCATGAACTTTTTGCTTGAGCCCGAAAATGCAGCTGCCGTCACCAACTATGCTCAATATATGTCGGGTGTGACAGGGGCCGAAAAGTTTTTCAGCGACGCGGTGAAAAACGCACCGGAACTCAATCCGCCAGCCAACCAAATTGGGCAGTTCATTCAGCCCTGTGCACAAGACGTTCAGGTTCACTATGATGCAATCTGGACCAATCTGAAGAAATAAAGAATACGGGAGACACGACATGAAACTTGCTCTCTACCAAGGTCCATCACCGCAAGGTGATAGTGCAGAAGCTTTGCAGCGTGTGGAACGCATCCTGGCTTCCGCAGCCTTGTCAGGGGTGGGAATGGTGGTGTTTCCCGAATTGTTTTTGCCTGGCTACAATCAAATGCAATCGCCGCATTTTGAGGTGCAGGCGGTGGGAGGAACTTGGGAGCAGGCATTGTCAACTATGGCCGCGAAGTATCATTGCGGACTATGCATTGGTTGGGCTGAGCAAGCGGACGGCAATATTTACAACGCCGCAAGTTGTTTTGATGCGATGGGGGCGAAGCTTGCCCACTATCGCAAACAACATCGTTATGGTCCTGTTGAAAAGTCAGTTTTTGCGGCGGGCGGCAGCGATTGCGTGTTTGAATGGAATGGCATCAAGGCCGCAATGTTGATTTGTTACGATGTAGAGTTTGCGCATCGCGTGCGGGCACTTCGAGAGATGGGCGTTGCGCTGTTGCTGGTTCCCACGGCCAATCCAATTGCCTTCCATAAGGTTTCAGACGTGTTGGTGCCAGCCCGTGCGCTCGAAAACCGCATGACGATTGTTTACGCCAATTTTTGCGGCATGGAAAACGGTCTGACTTTTGGCGGGCGCTCCACCATTGTAGGTCCAGATGGTGTGCCTCTCGCAACAGCTGGAGTGGGCGAGGCGTTATTGATTGTCGATCTCGGCTCCATAGAACAAATCGATCCGTCTTCGCTCAGCACACAACTCGAAGACCTCAGCGGCTAATCAGCCAAGGCTGTGACTTCACGGCGGAAGGGCAAGGCATCGCCGCGATCTGGTTCATCCAGTTCGCGGGCAAAGCGATGGCCTGCATAGGTGGCCCAAGCGATGGGGCCGGAGGCTGCGGCATCACCAATCAACTTTACTGATTTTATACCATGGTCTTGCCACTGGCTGCCCAACCCTATCAATTCATGATAAACAGTATCGTTGCTTGTGCGCGATGCGACGATCAACACTGCATCGCATTCCACATCACCGCGTAAATCTGTGTAACTGCAATTCGTCTCCACGCGGCCTTCGTGAATTGCGGCAACTCCGGTGTTCAGGATAATCTTCACGCCACATTGAACAAGCCGGCGATGGATGGCACCTTGCTCCAAAGTGTTGCGCGTCCAGTCCGAGACAAAGGCTGATGGCGTGATGAGTGTCACTTTGCACCCCTTCTGCACCAGCAACTCCGCCAGCACGCCGCCCATGTAATAATGGTCGTCATCATAGACGACGACGTGCCCCTGCGGCAGCTTGCCCGCCATAATGTCGTCGGGCGTAAAGATGGGCATCGACGCGTGCATGGGCATGGCCACAACATGTTGCCGCGCTACACCATCGTGTCGCCAGGTCGAACCTGTGGCAATGGCGACATTCTCAAACCCAAATTCCAGAATTTGGGCAGCGGAGAGTTCACTTTCCAGATAGGTCTCAACATTGGAGCGCTGGCTCAACTGATATTGGCGATAGTCAACCACGCGCCCCCACGCAGACAAGCTTGGCAGCAGCCGTTCCCTCGCAACACGGCCGCCGAGGAGCCCCCGCGCTTCGGCAATTGCCACGTCATAGCCCCGCATCGAAAGAGCACGGGCTGCTTCCAGTCCCGCAGGGCCTGAACCAACGATCAGAACGTTGGAACTGGCCCCCTTGGTATTCATGCGTTCGGGGTGCCAGCCCTTGCGCCATTCTTCCATGAATGTCGGGTTCTGCGTACAGCGGGAGATCGACTGGGTCATGTCTCCAGCGATGCACATGTTGCAGCCGATACATTCACGAATATCTTCAATGCGGCCTTCATCAATTTTCTTGGGTATAAAGGGATCGGCAATCGAGGGCCGTGCCGCACCAATGAAATCCAGCACACCCTGCTTCACCATGCGCGCCATCACATCCGGGCTGGTAAAACTGCCAACACCCACCACGGGTTTTGTGGTCAGTGACTTGATGCCTTTGACCAGTGTTTCCTGTGCCGCTTCTTCCTTGAAGCGCGACGGGCCAGAACATTCATCCCACGATCCTTGGGCCAGATCCCAGCAGTCCGGCAGATCACGATTCATCTCAACGAACTCGCGCACCTCAGCATTTGAAAAGCCGAGGTCACCGATGTTTTCGTCCAGCGACACGCGCAAAGTCAGCGCCATGGTATCGCCCACCGCGTCGCGCATATCGGCAATAACTTCACGGGCAAAGCGAGAGCGGTTTTCGAGGGAGCCGCCATATTCGTCCGAGCGGTGGTTGGTGGCGCGGCTTAAAAAATGTTGGAAAATGCCAAAGCCGTGGGCACCATAAAGGCAGATCAAATCAAAGCCCGCGATGCGTGAACGCTTCGCCGCATTCACAAACCAGCGCCTGAGATTAACGATGTCAGTCTTATCAAGTGCACGGGCTTGCACCGGATCATTGGTGAAAGTGCGGATCGGCAATGCCGTCGGGGCCAGCGGCACTTCCTTCGTATAAAAGTTGGGGCCATTGATGCCGGAATAGGCCAGCTGAATGCCCGCCAACGCGCCATGGGTTTTCATTTTGTCTGACATCAGGCGAAGCGACGGAATGTCCTGGTCTTCCCACAGGCGCAGCTCGATGAACGGCGTGATTTCCGAGCTGTGGTGCATTTCCGTTTGCTCAGTAAAAATCACCCCCCAGCCACCCTCAGCTTTCACGCCGCGCATTTCAGCCGCAGCCGAAGGGTCACGATAGCCGCCGCCATTGCAATGAGGCACTTGGTAGAAGCGATTCTTGGCCGTGTGTGGGCCAATCCGCACAGGCTCAAACAGAATATCGTAACGTGGATCTCTCAGTGTCTGACCGAAAAAGAAGTTGGGTGATATCAATCATTTGTGATTCAATCGGTGTTGCGAAGCATCGATGGAGTTTCACATGTGGACAGCTACCACCCGCAAGCAGTTTGCCAGAGGTGATCTGCTTTTGCCAAG
>JANOXA010000100.1:0-9011 GCA_031418195.1 Hyphomicrobiales bacterium | reverse complement strand
TCAAGGGGATTGAAACTTTCAATGAGTCTGTATTCGATTTGCTGTTGTGCACTGGACGCCCCGCTTCTCAAGGGGATTGAAACACCCAATTCGTACGTGCCGTCTACACCGTACAGTGCACTGGACGCCCCGCTTCTCAAGGGGATTGAAACCCCTCAACCACCTGATTCAGCGCCCGCATAAGTGCACTGGACGCCCCGCTTCTCAAGGGGATTGAAACTCGCAGTCTGCACTGTTGGCAGAAGCTGTCCGTGCACTGGACGCCCCGCTTCTCAAGGGGATTGAAACTGAGTGCATAGGTTGGACAATTCCTTTGTCTTGTGCACTGGACGCCCCGCTTCTCAAGGGGATTGAAACTTTTTCACTCTCCTCTGGGGTATCATATTGGTGTGCACTGGACGCCCCGCTTCTCATGGGGAGTGGAAAATATCGTCTACTCAATCCGCTGCACGTGATAGCGATGGAGGGCTGCGCCTTTGTTTTCCATTGTATCAGCAGAAATGTTCAAGCCGCGTTCAGCCTCGCCCAGGGGCAAGTATAAGTGTCGGAACACGGCTCCCCGGTTGACCACATCTGCCGCTACATTGACTGGCAGCGTTCCCCACACCTCATCGCCGGGAGCCAAAGCGGCGATGTGTGCGTCTTTCAAGTGGGAAATTATCTCGACCCCCGCAAAGCCACGCCGCAAGGCCCAGTCCTGTGCGCCCGTATGGCGCGAAACGAAATAAATAGTCATGCGCGTTGGCCTTTCTTGATTTCCTCGATGTGGTTGCGCGCCTTGGCTAGCGTCAGGTCAATGACAAATGCCTTGCCTTCCTCGCGAATCCACGCTGGTTCTCCTGAAAATGGGGATTCACCTGCGGGTGCCACATACCACCAGCCAAAATTGATCAGATTCGATTTGACCATCTTGAACAATTCAAAGCGGCTCGCCCTATACCGCTTCACATCTTCTGAATAGAGGGGTTCCATCTGGATCGGCGCGTCAAGATGAATGATTTTCAGGTTCCACCCCTCAAAATCTTTGTTGTGGCGTTGCTCCAGATGAGATCCAACTTTTCCGGCAATTGCACCAGCAAGCACTGAAAAAATCAGCCAGCTCAAAATCTCATCCCAAAACCATTCGAGGCTTGGCCAGCCAACTGCAAGTATCAATGGTTCAATCATAACGATGTTCCTTCCATGAAATTGCCGCGCCCCCTGCGGGAGCGCGGTATGGTTGTTTACGTTCATTCTGCCATCAGCAAAGGAACACTTCCCAAGCCTGGCACTTGCAGCATCTTCACTTCGCCGATAACGGCAAGTGTCTGGCCCGGCTCTGGTGCCACACGAAAACCAAGCACGTCGATGGTATAGCCATCGTCGTCCTCCAGCACAAAGGCTGCAAGTCCCATGAGGGAAATGCGGCCGGCGACACGACCCTCAACTTTCACCCGTTCGCCCCGGAAACGTTCAGGGGCGGAACCGACTTCCTCAAGGCGTGCTGCCACGGCCACACGGGTCTCCCAGCGGGGCCAAAGCTCGAGCTGCCAGATCGCCGCTCCTGCCAAAGCAGCGGCTACGACTACGACACGGAAAATCATTTCACACACCTCCATCATTGCCGTTGTTGAGAGACAAGGCTTCGCCAAGGCGGATGCCCAGGTTTTCGATCAGACGGCCTGCCATGCCCTGCAGGCGGTCCACCATGTCGGTGGTGTTGTCACTCACCACCTGGGTGGCCCTTTCAAGCCGTTCCGGCAAAATTGCACCGCCCTCCGCAGCGTCTTTCAACTCGCGGATACGGATGGCCTCCTTTGCATAGGCAGTGTTGCGTGCCTCGTTCACCATGTCGTCGATGGTGAACTTTACTTCCGTGGTCATGCGGCTGATCTGGTGTTCGATTTCCGCAGTGGCCTCAAGACTTTCGGCAATCGCCTGCTTCTTGGCGCGGTCCAGCGCAAGGTCGGCGCGAAACTTCAGTTCCTCACGCTTTTTGTCAAACAGGATATCGATGGCATCCTTTGACAGGCCGACTGTCGCGCGACCGATTTCGCGGCGGATGCGCCAGTTGTCGAGCAGGTTGCCATGGGTACGCGCATCTTCCAACACTGCTGTAACGGTGGCGGGGCGTTCCGTCGTGTCGCGACTGGCGAGCCAGTTGCGGGGATTGAATGTTTTAGATTTCATGGTATTGTCCTTTCGTCCGGTGCGTTTTGAGTAGAGTGGCCCGGCAGCCCTATATTTGGACCTTGGCCGCCGGGATAAAAACCCGAGCGAATTCGCCGGGTGCATGGTTTCAGTGGGCCCGGCTTTCACTGACATCGCGCATGGCCTTGTCGAACATGTCGGCTGCCTGTTCAGCGGCACGGGCGCGGCGGGCATCGCGCTTCACCGCGTGCATGTCAGCAAATGCCTGGTGGGCGGCGTTGCGGGTTTCCGCCGCCGTGCGCACAGCGTATGCACCCGGCACCGCGAACATCAGCTTGGCCAAAAGGCCGCCCAATTCCATCGCCATCACGAAGACCAACACGCCAACCGCCATGACCTTTGCCAGCAGGGTGTTCAGAATGGCTTCCAACGCCGCAAGACGGATGAGCAAACCATCACCCTGGGGCTGAAAGACCGGATCAGCTTCGACAAGGCTGTTGATGCGCTGGTCCCGTGCCGCAAGTAGTTCGCGTTTGTGTGCGGACAAGTCTTCCACCTTGGCGGCGCGATCTTCAATTGACGGTGGCAAAGGACCAGAGGGGGGCGGCACCGGCAGTTCGTCGCGTGCATCCTGCTTGCGATCAAGTTCGCTGCGAACGGCGGCAAGTTCCTCACCCATGCGCGCTGCTTGCAGATGGTGAAAGGTGAAGCGCGGCCCTTCGCCTTCAACGCCGGAATTGCCGGGATTTTTAGGTTCGCCCGTCTGTTCGGCGTTCATGTTTTCCTGCTCCAGCCGCAACGCGCGGGTCAATTCGCCCTCAGTCGTGGTCAAGCGACCAATATCGGCTTCGAGTGCCGCCAACTGGCGGGAGAACTTGTCCTGGGCGGCTTTGCTGCCACCGAGGGCTGCTGCAAGATCAGTATTGGAAAGCGCAAGCTGGCGCTGGATTTCAGCTTCTACTTCCCCAATCTCGTCATTGGCCATGGTCCGTGCACGTTCAAACACGGCGGCATTCGTCGCTGCGTGCACACGCCGCAGTTCGGCCTGAATGTCACGGTCGTAGAACAGCAAGTCAAAAAACAGCGCCACCGTCAATGACAATGCGAATGACAAGATGATGCGAAAGGCGAGAACTGTTGTCCGACCTGTACCTTGGGATGGGAGATCCTGTTGTTCAAGCCTCTGCAATTCACGCGCACCCAACTCATGCCAATGTGACTGAATGATGGAATGGTCAATTGCGGTGATCAGCCCCGCCATGATCATTGCGACGGACACAAGTGCCTTTGAGTCGTGTTCTGGCAGCGCCACACTCAGGGCGGCTGTCAACACCACGGTGATGAAAATGAAGGAAAGCGCCAGCGCCAAAGCCGTGCGGCCCGTAGCAATGCGGTCATCACCCAGACAGCGGCCAAGCCGCTCGGGGTTAACACCTGCCAGCCACGAAAGCCGGTCAACAAGTCCGCGTTTGCTTTTTGAAGTAGAATGCTGTTCCATTAGATCCTCCTTGGTTATGGAGGCAGAGATGGCAGTGGATAAGAAGGTTGTCAGGAAGAGCGAATTCGCGGCCACACTCAAAAAACCAGTAAATGTCTTCAAAACGAGCAGAGCCAAAATAAGTGCCACAGCTCAGCAAGTGCTTATTTGCACAATGGGTGACACCCCTCAAATCATCACGGAAACAATTTGGGCTTTGCTAAATCAGGACCCGCCGTGGCAGCCTGACCGCATCGACATTGTAACTACATGCTATGTGAATTTTGAAGGCAAGATCAATATTGGTCGCCTCGTCGAACAGATTTTCGAGGCCGACGGCGCATTTAAAAGTCTTCCATGGAAGGGGGACATTCCAGCGATCAACGTGGTCGTTCCGAAACGAACTCACCCTCCTACGCATATTTACGAAAGCGCCTCCAGTTTTAAACTTGAGACTTTGGACAACTCAAACCTTCTGACCGATGTTGACAATGGCGAAGATGCCATGTGCATGGGCGAGGCGATATTTGCCTGCATCAGACAGGCAAAGCTTTCGAATCCTCCGGCAAATATCCATGTCTCACTCGCCGGAGGACGTAAGACAATGTCTGCTCATGCATTGATGGCACTCACCATGCTGAGTGATGGCAAGGATCGGGCAAGTCACACGTTGATTCCGTCTGTATTCGAGAACCATCCGAAATTCTGGCACCCGGACCACAATCCTGATCTTGAGTTGTCAACCCGACCGCCTAACCAGATTACTTTTACGCCGAGTCATCTGAGAGGAAAAGTCAGTTTGTTCGATGTACCTGTGTTTCCAGTTGCCAAGTTGCTCAACAAATCGGCTCGTGAGCAGGTAAGCAGCCTTGCCCAGATGATCGACTATCTGACATGGGAGCGCGACTTTACCAACGACCCCTCGGTATATCTGGGACCACCGGGAGACGGTGCTTGGGCGCGGATTGGTGGTAAAAATGTGTCCCTGACATGGAAAATGTATGCGGCGCTGTGGATTATTGCAAAGGCGAGAAAGGAGACGACTAAGGAGAACACTTGGGCCACTCGCGTTTTGACGAAGGACGGGCCGTCGGAAAGTTGTTTCGCGAAAGGCTGTATCAATAGCGAAAGACTTGAAGCCTACATAGACATGAAAAAGAATTTTACTGCTTTGGAGTCGAAATCTCAACGTAGTAGCAACCAACCAGCGGTCAAGAACCGCGACGATGAACTGCATATCTGGCTAAGTGATTTGAAGAAAAGTAAGGATAGTTATCTCCCGCCAGCTCGCGAAGATGAATTCATGAGGCCCATTAGGGACGGTCTGTCTGATTTGAAATCCAGAATTGGACCTTTTGTCGACATTGTTCAATCGAGTGGCCGTGGGGGCGACAACAGTAATCCAGACTGGTGGTATGCACTAAACTGTTCGCCCGAGAATATCTCTTTCTCAAACAAGTCCTAAGACCGTTCAACATTTCCAACCCTCAACCCACCCATGCCCTCCACCGTGTCTTTTCCAACATGCGTGAATTGCGCTAGGTAGAGCCAAGGCCAGAGCCAACTGTGGGAAGAAAGATCAATAACAGCGGAACCCAGAACCCCGGTCGTCCTGATTTCGCGCTGTTGTCGGGCTGACCATTTCATATAGCCACAGTCCACGAGGTCTGCACTGCTGAAGCGCAACCCCTCCAATGCCGTTTTCAACCCATCAAGTGGAACCGTTTCATCGCCATGGCAGGCAGACAGTGCTGCAATCCTGCGCATCAGGGTGGCGGCGAACTGGACGGCATCAAGCTGCCGCGCCAACAAGGGTGATTTGTCACTACCACGGCCCGTGGGTGCGTCGATGCGCAAAGGAGATACAAACTGCACAAGTGCTTGTCTGGGCGCTGTCGCGGGTATCAGAGGGACCGTAGCCGCTATCGACAGCATATTGTCTACATTGAGGCTGACGTCTCGCAAGCTGCCTGTTTGATCGCGCAGCTGAACACGTGCCAAGGCTGCTGTCCCGCGTGCGCCATTCGCGCTTGCCTTGCCCAGACCAGCCGCAGCCACATGCGCCAGTTGGTTGACTATCACATCGGCACTACTGGCGGCAACGCCGAACAGTGTAACACCCAAGACCATGTTGGTGCCGCGCGGAGCTTCGTCCGCGGTAAGCCGCCATTTGTGCGCGTCGTCCGCAACCGCAGCACCTGGCATGTCAAGCACAATGGCCGCAGGTTTTTCACCTCGGTCAGGCAGCGCCAAGCAGGTTTCAGCCGTTGGTGCGAACAGGCTTTCGAACAGGCCATGGCCTCGATGGTCTTTCAACCCTTCGGACATTAACGCATTGCCCAGCATACCTTTCCACACGTGGCCTGGCACATCGGGGAAAGCGATTGTGTCGGTGACACGGAAGGTCAACACAAGACTAAGGATAGGAAGCCGGGGCAGGACAAACATGAACCACTGTTTGCCACAACACAGCCCCAATGCAAACCAGCCCGCGAATTCGCTCGGATTTAACGCTGCCCATTGGAACAATAGATAGGGTCCGCCACACAACAGCGGAGGTTCCCATGGCACGCAACAAAATCATTGCATTCGCCACGGCTCAGATTACGGCCTGCGGCGGCACAGTTGTGAACGTCAGCTATGGCGATCATATCAAGCTCACCATGGCGGACGCCAACGGCAAGCAAGACTTGCTGGTGTTGCCCTGTACGCCGTCCGACCACCGCTGGCAGAAGAATGCCCGCGCCCATATCCGTCGAACCTTGCAGACGCATCGACTGCCTCAGCAGCCATCAGATGACGGGAGTGCGAAACAGAAGGGAACCGCCAAATCGAGGTCTGCAAAAGGTCAAGCCTACCGTCCGACCCGTGAGGTGGAAATAGCGACAATGGGCAAGGGCTGGAAAGAGCTTCTCGCCAATATGAATACCAGGAATATGGCACCGTTGCACAGGCCAGAACTTCGTATCGTTTTGCGCACGCCTTGGCTGGGGCCGCGGCAACGCTTCACAACACCTCACCAATGACGGGAGACCAATTGATGACTTTGAAACAGCGACAACCCTATCTGCTGGCATATGACAGCGAAAATCCGAGCCGCCGGGCGCGGGCCCTAAAGGCTGCTGGAGCTTATAGCCTGGACCCACAGTATTCATTGCACGAAATGCCGCTATCGCCGGGAGAAGCAAACAGTTTGTGGCAGCGGCTGATGCTTTTCGCCAAGCCACCTGATCGCATCTTGTTGTTGGCGCGGGATGCTCGGCTCCACACGGTTCATCTGCGCCAAAAGCCGCAATCCGCCACACAAAGCATCTGCTATCTGGGGTAAGCCATGATCCACGTTGTTGACATTGAGCAGGCACTGATTGAGACCGATGGCGCACGCATTGTAGTGGAAAGTAGTGGCGCACGCCGTGCTACCTTGCCGGTAGGGCGCATGAGCCGCCTTCTCGTCAACAGCCAGTGCCGCATCAGTGCTGCGGCCATCAGTCTGATGGCCGCCCATGGCGTGGGCCTGTTGTGCATGGCAGGACGTTTCGGGCGGCAACCAGTGCATCTTCTGCCCGCCAGCGGTGATGCGACGCTGCGGCTTGCACAGGCCCGTTTGGCTGACAATTTCAAGTCCCGCGCGGCTTATGCGACGGGCTTGTTGCATCTGAAACTTATAGGCTGCGAGGTCTTGCTGAACAATCAGCCACCCACGTTGGAAATGCGTCGAGGTCTGGCAGCGCTATCGTCGGCACGCTCAAAACTGCTTTGCGGCTCAATGCACCTCAGCAATTTGCGTGGCATTGAGGGAGCTGCGGCTGCTGCTTATTTTGAGGCTTTTCAAACGTTGTTTCGGACCTCTATTGGCTTTACGGGCCGCAACCGCAGGCCGCCCCGCGACCCCGTGAATGTCGTGTTGTCCCTTGGCTATACACTGGCTTATGACGAGGCCATACGCGCCCTTGCTTCAGCGGGCTTGGATGCCTTCATGCCGGGTTTCCATGATCTTGCCGGAACCCGGGCTGCTTTGGCTTGTGACGTCACGGAAGCTGCCCGTGCTGAGGTAGATGGTTGGGCGCTGACGCTGTTCTCGAAAGGTCATTTGGGATCGGCGGATTTTCGTATGGAAACAACAGGCGCTTGCTTGCTTGCAAAACCAGCACGCAGGATGGTTTATGGCCAATGGGCCGAAAAGTTGCAACCCTTGGTTCGTCAACACCTCGACTGTGCTGTGGCCCACTACCTGCATCACCTTTCCCCGTTTCGGACGGCAGCGATTGAAACCCATGGCTCGTGATTTGCCCGTCGCAACCGTCGTTAGCTATGCCTTTGCAACATCCCGCCGTCCTTGCCTGGTGGCATACGACATCCGCAACAGCAAACGCCTGCGCAAAGTCCACAAACGGTTGGCTGCCGAGGGACATGCCCTGCAATACTCTCTCTTCGCTCTTGAACTCACCGAGGCCGAAAAGGCTCGCCTGCTGGCCGACCTTCGCGCACTCACACAACCAGACGACGACGTGCGACTATTTCCCGTCAACCCATCAAGTTCAGGATTTCGCTTTGGTCCCCTTTTATGCGAAACCGAGGATGTATTCAGTTTTGGTAGCTCCATTCTGGAAATTCTTTCTCGCCTAAAACGATGAATGCAGATTTGGATGATTAGGCGAACACAAAATTAATTCATGAGCGAAAATGTGCCGCCCAAGAGGTTTTCGCGGAAGCCTGCTAAGTCGCCTGCTTTGGCAATTTAGGCAAAACTGCTGCTGCATGTTTTATTGCTCGCTCGCGTCGCAACTTCGCGAACCCCCGATCTGAAGCCATGAAGCGTTCAATCATCGGTGCAATCAGTTTTGCCGGATCACCAATGGATCTTCCTGTTTCTTTTCCAAGAGTGTCGGCATATGCGAGCAAGTCACGATGTGTTGCAGCTGACAGTTCAACCGACATTTTGACCGGCTTGTCATTTTCGAGTGGTCCGAGTTTCAGTTTTGACATGGGTCAACCTCCATAAGGTTCGAGGACGAGATCGCGGGTGACAATAATGCGCACAGGAAATCCTGGCCGGATGGTCAATGTCGGTGCGACGTTAAGCTGGCGCCGCACGATCTGCTGACCAGCGTCGTTGATCGTGTCCTGGGCACCGTTGCGGATGGCACTGATCAGCCGGTCATCATCACTCGCGCCAAGCTCCGCGCCGATACTGAGCAGAGTGGACAATCCAGCAGCCTTGGCGAGATCCCACCAGTGATAGTCGACGCCATCTTGCAATCCGGCATAGCCTTCCGCATCAGCACCGGGCTGACGCTCAAGCACAATGGATCGGCCATCGGGAAAAATCAGTCGGTTCCAGACGAGGAGAACGCGATTCTGCCCGAACTGCACATTGCTATCATATTGACCAATGATGCGTGTG
>JANOXA010000099.1:0-38467 GCA_031418195.1 Hyphomicrobiales bacterium | reverse complement strand
GAAGAACACGGTCCAGCCTTGCTTGGCACCGACTGCCAAATCAGGAATGGCCAGCGTGATGGCGCAGAGCAATACCCAACCGGCAAGCGAAGACCAGATGACCGACGAGACAATGCCCTTGGGCACCGACATGGCGGCATTGACGGTTTCTTCCGAGGTGTGTGCCGAAGCGTCATAACCCGTAATGGTGTAAACCGGCAGCAGCAGGCAAAGCAGGAAGAGATAGAACATCGAGTCTGATTGCGGGAAGACATTGCCACCGATTTCACCGGAAAAATTGGTGAAGGTCCAAAGGCGGGTGATGTCAATTGCCGGTGCAAGCGCCAAACAGGCGATGATCATGACCGCAGTTGTTGCGAGAATGATCCAACCCGAAATATCGGTCAGCATGGTTGTGAGTTTGATGCCGAAGTGATTGAGCAGTGCTTGGGCGATGGTGATGAGGGCAACAAAGCCCACAATTTGCCCAGGTGTTGCGCCGGTAAAGCCCATGGACGGACCAAAGGTGCCCGCAAAGAAGAACGCAGTTCCGATGTTGATGGCGCCAAGTACGGTGATCAAGCCCAAAAGATTAAGCCAGGCTGTCAGCCAGCCCCAACCACGGTTTCCAAGGATTGAAGCCCAATGATAGAGTCCGCCCGCTGTTGGATAGGCCGAAGCGATTTGCGCCATGGCAAGGGCGAACATGCCCGAGACAGCGCAACCGAAAATCCAACCAATACCAGCGCCAGCGCCACCAATTGATGATGTAGCTTGGGCAAAAGAGTTGATACCGCCTGAAAGAATGCAGATGATGGAAAAAGAAATGGCAAAGTTTGAGAACTTGCTCATGCTGCGCGACAATTCCTGTGCGTAGCCCATGCCATGGAGGATTTTCTTGTCCTCACTGATATGCTTGTTGTCAGCCATATTGGCTCTCCCTGCTGCTTTTGGGTGAAGCAGATGATGTGTTGTGCTTGATTGCCCCAGCGCTTTCCCGGTTTTTATCCCCACGGGTTTGGCGCAAAGTCCCCGTGTGCATAGTGGTAGAAGTTGGGACTTGCGTCAACATGTTGTGGGAGCTGCGCGGTCGTGGACTATTGCGCCGTTTTTGTTGCTGCAAGTGCCGCAGACCAGCTGCAATATGGTTTCGCAACCGGAGTTCGCGTGATGACTGATCAAACTGCCCCACCACAGCATCGCCGGGCCGGTGGCCGGGATGGCAGGCGGGCTTTGCGGGGTGCACCGATGTTGTCGTTCCCGACGCTGGTGCGCAACATTCCGACTTACGAATTATTGCCGGACGAGGCCGTGGAACTGATCCACGACGAGTCGATGAAAATCCTTGAGGAAGTGGGCTGCGAGTTTCGCGATGACCAAGCGCCTGCCATGTGGAAGGCGGCGGGTGCAGATGTGCAGGGAACCCGAGTGCGGATTGACCGCGGATTGTTGATGCAGCTGATTTCAACGGTGCCGCCGGAATTCACATTGCATGCGCGAAACCCTGAACGCACCGTGAGGGTTGGTGGCAAGAACCAGATATTTGTGCCGATGTATGGTGCGCCTTTCGTGCGGGATTTGGACAATGTCAGGCGATATGGCTCACTGAATGACCTCAACAATTTTCACAAACTGGCGCAGATGCTGCCGGCTCTTCATTCGGCATCATCGATCTGTTGCGAGCCCATGGAAATTGCCGTTCCGAAGCGGCATCTGCACATCATCCATTCGGCACTGACTTATTCAGACAAGCCGTTCATGGGCATTGTGACATCACGCGAGCGGGCTGAAGATGTGATTAAGATGGCAGGCATTGTTTTCGGCAATGATTTTGTGAGGGATAATACGGTTGTGGTTTCCATCACCAATTGCAATTCGCCGCTGGTGTGGGACCAGACCATGCTGGATGCCATGCGGGTCTATGCCTCGCACAATCAACCGATCATTGCCGCACCCTTTGCCTTGTGTGGGGCATCCACATCGGCGTCTGCCATCGGTGCGGTGGCGCAAGTCAACGCCGAAGCGCTGGCAGGGGTCGCTTTCACGCAACTCATTCGCAAAGGCGCACCCTGCCTCTATGGCCAGTTCATGGTGACGGTGGATATGAAAACCGGTGCCCCCATGGGCGGCACACCGGAAGCAGCCCAGATGATGTTTGTCATGGGGCAGTTGGCGCGGAAATATAATCTGCCCTGGCGCACCTCGGGTTTTCATGTGGGATCGAAACTCAATGATGCGCAGGCTGGTTATGAATCCAACATGCTGATGCATGCGGCGATTCTCTCCGGCGCAAACTATATCTGGCATGTGGCGGGTTGGCTGGAAGCTGGTCTCACATGTGGCTATTCGAAATTTGTCACCGACGCCGAACAACTCGTGGGCTGGTACAAATATGCCGGTGGCTTGAAATTCGATGACTTCAAAGAGGCCATGGCGGCGGTGCGGGAAGTCGGGCCACAGGGGCATTTCCTCGGCACGGCCCATACACTGGAACATTTCGAAAAAGCCTTTTTCATGCCGAGTGTGATGGATTTCAATTCGTTTGAACAATGGTCGGCAGAAGGGGCAAGAGACCACGATACACGCGGTCGCGACAAGGCGCGGGCGATATTGGCGGGTTATGAGCAGCCGAAAATGGATGAGGGTGTTGCCGAGGGATTGCAGGAGTTTATTGCGCGGCGTGAAGGTGAGTTGCCGAACAGCGTGAGTTGAGAAAAATCAATGAGGAGGGCTGGTTTGATCGTGCGGAGAATAATTCAAATAACCCGCCCCTGCTTCAGCCAGCCTTCAAATCGCGCCAAGCCTTCTTGCAGCGTGCCCTCATTCTTCAAATAACACATGCGGAGGAAACCTTCGCCGCCTGGGCCGAATGTGCCGCCGGGGGCAAAGCCTACGCCGGCTTCGTCGATGATGCGCAGGCAGGTGGCGAGCGAGTCTGTCATGTCTTGGATGGCGAAGAACATGTAGAAAGCGCCATCCGGCACCTGGAAGCGCAGGCGCGGATTTTGCTGGAAGGCATCAACGACAATATCGCGGTTCTTGCGGGCAGTCGCAACTTGGGAATCGACAAAATCATCACCGTGTTCCACAGCAAAGGCACAACCCTTTTGCAGGAAGACGGGCGAGCCCGAGGTGTTGTATTGAATGAAGCGTTCAACAACCGGTGACAATTCACGCGGTGTTTGAATCCATCCCTGACGCCAGCCCGTCATGGCCCAGTTTTTTGAGAACGTGTTACAGAGGACGAGGCGTTCTTCACTGTCGCAGACATCGAGGAATGAGGGTGCGCGTTTTTCGCCAGGCTTGCCAAAATAAAAGCGGCCATAGACCTCATCGGCTAGAATCCAGATGCCGGATTTGCGGGCAAAATCACGAATGGCGATCAGGTCTTCGCGGGTCGCCGTCCAGCCCAAGGGATTGGAGGGAGAATTGATGCAAATAGCTTTGGTGCGCGGGGTCAATGCTGCAAACAGCCGATCCAAATCCAGTGACCATGTGCCATTGGCAAACACCATGGGCACTTCGACGGGTTTTGTTCCTTGAACACGCAAGGGGCCTGCATAGTTGGGCCACGCCGGTGTGGGGATGATGACTTCGTCACCATCAGCGGCGATCATCTGGATGGCGTTTTGAATGGCCTGCATGCCACCGCCGGTGATGGCAAAATTGTCGATGTGCAAATTCACGCCGTAATGTTTGGCATGGTAGCGCACCAGGGCCTCGCGCAATTCGGGAATGCCGCGTTGCCAGGTATAAAAAGTTTCTCCGGCGAGCAGGCTTTCAATGGCGGGTCGGCAGAAGGCCTCCGGTGTTGGCAGGTTGCCCTGGCCAGACCAGAAGGCCATCACATCCGGTTTTGCCATGCCATACATAGCAGCAGTGACGATTCCGCTGTCGGGTTCGAATTGAGCGGGCTTGGTGAGCGAAGCAATCAAGTTTTGCATCATGCCATAAAGCAAAAAGAAAACCCGCGGGCAAGGCCCACGGGTTTTCAATCAGCCATGCAAATTCAGATTACTTCTTGCTGCGCAGTGAGTCGCGAATTTCGCCAAGCAGTACATCGGTTGTCGATGCGGCTGGTGGTGGTGCGGGTGGTTCGGCCTTCTTCATGCGGTTTGAAATCTTCACCAGTTGGAAAAGTACAAACGCAAGAATCAGGAAGTTGATCAACACGGTGATAAAGCTGCCGTAGCCGAATGTTGCACCCTGCTTGGCTGCATCAGCGTAGTTCGTGGCATTGACAGCCGAGTTGAGTGGCAGAAAGTAGTTGGTGAAGTTTGCACCGCCGGTCACGGCACCGACGATTGGCATAATCAGGTCGTCAACCATGGATTGGACGATCTTGCCGAATGCGCCACCCATGATAATACCGACAGCGATGTCAAAGGCATTGCCTTTGAACGCAAATTGCTTGAATTCATTCCACATGTTAAATATCCCCCTTCAGGAATTATTGAAGTATCCCACGATGCGATTGTCATCGCGGGGGCTGTTTAACTTATTCTTAACTACCAAAAAAGCCCTAATTTGAGAGATTGCGATTCCGCACCCCAGATTGAATCCCGTTGTTTCTTGCCAGTGTCCTTGATAGGTGTGAGGAACATGAAAGCCAAAGCCATGCTGGAAACACCTGCATTTCCGCGATCGTTTTTTCCTGCCCTCGAACCCTATCATCGTGGACGGCTGCGGGTTTCGGGCTTGCATGAACTCTATTACGAGGAATGTGGCAATCCCCAGGGAAAGCCCGTGGTGGTTTTGCATGGGGGGCCGGGAGGTGGTCTTTCGCCGTTTTTGCGGCGGTTGCACAATCCCCGGGGCTACCGCATTATCCTCTTCGACCAACGGGGTTGCGGCGCTTCCACCCCTCATGCCAGCCTTGAAGACAACACCACGTGGCATCTGGTTTCAGACATTGAAATGTTGCGGGTACATTGCGGGGTGGAGCGTTGGCAGGTGTTTGGCGGCTCCTGGGGATCGACGCTCGCCCTCGCCTATGCCCAGACCCATCCCGATCAGGTGTGCGAACTCATCCTGCGGGGCATATTCACGCTGCGTGAACAGGAAGTGCGCTGGCTTTATCAAGCAGGTGCAAGTGCAATTTTTCCAGAGGCCTTTGCCAAATTCCGCAATGTCATCCCGGAGGCCGAGCGGCATGACCTGCTCGCCGCCTATCATCGGCGGCTCACCGGGCTGGATGCGGAAGTGCGGCAACGCTGTGCCTTGGCGTGGAGCGTTTGGGAAGCCGCGTGTCTCACATTATTGCCCAATCCAGCCCTTGAGGCCCAGTTTGCTGATCCGCATTTTGCTGAAGCCTTCGCACGGATCGAGTGTCACTATTTTTTCAACAAGGGTTTCTTCTCCCATGATGGGGCATTGCTCGATGGCATGGCCGGGATCAGTCATTTGCCAGGCACAATTGTGCAGGGACGCTATGACATGGTCACACCTGCCGTCACGGCAGTTGAACTGGCGCAAGCCTGGCCACGGGCATCGCTGCACATGATCGCAGATGCCGGACATGCCACTGGCGAGCCTGGAATCACCGACGCCCTGGTTCGTGCAACGGATGAGTATTTGGCCACCGCAGATTCTGGCAGGTGAGGGGGCGCTGCAAACTATACGTTGCAGGTTTCTGCCAAACTATTGATAGATTGTTGTTTTTGACTTGAACATTGAAAATGCCTGGGGCTGGCGACCATCAAATCGCCACAAAATGGTCCCGCAATGGCCCAATCCCGGCTACTTTATCGACCCATTCCACCGCCACCTTGCACCTCGATCCGGCGGGGATCGAAGCAGTGATTTGCAGCCAACAAGACTTGGTATTGCGTGTTGGCTCCACTGGTTTTTCCCCACCAACGTTTGTGTGTGTTGTCAAAGAATTGTTCCGCGTCGGGCTCCTGTCGCCGTCCCGAGCTCAATGCGGATCAGTAAGGCCCGTCGTTGTTTTGTAAAGCGGTGACGGGCCTTTTTTATTTTGGGCCTTTTCCTTTTTTGGCCTGATTCTGTTATAGAACAAAACATGACCCTTGATTCTCCCGTTTTGATTATCGGCGCACGCAGTTTCAGCCTTTTCGAGGTGGCGCTGGCGGTTTCGTTGTTGGCGCTCTTGCTGCTGTTGTTTGCCGTGTATTTTGCCTGGCGGGGCACCAGGGGGCGGGCCGGGGAGCAGCTTGCAGCTTCGCAGCGCACCGCCGATCTTGAAATGCGTCTGGCAGAACTTTCAGGTTCACTGCAGAGCTTTGCCTCACAGGCGCAAGGCAACACGGTGCATTTGCAACGGACCCTCGATGAGCGGCTTGACATGGTGAGCCAGCGTGTGGGTTCCGGCCTCAGCGAGCAATCGGAGCGCACGGCGGTGTCACTCGGTCAACTCAATGAACGCCTCGCGGTGATTGATGCGGCACAGCGCAACATCACATCGCTGTCCAGCGAGATGATCAGCCTGAAAGACATTCTTTCCAACAAGCAGGCCCGCGGAGCGTTTGGCCAAGGCCGCATGGAAGCCATCATCCGCGATGGCTTGCAGACCAAGGCATTTGAGTTTCAGGCCACCTTGAGCAATGGCACACGGCCCGATTGCCTGATCAGCCTGCCTGACTCGCGGCTGCGTCTGGTGATTGATGCCAAGTTTCCGCTTGAGGCCCACTCGGCATTGTTGGCTTCCAAGAACGATAGTGAACGCAAGGTGGCGGAAGCAAGGTTGCGCCATGACATGGCACGGCATGTCAAAGACATTGCAGAGAAATATCTGATCACTGGCGAAACCCACGAGACCGCTGTCTTGTTTGTGCCATCCGAATCGATTTATGCCGATTTGCATGAACGGTTTGAGGATGTGGTGCAGAAGGCCCATCGCCAGCGCATCATTCTCGCGTCACCCAATGTGCTGATGCTGCTGATCCAGACCATGCAGGCGATTTTCAAGGATGTGGCGATGCGCGACCAGGCCCATGTCATCAAGGCGGAAGTCGGCAAGTTGATGGAAGACGTCACCCGCCTGAAAGACCGTGCCATGGATCTGCGTCGGCATTTTGACATGGCCAATGGCGATCTCGAAAAGCTGGGGGTTTCGGCTGACAGGATTTCAAAGCGGGGTGTGAGGATCGAGAGTCTTGATCTGGATGAGGTGGACGCGAAGCTCGAGGCACCGCGTCCACGTTTGATCAATACGGGGTGAGTTTGACAGGCCCTCATCCGTCTCGCGCTGATGCGCGATCCACCTTCTCCCGTAAACGGGAGAAGTGAAGTGCTCTTCACCTTACCCGCTTGCGGGAGAGGACAGCCGCGTCAACGGCAGGTGAGGGCCTGTATCACTTGCTCAGATAAACCTCCGCCGTAATCGCCTGTTTCACGGCCTCAAAGGCCTTGGCCAGATCGGCTTCGTCATTGGCGATGAAGAAGTGCTTGGCGGGGTCGGTTGAGCAGTTTTTCAGGCGCTTGCGGGTTGTGCTGTCATCAAGGTCAAAGGCCATGGTGATGATGGTGATGCCGTCTTTCCTGGCGGTGGCACACAGCGATTCCAGATTGCTTTCACCTTGCGCCACGGTGCGGATGGCGCCCGGACCAAAGCCGGGTTCGGTCTGCTGGCCATCAGTAAGGACGACCAAGAATTTTTCGGTTTCACCGTCCTTGAAAGAAGCACCTTGCGTGAACGGCGCATTTGGGGACAGCATGTGATAGCCAAACTCCACGCCCACGGCGATGTGGGTCCAGGCATAGGGCTTCATGATGGCAAGTCGGCTGGTGACGGTCATGAACTTGTCGGTGAGATCAACCGTTGACAAGTTGTTGTCAACATAGCCCTTGCAGCCCCAGTCCAGATGTTCGGGGGCTTGCGCCTGTTTCCATTTGGAACCATCGACAGCGGTTGGTGTGGCAGCTGTGGTGTTGAAGGGGAACTGGCGGTCCTGGGTGCAGCCGGTCCAAGAACCTGTGCCGGTGGCACCCAGCACATGGGCCTTGGGCAAGGTTGTATAGACATGATGGGAAAATGGCACGAGGCCGAATTTGACCTTGTCGGCGGCCGTTGCCGCAAGGTCATTGACGAGGGAAGTCGCGGCGTTCTTCATGGCGACATATTTGATTTCCTTGCCGGAGACTTCGCCCATGGAACCGGAGTAATCCAGCACCAAGACGATTTCGGCTTTCTTGTCTTTGGCCAAGCCAACCTCGGCCTTGCTGTTGGCATCCATGGTTTCAATGCCCGCCAGTTGCATGAAGGCCATCGGCAGTTTGACTGTGGCGTCGGATTTGACAACGCCATCAACAATCTTGAAATTTGCAGTCACCGGATAACCTGCTGCCGCGCCATGGGCGATATTGGCATCAAACATGGCCTTCGCCGCCGCGATGCGGGCCCCGTCAGTTTTCAGGTTTGATGCGGCAGCAGCCAGTGCGCCAGCGTCGATTGATGATTGCAAGTGGGTTTGGGCTGAATTGTATCTCGCCATGTCGATGGCGGCACCCGCCGCCAAAAACAATGGCAAGGCAACCAGGGCATACATGACGGCGATATTGCCAGAGCTGTCCCTCAGAAAGGATTTGAAAGGCCTTGCGAGATGATTGACGATTTTCATGGTGGCGCTCCTGTTTCAATCCGGCACATGTGGCCGGGGTATGAATGACACGGAGCAAGCGCTGGTCCTGATGCTGTCAAGTCAGGTGCAGGATTGATGAACTGGTTAGCCAAATGTTAACGAGATCGGCTAGAGCATCGGACGGTCAATTAAATCCAAAAATTACGTCATTCCAGACGCGCACGTAGCGCAGCGGAGTAAGCGATTTGGAATGACGAAAACAAAAACTTGATTCACTACAATTGACCGCCCGATGCTTTAAAACGGTCGCCTTGCCCGAATGGCCTGGGTCAATGTGCCTTCGTCGAGATAATCCAGTTCGCCGCCGACTGGCACACCATGGGCGAGGCGCGATGTGGCCAGGCCGTTGTCTTTCAGGCGTTCGGTAATATAGTGGGCCGTGGTTTGGCCTTCGACGGTGGCATTGGTGGCGAGCACCACTTCCTTGACAATGCCGTCGGTGGCGCGGGCCAGCAATTGACCGATGGCGAGGTCTTCCGGGGTAATACCCCCCAAGGCAGACAAGGTGCCGCCGAGCACATGATAGAGGCCGTTCCAGGCATTGGCCCGTTCAAGTGCCCAGACATCGCCGACTTCTTCCACCACGCAGATCAGGCTGCGGTCGCGGCGAGGATCGCGGCAGACTGAACAGGGTTCAAGGGTGTCGACATTGCCACAGGAGGTGCAGACGGTGACTTTGGCTTGCGCTTCGTCGAGTGCCAGCGTGAGGGGGGCCAGCAGTTTTTCGCGGTTCTTGATCAGATGCAAAACCGCCCGTCGGGCCGAGCGGGGACCAAGCCCCGGCAACCTTGCGAGGAGCTGGATCAGGCGTTCAATTTCGGGACCGGCCTGCCGTTTCATGAGGGCGACATTAAAACGGCAGGTTCATGCCAGGTGGCAGGGGCAGGCCACCGGTCAGGGTTTTCATTTCCCCGGCCGCCAAAACTTCGGCCTTGGATTTTGCATCGTTGAGGGCTGCCACCAACAGGTCTTCGAGGATTTCACGTTCGTCGGGTTTCATCAGCGAGGGGTCAATGCTGATGAATTGCACGGTTGATTTGCCGTTCATCACCACCTTGACCAGACCACCGCCGGATTGTCCGGTGACGCTGAGCCCCTCCAATTTTTTCTGCATGTCCCCCATGCGGGCCTGCATGGTGGAAACCTGTTTCATGATGTCAGCGAGATTCTTCATCGGTTTCGTCCTGTATGATGTCCTGTGGGATAAAGCCCTGGGGATCGCGAATTTTCACGATTTCGGAACCGGGGAAAGTTTTGAGAATGGCTTGCACAACAGGCATTTCCCGGGCCTCGCGCAGGACACTGGCCTCGGCAGATTTTTTTTGCTTGGCAAGGGTTTCGGTTCCGCCTTCCCTTGCCACCATCACCATCCAGCGGCGGCTGGTCCAGGCTTCAAGTTTGCGGGATATTTCATTGCTCAAGCCCGGTGGCGCACCCGGCTCCAGCGCCAGTTCCAGTTTTCCCTCGGATATCCGGATCGGCCTGACGAACCGTTCCAACTCACTCTTGAGTTTGACGTCGCGCTTTTCCGCGGCAAGGGCGACGATGTCGGCAAAGCTTGCAAGTATTTTGGCTTCGGCTGAGACAGGCGGCGACGTCGGCAGTTGTGGTGTTGTGTCAACGGCCAGAGCGGTGTTGGCTTGTGTGACTGCGGTAGGGGTGACTGATGTTGTGCCTGAAAAATCCGGTCGTGATATTTCACGGCGCGGGGCGGGGTTATTTGCTTCGGCCTTCACCAGCTTTGCCAGTTCAACACCCGATGGCAGATCAGCCGCATGGGCAAGCCGGATCAGAACCATTTCCGCTGCCTGGTCGGGTCTTGCAGCGGTTGCGGTTTCAGCAATGCCTTTCAGCAACATTTGCCAGGCCCTGGCCAGTTGCGGCACGGAAAGTCTGGCGGCGTAATCTGCTCCCCTGGATTTTTCGAGTGTGGTGCGCGATGAATCCTGGCCTGCGGATTGCGGCACAATTTTACAACGGGTAACCCAATGGACAAATTCCGCCAAATCACTGAGGGTGGTTTGTGGATCGCCGCCACTTTCATACTGGCTGGCCATTTCCGCGAGGGCGCGGGGCAAATCACCCGCCATGACAGCATCGAACAGGTCAATGACACGGGTGCGGTCCATGATGCCCAACATGGTAAGTACATCAGCGGATTTGACTGTGCCATTGCCATAGGCGATGGCCTGATCGAGCAGGGACAGGCCATCACGCACGGAACCTTCGGCAGCCCGGGCGATCATGCGAAGCGCTTCCTCGTCGGCTTCCGCACCTTCAAGCTTGGCAATCCGGCCATAGTGCTGGGTGAGGAGGCCTGCATCGAGCCGCTTCAAATCAAAACGCTGACAACGTGAAAGTATGGTGACGGGGACTTTGCGAATTTCCGTGGTGGCAAAAATGAATTTGACGTGGGGCGGTGGTTCTTCTAGGGTTTTCAGCAGCGCGTTGAAAGCGCTTTTCGACAGCATGTGGACTTCGTCGATGATGTAGACTTTTACCCGCGCCTGCACCGGGGCATAGCGCACCGAGTCGATGATCTCGCGCATATTGTCGACGCCCGTATTGGACGCGGCGTCCATTTCGATCACATCCATGTGGCGCGATTCCAATATGGCTTCACATTGCGGCGTGATGTCAGGCATGTCGATGGTTGCACCGGGGGGATAGTTCAGAGCCCGTGCGATCAGCCGCGCCGTGGTGGTTTTGCCGACACCGCGCACACCGGTGAGCATATAGGCCTGGGCCACCCGGCCCGTGGCAAAGGCGTTCGACAGGGTGCGCACCAGCGCCTCTTGGCCGATCAGGTCGGCAAAGGTCTGGGGACGGTATTTGCGCGCCAGAACGCGGTAGGGTGTGGTGGCCGCTGGGGTCATGAGGCAGTCATAGCGCAGGGGCGACGGCCAATGCGACGGATATTTTGAGCAGGTGGATGAAGTGGAAGGCTGGCAGCAACCCGCTAAAATCTCGTTGGGGCTGCTACCTTCCGGTCCTGACCCGGTTGGCGAGCAAAACGCCTGCACCAACCTTCCGAGGGGGTATATGGTGGGTTTCGCGGCGAATGGCAACCCTCCCTAGTTCAACAATTGACCCTGGCATTTGTCTCGCCTATCTGGGGCGGCATGAGTGTCAGACCTATTATAACTTTGCCGGATGAGAAGCTCCTGCGGCAGGTGTCCAAGCCCTTGAAACAGGTGGATGCGGCTGCGCGACGGATTTTTGATGACATGTTGGAGACCATGTATGATGCACCCGGCATTGGCATTGCGGCCGTCCAGATTGGCATGGCGCAGCGCATGGTGGTAGTTGATCTCTCGAAAGAGGGCGAGGAAAGACAACCGCTGTTTCTGGCAAATCCGGAAGTTGTCTGGTCGGCAGCGGAACTGAGTGACTATGAAGAGGGATGCCTTTCCATCCCTGAGTTCTATGAAATGGTTGAAAGGCCACGGGAGGTTAAGGTGCGCTATCTGGACCGGATGGGAGAACCCCATGAAATCCATGCTGCGGGATTACTGTCAACCTGTCTGCAACATGAGATTGACCATCTCAACGGTGTGTTGTTCATCGACTATATTTCAAAACTGAAGCGTGACCGGGTGGTGAAAAAATTCCAGAAGGCCCAGAAGCTGGGGAAGCTGTGATGGGCTGGCAACGCCATCGCGTGGGGCCAAGGGACCTCATCCTGCCCCCGATCAAGTCGAGGGCCACCTTCTCCATCTGCGATGGAGAAGGGACAACTGGCAGATACTTCCCTTCTCCACGCCTTCGTGGAGAAGGTGCCCCAACGGGGCGGATGAGGTCCCTTGACCTCAAGTGCGGCGGCAACTGATGCGCCTCGTTTTCATGGGAACGCCGGAATTTTCTTGTTCGGCTTTGCGAGCTTTGCTGGATGCGGGCCACGAGGTGGTTTGTGTATATTCGCAACCGCCACGACCTGCTGGAAGAGGCCAGGCTTTGCGGGAATCCCCGGTGCAACTGTTGGCGGAGATCCGGGGTCTGGAGGTGCGCGTGCCTGTGTCGCTGAAAGTTGCGGATGAGCAGCTAAAATTTGCGGCACTTGAATCTGATGCCGCTGTGGTGGTGGCCTACGGATTGCTGCTGCCGAAAGCCATTCTTGACGCACCACGTTTTGGCTGTTTCAATATTCATGCTTCATTGTTGCCACGCTGGCGCGGCGCTGCACCCATTCAACGGGCGATCATGGCGGGGGATGCAGAGAGTGGCGTCACCATCATGCGAATGGAAGAGGGATTGGATACGGGACCGATGGTTTTGATGCAACGACTTCCAATCACGCCTGAAACGACTGCGGCAAGCTTGCATGATGCCTTGGCTTTGATGGGCGCAGCGACGATTGTTGAAGCGTTGAAGACGCCAGATGCGCCGGGTGTTGTGCAACCCGTCGGTGGCGTGACCTATGCCAGGAAGATTGACAAGGCCGAGGCGCGGATTGATTTTTCAAGATCGGCGGATGAGGTGTTGAGGCAAATACATGCACTGTCACCGTTTCCGGGGGGGTGGATGATGGTGAATGGGGTGCGGGTCAAAATCCTGAAAGTGCGTGTGGTTCAATCAAAAGGTGTTGCTGGAAGTTTTATCGATGATGCCCTTACGTTTGCCTGTGGTGATGGTGCCATCCAATGTCTTGCCCTGCAACGGGAAGGCAAAGGTGTGATGGATGCCGCCACTTTCCTGCGCGGATTTCCCATTCCTGCCGGGACAGTGGTGGACTGATGCCGCGCTATCGTCTCGACATCGAATATGATGGCACCTCCTTTGCCGGCTGGCAATTGCAGGACAGTTTGCCCACCGTCCAGGGAGTGCTGGAAGCGGCAGTGCAGAAGCTGCATGGCGTGCATTGTCTGGTTTATGGGGCGGGGCGCACCGATGCTGGCGTGCATGCGATTGGTCAAGTCGCCCATGTTGATGTGCCGAAGCCTTGGGATCCGTTTGTGTTGCGCAATGCCATCAATGGCAATGTCAGGCCGCACAAGGTGAGCGTGCTCGAGGCAACTGAAGTGAGCGAGGATTTTCACGCGCGCTTCTCGGCCACGGAACGGCGATACTTGTTTCGTATTTTAAATCGCCGTGCGCCCCCGGCCCTTGAAATCAACAAGGTGTGGCATGTACCTGTCGAACTCAACCATGAAGCCATGCACCGGGCGGCGCAGGAACTTGTGGGCCTGCATGATTTTTCGACGTTTCGGGCCACTTCTTGCCAGGCCAAATCGCCTGTGAAAACCCTCGATGTATTGAAGGTCTCACGCTATGGCGATGAGATTGAAATCGAAGCGGAGGCCCGAAGTTTTCTGCACCATCAGGTGCGCTCCATGGTGGGCTCGCTGAAACAGGTGGGGGATGGCACGTGGACGGCCTATCAATTGCGCCGCGCCCTTGAAGCCAAAAACCGAACGGCCTGTGGAGCCGTTTCGCCGCCGCAGGGGCTTTATCTGGTCAACGTGGGTTATGATCCCCTGCCGCAAGCGCCTGAATAAGGTCGGGCAGCAGGCCCAGATGTTCAATCGTCTTGAAGCGGGGATGATCGGGTGCGTCGGCGTGTTCGTGGGCCCAGGCAAATTCGTGCGGCACATGTACACCAAAAGCTCCGGCGTTTATGGCCGGGATGACATCTGATTTGAGAGAATTGCCCGCCATCAGGGCAGTCTCGGGGCCTGAACCCAATTGCCGGAATATCCGCCCATAAGTCTGCGGCTGCTTGTCACTGACGATTTCGATGGCGCTGAAAAAATTGCCGAGACCTGATGCCGCAACCTTGCGCTCCTGATCGAACAGGTCGCCCTTGGTGATCAGCGCCAGTTTGTAATTTGAAGCCAGCGCTTCAAGCGTGTCTGCCACATGGGGCAGTAGTTCGACGGGATGGTGCAACATGTCGCGCCCCGCGTCGAGAATGGTTTTCAGTGTTGATGATGATACCTTGCCATCAGTCACCTCGATGGCGGTTTCAATCATCGAAAGGGTAAATCCCTTGATGCCGAAACCATAGAAGACGAGATTCTTTTTTTCGGCGTTCAGCAATCTTTCGGCGATTTGCGCTGATGGCGCATGGTCTTTCAGCAGGTCGGCAAACATCTTCTGGGTGAAATGAAAATGCTTCTCATTGTGCCACAACGTATCGTCTGCATCGAGGCCAATTGTCGTGAGCTTGGTCATCAAAGGCGTTCTTCGATGGCATCCCAGATCAGGGCCGCGATATCGGCACCACCGAAGCGTTTGACCTGACGAATGCCAGTGGGCGACGTGACATTGATCTCGGTGATATAATCGCCGATCACGTCAATGCCGGTAAAAATCAGGCCACGCTTTTTAAGGTCTGGTCCCAAAGCTTCGCAGATTTCATGTTCGCGTCGGGTGAGAGTGGCAGGTTCTGCCATGCCGCCGACATGCATGTTGGAGCGGTTGTCATGGGCGGCGGGAACGCGGTTGATGGCACCGGCCACTTTGCCATCGACCAATATGATGCGCTTGTCACCTTTGCGAACTGCGGGCAAATATTTCTGGGCGATCCACGGTTCTTTGTAGGCGTGGGCAAAAAGTTCGAGCAGCGACGTAAAATTCTGGTCTTCGTCATGGGTGCGAAAAACCCCGGCACCACCATTGCCATAGAGCGGCTTCAGGATGATATCGCCATGGGCCCGACGAAAGGCATCGATCTCTTTGACATCCTGGGTGATCAGGGTTTCGGGCATGAATTGGCGGTAGCCCAATACATAAAGTTTTTCCGGCGCATTGCGCACTTCGGCCGGATCATTCACCACCAGGGTCTTGGGATGAATGGCTTCCAGCATGTGGGTGGACGTGATGTAGCCCATGTCGAAGGGCGGATCTTGCCGCATGAGAATGACGTGTTGGGACGCAAGGTCGATTTTTTCGGTCGATGATGCGGTGAAGTGATTGTCCTTCTCATCGCGCACCACAACCTGCTCACCACGGGCCGACAGCTCACCGCCCTGCAAGGCCAGGGACTTCACATGGTAATGGAACAGGCTGTGGCCGCGCCGCTGGGCCTCCAGCATCATGGCAAAAGTCGAATCTCCAGTGATGTCGATTGCAGCAATGGGATCCATCTGGACGGCGACATTCAATTTCATGATTCAATTCCCGTAAAAAGCATTCTCGATATGGCTGGGCCAGAAGTAGGAAGGCACAGCGACAATGTCAAACCGGCAATAGGAGCGGGCAGCCGCGTCATTTTGTGCGGTATAGAAAGCCGCCGCTGTGGCGATGCGCCGGGATTGATATGTGGTGACGGCGAGAACAGCTTGATCCACCGTCATCCGCGCCTTGACTTCGATAAAGGCTGTGGTGTCACCGCGCCGCATGATCAGGTCGACTTCGCCCGCCGGGGATTTATAGCGCTGCGCCAGGAGTTTGTAGCCTTTGCAGCGCAGAAACCACAGCGCCACCAACTCGGCGAGGTGGCCGTGTTTTTCGGCGGCTTGTCTGGAGCGTTTCATGACTTGCCCTTGAGCTTAAGAATGCGGGCATAGATTTCTTCGCGGGGGAGGTTGTATTTTTTGGAGACAAGGCTTGCAGCCTTGCTGGCGGGGTTGGCCATCAAGGCTGTTTCAATGGCCTGTTGGATTTCTGCGTCACCTACAATTTCGGGCACTGGTTCTTGGGGTTCGATGACGACAACGAACTCACCCTTGATGGCGGGGCGGGGCTTTAGAATTGCGAGAATTTCGCTGGCGGTTCCGCGCAATGTCTCTTCATGAAGCTTTGAAATTTCACGCGATACGGATAGTCGACGATTGGCAAAAATGATTTCCATATCGACCAGACAATCGAGAATGCGATGGGGGGATTCATAGACGACAAGAGTTTCATTTCGGGCGGTCATGTCTTTCAGAAACCGTATGCGTTCACTTTTTTTCTGCGGCAGAAAACCAAGGAAGGTAAATCGATCAGTGGGAAATCCGGCGAGTTGCAGGGCTGGCAGCAGAGCCGAGGCGCCGGGCAAGGCTTCGACTTTCAGGCCCGCTGCAATGCAATCGCGCACCAGCGGAAAACCCGGATCGGAAATCAAAGGGGTGCCGGCATCGCTGCACAGGGCGATGACATGGCCTGAAATAATATCCAGCATGATGACCTTGCCTGAAATTTCGGTGTTGTGGTCGTGGTAGGATTTGAGACGTGCCCTGATGCCATAGCGATCCAGCAGCTTGATGGTGACCCGGGTGTCTTCGCAATAGATGAAATCCGCCGCCGCCAAAACCTGCAAGGCCCGCAACGTGATGTCGCCCAGATTGCCGATGGGAGTTGGCACCAGATAAAGACCCGCAGCCAAGCGATCAGCCATGAAAGCATGGGCACCGATGTGGTAGGAGCTTGGGGCTTCGTTCATGGTGAAGTCATAGCGGAAGATTTATCAGTCCGCCAATTCTGCGATGACGGCGTTGAGTACGCGACGTCCGGCCGGGGTGGCGGCGAGACGTGAATTGCTGGACATGGTGACCATGCCGAGTTCCATCATCGCGCTGATTTTTTCTTGCGCCATGGGGCGGCCTGTCAGTTTTTCATACCGCAGGAGGTCGATGCCTTCACTGATCCTGAGACCCATCAACAGTTGTTCGCGGGCCTGAGAGGAGGGTGGTGTGTCTTCGCGGGTGATGACACCATGTCCCTGTTCTTCAACAAGCTTGCGCCAGGTCTCGGGATGTTTTTCGGTTGCTGTGGCAATCACGTTTTCACCATCAACAAGCCGCCCATGGGCACCGGGGCCGACGCCGACATATTCGCCATAGCGCCAATACAGCAGATTGTGCTGGCTTTCATGGCCCGGCTTTGCATGGTTGGATATTTCGTAGCAGGGAAGACCTGCGGCTGATGTCAGTTCCTGCGTGAGATCATAGAGATCGGCGGACAAGTCATCTGAGGGGATAGTCAAATTGCCCGCTGCATGGAGATCAGCATAGCGGGTTTCGGGTTCGATGGTGAGTTGATAGAGCGACATGTGGCCTTGCTGTTCCGCGAGAGCGCGGGTCAATTCGGCTTTCCAGCTTTCGAGGGTTTGCCGGGGTCTGGCATAGATCATGTCGAAAGAGACGAGGGGAAAGATTTTTGCAGCAAGACGAAAGGCGGCAAGGGCTTCTTCGGGTGTGTGTTGGCGGCCCAAAGCTTTCAGATCGTCTTCAACAAGTGATTGCACGCCGACAGATACGCGGTTGACTCCAGCGCTGCGATAGCCCCGGAAATTTTCAGCTTCAACACTGGTAGGATTGGCTTCGAGGGTGATCTCAGCATTTGTTGCGATGGGCCATCGTTTTGCGATGCCATCAAGCACAAGGGCCACGGCTTGCGGTGGCATGAGCGAGGGTGTGCCACCGCCGAAGAAGATGCTTGAAACCGTGCGTCCCTTGGTTTGATTTGCATTCCATGCGAGTTCAGTCACCAGACTTCTGGCAAAGCCCATGCTGTCCACGGCTTGGTGGCGGACATGGCTGTTGAAATCACAATAGGGACATTTCGCCTTGCAGAAGGGCCAGTGGACATAGATGCCGAAAGCGGAGGTCATGGCCGAAGGGACCTCATCCGGCGCTTTGCGCCACCTTCTCCACGAAGGCGTGGAGAAGGGACAGGTGATTGAAAGCTGTCCCTTCTCCATCGCAGATGGAGAAGGTGCCCCAACGGGGCGGATGAGCTCCCTTCGGTGCCGGATTTCAAAACAACGCCCCAAACATTTTCTTCAACGCCCACGCCCGGTGGGAAATCGTGTTCTTTTTTTCGTGGCTCATTTCGCCGAAAGTCATGCTCTCGCCTTCCGGCACAAACACTGGATCATAGCCGTGGCCCATTTGCCCACGCGGGGGCCAGGTGAGGTGGCCGGGGGCACGGCCAACAAAAAAACGCTCCTCACCATCAGGCCACAGCACACAGAGCGTGCAGTTGAAACTGGCGCTGCGTTTGGCTGTCGTATCGGCGCCAACGGCTTGCAGTTTTTCTTCAACCAGCCGCATGGCCATCATCCAGTCGCGCGATGGCCCTGCCCAATCAGCGGTGTAAACACCGGGATCGCCATTCAAGGCATCAACACAAAGGCCGGAGTCATCTGACAAGGTGATCAGCCCGGTGGCCTGCATGGCAGACTGGGCCTTGATGCGGGCGTTGCCTGCAAAAGTGTTTTCTGTTTCAACTGGTTCGGCCAAGCCCAATTCACCAGCGCTCACCACGTCCATGCCATGGGGGGCGAAGAGCTGGCGGAATTCCTCCAGCTTGCCTTTGTTGTGGGTGGCGATGACAATCTTCTGGCCGGTGATCTTGCGCATCAGGCGACGGCTTCCCGTTGCATCTTGACCAGATCGACAATGCCTGACTTGGCAAGGCCGAGCAGGGCGTGGAGATCGGCTTCGCTGAAGGGTGCGCCTTCTGCCGTGCCCTGGATTTCAATAATGCCGCCTGATCCGGTCATGACAAAATTGGCGTCGGTGCCAGCTGATGAGTCTTCGATATAGTCGAGATCGAGCACGGGTGTGGTGCCGTGGATGCCGCAGGAAATGGCGGCGACGTGATCTTTCAACGGGAAGGATTTGAACATGCTCCGGGCTTCCATGCCCTTGAGGCAGTCGTGAAGTGCTACCCAAGCTCCGGTGATCGATGCTGTGCGCGTACCGCCATCGGCTTGCAAGACGTCACAGTCCAAAGTGATCTGGCGTTCGCCCAAGGCCACCAGATCGACTACAGCGCGCATCGAACGTCCAATGAGACGCTGGATTTCCTGGGTACGACCTGACTGTTTTCCGGCGGTTGCTTCGCGGCGGGTGCGGTCGTGGGTGGCCCTTGGCAACATGCCATATTCGGCGGTGACCCAGCCCTTGCCCTGGCCTTTCAGCCAGGGTGGCAGTTTTTCTTCCAAGGAGGCTGTGACCAGCACATGGGTGTCGCCGAATTTGACGAGGCAAGAGCCTTCGGCATGTTTGGTGAAGCCACGGGTAAAGCTGACGGGGCGGAGTTGGTCGGGTTTACGGCCTGAGGGGCGCATACATATATCCTTGTTTGAGTTTGAAAGCCTCATAGAACAAGTTTGCTTGAAAAGGAAAGCCAAGGCTCTATCTTGGGTCCATGACCGCTCCCAAGCCACTTGACGACAAGCCATCGCTGCTTTCCAGCATGGATGCCCGTGCGCGGGATGTGTTCAAGCATCTGGTGGATACCTATCTGGAGACTGGCGAACCTGTGGGTTCGCGTACCATTTCCAAAACCCTGCCCTCCTCCTTGTCGCCAGCTTCGATTCGTAATGTCATGATGGACCTTGAGGACTCCGGCCTGATTACATCGCCGCATACATCGTCTGGCCGAATCCCGACTGATATTGGGCTGCGGTTTTTTGTTGATGCACTTTTACAAGTGGGGTCGCTTGGCACGGATGAACGGGCCCGGATTGACGCCCAGGTGAAAGCCGCCAATCGCCAGCGCAGTTTGCAGGATGTATTGGGCGATGCCACGTCCCTGCTCTCAGGATTGTCGCATTGTGCAGGTGTGGTGTTGTCGCCCAAACTCAATGCCCGCCTGAAGCATATCGAATTCGTCAACCTGTCGCCGGGTCGGGCCCTGGTCATTCTGGTCACCGAAGATGGCAATGTGGAAAACCGGGTGATTGATGTGCCTCCCGGTTTGCCGGCCTCGATTTTCATGCGGGCTTCGAACTATCTTTCGGCCAAGGCACAAGGCAAAACTTTGGGCGAGGTGCAAGGTCTGGTGGCCCGGGAAGTGGAGAATCTGCGCCGTGAACTGGATGATGTTTCAGCCCGCGTTGTGCAAAGTGGCCTTGCGGTGTGGGCCGGGGAAGGCAATCCTGATGCAAAATCGCTGATCGTGCGGGGCCAGGCCAATCTGCTGGAAGACAATGCGGCTGTAGCTGATCTGGAGCGCATTCGCAGGTTGTTTGAAGATATTGAAAACAAGCGTGAGCTGGTGGATTTGCTGGGACTTGCGGAAAATGCCGAGGGTGTGCGGATTTTCATCGGGGCTGAATCGCGGATGTTTTCGCTCTCGGGTTCTTCGTTGATTGCCGCACCGTTTCGCAATGAAGATGACAAGATTGTCGGTGTGCTGGGCATCATCGGCCCGACCCGGCTCAATTATGCCCGGATTATTCCGATGGTGGACTATACTGCGAAGGTTGTCGGCAAACTGCTGTCGTAAGCAGTGGTCACTTGATTTTTAGGCGCAGCCCGCCGATATGCAGGCGGGCAAACCCCTGAAATTGAAATTTGAAATTGAAATTTGGAATTGAGATGAACGAGACGCCGGACATACAACCTGTGGACCCCGAAGCTGTAAACCTGGAAGCAATGGCTGACGAGATTTTGGCGGCGGCTCCCGATGACCCGCGTGATCTCGAAATCGCCACGCTGAAGGAAGATTTGGCAGGCAACAAGGACCGCATGTTGCGCCTCGCCGCCGACATGGAAAACCTCAGGAAGCGCATGGAGCGGGAAAAGGCCGAAGCCACACTTTATGCGGCGTCGAATTTTGCCCGGGATTTGCTGGGTGTGGCCGACAGCCTTTCACGCGCCCTGGCGGCCGTGCCGCCTGATGAACGCAACATTATTGATGATGTGATGAAGAAGTTTCTCGACGGCATTGAAATGACCGAACGGGAATTGGTCAATGTGTTCCAGCGTCATAACATTCGCCGGGTGGAAACCGTCGGCCAGAAGTTTGATCCCAACTACCATCAGGCGATGTTTGAAGTGCCAACATCCGAACGCCCCCCCGGCATTATCATGCAGGAAGTCCAATCGGGCTATGCCGTGGGTGAACGCTGCCTGCGCCCAGCTTTGGTGGGCATTGCCAAGGCTGACGGGTAAGCGAATCGTTCTATTTTTGTTCTTGCGCGACGGAAAGTTATGGCGTTAACGTCCTATCTGCAGCGGCAGGGCTATCGCATATGGCCGCCAAAGGGACCTCATCCGCCCCGTTGGGGCACCTTCTCCACAAGTGTGGAGAAGGCACGACACTGCGACCTGTCCCTTCTCCATCGCAGATGGAGAAGGTGGCACGAAGCGCCGGATGAGGTCCCTTTGGCCACTTGCGATTGTCCTGCCTGAAAAGGGAGGCTTGGACATGACATCGCGGGTGGGGACGATCGCCTTTCAGGGCGTTCAAGGAGTATTGGTGGATTGCCAGGCACAATTTGTGTCGGGGCAGACGGTGTTCAGTGTGGTGGGCCTGCCTGACAAGGCGGTGGGTGAAAGCCGCGAGCGGGTGCGGGCCGCACTCCATGCCATTGGTTTGGCGCTTCCCGGCAAACGGCTGGTCGTCAATTTATCACCAGCTGATTTGCCCAAGGAAGGCAGTCATTATGATTTGCCGATTGCGTTGGCGGTACTTTCAGCGCTGGGTGTAATTCCACCAGATTTTCTGGATCGCTATGCGGTGGTCGGTGAACTGGCGCTGGATGGCAGCATTCTGGCGGTTGCCGGAGCCTTGCCTGCGGCAATGGCGGCCCATGGTCATGGGCTGGGTTTGATTTGCCCGAAAGCTTCCGGTGCCGAAGCCGCTTGGGCTGGCGAAGCTGTGGATATTCTCGCGCCCCAATCGCTGATCCAGATCATCAATCATGTGAAGGGCACGCAAGTTTTGACCAGGCCCAAACCCACAGTTTCTGACGACAAGACCGAATTGCCCGATCTTTCCGATATTAAAGGCCAGGAAGCTGCCAAGCGGGCGCTTGAGGTGGCAGCGGCAGGCGGCCATCATTTCCTCATGGTGGGGCCACCGGGGGCCGGAAAATCCATGTTGGCCCAGCGGCTTCCCTCCATCCTGCCACCGCTGGAACCCCGCGAGATGCTGGATATTTCCATCATCGCTTCTCTCGGTGGTGAACTTAAAAGTGGACAATTGACGAGGCGCCGGCCATTCCGCGCACCGCATCATTCGGCTTCCATGCCTGCATTGGTGGGCGGTGGTTTGCGGGCCAAGCCCGGTGAAATGGCGCTGGCCCATCACGGTGTGTTGTTTCTGGACGAGTTGCCGGAGTTTCAACCCCGCGTGCTGGAGGCCTTGCGGCAACCGATGGAATCGGGCGAGGCGGTGGTGGCGCGGGCGAATTACCATGTAACTTTCCCGGCCCGCTTCCAGCTTGTCGCTGCCATGAACCCTTGCAAATGTGGCATGGCGGGCGAGCCTGGGCATCAATGCCGACAAGGCCCGCGCTGTGCAGCTGAATATCAGTCGCGCATTTCTGGCCCGCTGCTGGACCGCATGGATATCCAGATGGAGCTTTCAGCCTTGCGAGCTTCTGACATGACGCTTCCGGCTCCCAAGGAAACCAGCGGTGATGTGGCACTTCGGGTTGCAGCGGCAAGGCTCCGCCAACGCCAGCGGTTTGAAGTTCTGGGGTACTCTCACTTGCGCATCAACTCGCAAGCCGATGGCAAGGTTTTGGAAAAAATTGCGATGCTGGATGCCGCATGCCAAAGCCTGATTCACGATGCAGCCGAGGCCATGAAGCTGTCAGCGCGGGGGTATCACCGGGTGTTGCGGGTTGCGCGCACCATTGCCGATCTTGACGGAAAAGAAACCATCAGCCGCCTCAATCTGGCTGAAGCCCTGAGTTACCGCCAGAAACCTGCGGCCTTGCGGGCAGCGGCCTGATGGCATTAACGCGGGATTCACCTAGGAGTCAGCGAAATTCCACGGGATAAAGCTTTGGCAAGGCAAAACTGGTTTAACGCAGCCCAATTCCTGACAACAAGGAAATGTGCGTCACCATGGGCCTTGGCCTTATACCCTTCGAGCCGTTCTTTGGACGGCGACTTGCCGATCGTTCATTGCTGGACGAGGGTTTGAGCCTGTCTGCCCTGTTGCTGGCTGAAACCTTGCTGATGGTTGGTGTCTTCAAAACTGCGCTGAAGCTGGGTGAGCAACAGTCGTTTCTGATGGCGGCTGCCATTCTGGTTGGCGGTACACTGTTTTCATGTGCCGCCCTGTTTTTCATGTGGAGCCGACACAACAAGGAGACCCAGCGCAAATTGGCTTGTGGCCGTGCCGAGGCTGAAGCCCGTCGGGCTGAAGCGGAGGCAGCCGTGCTGGAAAAGTCGCGGGTGCTCGCCACCATGAGCCATGAAATCCGCACGCCGCTCAACGGTGTCATCGGCATGTTGGGCCTGCTGCTGGAAACCGAACTTTCAGGTGAACAGAAAAACTATGCCGGGATGGCAAATTCTTCGGCGCGCAGCTTGTTGTCGATACTCGACGAATTGCTCGACACGGCGAAATCCGAGGCTCTGCAAAATGTTCGCAGTGGTCCGCTTGATCTTGAAGTACTGATTGAAACCGTGACCGAACTGATGGCACCGCGGGCCCATGCCAAAGGCCTGGAGATTTCATCTTACATTGCACCCGACGTGCCCCGCCATATCGCCATCAACGACCTGCACCTGCGCCAGGTGTTGTTCAATCTCAGCGGCAATGCCATCAAATTCACCGCAACAGGCGGCATTGAAATCAATGTTTTCCTGAATGAGCAATCATGCCTGAGCATTGATGTCAGGGATACCGGCATCGGCATGGACGAGAACGAGTTGCAGCGGGTTTTCGGAGAATATGTCCAGGCCAATGAACAGACCGGGCGGCGATTTGGCGGCACGGGACTGGGACTTCACATCAGCCGCAAACTGGCCAGGTCCATGACAGCCACACTTGAAGTGTCGAGCGTACCCAAGCAAGGCACCACTTTTCATTTGGTCTTTGCCAAGCCGCTGGAGAAACAAGTTTTGGCTGGGGCAGGAAGCTTGCAAGGGCGCAGCTATGGGCTGGCCCTGACGGCCGGACCGGTTGCCTGCCATCTGGAAAAGGCCCTGGTGGACTTGGGCGCTTCTGTCACGGCATGGCAGACAACAGAAAATACTCCTGCCATCATTTGTGATTGTGCAACGGCTGAAGCGGTCCTCAAACAGTTCCAACGGGCAAAACAGGTTCCGCAGATCTGGATATTGCTCAAACCAGAGGAACGTCGGCCCTTCCAGCATTTCCTCAACTCAAGCCTCACAACTGGTTATCTGTTGAAGCCGGTACGCCGCTCTGCCCTGACAAACCTTCTGACGGCGCGTGACGACCAGGCACTTGAAACTGCCACGCGCGATTTGCGGAAACTGGCAAAAAGCGCGCTGCGCAAACCTGCCAAGACCATGTCAATGCGCGTCCTGTTGGTCGAAGATACCGACGTCAATGCCTTGCTGGCAACAACCTGGCTCAGCAAATTCGGACACCAGACGGTACGTGCCAAAAATGGCCGCGAAGCTTTGGCGCTGCTTGGGCACGACCGGCAATTTGACCTGATCCTGATGGACATGGAAATGCCTGTGATGAATGGGCGCGATGCTGTTTTGGCCTGGCGTGAGATTGAGGCCGCCAGTGGATGGCAGCCGATTCCGATTGTGGCGCTGACGGCCAATGCCGGATCAGCGGAGCGAGATCGTTGCATCGCCCATGGCATGAATGGCCATTTGGCCAAGCCGTTTGAAAGGCAAGATCTGGAAGAAGTTCTCTCCAAAGCGTTGGCCACGATCAAAAAAGTTGCAGCCTAAAGCGGCAGGTGGCTCGTGTTATTCATTCTCCGCCGTTGATGGATCAAGCAGGCGGTGCAGGTGAACGATGAAATAGCGCATCTGGGCATTGTCGATGGTTTCGCGGGCTTTGGATACCCAGGCCTGCTTGGCCAATTCGAAATTCGGATAGAAACCCACAACATCCAGACTGGCCAAATCCTTGAAGGTGACATCAGAGACATCATCAAGTTCGCCACCAAACACAAGATGGACGAGTTGCTGATTTTTTGCTTCTGCTTTTGCCATCATGCCGTCTCCATTGCCTTGAGAATCATCCGGTGCCATTGGGCTTGCGCCGCGACCACGCCGGGTTGCCATGGTTCGGGGCGATTGTAAATCACAGGCCCGCCCTTTTCGGTTGTCAAAATGCCACCCGCTTCCTTCAGAATGAGATGACCTGCCGCAATGTCCCAATCATTCTTGGGGCCGGAAGAAATGGCACCTGCAAGTTTTCCCTCGGCGATGGCGGAATAGCGCAGGAGCAGTGGCAACTTTGATGTGCGCTCCGTGCTGAAGCCTGCCGCCTCAATAGCCGACTTGTATTTGTTGTTGGTGATGACAAGCTGTCTTGCTGCGGCGCTATCGATCAGCAGGGGTTTGCCATTACAAAATGCACCAGCATTTTCAGCGGCGTGAAACAACACATCATCGGCTGGCCGATACAGGACTGAAACCACGGGACGGCCTTCAATAGCAAGTGCAGCACCAATTGCCCAATCAACACCACCAGCTTGAAAATCCCGGGTGCCATCAATGGGATCGACGATCCACAGGCGTCGTTTGTCTAGCCGGACTGGCGTGTCCGCGGTTTCCTCTGACAGCCAGCCATCACCCGGCCTGGCTGAGGTGATGGTGGATTTCAAATAGGCATCGACGGCGAAATCGGCCTCGGTGACGATGGAGCCATCAGGCTTCTGTTGGTAGGCAGGTTTATTGCGATGGAACGACATGGCAATACGCGCTGCAGTCCGCACTGCGGCCATCAACAGTTCAAGGTCAACGTCCGGCAATGGTCATCTCCCCCAGATAAATGCTGGGGGCATTGCTGGCGCTGCGGAATTGCAAATCATCGGCAGGCTCTGCCGCCTTGAACATGTCGCGCAGATTGCCCGCAACCGTGACTTCGCTGACGGGATAGGCGATTTCGCCGTCTTCAATCCAGAAGCCTGAAGCACCCCGGCTGTAATCGCCTGTGACCATGTTGATGGAGGAGCCAATAAATTCGGTGACGAGGAAACCCCGGCCAAAGTCTTTCATGATATCCTGCGGACTGCGGGTGCCTGCTGCCATGTGAAGATTGGTGGTTGAAGCTGAGGGGGGAGACGCCAAACCTCTCGAACCATGGCCTGTGGGGGCAAGGCCCAGTTGCCGCGCCGAACGCAGGTCCATGATCCACGATGTCAAGACGCCGTTGTCGATCAGGTTGAGGCGTCGGGTTGCCAGTCCTTCACCATCAAAAGGCCGTGAACCTGAACCCCGCAAGCGATGGGGATCATCGACCAGTGTGACATGCCCGGCAAAAATCTGCCGGCCCAGATCGCCTTTCAGAAAACTTGTGCCCCTTGCAATGGCAGAACCAGTGATGGCGGAAACCAGATGGCCGATGAGGGAAGTTGCCACACGCCTGTCGAAAATGATGGGGGCGGTTTGCGAGACAAGCTTGCGCGGGTTGAGCCGTGCCACGACGCGTTCCCCTGCTGTGCGGCCAATTTTTTCCGGGCTTTCCAAATCCTCAAAATGCGTGGCCCCGTGGCCATCATAATCGCGTTCCATTGATGTGCCGTCACCAGCCACCACTGATGCGCTGAGGCCAAAGCTGCTGCGTTGCCACTCCCTTGCAAAGCCGTTGGAAATGGCCAATGCGACATGGCGGCGGTTGGTGCCTGCGGATGCACCATTGCTGCGTGACACGCCCTTGATGGCAAGCGCTGCATCTTCGGCACGACGGGCCAGCGACTGCATGGTTTCGCTATCGAGTTCACGAGACGACACAAGGTCAAGATTCATGAACTGGTTTGTCAGCTGCCCGGGGGCAGCGATACCGGCAAAGGGATCGGGCGGAGCGAGCTTGGCCATGGCGAGGGCGCGGTCCACAAGTCTTTGCAGACCATCGGAAGTTAACACCGAACCGGCAATCATGGCCGCTGACTGACCGACAAATACCCGCAGGCCGACATCCTGGGATTCGGATTGCTCGAAGGATTCCACCACGCCATGGCGCAGTGATACATCCTGGTTGCGCGAACTGACGGCCATGGCATCGGCTGAGGTGGCACCCGCATTCAGTGCGCGTTTCACCACGTCATTGGCAATGGAGAGAAGGTCGAGTGTCATGAAGTGATCAAATCCAGAAAGAGGCCTACGGCCAGGAGAAGCCCCAACATGCGGTTGGCGCGAAAGAGTTTCAAGCAATGGTTTGCATTGGCATGGTCAAATGTGAAGACCTGCCATGTGCCATGCAAGGCTGCAGCCGCAAGTCCGGCATAGGCGAACCAGCCTGTTCCGCTTGAATAGAAACTGGTGGCAATCAACATCCCGGCCATCAAAAAGAAAAATCCGAGCCAGGGTCTGGTGTTTGCGCCAAACAGCAAAGCGGTGGATTTGACGCCGATCAACACATCGTCGTCCTTGTCCTGGTGGGCATAGATGGTGTCATAGGCCAAGGTCCAGAAAATGCCACCCGCATAAAGCAGCAGTGGTGGAAGGTTCAAGCTGCCATGGGTGGCACTCCAGCCCAGCAAGGCACCCCAGTTGAAAGCCAGACCCAAGACAGCTTGCGGCCAATGGGTGATGCGTTTCATGAAGGGATAGACGGCCACGATGAGCAAAGACCCCAAGGCAAGCAACACGGTGAAGCGGTCGAATTGCAGCAGGATGACAAGACCAACGAGCAGCTGTGCCGCCAGAAACAACCATGCCTGTTGGCGGCTGACCCGGCCTGAGGGAATTGGCCGGGATTTTGTGCGGGCGACTTTGACATCAAAATCCTGATCAGCAATGTCATTCATTGTGCAGCCAGCGCCGCGCATGACAATGGCGCCCGCCAGAAACAACAGGCCATGCCAGAGCAGCCAGCGGCCATTCAAAAGCCCCGCACCAGTGGCGATCTGCCCGAGCAGCAAACCCCACCAGCAGGGCAGCAGCAACAGCCACCAGCCGATGGGACGGTCAAGCCGCATCAATTGGGCATAGGGAACGATGCCGGGTGGCAACCAACGCTCCACCCAATTATCCGTTGGGGCATCGACAACATGCATGCTGGCCTTTTCCATGGGCGGCGTGTTAGCACAAGCCATGGCAAAAACCACTCCCCGGCTGCATGTTGAAACAAAGTTGAGCGAAGGTGCGGCCTTTGCCGTGCCGCGCGAACAGGGGCATTACCTCGCCCATGTGTTGCGGCTTGCGGCGGGCGATGCGGTTTGTTTGTTCAACGGCGAAGATGGCGAGTGGCTTTCCTATATCACAGTGGTCGGCAAGAAGGCCGTTGAAATCCGGATCGAGAAAAAGCGGGCCGATGTGCTGTTGCCGCCTGATATCGACTATGTGTTTGCGCCGCTGAAACATGCCAGGCTCGATTACATGGTGCAAAAGGCCACGGAACTGGGCGCGCGTCGCTTGCGGCCTGTGATCACGGCGCGCACCATTGCCGAGCGGGTGAACCTCGAACGCATGAAAGCCAACGCCATTGAGGCGTCTGAGCAGTGTAATCTGGTGTTTGTGCCAGAGGTTCTGGATCCCTTGCCGCTCGACAAATTGCTGGCCCAGTGGGATGTTGACCGCGCCCTGATTTATTGTGATGAAGCGGCACCCCAGACATCTGCAGCTGTTGAACTCGCCGGATTGAAAACACCCGCTGCCGTGCTGGTAGGGCCGGAGGGTGGGTTTACGCCGGAGGAGCGGGAACATTTACGGCGCCTGCCATTTGTGACAGCCATATCACTGGGACCGCGCATCATGCGGGCTGACACGGTGGCCATTGCGGCCTTGGCACTGGTTCAGGCGGTTTTGGGGGACTGGCGGGCTGGAAGCTGACTTGTGAAAATATGTAATGGCTTATATCACGATTTGTGACTTGCTGGCTTGGGCCGGGATGCTTAGATGGGTGGGACACATAACAAGGAATTGCCGTTTTGAGCGGACCTGCACCTGATAATGCCGAGGCGCGTGCGCCTATTGAAAACAAGAGCCAGCTGATTGGCTATTTTGCGCCCGGCGAAAAGCCAAAATCCGAATGGCGGATTGGCACGGAACACGAGAAATTCGCTTTCCTGACCGATAGTCTTTCGCCCGTGCCCTACGAGGGCGACCGTTCCATTCGCAAATTGCTGGAAGGGTTGCGGGACCGTTTTGGCTGGGATGGGGTTTATGAAGGTGACAAGATCATTGCACTTGCCGATCCCAAGGGCATGGCCAACATCTCGTTGGAACCGGGGGGTCAGTTTGAACTTTCCGGTGCGCCGCTTGAAACCGTACATGAAACCTGCGCCGAGGTGAATGAACACCTGCAACAGGTGCGCGAAATTGGTGATGGTCTGGGCATTGGCTTTTTGGGATTGGGTGCAAGCCCGGTGTGGACAAGGGAGCAAACACCCGTCATGCCGAAGGGCCGCTATGGCATCATGGCGCCCTATATGGACAAGGTTGGCAGCATGGGGCGGGACATGATGTTTCGCACCTGTACGGTGCAGGTCAATCTGGATTTTGGTTCAGAAGCCGACATGGTGCAGAAGCTGCGCACCTCAGTGGCGCTTCAACCCATTGCCACGGCGCTGTTTGCCAATTCGCCATTTCTGGAAGGCAAGCCCAACGGCTTTGTTTCGTTCCGAAGCCACGTCTGGACAGATACCGACAAGGCCCGCTCCGGCATGTTGCCTTTCGCTTTTGAAGCCGGCTTTGGCTATGAGCGCTACGTTGATTATGCCCTCGATGTGCCGATGTATTTTGTCATGCGCGCGGGAAAGTTCATCAATTGTGCAGGCGAAAGCTTCCGGCAGTTCATGGATGGCAAGTTACCGCAACTGCCCGGCGAAAAACCCGTGATGAAGGATTGGGCTGATCACCTCACGACAATTTTTCCAGAGGTCAGGCTGAAGCGCTATCTGGAAATGCGGGGTACTGATTCCGGCCCCTGGCGGCGCCTGTGCGCGTTGCCGGCTTTCTGGGTGGGGCTGCTTTATGACCAGGTTTCGCTGGAAGGAGCGTGGGATATTGTCAAGAATTGGACGGCAGAGGAACGGCAGGCCTTGCGCGATGCAGTGCCGACACAAGGTTTGAAGGCAATGATCCGTGGGCGGACGGTTCAGGATATGGCCCGCGAGGTTTTGCAGTTGTCACGGGCGGGGCTGGAAGCACGCAACCAGAAGAGCCGCAAGGGCCGAACTGAAACCAGCTTCCTTGATGTGTTGGATGAAACAGTTTCCACTGGAATGACAGCCGCCGACCAGCTGCTTGAACTTTATCATGGCAATTGGAACGGTGACATCTCGCGCGTGTTCCGGGATTTTTCTTATTGAATTTCCGCCTTGAAAGGGAAATGACATGACACAAAAACAAGCGTTGATATGCTGGGGTGGCTGGGAAGGTCATACACCTGAACGCAGCGCAGAGGTTGTGCGGGAGATGTTGGAGCGGCATGGCTTTGCGGTTCGCCTCGAAAATGGCACCAAGGCTTTTGCCGACAAGTCCATTCACGACTACAGCCTGATCGTGCCGATGATCACCATGAGCACCATCGGAAAGGAAGAAGTGGCCAATCTTTGTGATGCGGTCCGCGGCGGTGTGGGGCTCGGCGGCATGCATGGCCTGATGTGTGATGCTTTCCGCAATGAAACCGAATATCAGTTCATGACAGGTGGCCAGTGGGTGGCCCATCCCGGCAATATCATCGATTACCGCGTCAATGTTTCCAAACCCGATGATCCGGTCATGCAGGGCATTGCAGACTTTGCCTATCGGTCCGAGCAATATTACATGCACATCGATCCAATGAACGATGTCCTTGCCACTACCACTTTTGACGGCACTCATTGTGACTGGATCAAGGGTGTGACCATGCCTGTGGTGTGGAAAAAAATCTATGGTAAGGGCCGCGTGTTCTATTCAGCACTCGGCCATACCGCCGATGAATTTGCGGTGCCGGAAATGAAACTCATGGTGGAACGTGGATTGCTTTGGGCAGCAAGATAGGAGTTTCCGATGAAATCAACATTCGTCGTGTTTTCGATTTTTATCTTGGCAACTCCAGCTGCTGCTGCGCCACGCGAAGGCCCGATGGAAGGTGGTTTCTATTTGTCTTCCGAAAGCTGTGGTGAGGATGGCAAAGCGCCGAATTGCAAAATGACCTTCGAACTCAAAGGTGCGGCTGCCAAAACCATGTATGACAACATGCGCGTGAAGGCCAAAAATGACATCTGTACAGATGGGCCAGTCAAAGACGACGGCTACGGGTTACGCTGCTACAAGATGCCAGGGGACCGTTATGAATGTGATTTCGGCTATCAGTTTTCAAAACAAGAATTCACCATCGGCGATGTGAGTTGCTGAGGGCAGACAAGAAAAACACTCAACCAAATGAGCATTTGGCGTCAGCAAAATCGCATGGTTCATCTGATATAACAGTTTCTTGCGCACTTCTGAAATTGTGTTACAAATTCCCATGGGCCCCACAAACGAGGGCCTGATACCGTGAAATGGGAGACTGCAAATGCTCAAGAAAACTCTTGCCTGCACCATCGCCGTTGCCGCCATGCTGGCTGCCGGTTCCGCTTTCGCCGATACCAAAGACAAGAAAATTGCCCTGTCGAACAATTACGCCGGAAATTCCTGGCGTCAATCCATGTTGAAGAGCTGGGACAAGGTGACCAAGCAAGCCGTGGCCGATGGCATTGTGGCTGCTGCTGATCCCTTTACAACTTCCGAAAACCAGGTAACTGAACAGGCCGCACAAATCCAGAACCTCATCCTGCAAGGCTACGACGCCATCGTCATCAATGCGGCTTCGCCCGATGCCTTGAATGGTGTGGTGAAGCAAGCCTGCGATGCCAAAATTGTGGTTGTGTCGTTTGACGGTATTGTCACTGAACCTTGCGCCTATCGCATCGCTGTTGATTTTGCCAAGATGGGCGAGGTGCAGGTGGACTATCTTGCCGCGAAAATGCCCGGTGGTGGCAATCTGCTGGAGATCCGCGGCCTTGCCGGGGTGTTCGTCGATGACGAAATCTCCAAGGGCATTCATCGCGGTGTGGCAAAATATCCGCAGTTCAAGATTGTCGGATCAGTGCATGGTGATTGGGCCCAGGAAGTGGCGCAAAAAGCTGTGGCCGGCATCCTGCCATCCCTGCCAGAAATTGCCGCCGTGGTGACGCAAGGTGGCGATGGCTACGGTGCGGCACAAGCCTTCAAGGCAGCGGGACGTCCTACCCCCAAGATCATCATGGGCAACCGCCAGGATGAAATCCAGTGGTGGAAAGAACAGAAGGATGCCAATGGCTATGAAACCATGTCGGTGTCGATTGCTCCCGGTGTTTCAACCCTCGCCTTCTGGGTGGCGCAAATGATCCTTGATGGCAAAAAAGTGCCGCAGGATCTGACAGTGCCATTCCTGCAGATTGACCAAGCGACACTCGAAGCCAATCTGGCGACAACGGAAAAAGGCGGCGTTGCCAACGTCGAATATTCCGCCGCTGATGCGGCCAAAGTTGTTGGCGGCATGTAAAATTTGAACGACGATACAATCACTCTCGACGGCGTCGAAAAATCTTTCGGCGCCGTCAAGGCCTTGGCAGGTGTGACCTTGCAAGTCAAACCCGGCGAATGCGTCGGGCTGGTCGGCCACAATGGGGCTGGAAAGTCAACGTTGATGCATGTGCTTGTCGGCACCTTGGCGCCCAGTGGCGGTGACTTGTTGATTGCAGGAACGTCCATGACGGGGCGCTGGTCGGCAGAAGCGGCGAGGCTTCAGGGTATTCGTTGCGTGTTTCAAGAATTGTCCTTGTGCCCCAATCTGACAGTGGCTGAAAACACCCGCATTATCCATCGCTCGCTCACGGGGTGGGGGTGGAAAAAACGCAGCCGTGACTTGATTGTGCAAAAGCTGGATGAAATTTTTCCGGGCCATGGCATATCGCCGGATGACGAAGTAGCCGACCTGGCAATCGGCAAACGCCAGATGGCGGAGATCGCGCGGGCCTTCACGGTGACCGATGGCGCATTGCGGCTTGTGGTGCTGGATGAGCCCACTTCGTCGCTGGATTCGGTTACTGCAGGGCAACTCATGCAATTTGTAAAAACTGAAACTGCGCGGGGCACATCGGTCATTTTCATTTCGCACCTGCTGCGGGAAGTCCTTTCGACATCCCATCGCATCGTGGTGATGAAGGACGGTAAAACAGTTGCTGATCGTGTCGCCGCCGATTTCACGCGCGATGGCCTGGTGGCGGCCATGGGATCGGAAGCGCATCAAGCAACAAAACGCGGCGCTGACAGTGCCAGCGATGCTCCGGTGATGCTGAGGGCCAAGCCTTTGACGGGAGGAGCCATAGAGCTTGTGGCACGCAAGGGCGAAGTGATTGGTCTTTCCGGTCTTGCGGGCCATGGCCAAACCCGCATGCTGCTGCAACTCTATGCCAAACAACAGGCGATGGTGAATGGCCCCATGGCCTTCATCGCGGGGGACCGCCAATCGGACGGGATTTTCAATCTGTGGTCAATTGGACAAAACATCAGCCTGCGGTCCCTGGCACATTTAAGCCGCTACGGACTGATTGACCAGGCGCGCGAAAAGATTTTGGAAGCGGCCTGGAAAACCCGCATGGCCATTCGATCACCTGACGTGAACAATAACATCCTCACACTTTCAGGCGGCAATCAGCAGAAGGCGTTGTTTGCGCGGGCTCTTGCCTCCGATGCGACGATCATTCTGATGGATGATCCGATGCGTGGCGTTGACATCAGCACCAAGCAGGAAGTCTACGGCATGATCCGTGCGCAAGCCGCGGAGGGGCGCAGTTTCGTCTGGTACACCACGGAGATTGACGAACTGGCCCATTGTGACCGGACTTATGTTTTCCGCAATGGCAGTATTTCGGCCGAGCTTCAAGGACAAGACATCTCGGAGGAAAATGTGCTGAAGTTTTCTTTCGCCGAGGCGGCAGCATGATCAACCGCCGTTTCATCCGCCGAGCCCTGCCGTTTATCTCGCTACTGATTGTGTTGCTCGCCACGTTCTATGTGCAGCCCCGGGCCATGAGTTATTTCGGCATGAACCTGATGCTGCAATATGCCATTCCCATTGCACTGGCGACGATTGCCCAAATGTTTGTCATCACCGTCAATGATCTTGATCTGTCAATCGGTCCCTTCGTTGGATTGGTGGGCTGTATCTCTGCCACGTTGCTGTTCAGCAATCCCCTGTTGGGCATGCTGGTGTTGATCATACTGATTGCGGTTTATGGAGCGGTCGGTGCGTTGATCCACCTGCGCAACCTGCCATCTATTGTGGTGACACTCGGCTTGTCGTTCATCTGGCTTGGCATCGCCGTGCTGGTGCTGCCTTCGCCAGGAGGCAAGGCTCCGGTCTGGCTGAAAAGCCTGATGGCATTTCAGGTGCCCGTGGTGCCCTTCCCGATCATTGCGGCCATCGTCATTGGGCTGGTCGTGCATCTGGCACTCATGACTTCTTCCTACGGCGTCATTGCCAGAGGTGCGGGCGGCAATGAACGTGCGGTGACGCGGGCGGGCTGGTCGATGCTCAGAACCAAAGTAATGATGTACATGCTCTGCGGATTTTTCGGTGTATTGTCAGGCTTGTGTCTGCTCGGTCTGACCACATCCGCCGATGCCCATGTGGCGGACCGCTATACACTGTTCTCCATCGCAGGCGTGATTTTGGGCGGCGGTGAATTCATCGGTGGCCGGGTGTCGCCATTTGGTGCGGTGGTCGGTGCGCTGACGCTGGCCCTGGCGGGATCGTTCCTGATTTTTCTCAAGATTTCGCCGGACTGGCAGATTGGGGCGCAAGGGGCAATCCTGATTGTCGTATTGGCCTTGCGGGCAGCTGTAAGTTTTGGTGAGGTGCGGACATGATCCGAAAACTTGCGGCACAAACCTGGGTCTGGTCGTTTGTGGCGGCTGCCCTCGTCTGGCTGGCCACCATCACCTATACGGGAGGCCAAGGAGCAGGTGAAATTCTCACCGCAGCACTTTCATTTGCCACCTTTACCATCATCGTGGGACTGGGCCAAATGCTGGTCATCACACTGGGGCCGGGAAATGTGGACCTCTCGATCCCCGCCACCATCACGCTGTCAGGCGTGGTCGCCATGAAGGTCATGGATACCAATACGGGCCTGATGTTGTTTGGCATCCTTGCTGCCCTTGCTGTAAGCATGCTGGTGGGCGCTTTCAACTTCGCGCTGATCAGGTTGCTGCGCATTCCGCCGATCATCGCCACGCTGTCTTCAAGTTTTCTGGTCATGTCGACGGCCATATCCTATGGCCGGGGCATTCGCATCAAACCGCCACTGCCACTCTCGGATTTTGCCACGCTGCGCCAACTCGGCATTCCGGTCGTGGCGGTGGTGGTGTTATTGATCAGTGTACTGATTTATATTTTGCTTGCGCGCACGCTCTATGGCCGCAGCGTTCTGGCGGTGGGGCAAAACATGCGGGCGGCCTGGCTGGCGGGGATCAAGGTGGATCGCACCCGGTTTTTCACCTATGTGTTGAGCGCCCTGCTGGCTGGGGTTTGCGGCATTCTGCTTTCCGGATTTTCAGGCGGTGCGGCCCTCAACATGGGCGAGGAATTCCTGCTGGCCTCGATCGCCGTAGTTGTTATCGGCGGCACTTCGGTGGCGGGAGGCCGAGCCAGTGTGCCTGGCGTGTGGGGTGCAGCGCTGTTCATGTATTTGCTGGTGACCATGCTCAACACTTTTGGCGCTGGCGCCGGCATCAGGCTGATCATGACCGGGCTGATCATCATCGCCGTGATTGTTGCGGCAGGTGGGGAAAAGCCACAACGGTAGGCAGTTTTTCAACGGCCTTGAAATCCAGGTGCCGTCAGCCAAGCCGACTTTGCGACAACTCGTCCAGCAGATCAAGCAAAGCCTCGAGTTTTACCTCGCCAAAAGTCGCTGCAATTTTCTTGTATACGATCAGGCTCTCGGGGCTTGCGCGCTCAATCAGTGCAGCACCGCCGGGTGTTATTTCCAACATGACGCGCCGGCCATCGCCTGCATCTTTCCGTCTTTTAATGAGCTTCCGCTGCTCAAGTGCACGGATGATACGGGTCAAGCTGGGTGCCAGAATTGCGGCCCGCGCCGCCACTTCAGTGGCATCCAGTATGCCCGCCTCGGCCACCACGCGGATGACGCGCCATTGCTGCTCGCTCATTTCATGACGGGCCAGCAGGGGCCGGAATTGCTCCATCACAGACTCCCGCGCCCGCAGCAGCGCCATAGGCAGGGATCGGCGCGTATCCTTGGGTTTCAGGTGTGCCACATTTTACCTCTTGACTGCATCTGCCGATCAATTAACATGTTAACTAAATCCAGGTCAACATCGCATGCCACATCTCCGCATCGAATATTCTGCCAATCTTGAATCCCGGCTGGACATGCCCAGGTTCTGTGCAGTTGCCCACAAAACCATCCTGGAAACCTGCCTGTTTGAACTGGGTGCGGTCAGGGTGCGGGCATTTCGCTGTGACCACCATGCGATTGCCGATCTTTTGGCAGAAAACAGTTTTCTCGACATGCAGTTTGCTGTCGGCGAGGGTCGCAGCGCAGACGTCTTGAAGCGGGCAGGCGACCAGATTTTCAAGACGGCAAGTGCAGAGCTTGCGCAGTTTTTCGAAACACCGCATTTCGCCCTGAGTTTCCAGATCACTGAAATCAACGGCTCCCTAAGCTGGAAGAAAAACACCATACATACAAGGCTTCGCGGTGCATGATGATACTTGAAGACAACATCAAACGCGCCGCATCGCATCTCCAGCGTTTCAGGCAGGAAGGCGTGCTGAACCATATCAATGGTGAGGCTTGTCCGGCCATTGACGGCACAACATTTGAAACCATCTCACCTGTTGACCTGCAGCCGCTTGCCAACGTTGCCCATGGCAAGGCGGCGGATATCGACCGGGCCGCAATGGCGGCAAAGGCCGCATTCCCGGCCTGGGCTGCCCTGGATGGTGACAAGCGCAAGGCCTTGTTGCAAAAAATCGCTGATGGCATTGCGGCGCGTGCCGACGAGATTGCCCTGGTGGAAGCCATGGACACCGGCCAGGCCATCAGGTTCATGTCGAAGGCAGCCCTTCGCGGAGCCGAAAATTTTCGCTTCTTTGCGGACCGTTCAAGTGAGGCGCGTGACGGCAAGGTATTGCAGGGGCCTGGCCAGGTGAACATGACGATGCGTTCCCCCATCGGCCCTGTGGGTATCATCACGCCATGGAATACGCCCTTCATGCTATCGACATGGAAAATCGCGCCTGCCCTCGCTGCGGGTTGCACCGTGGTTCACAAGCCTGCAGAACTTTCGCCGCTGACGGCACGGCTGCTTGTGGAAATCGCGGAAGCCGCAGGACTCCCCAAGGGCGTGTGGAACCTTGTCAATGGCATGGGAGAGGACGCAGGCAAGGCCCTGACGCAACATGACGACATCAAGGCCATTGGCTTTGTCGGTGAAAGCCGCACCGGCGGCCTGATCATGAAACAAGGTGCCGACACGCTGAAGCGTGTGCATTTTGAACTGGGTGGCAAGAACCCCGTGGTGGTCTTCGCCGATGCCGACCTTGAACGGGCTGCAGATGCTGCCGTCTTCATGATCTACTCGTTGAACGGCGAGCGTTGCACATCATCATCGCGCCTGCTGGTTGAGGCATCTATCTACGAAAAATTCACAGCCATAGTCGCGGAAAAAGCAAAGCGCATTAAAGTTGGTCACCCGCTCGATCCGCAAACAGTGGTTGGTCCGCTGATTCACCCTGTGCATGAAAAAAAGGTTCTGCAATATATTGAAATTGGCAAAGCTGAAGGCGCCACACTTGCGGCAGGTGGCGCAAAATTCGAAGGGCCTGGTGGTGGCTGTTATGTGTCACCAACACTGTTTACCAACGCCAATAACAATATGCGTATTGCCCAAGAGGAAATTTTTGGTCCAGTGCTGACAGCAATTCCGTTTCGCGATGAAGCTGAGGCATTGGCGTTAGCCAATGATGTGCAGTATGGCCTTACTGGATATCTTTGGACTTCGGACGTGACCCGGGCATTTCGATTTAGCGATCAATTGCAAGCTGGGATGATTTGGGTGAACTCTGAAAAT
>JANOXA010000098.1:0-2880 GCA_031418195.1 Hyphomicrobiales bacterium | reverse complement strand
CGACAACGACATGCTGGGCTCGATCAATCGCAATGTGCGCGGCATTGAGGTGACCGAAGATTCGCTTTCGCTCGATGTGATCCGCGATGTGTGTCTGAATGGTCCGGGGCATTATCTCGGCAGCGACCAGACGTTGACATTGATGCAAAAAGACTATGTGTATCCGTTGATGGCCAATCGCATGAGCCCAAAAGAATGGGTGGAAGCGGGCAAGCCTGATATCGTGGAGCGAGCGGCGGCGCGCAAACGCGAGATTCTCTCGACTTATTATCCAGAATATATTCCGCGTGACATCGATGATCGCATTCGCGCCAAACATGATATTCGTTTGTCGCGAACCGTGATGGAAATTGGCGACCCGCGCTGGAGATAAGTTTTGGACCATCCCATATTGAACGCCATTCGCGCCGAGGCTTTCATGCCTCTGGGGTGGTTTGTGCCAAATGATATGGGTGAAACCAAATTTGTGATTCTGATTGGCAATGTCGGGCTTGACATGTTCAGGCGCTTTGCCACGCAAAGGAATGAGCACACCGCTTCATTGGATGAATGGACCAAAACAGTTATTGATCCGCTGGCGGACAATTTGGGTGCGCGGGCGGTTTATCCGTTTGATGTGCCACATCAGCCATTTTTGACGTGGGCCAGGCTTGGCGGTGCGGGCCATGTATCGCCATTGGGATTAAACATTCACCGCAGCTATGGGCTTTGGCATGCCTACCGTGCGGCACTGTTGTTTTCGGTTGAATTTGATTTGCCGCGCAACTCTGCTGGTGCACATCCTTGCGAAAGTTGCGTTGACAGGCCGTGTTTGAACGCCTGCCCTGTTAAAGCTTTTGACGGTTATGCCTATGATGTTGCCACCTGCGGGCAACAGGTTTTATCAGCGGCAGGCGAGGAATGCATGACGGGTGGATGCAAGGCACGACTTGCTTGTCCGGTGGGGCGGGAATACCTGTACCATCCCAGGCAGATGCAATTTCACATGCGGGCATTTCAAGAGGCCCGGAGATAAGAGTTGAAATGAAATACGATATGATCCGCAATAAACTCGCCAAAGGCCAAGTCATCATCCTCGATGGGGGAACAGGCACCGACATTCAACGGCGTGGTGCGCCCATGAGTGGTAAAACCTGGTGTGCCGATGCCAATCTCACGCACGGCGAAATCGTTAAGGCAGTACACCTGGATTACATCGCGCAAGGTGCTGATATTGTCACGGCCAATACCTATGCCACCAGCCCTTTGATTTTCAGCCACATCGGGCGCGTTGATGATGTGAACAGGATTGATGCCATCGCCATAGGGATTGCCCAGCAGGCTGCCGAAGGCACGGATGTTTGTGTTGCCGGTTCAATGTCGACCATGCGGCCCATGCAATTGGGCACCGACCGGAACAACTTGGCGATTGAATGGCCGGAAGTTGAAGCGCGTGAACTGTTTGCGATGAAAGCCAAGGGCCTTAAAGATGCAGGGGTAGACCTCATCATGATGGAGATGATGCGCGACGCCAGTTATGCGGTTTGGGCTTGCGAGGCTGCGCTGGCAACCGGACTGCCCGTGTGGATTGGTATAGCTGTTGAAAAGCGCGAAGACGGTCAATTGACGGGCTTTGGCCGCAGTGACCAATTGTTGAGTGACTTTGCCCCTGCCCTCGCTGCATTGAACCCGGACGCCATCAGCATCATGCATTCTTCACCTGAAGACACTGGCCCTGCGATTGATATTCTCAAGAAGAGTTGGTCTGGCCCGATTGGTGCATATCCTGAAAGCGGTTATTTCAAATCACCGGAATGGGTGTTTACTGAAATTACGCCTGGCGAATTGGTGAATTCTGCCAAAGTCTGGCAACAAAATGGCGCCACGGTTTTTGGCGGTTGTTGTGGCATTGGCCCAGACCATATTCATGCTTTGAAAATAATGTTTGCGTCGTAAAGACTGGATCAGGAGCGGGACTTTAATTCGTCTTCCAACTCGCCATAGCCGGTAAAGCGATATTCATAGGCAAGGCCAAGTTTGAGTGCCGCTGCTTCGGCGCGGCGCTGCAACTCGGGATCTGTGGTTTGTGCCAAATAAACGAGCTTGGTGTAGTGCTGGAAATAGTCAGGCAATAATTCCGGGTGTCGGTCGAGCCCCAGGCCTTGCCAAATCAATTTGTCGAACTGCCGAGCGATGTAGTCGGTCAGATAGAAGACCGTCATGTCATCTTCAGCTTGCTTTGCAAAAAGCCGGTTGCCTGTGAAAAAAGCATAGCAATGGGGGCCTTCGATGCGCTCCACTTGTTCTTCCTGCAACATGGCATCCAGCAATCCGCCCGTGCCGCAATCGCCATAGAGAACATAGATTTTTGTATAGTGATCCCGCGCCGTTTTGATCTTTGTACGGAGGGCTGGCACTATGAATTGAGGGGTGTTGTGCCACTTGGCGGGAAGGCACTGAATATCGAATGCTTGCCATTTGTTGCGCTCAATCAGCTCGACAATTTCACGGGCCAGCGCACCACAGGCCAACAAAAGAACGCGGGCTCCAGCGAATTTGCGTTCAAAATCAGCCGAGGGCACCAATTCAAAATAGTTGTCTGTTTTGTCACGCAATGCAGGGTTACTCCTCTTAGGATGATGTTAACCACAGTTTTGACTTGAGTTCAAAATTGCCATTCACCACACAATTCTGACTGATTGTTTTCAGTTGCCGTTAATGTGTCCGCCGTAGTCTTCAATCATGTTCACGAGGCAGACAGCATAAAGCCCGCAGCCGGATGTGAATAGGTGCTGCAAGTAAACTCTGGAGTTTTACAATGAAGAAATTTCTCAAGGACGAATCTGGTGCAACCGCTATCGAATACGGCTTGATCGCTGCTGCCATGGGCCTTGCCCTGGT
>JANOXA010000097.1:0-32360 GCA_031418195.1 Hyphomicrobiales bacterium | reverse complement strand
GCTTCGGGAAACAAGGGAATCCCCTTTCTGCATTTGCAAGAAAATCCGGGGTAAAGCGCTGATTTCTTGCAAATCAATCGGTACGAAAAATCAAATCTGCACAATAAAATCACGCATGCGTGAGTTCTTCACGGACGACGGGTTGTGGTTGCTGTCGGCAAAGCGGGGTTCCAAATCGCCCGCGAAGTGCGGGCGTTTGGAATGACGTGCAAACGTAGAAGCAACTGCAGTCATATCAATTACCCGCTGCGCAACAAATGCTGTGCTTCTCATTATCTACCGCAGCCAACAAAAGCCTTCGCCAGTTGTTGCAACAGCTCACCATACATGGTCGGCCCGCTCGCAAGGTTCGCGCCAAGCGGATCGAGCGTGGCTGATTTTGTTGCGGTGCCTTCGGTAATCAACGTCACCAGCTTGTTGTCAAATTGCGGTTCGGCAAACACGCAAGCAATCTTGTCGTTGCGCAGTTTGGCCTGCAGGACCGCAATGCCTGCCGCACCGGGCGGGTTTTCCGGGTTGATGGCAATCGCACCTGCAGCAGACAAGCCATAGTGCTTTTCGAAATATTGATAGGCATCATGGAACACGATGAAACCCATGTCCTGCATGGGCGCAAGCTCAACCTTTAGTTTGGTGTCCAACTTTTCAAGATCGGCCATGGCTGACACTGCGTTTTTTTCATATGTTGCGGCATTCACGGGATCAACACCAGCCAGTGTTCCGGCAATAGTCTGCAACATCAGTTTGGCATTGTCGGGATCAAGCCAGATATGTGCGTCGTGTGCCTCATGGTGTGTCTCGCCGCTGTCGCCGTGGTCATCGTGCTCAAAACCATTGCCTTCGCGCAGGTCCAGTTTTTTGATTTCGGGAAGCTCCAGCAGTGCAATGGCCTTGGCATTTGCGCCGAGAGAATCGATTGGCTTCACCAAAAAACTTTCGAGGTCAGCACCGATCCAGAAAATCACGTCGGCTTTTTGCAAGCTTTTGGCATCGCTTGGCTTCATGCTGTAGGTATGGGGCGACGCCTGGCCATCAATAATCAAATCCGGTGTACCAAGGCCCAGCATGACCGAAGCCACAAGTGAGTGCAGGGGCTTGATGGAAGTAACCACCTGCGGCGATGCCAGGACAGAAGTTGAAATTGCAATAGAAGCCAAGGAGACGAAGCCCAGGCGAAAGATATTCATTGATTGAAACATTTCATGATTCTCCAATACTTGCGTCATGTAATAACATTACAGTCGACTTGTTATGATATAACATCTAATATTGTCAAATTGAATTTTACAATCGGCAATGAGGTGTGGCGTGCTCAAAACTCCTGATCCCTTGGTCTCCCTGCATGGTGCGGGCTTGCAGCGTGGCGGGCGCTGGCTGGTGCGCGGCGTTGATCTTTCGATCCGCAGTGGTGAGATCGTTACATTGATTGGCCCCAATGGCTCTGGAAAATCCAGCACCGCGCGGCTGGCCTTGGGCATTGCAGCCTGCAGCGAAGGCAGCGTCCGGCGGCGTGCTGGATTGCGAACCGCCTATGTGCCCCAGAAAATGGCAGTGGATTGGGCCTTGCCGTTGCGTGTGCAAGACTTGATGGAACTCACACAGAAACTCGGCATTGCAGAAATGATCAAGGCGTTGGACATGATGGGGGCTGCCTCGTTGCTGCCGCGTGAGGTGCGCCACTTGTCGGGTGGGGAATTGCAGCGCGTGTTGCTGGCCCGCGCCGTGGCCCGCCAGCCTGAATTGCTGGTCCTCGATGAACCTACGCAAGGTGTGGATTTCAGCGGCGAGATTGCCCTTTATGATCTGATCAAGGATGTGCGAGACAGGCTGGGTTGCGGCATCCTGATGATCTCCCACGATCTCCACATGGTGATGGCGGCAACCGATCAGGTGGTTTGCCTGAATGGCCATGTCTGTTGTCATGGCACCCCGGAACGGGTGGTCCAAAGCCCGGAATATCGCAACCTGTTTGGTGATCGTGCCGCAGCGGCACTTGCCATTTACCAGCATCATCATGATCACGCCCACCTGGCCGATGGCCGGGTGCAGCACCCTGATGGCAGTGTCACTGAACATTGCCATCCCGGTGATGGCCATCATCATGCTGAAACCGGGGCGCAACGCCGCTATGCCTTGAAAGGCTTCGATGATGCTTGATGATTTCTTTGTCCGTGCCATGCTTGCAGGCCTCGCCATGGCTGTGGTCACTGGGCCACTGGGCTGCTTTGTCGTATGGCGTAAACTTTCCTATTTCGGTGACACCCTGGCCCATGCGTCGCTGTTGGGTGTGGCTTTGGCACTGCTGCTGCAAGTCAATGTCACATTTGCGGTTTTTGTGTTGGCCCTGGCGGCGGCACTTGCCATGTTGGCCCTGCAAGCCCGGGTAGCCCTTTCAGCGGATGCCTTGCTGGGGGTGTTTTCCCATGGCGCATTGGCAACTGGACTGTTGGCGCTGGCCTTCATGACCTGGGTTCGGGTTGATCTCAACGGCCTGTTGTTTGGAGATTTGCTGGCGGTTTCAAAAGCCGACATCGCGGTGATTTTTTTGGGCGGCATTCTGGTGCTCGGCTTGTTGATGGTATTCTGGAAACCGCTGTTTGCCGTCACTGTCAATCGCGAGATGGCCGCGGCGGAAGGCTATGATCCGGTTCGCTATGACATTTTGCTGATGGTGTTGCTGGCTGCGGTGGTTGCCGTTTCAATAAAGATTGTTGGTGTGTTGTTGATCACCGCCATGTTGATCATTCCGGCCAGTGCGGCAAGGCGTCTGTCGCCGGGGCCGGTTGCCATGGCGGTTGGATCAGTGATTGTCGGTTGGCTGGCGGTCGGCAGCGGACTTCTGGCTTCATTGCACTGGGACACGCCCTCCGGGCCGTCCATTGTGGCCGCCGCCAGCCTGTTGTTTGTTGCCGGTTTGCTGGTGCCAACAAATATCTTGTCGAAAGGCATTTCACCATGACCACAGAAGAACATGTTCCCTCGGATCTCACCCGCAACCAATCACTGGTGCTTGACTTGTTGGAAAAATCAGACGCTCCCTTGAGTGCCTATAACCTGCTTGATCAATTGCGTGCTGCAGGATTTCGCGCACCCTTGCAGGTCTACCGGGCGCTCGACAAACTGGTGGCCCAGGGAAGGGTGCATCGGCTCGAAAGTCTCAGCGCCTTTGTCGTTTGCCAAGACCCCGCCTGCATCGGGCACGCCGCAACCGTTTTCATGATCTGCGAGAAATGCGGCAAGGTGTCAGAACGCAGCGACAATGGTGTCGCTAGGGAGTTGCACGAGATGGCAAAAGCCGATGGCTTCACCGTCAACAAAACCAACATTGAACTGCGTGGTCATTGCGGGAAATGTTAGGGGGAGTCAAGGGAAGGGACCTCATGCGTCGCTTCGCGCCACCTTCTCCACCAAGAGGTGGAGAAGGGACTGGATTAAGCACCGGTCTCAATCCAATCCCTTCTCCACGCCTTCGTGGAGAAGGTGGCGCAACGCGCCGGATGAGGTCCCTTCCTACCTTCGCATGAGAACCGTATAAATCCCGTCCAACACACTGCCGATATCCGTGAAAACAACGTGATTATCAACACAGTGAACGCGGTAGCCCTGGCGCTCAAGAAAACAAGTCCGACGGTTGTCATATTCAACATCAACATCATTACCATGGGTCGCGCCGTCAACTTCAATGATCAGTTTTTCCTTGCGGCAAACAAAATCCACAATGTAGGGGCCAACAGGCTGCTGTCTCACAAATTTGAAGTCAGCCAAACGACGGTTGCGCAAACCGCCCCAGAGTTTGCGCTCTGCTTCCGTAGGCTGATGGCGCATTGATTTGGCGCGGACAAAGGTAAGGGGAAGGGTTTTCATACAGTGAAGACGGAACTGAAATGGTTTTCCGTCGCGGGAATCTGAAGAAAGGGACCTCATCCGCCCCGTTGGGGCACCTTCTCCATCTGCGATGGAGAAGGGACAACCTGCAAACATTGTCCCTTCTCCACGTCTTCGTGGAGAAGGTGCCCCAACGGGGCGGATGAGGTCCCTTCGTCACATCTTCAAATTCTTCAGGGTCAGCACTGGTTCAAGATTGCTCAGGTTGTTCAGCACTTCGTAGAGGAAATTCTGAAATTCCACGGTCATGTCCTGGTTCAGTCCCTGAACATCGCCTTGCACAAAATTGCGGATGGAAAAGCGTTTGTTGCCAATGGCCGAGGCGATGGGGGCTGGCAGCAGCGGGATGATCAGGGCACCCTCATCTTCAGGCCAGGTTGAGCTTACTGCCTTGTTGTGAACTGGCACAAACAGATCGATGCCTTCGATCGACTGAACGGCCTTGGCAGCGCGCAGGGATGTGTAGCTGTTGTCGACGACAAAGAAAAAGAAAACCCGAAATTCAAGCTTTTTGCATTCCGCGAAAAAATTCAGGTCAGCAGCCGCTGCCAAAAAACTTTCGAGATGCCGCACCGGCAAATCAACAACATAATCGCGGCCAGGCGCCGCAAGGATGGTGTCGAACAATTTCATCTGGCCCTTGATGGCAGCAAAATCTGCTAGTGCTGTGCGGCCTGGAAAATAATTCCGCAGGGGACCATCAGGCGCGTCGGTGTCGACCAAAAAGGGATCACGACCATCCAGCAACAAATAATCCGCCAGCATGCGCGCCAGCAAGGTTTTGCCGTTACGATGCTGGTCAGATGCAACGATATAGATCGTCGGGGCGATGGCCACAGGCAAGCAGCCCCTTGTCTATCAGGTGTGGCGGGTGCCCAGGATGTCTTGCAACATTTTCACGCGGGCGAATTCCTCGTCATTCTCGGTGCACCACTTGCGCACATAGCCACGCAGCACAAAGGAGAATTTACCGGCGCTGCCGTCAGAAGCACGGTTGTCGATGAAATCCTTGAAAGTCACGCCAGCCACATCAACTTGCTCGTAAGCCATCTCATTGAGCTTGGGGATGGCGATTTCATGGGTCTTGCTGATCTGGGTGAAATACTTGCGATAGGTTGCATCATCCCATTCAAAGAAATTGGTTTCATTGATCGAATTGCGGGCCACCACATATTCAACGCCCTGAAGATATTTTGCGATTTCGCCAATTTCGTCCAGCGATGCAATGGAAGGCCCGACAACGTGGACCAGGCCCAACGTAAACATGCCATTGCGGGCGGCTTCCAGAACGCCGATGCGTTCAAACAAATCCAGCGAGTAGGAGAGATTGCCAGCTTTCAAGTCTACAACGGTAACAGGCACTGCGGCAGACTCCATGGTGTCGAGCACCTTCATCTGGTGCGCCACATTGCCGAGATCGATGATTTCGGTAATGGCGGGATAGAAGCGTTGCAATGACCCCCTGGGGTTTTCTGTATCAAAGGCGCGTGTCAAAATGTTTTTGCGGGCGAAATAATCGAGCAGGGCGCGCGACAGCGTGGTCTTGCCCACGCCGCCCTTGTCAGCACCGACGAGAATAAGTGTTGGTTTCATAGGTCGCCCCTCCACAGGAATTTCAGTTGTTGCCGTGCGCCCGTGTACCACGGCGTCGTCATTGAGTATATTGGCGTTAACGATGTAGTATCAATTTGCAACAATTTCGAGAGAATCGGCAAAACATGGTTAAATTATGGATCGGTGTGCTGTTGTTTGGCCTGTTGCATCTGGTGCCAGTATTGCCTGCTGTCAAAGTCAATGCAGTTCGCCGCCTTGGCAAGTCTTATGGTCCTGCCTATGGCATTGCATCGCTCATGCTGTTGATCTTCGCGCTCTGGTCGTTTCGGCAAGCCGAGGTGAGCTTGCTCTATGAAGTGCCAACGTGGGGCAGGTACGCCAATTTTGCCTTGAGCCTGCTGGGTTTTATTGGCTTGGGCATATTCCTGTTTCGCGGATCATGGCGCACGGTCTTGCGGTTTCCCATGGGGCTGGGGGTCGTCTTTTGGGCGACTGGACATTTGCTGGCCAATGGCGATGTGAAGTCTACGATCCTGTTTGGCGGCTTGGCGTTCTTTGCCATCCTGCATGTGCTGCTGGCTTTACGACAAAAACCTGCCGTGGCGGAAGTTCGCCGGGGACATAATCTCATGTCGGTTCTGGCGGGCGTGGCACTTTATGGCATTGCAGCACAGTTGCATCAGGTGATTGCCGGTGTGCCCTTGGTGCAATTGCTTCCGTCGTAAGCCCCAGCTAAAAGGCAGCATGTCCCAGCACACGCCGCTAAAACGCAAAACCGCCCCCGATATCACCGCCCGAAAAGGTGGCGCACCCATCGTGTCGCTCACCGCCTATCATGCCCACACGGCAGCGATTGCCGACAAATATGTGGATTTCCTGCTGGTGGGGGATTCGCTTGGCATGGTGATGCATGGTTTTGAAACCACGCTGCCGGTGCCACTGGAGCTTATGATCATGCATGGCCGTGCCGTCATGCGGGGTGCGAAGTCATCGCTGATCGTTGTCGACATGCCGTTTGGTTCCTATGAAGAAAGCCCCGCACAGGCCTTTCGCAATGCGGCGAAGGTAATCAAGGAAACCGAATGCGGAGCGATCAAGCTTGAAGGTGGCAGGCGGATGGCCGAGACCATCCGTTTTCTGACCGACCGTGGCATTCCCGTCATGGCCCATGTGGGATTGACGCCGCAATCGATCAATGTGCTGGGTGGCTTCAAGGCGCAGGGGCGCGAGCGGGCCCAATGGGCGGCCATTGAAGAAGATGCCCGCGTGGTGACTGAAGCCGGAGCCTTTTCGGTCGTGCTCGAAGCCGTGGCCGAACCCCTGGCCCGCAAGATCACGGCAGAAATTGCCATTCCCACCATTGGCATTGGCGCATCTGCTGCTTGTGATGGACAAATTCTGGTGATGGAAGACATGCTGGGCCTCAGTACCCGGGTGCCACGTTTCGTCAAGGAATTTGGCAAAGTCGGCGCCGCCATCGAAAACGCCATCGCCATGTACGCCGATGATGTTAGAAGCCGCAAGTTTCCGGAAGACGGGAATACTTACGCGGTAAAGGACTAACAGGCCCTCACCTGACGCTATGCGTCGTCCTCTCCCGCAAGCGGGAGAAGCGAAGGCGCTTCACCTCTCCCGCTTGCGGGAGAGGACAGCCGCGCCAGCGGCAGGTGAGGGGCTTCACCAAATTGCCTTGATGTTCTGCATTCTGTAACCCCATGAAACGGCGAATCTCACGGCGTGAATTTTTGGCGGCATCGGCGATAGCTGGCCTTTCGCTTCCGGCCAACGCGGCCCTTGATGAAGCTGTTTATCAGGGGCAATATTTGCGGGCTGAAAAAACCTCGTCTGCATTGCTCGGACCAGGGGCACCAGAAACCGAGCATTGGCACATGCGCAATGCGGATGGACTGCCGTTGTTGCGGGCCAAACAAGGCCAGCCCTTCTCCTTTCGCTTGTTCAACAAACTGGATGAAGAGTTTTATCTGCACTTCTTTGGGCTGCGCGGCGAATCCACCGCCATGACAGTGCATATGTCCCTTGGACAAACGGAAACCGGTGAAGTGGTGTTTACACCACCTGATGCCGGCACATTCTGGTTTGGTCCCTTGGTGAAATCTGCCCGCCAGCGCGAACTCGGCCTTTCCGGCATGTTGATTGTCGATGAAGCCGTGCCCACGGGTTTTCACGATGTGCCACTTGTTCTCGACGACTGGAAACTATCCGGTGGCGGTGTCATCGATCCGGATTTCGGCAATCTGGAGGCTGCGGCAGGCGAGGGCCGCTTGGGCAACTGGTTCACCGTCAACGGCAAGCTTAAGCCCAAGATTTTCGTTGACGCGTCAAACTACGTCCGGCTTCGCCTGTTGAATGTTGCCAATACGCGCACAATGAATGTGCAATTCAAGAATGCCGATTTGATGATCATCGCCAGAGATGGCCAGCCCATCAAGCCCACCACATTGGGCAATGAAGTGCTCGCCCTTGCACCGGGGCAGCGGGTTGATCTGGTGGTCACAGAATCCTACGACGACATCACCCTGCTGATTGAACAGGAGTTTGACGTGGTGGAAGCAGCCTTTATTGCAGTGCCGCCAGAGGTCACCAAAGCCTTGCCCCCTGATTTCCAATTACCCGGAAATCCCATTGCCGTGGTTGACACGACAATCGTGCCGCGCTCGGTTCCATTGCTCATTGAAGGTGGCCTGAAAGGTGGTCTGGCGGCTGCGAAAGTCGGCGATTTGACACTTGACATGCGCAGCATGTTGGAGCGTGGCCTGGCCTGGGCGGTCAACGGCATTGCAGGCCCCAGTGGCGTTGCCTTGTTCGAAGCCCAACGGGGCGAAACCTTGATCCTTGAAATCAACAACAAGACCAGGTTCGAACAACCCCTGCACATCCACGGCCACGTCTGGCATTTGCTCACATTCAACGACGTCGCCATCACCGGACAATCCTGGCGCGACACGGTTATCATCCCCGCCGAAACAGTCGCCAAATGCCTGTTCATCGCTGACAATCCGGGAGACTGGGCCGTGCAAAGCTTGATCGCCGAAAGATCAGACGCGGGGTTGTTTGCGAATTTCAGGGTGGTGGATATGCCTTGATTTGGCCGTGCGGCTGCTTTACCTCACGGAAAACCGCAAATCCGGGAATGTGCCGTGACTGATGAATCGCTGATCCGCGAAGTGGACGAGGAAGTCCGCCAAGATGAATATAAAAAGCTGTGGGACCGCTATGGCACCTTGATCACCGGGGCCATTGTGCTCGCGGTGGGTGCTGTTGGTGCCTATGAGGGCTACAAATATTACCAGAAGTCCCAATCCGAGGCCGCTTCGGTGGTTTACATGGAGGCCGTGAAAAAGGCCCAGGATGGCAAGCACGAGGATGCCTTGGCCGCACTCGCCGCTGTCAGGCACGTGGGATTTGGACAACTCGCCAAATTGCGTGAAGCAGCGGTGTTGGGTGAAAAGGGCGACATAGACAAAGCCGTTGCCACCTATGATGCACTTTCTGCCGATACTGGCACAGAACCAGCACTGGCCGATTTGGCCCGCATCCGGGCTGGTTATCTCCTGGTTGACAAGGCCACACCAGACGAACTTCTGACGAAGCTCGGCAAGTTCGATCAGGATGACAGTGTCTGGCGTTTTGCGGCACGGGAAATCTTCGGTTTGTCAGCGTTTAGGATCAAGGATTTCGTCATGGCCGACCGTTACATGAACGCCATCTATGCTGATCCAAAAGCACCCTCGGCTTTGAAGCAACGGGCGCAAATGATGATTCAGCTCATTGCGCCGGACTTGCCGAAGAAGTGAGACCGCAGACATGAAAACCGTTTTTATCCGCTCGTTGATCGCCTTGTGTGTTGCCACCAGTTTGTTGGGCGGTTGCAGCACCCTGAAGAAATTCACCGGCCAGCGCGACGACAAGATTTTGCCAGGCGAGCGCGAAAACATTTTGCCACCCGATCAACAGGTCAACAATGACATTGCCACCAAAGCTGCAAAAGGTGCTGATGCCGTGGCACCCTGCGATCCCAAGGTTGAAGTCTGCGCCGGAACCGACGATGGCATTGACCAGGAAGCCAGCGGCAACTAACGCTTATTCCAAAGTAAAACACGGTTACCCTCCCTTCTCCCTCCCCCTTGTGGGGAGGGCTGGGGTGGGGGTCGGGCGGTGTTTAAATAAAGTAACGAACTCGGTGATTTGAAGCTGGTGCGACCCCCACCCTTGATCCCTCCCCACAAGGGGGAGGGAGACTTGGTGCAGAGTGCGGCAAAAGTTGAATGACCATAATTATCAGACCGGAACCAAACCATCATGACGGCAGCCATTGCCATTCTGGGACGGCCCAATGTGGGCAAGTCCACCTTATTCAACCGTCTCGTGGGGCAGAAAGTTGCCATCGTCGATGACACACCGGGTGTGACCCGTGACCGACGCGAAGGAGCGGCATCGCTGGGTGGTTTGAAATTCCGGCTGTTTGATACGGCTGGTCTTGATGACGCACCAAAGCGCGGCACGCTGGAAGCCCGAATGTCCGAGCAGTCAGAAGTGGCGGCGCGGGAGGCCGATGCGATTATTTTCGTGATTGATGGCAGGGCCGGCGTGACACCGACCGACAAGGAATTTGCCGGACGCATTCGCAAGTTGGGCAAGCCTGTCATTCTGGTGTGCAACAAGGCCGAGGCGCGGGCGCATTTACCGGGCCTTGCCGAGGGCTATGGTTTGGGCTTTGGTGATCCGTTGCCGATTTCGGCTGAACATGCTGAAGGTTTGGACGAACTTTATGAAGCCTTGCTTCCCATCGTTCAGCCCAAGCAAAAGCCCGAAGTTGTCGAAAGTGAATGGCCCGAAGGCGATGAGGAGGCCGAGTATGATCCCATGCGGCCCTTGCGGCTTGCCATCATCGGCCAGCCCAATGCCGGCAAGTCGACATTGGTCAATGCCATGCTGGATGAAGACCGCATGCTCACTGGTCCAGAAGCTGGAATTACCCGGGATGCGATTTCAAGTGATTGGAACTGGCGGGGCCGCCCGATCAAATTATGGGACACGGCAGGCATTCGGCGCAAATCCAGGGTGCAGCAGAAAATCGAGAAAATGTCGGTGTCCGATGCCATGCGGGCCATTCGCTTTGCCGAATGCGTTGTGGTGCTGATCGACGCCACACTGGAAATCGAACGCCAGGACCTCACGTTGTCTGATCTCATTGCCCGTGAAGGCCGCGCCGTTGTGATGGCGCTCAGCAAGTGGGATATTGTTGAAGACAAACAAAAGGTTATGAAGGACTTTGAAAGCAAGCTGGAAGATGTGTTGCCTGAAATCCGCGGCATTCAAGTGGTCACACTGTCAGCCAAGCAGGGCAAAGGCATCGATGGCTTGATGAAAGCCGTGAGCATTGCCGACAAACGCTGGAACCAACGTATCTCAACCGGCAAATTTAACCGATGGCTGGAAGGCATGCTGGAACGCAATGCACCACCAGCCCCCGGCGGTCGCCGCATCAAAATACGCTACGGCACCCAAGCCAGCACCAGACCCCCCACCTTCGCCCTGTTCGGCAACCAGCTCGACAAACTGCCGCAAAGCTACACGCGTTACTTGATGAATGGCCTGCGCGAAGCGTTTGATCTCAAGGGAACGCCGCTTCGCTTCAGCATGCGCGGGGGAAAAAATCCATACGAGAAGGACAAGTAACAGGCCCTCACCTGACGCTGGCGCGTCTGTCCTCTCCCGCAAGCGGGAGAGGTGAAGTCTTCACTTCTCCCGCTTGCGGGAGACGGTGGCGCGGGCGAAGCCCGTGACGGATGAGGGACCAACTTCTACTTCATCAATGCCACCAACTGATCCAGTGCCGCGCCCCAGCCTGAGGTGAAGCCCATTGCATCATGCTGTGTTTTGCCTTCCTTTGTGGCGTGGCGGGCGAGGGCGATGTAGCGGGTGCGGCCATTGCCCAAGTCTTCCAGAATGATCGACGCGGTGAAAGGCAAATCCATGGCGCCATTCTCCGGACGGGGCAGGGGGCGAAAATCTTCGGTGAGAACTGAGGTAAACGTCAGGCGCGTGTTGGGCATCACTTCGAGATAAGTGCCAATATTGGGGAAGCGTTCACCCTCTGGCGATTCCATGGTGATTTTGTTGCGGCCGCCGGGACGCAGTTCAATATCGACTTCCACGGTTTTCCAAGGGGCAGGCGTGAACCACTGGAGCATCAGCTCTGGCGTTGTCCAAGCGGCCCAGACTTTTTCGACTGGCACGTCGATTTCCCGCTCCAGTACAAGGTCAAGTTCAGGGTTGTGTGGGTATGTGGTCATGGTTGTTGATCCTTTTGATTGAGGAGGAATTGGTCAAGCTGGTCAAGTCGGCGGTTCCAAAGGTCGCGCTGGTTGTCCAGCCAATTGGCGGCTTTTGTCATGGTTTCAGGCTGCAATGTGTACAGGCGGGTTCGCCCTGATTTATGGGAAGTAACGAGTCCGCACGCCTCCAAGATCCCCAGGTGCTGGGTGAATGAAGGCAACGCCATGTTGAAGGGTTGGGCCAATTCTGTTGTGGAAGCTTTGCTGCGCGTGAGTCGCTCCAGAACTGCCCGGCGGGTTGGGTCGCCCAAGGCATGAAAAACGCGGTCAAGCTGTGGTTGATGATTAGGCATGTACCTAACTATGCCGAGACAAATCACAAAGGTCAATACCTAAGTGTTAAATCCTCAACTTTGCTTGAACAATCCCTTGGCATCATACCTCCACACCCCGCCATTTTCGGTAAAATCCTCCACGCACATCGGCAGGATTTGGGCTGCCACTTGGTCTGGCGTTGGAAGGGTTTCGGGGTCTTCTCCTGGCATGGCTGCTGCCCGCATTTTGGTGCGGGTGGCACCGGGGCTGAAGAGATTGGCGCGGATATTTGTGGTGGCAATTTCGCCAGCATAGGTTTTGACCAGCGCTTCCAACGCCGCCTTGCCAACGGAATAGCTGCCACAGAAGGGCCAGCACTTGTTGGCCAAACCCGATGTCACGAAAATCGCGCGGCCATGGGGTGCAGCTTGCAACAGCGCATCCATGGAACGGATCAGGCGAAAATTGCTGGTGAGATTGAGAGCCAGGGAATCGTCCCACAGCTTGGGATCAATATGGGCAATGGGTGTGAGCTTGCCGAGGGTGCCAGCATTGCCAATCAGAACATCAAGTTTTTGCCAGCGTTCGAAGATTGCTGCCCCCAGCCGGTCAATGGCGGGCATATCAGCCAAGTCCATGGGTACCAATGTTGCAGAACTTCCAACCGCCTTGATGGCGTCGTCGAGTTCTTCAAGTCCTGCCTTGGTGCGGGCTGTGGCCACGACATGGGCGCCTTCGCGGGCCAAATGCAGGGCGGTGGCATAGCCAATGCCGCGCGATGCGCCTGTCACCAGCGCCACTTTTCCGGCAAGGCGCTTGGTCACGTCAACCTGCCTCAGCCAGAAGCCCGAATTTCTGTTTGGCACTTTCGCCGATCAGATCGGTGAGATGTGTGGGATATTCCCCCGTGAAACAATGATCGGTGAATTGCGGGCTGGCATTGTTGCGCCCCTCATATCCCATTGAACGATAGACCCCATCTACTGAAAGAAACGCGAGTGAGGTGACGCCGATGAATTGCCGCATCTCTTCGAGCGTGTGGGTGGCGGCGAGCAAAGACTTTTGCTCCGGCGTGTCGATGCCATAGAAATCTGGATGTTTGATGGGAGGACTGGAAATCCGCATGTGCACTTCTGCTGCCCCTGCCTCATACATCATCTGAACAATCTTCACTGAAGTCGTACCGCGCACCACACTGTCATCGACCAGCACAATGCGTTTGCCCTTGACGACGGCGCGATTGGCATTGTGTTTCAGTTTTACACCCAACGAACGTATGGTTTGGGTGGGTTCGATGAACGTGCGGCCCACATAGTGGTTGCGGATGATGCCAAGTTCGAAAGGCACGTTGAGCGCATTGGCATAACCCAGTGCTGCGGGAACGCCGGAGTCAGGGATCGGCACCACCACATCCACATCGGCTGGACTTTCGAGCGCCAGTTGGCGGCCCATGAGCTTGCGCACATCATAGACCGAGCGCCCGCCCAAGATGGAATCGGGCCGCGAGAAATAGATATATTCAAAAATGCAGGGGCGAGGGCTTTGGCGCGGGAACGGCCAATGGCTTTCAATGCCATCTTCCGAAATCACCACCACTTCGCCGTTCTCGATTTCACGGACAAATTTTGCGCCGATGATGTCAAGTGCACAGGTTTCCGAGCACAGGATATAGGAGCCATTCAACTCGCCCAGCATCAGGGGGCGGATGCCGAGGGGATCGCGTGCACCGATCAATTTTTTGTTGGTCAGGCAGACGAGGGCATAGGCCCCTTCAAGTTGGCGCAGGGCCTCGATGTAACGCTCCACCAGCTTGCCCTTGGTGGAACGGGCAACCAGATGCAGGATGACTTCGGTGTCGGAGGTGGATTGGCAAATGGCACCTTGGGCAATCAGGTTGCGCCGCAGGGTCAGGCCGTTGGTGAGGTTGCCGTTGTGAGCCACGGCAAAACCGCTTTCCGCCAATTCGGCAAACAACGGTTGAACGTTGCGCAGTATGGTTTCGCCCGTGGTGGAGTAACGAACGTGACCAAGCGCCGAATGGCCTTTCAGACGGTCAATGGTTTTGGCGGAGGAAAAATGGTCGCCGACCAACCCCATGCGGCGTTCCGAATGAAAGCGGCCTTCATTGTAAGAGACGATCCCGGCGGCTTCCTGGCCCCGGTGCTGCAGGGCATGCAGGCCAAGGGCGGTGAGGGCTGCGGCATCGGGGTGGCCAAAAATGCCAAACACGCCGCATTCCTCACGCAGCGCGTCGCCATCCAGATCGAAATTGTTTGTGCCGATCATTGGGGCTCTGCCGGTTTCACGCCATCGACAAGATTTTCAAGGCCTTGGGTTTGGCCATTGTTGTAGCCTGTGCCATCTCCATCGGCAGCAGGCGGTGCTTCCTTGCCATCGGCGCTGCCGATATTGGCGGATTTTTCCAGGGTCTCGCGCACATCAGGCGGCATCAAGCCCACCAGCACTTCGCTGACGCTGCGGATGATCGGCAAGCTTTGGGCATTACGGATCCAGTCTTCCTGATTTTCTGGCGGGCTGACCCAACCGTAGAGCATGAAGCCGATGGCCACGAGCACCAGGCCACGGGCCAATCCGTAAACAAAGCCCATGGTGCGGTCAAACGCGCCGACGGCTGAATCGACAACCCGGTCAGAGATTTTTACAGAAATAATGGAAACCACAATCAGCACGACAATGAAAGCGGCAGCACCCACGGCGATCTTGGCCAGTATGGGTTTGTCAACATAGGGTTCAACAAAGGCCAGGGCTTGCGGTTGCTGGATGGCGAAATAGGCGGCAACAGCCGCAGCACCCCACGACACCAATGAAAGGACTTCGCGGGTAAAACCCCGGCTGAGGGCAAGTACGCCTGAAATCAGCATGATGCCGAGCAGGATGAAATCGAGAATTTGCAAAGGCATGGCGGATTCCGGTCTGGTTGATCAGCCCCTTATAGGCAGGAACGGTCTTGGCTTCCAGCCTCTTGATGAAGGGGTGTGGATGGCGGTTGTCGCATGCTGTCCCCTATCCCGATCCTTTCCAAAACCTTCAAGCAATCCGCCTTAGCCCCTTTGACCTCGATGCCACCCAGGCCACCAGATCGGCCACATTTTCCAGTTTGCGGATGTTCAATCCCTTGGCACCCGGCATTTCGCCTGATTCTGCGATGACGGCGTTGGTGAGGCCGAGCTTATGGGCTTCTTTCAGCCGCGCCTCGCTTTGCCCAACCGGGCGAATGGCGCCTGAAAGCGCGATTTCGCCGAACAAAACTGTGCCGTGGGGAATGATGGTATCTGACATGGAGCCCAGAATGGCGGCGGCCACGGCCAGGTCGACGGCGGTCTCCTTGAGACGCAGGCCACCTGCCACATTGAGATAAACATCATGCTGGCCGAGGCTGATGCCCGCCCGTGCTTCCAGCACGGCGAGAATCATCGACAAGCGGTTTGAATCCCAGCCCACCGTGGTACGGCGCGGCGTTCCCAAAGGGGAGGGTGCGACCAAAGCCTGAATTTCCACCAGCAGCGGCCTTGTTCCCTCAACGCCTGCAAACACCGCCGTGCCGGGGGCAGGGCGTTCTGATGTTCCCATAAACAAACGTGAGGGATTTGTGACCTCTTTCAAGCCGCCATCGGACATTTCAAACACGCCGATTTCATCGGTGGCGCCGAAGCGGTTTTTGACAGCGCGCAGAATCCGGAACTGGTGGCCGCGGTCGCCTTCGAAATACAAAACCGCATCGACAAGATGTTCGACGACTTTAGGTCCGGCGATTTGCCCGTCCTTGGTCACATGGCCGACGAGCAACACGCAGGTGCCCTTTTGCTTGGCGTATCGCACCAGGGCCTCGCAGCCGGCTTTCAGTTGTGAGACAGAGCCGGGGGCGGCTTCGATAACGGGTGACCACAGGGTTTGTATGGAATCAATCACCACCACGGCAGGCGGTTGGTCTTCATTCAAGGTGGCAATGATGTCGGAGGTGTTGGTTTCTGCGGCCAACAAAACAGGCGCATCACTCAAGCCAAGCCTTTCGGCCCGCAGGCGGATTTGGGCAATGGCTTCTTCGCCGGAGACATAAACGACTTTTTGGCCTGCCCGCGCCATGGATGCGAGCGCCTGCAACAACAATGTTGACTTGCCAATGCCAGGATCGCCGCCGATCAACACGGCAGAACCCGGCACAAAGCCGCCGCCCGCCACCCGGTCAAGTTCCGGCATGCCAACCTTGATGCGGGGAGGTGCTGCATCCACACCCTTCAATCCGACCAATCGCGTCGGGCGACCCTTGGGCAAGGCCTGACCTTTTGCGCCAGAAGCCGGAGCTTCGCGGGATTCTTCGATGATGCTGTTCCATTCGCCACAGCCATCACAACGGCCCGACCATTTGGTGGAAGTGGCGCCACAGGATTGGCAGACGAATTGTGACGATGTTTTGGCCATGACATTTGATAGCACGGAACATAAGAGGAACGCAAGTGGCAAGCGATGCCATGTCATGGTTTTCCCTTAATTGGCTTGCAAGCTTCAAACTTGTTTTGACGAAACGCGCTGGCGCGTTTAGCTTTCGCTCAAATCAACGGGAGGAATTTTTCATGCGCGTCACACGTCTTGCCCTCAGTTTAACAGCCCTGCTGGCACTTGCCATGGCGGCACCCGCAGCTATGGCCGAAGAGCAGTTTAAACCTTTGGGCACGGTTGAGTATCAACCAGAACCTACGACGGTTGAAAGAGGCACTTTCGTCATCAAAAACGAAGACCGGAAAATTCGCAGCTTGCGTTTTGAAATAGATCAGGGTGAAGCTGATATCAGGTCCTTTAAAATCATTTATGTTGATGGTGAAGAGGAGCGGGTGCGGGTGCGGCAGGTCTTGAAAGAAGGTCAGCGTACTGATGTTTTCAGGCTTGAAGAACCCCGCCCGGTGAAGGCGGTCGAAATTTCCTATCTGCCGAAAGGGGCCGTAAGTATCCTGCTGCTGGCGGATGCCCGTCGGCCAGAACCGCCGCCTGCTGAATGGCAGGAACTGGGTTGCAAAAATGTCGGCTTCCTGATTGACCAGGATTCGATCATCGTAAAATCCCAGGATCGTTATGGCTCCATCCGCCTGCGCTCCTCTGGCAATGAGTTCGAACTGAAGGAATTGTCCCTGCGTTATGGCAATGGCCAGCGCGAGAATTATCAGATCAGGTCGATCATTCCCTCAGGCGGACGTTCCAATGCCATCAAGTTGCGCGGCGAAAGCCGACGCATCAGCCAGATCGACATGCTCTATCGCTCACGTGTGATCAGCAACCAGAAAACCAGGTTGTGCATTGATGGTCTGGTGCAAGCAACAGAGGAAGATGAAGACAATTGAGAAGGCCCCTCATCCGGCGCTTCGCGCCACCTTCTCCCGCAAGCGGGAGAAGTGAAGTGTCTTCGCCTCTCCCGCTTGCGGGAGAGGACGACGCGTAGCGTCAGGTGAGGGCCTTACTTCCCAAGCCCCACTGGTTTTCCGATCACCACAATATTTAATTGATCCGCCTGCAACAGTTTCTTCGCCTGATCCCTGACCTGTTCAATCGTCACGGCATTGACCTTGTCATTGCGGATATTGGTTTGGTTGATGGGATAGTCATTGATTTGTTGGGCGAGCAGGGTGGAGGCGATGGCACTATTTGAGGTGAAGCGCATGGCGTAGGAGCCAGTGATATAGGTCTTGGCCAAGGTCATTTCCCCTGGTGTCGGGCCTTTGTCGGCCATCTCTTGCAAAACTTCCTTGGTCACCTTGATGGCCTCGGCTGCGGTTTCATTGGCGGTCGCCAGATAGCCAAAGGAGTAGCCCGCCTTGTTGAAGTTGTTCAGGGAAAAACTGGTGCCATAGGTCAGCCCGCGCTTTTCACGCACCTCTTGGGTCAACCGTGAAAATGATGCACCGCCGCCCACAATCTCCGACAAGATATATGCGGGATAATCTTGCTTTTCTGCCGGCGGCGTTCCCTTGCCGCCGAAAATGACAATCGACTGGGGCGAGTCATAGTCAATAACCTTCAATGCCAATCCGGTTTTTACATCCACAACTGGAACCACATCCGGCACGGGCGTGTCAGGTAGCAATCCAAAAACCCGGTCCAGCTCAAGTCCCAAGGTCTTGGCATCAATATCACCGACCACGGCAATCTTGAGCTTGTTGCGGGTGAAAACCGTTTTGTGAAATTGCCGTAAATCATCGGCCGAGATTATTCCCAGCGTGTCTATCGTGCCCGATGACCGGCGGCTGTAGGGGTGATTGGGAAAAGCCGCATCGGTCCAGGCCAGCGATGCGATGGTGCCGGGATCTTTCAACAAATCCGCTGCCTGTTGCAAATAATATTTGCGCATGCGGTCCAGGGGTTCGGACTCAAACCGGGGTGCGGTCACGGCTTTGGTCAGCAAGCTGAAGGCAGCGTCTCGATTTTTTGAAAGTGTGTAGAGACTGCCATAAAAATTTTCTGACGCGGCTGAAAAACTGATTGAAATAGACAGCTTGTCACGCAGATCGCGGAAAGCCTGGCCATCCATGTCACCAGCGCCTTCGTCCATCATTCCCGTCAGGAAATTGCCGGTTCCGTCTTTTCCCTGGGCATCATTGATCGTGCCACCGTTGAAGGCGAAGTTCATGGCGACGAGTGGAATTTCATGGGCCTCGACCAGCCAGGCCTTGATGCCGCCGGGACTGGTGACCTCCTGTATGTCGATGGCTTTTGCCAGCATTGGAAATGCTGCCAGACAGACCAACGACACCACAATAAAAACCGATTGCCTGACAAATGTATGGGCTGCGAAAAGTCTCATGCGGTTTTTTCCAGTCACTGTTTCTTGTTTTTTTCTGGCAACAAAAGGCCAGTCACCGCACGTCTTATATCGAGATAGGCAGCGGCTTTCTGAACTTCTTCCAAGGTCACGGTGGGCAGAATATCGATATGGGCCAAGACCTCATCGGGCGAAAGTCCCATGGTTGCCGCCAAACCAATGATGCCACCAAAACTTGAGCGTTGGTCCAGCCCATAAATGGCATCGGCCTGGGCGCGATCCTTGGCATCTGAAAGTTCTTTTGCCGTCACGCCTTGGCTGATCACGTCGGCGATGATGACATCGATTTCGGCTTCGAGACTGGCCATGTCGACGCCATCGGCAGGCGAGGCGTAAATGCTGAATTCGCCATTGTCCAATTGTGTGCCTGAATAACCTGCACCAGCAGAAGTCGCGATTTTCTTTTCGAGCACCAGCTTCTTGTATAGTCGTCCCTGGGCGCTGTCGCCGATGATGACGGACAAAAGCGAAAGCGCATCAGCTTCCTTGGGTGCCGCCGTGATATAGGACGGCGTGGAGTAGCTGCGGGAAATGCTGGGGGTGGCCACGCGCGCATCATGCAGGGTGACGCGGCGTTCGACCAGGGGCGGCGGCTCAACAGTCCGGTGGCGCGGCTGCGGCGTGAAAGTGTTTTTCAAGGGGGCATAAAACTTGTCTGCCAGATCACGGGCAACTTGCGGTGTCACATCGCCAACAATAACCACTGTCGCATTGGCTGGCGTATAGTGCTGTTTGTAGAAAGCCAACGCGTCGTCGAGCGTCAGGCGAGCCACATCATCATTCCAGCCAATCACCGGCCTGCCATAAGGATGGGCCAGATAAAGTGAAGCCGCCATGTGCTCGCCCAGCAAAGCGCCGGGGCTGCTGTCGGTGCGTTGGCGACGTTCTTCCTGCACCACTTTCAACTCGGTTTTCACGCTGTCGGCATTGAGTTGCAGGTTTTGCATGCGGTCGGCTTCCAGTTCCATCATCAATGGCAGTTTGCCGGCAGCAACGCGCTCATAATAGGCCGTGGCATCGCGCTGGGTGAAGGCGTTTTTCTCACCGCCATTCTGGTCGAGCAGGCGGTCAAACATGCCTTCAGGATATTTTGGTGTTCCCTTGAACAGCAGATGTTCCAGAAAATGCGCCAGACCGGACTTGCCAACCTGTTCATCGGCTGCCCCCACCCGGTACCATATTGTATGGGTCACAACAGGGGCGCGGTGATCTTCGATGAGAATCACATGCAGGCCATTGGCGAGGGTGAATTCAGTGGATTTGATATCGAGGGCCTGGGCTGACGCAACGAGAATTGTTTGGGACAGGACTGCAAGGCAGATTGTAAAAATTAATGTGAGGGAACGTTTGATCATCAGGCGCAGATACCTCAAGCATTTGAAGAAGTCAAGCTTAAATTCTCGTAATGGGATTTATTTCTCAAAAACAATCCTGCCGTCACAAATTATAATGGCAGGTTTGACATGAAGAATTGCCGTCGATTCTGTCTTTTCCATGTCGTGATCCAACACGGCGACGTCGGCCAGATAGCCCACTTTCAGCATGCCTTTGCGGTCTTCCATGAATTCCATATGGGCACCTGCCAATGTGAAAGCATGCAATGTATCCATCAGGCTTTGCTGCTGGTCCGGGCAATCGGGCCGCAAGGTTTGCACCGTCATCGCCGCCTGCATGCCAATGAAAGGATCAAGCGGCGCAACCGGCCAATCAGATGAAAAGGCAATTCGCGCACCCGTATCGCGCAGGGTTTGCCAAGCATAGGCATTGGGCAGTTTGTCGCCAACCCGGCTCAGGATTGGCTCATGGGGTACGCCCGGAACACCCACCCCTGCAACGGGTTGCAGGGATGCGACCACACCCAGTTCTGCGAGCCTCGGAATATCCCGGGGATCAATCAGTTCGATATGCTCTATGCGATGGCGCGAATCGCGCTTGCCGTTTTTTGTTTGGGCAAATTCGTAACCATCCAAAGTCCGTCGCACTGCGCCATCACCGATGGCATGCACGCTGATTTGCAAGCCAAGGGAATCTGCCCTGGCTGCCAGGGCATTGAATTCTGCGGCTGAATAAAGTGGCGCACCGATATTGCCGGGATAACCTGGATAGTCGTCCAGCATCAAGGCAGTCAGGGTTTCCATCACGCCGTCCATGAACACTTTGACGCGTCCGGAATGCAGCATGTCGGTCTGGTATTTTTCGCGGTATTTCACCGCTTCATCAAGTTTCGAAACATCGAAATAATTCTTGTGATGATAGGGAACTTCCACACGGGCATTGAGTTGCCCACGTTTTTCAAGTTCGTGCAACAATTCAAGCTGGTACCAATTGCCATCCATATTGTGCATGGAGGTGATGCCAAGTGAATTGGCATGGGCAATGCCACGCTTCAGATATGCGATATCAGCCTCACGTTGTTCTGCCGTTGCTGGAGGGTCTGGATTTTCACCGGTGACAATCCCGGCGGATTCGCGACCACCAGTGGTCGTCAAATCGAAAACCGGCGTGAAAGCCGCAAACTCGCGCAATTCACCAGTGGCCAAACCATTTTCATCGAGAACGATTTCATTTCCGACAGGCAGTTCACGCCCCCGCATGATGCCTGCGGCTTCCAAAGCCCTGGTATTTGCCCACACCGTATGATGATCAAAACAACCCATGATGAACGGCATATCGGGAACGATACGATCCAGCAAATGCCGGGTGATGGAAACGCCCTCGCCAAATTGTTCATGGGCAGCGCTGATGGCGTAAATGATTTTCAGGCCGGGATTTTTTTGGCGATAATCATTTACTGCTCCGGCAATTGCAGCAAAGCCAATGTTGTCGCGAATGTTCAAGGCGTCGAGTTCAACGGATCCGATGAACAAGTGTACATGGCTTTCGACAATACCGGGAATGACCGTATTGCCCCGGTTGTCGATCATCCGGGTTCGAGGTCCGGACAATTCCAGCACATCGGCATTTTTCCCGACCCGCAAGATGCGGTTACCCACAATTGCCAGAGCCTCGGCAAAAGCTTGTTGGTCATCCATTGTGATGATGCGGGCGTTGTGGATGATGATATCGGCGACGGTCATTTCTCGATCTCTTTTTTTGCTTGCCAGAAGCTCATCAATCGCGCACGATGGGTTGGTCGTCAACATTTTGAAAGGAGGTGATCCGATGTCGAGTGAGTTCACAGTGAAAACAGGAACCTTGGTGCGGATTATGCCTTTGGGAGCGGAGTCGCTTCACTGAGCCAGATCAGCAGGTCTGGGGCCTTCGCACCCCCTGGCCGTTCCTGATTTTCCAATAACCTCACGGAAGGGCCGCAACTATGTTGTGGCCCTTTTTCGTTTGCGAATTTTGTGGTATATGCAATTTCTGACTAGGGGAAATCGTTATGTTCAAACTCGTGGTTGCGGCATTTTTGATAACAAGTTTCAGCGGCTTTGCGGAGGCCAAGATTACCGTCAGCAAAATCAACAGCTATGAAGAAAAGAAAATTGACGGCAAGAATTTCATCCGCATTTGCAAGAAAGGTGGCAGCAAGAAAAAGCCGACCTTGCAATGCCAAACAATCAATCTCGATGAAGTATCCTCCTACTGCAAGCCACCCAAAGCCCAAGCTGGATATGAACAAGCCCAATATGCCAGTGGTTGTTGCTTTCAGAAAGACGACACATGGAAGTGGTTGAACAATTGCTCTTTGTGATTCTATTGGCGAATCGGAGATGTCAGAGCATCAGGCGGTAAATTGTAATGCATCATAGTTTTGTTTTCGTCATTCCAAATCGCTTACTCCGCTGCGCTACACTCGCGTTTGGAATGACGTGATTTTTGGATATAACTGACCGCATAATGCTCTAGTTCTTCAGAATATCCATTTGAATGGGGCCTTCGGCCCTGCCATGGATAAACTGGTCAACATGGGCATTGCCTGAACGGTTGACTTGACTGGCCTCGCCCTGCCAAATGATTTGGCCTTTGTGGATCATTGCAATATCATCGGCAATTTTGCGGGCCGATGCCATATCATGGGTGATTGAAATTGTGGTGGCACCCAAGCGCTTCACACAATCGACGATCAAATTGTTGATCACGTCAGCCATGATGGGATCAAGGCCGGTTGTTGGTTCATCAAAAAAGATGATTTCAGGATCAGCGGCAATTGCCCTGGCAAGGGCCACGCGTTTTTGCATGCCACCTGAAAGTTCAGCGGGGTAAAGCGTTGCGACATCGGCGTTGAGACCAACTTGTGCCAGCTTTTCAATAGCGATTTCGCGGGCCTGTCCGCGTGCCATTCCGCGACCCTGGATCAAGCCAAAGGCGACGTTTTCCCAAACAGCAAGGGAATCAAAAAGCGCTGATCCCTGAAACAACATGCCAAAGCGTGCCAGATATTCATACCGCGCTTTGCCGTTGAGACCCAGAACATTTTCACCTGCAATGCTGATCTCGCCTCCGTCTGGCTTGAGAATGCCGAGTATGCATTTCAGCATCACGGATTTTCCCGTGCCTGATCCGCCGATGACCACCAGTGAGCGACCCTTGCCGACTTCAATGTTCAAGCCATTCAGAACATGCTTTTTGCCAAAGGATTTGTGAATGTTTCTAAGCTCGATGTAAGGTGCTGTCATTGCTCAATCGCCGAATAACAGGGAGGTGAGCATGAAATTTGCCGCGAGGATCAGGATGGCAGAGGAGACGACTGCATTGGTGGTGGCCCGGCCCACACCTTGGGCTCCACCCTTGGAATTGAAACCGTGATAGCAGCCCATCAGCGCGATGATGAAGCCAAAAACCGCCGCCTTGATCAGGCCCGATGTGATGTCGGAGGCATGCAGGAAGTCAGCCGTGTTTTTGATATAGGCAAATTCATTGAAGCCCAGTGACCGTGTGCCAACCAGATAGCCGCCCAGTATTCCGATGGTATCGCCAACTGCAACCAACAGGGGCAGGGAAATGACGGCGGCCAGCAAGCGCGGCCCCACCAGATATTTAAAGGGGTTGGTTGAAAGCGTTACCAACGCATCAATTTGTTCCGTAACCCGCATCGTGCCAAGCTCAGCGGCAATCGATGCTCCCACACGGCCCGATACCATAAGGCCTGCCAAAACCGGACCCAACTCGCGGGTAATGCCCAATGCGACAATCGAGGCAACCAGGCTCTCGGCGTTAAAACGTGATGACCCAAGATAGATTTGCAAGGCCAGTGCGCCGCCGGTGAAAAAAGCCGTAAGGGCAACAACCGGCAGCGACGTGTAGCCAATGCGCCAGAACTGGCTGAGGAATTGTCCCCAATAATAACGCGGCGAAAGTCCAAGCCACAAGCCGTCCTTCGCAAACAAGGCAATGCGCCCGGTTTCAGCAAAAAGTTCGAGAACGAGGCGGCCAATGGTGGCGAAGAGGTTCATGATTCTCCAGACGAATAGACTCTGGCATAGCGGCTTCCCAACCGGGTGAGAAGTTCATAAGAGATTGTGCCGACCCAGCTTGCAACTTCATCGATGGAAATGCGTTGCCCCAAAATTTCTGCCCGCGATCCCTTGTTGATAAGAGACGGTTTTACGTCGGTCACATCGATGCCCATCATATCCATGGAAACCCGGCCGACAATCGGACAGCGCTTGCCGCCAATAAACACCTGGGCCGGTCCATCTCTTTGCCGCGACGACAATTGCCGTGGCACACCGTCTTTGTAGCCGGCGCCCAGGATAGCAATGCGGCTGTCGCGCGGGGCTTTCCATGTGGCCGAATAGCCGACGGTCTCACCTTTTTTGACATCGCGCACTTGCAGCACCGTGCCCTCCAACGTGGCTACGGCTTTCATGGGATTTTTCTTCAGTGCAATTGGATTTCCACCATAAAGCGCAATGCCGGGCCGAACGAGATCATGGGCATAAGCCTTGCCGAGATAGATGCCGGAAGAATTTGCCAGGCTTGCCGGAACATTGGGAAGGACCGATCGCACAACACTGAATCTTTCGCGCTGCTTTTCATTCAGGGGATGACCGGGTGAATCGGCACAGGCGAGATGGCTCATCAGCAACGACACATTGAGGCCTGCCATCAGGAATTTATCAAGGCTGAGCGCATGAAAATCAGCCATGCTCAGCCCCAGGCGGTTGATGCCCGTATCCACATGCAATGCGCAGGGCAAGGCATGGCCGAAACGCCTCCCGAAGGCTGCCCACTCCCGTGCCTCATCAATGGCAATGAGGGCCGGACGCAATTTGTGTTGGGCATAGAATTCGGCCTGGCCCGGAAACAATCCATCGAGCACATAGATTGTGGCTTCAGGTAACAGGCCACGCAGTTCTTCGCCTTCTTTGGGGCGGGCCACGAAATATGTTTTGCAACCCGCATCCCACAGAGCCTTCGCCACGGGTGCCAAACCCAGGCCATAGGCATTGCCCTTGATCGCAGCGCCAGCCTCGGCTTTCCCTGCCTTTTTTGCGAGGGTTCGATAGTTGGCTTGCAAAGCACCGAGGTCAATCGACAATACGGCACCAGCGAGGTCTGGCGGGATCACATGCATGGTGAAAGGAGTTAGGGCAGGTCGCCGGAAAAATCCAGCCTGCTATCGCCAGCCTGCTACACGTTCACCAAATCTTGCGCCAACTGATTGTGCCGTGTCACAAGTTTGCGAATGTCGATGGTTTGCAACTGGCCATCCCGGACGACGATCCGACCGTTGATCATGCTGAAAGCAACTTGTTGGGGGGCCGTGAAAACAAGCGATGCCACAGGATCATGCAAGCTTCCGGCCTGGGCAAGACCGCGCATGTCAAAGGCTACAATGTCGGCGGCCATGCCGGGTTTGAGTGCACCAATATCGCTGCGGTTCAGAACCTTGGCACCGCCGAAAGTCGCCAATTCCAAACTCTCACGGGCCGTCATGGCAGCCGGTCCAAATCCTGCCCGCTGCAAAAGCAGGGCCTGACGCGCCTCACCCAACATGTGTGCGCCGTCATTGGAGGCCGATCCATCGACGCCCAAGCCAATATTCACACCAGCTTTTCGCATTCTGCCAAGGGGCGCGATGCCAGATGCAAGCCGCATGTTTGAGCAAGGACAATGGGCAATGCCGGTTCCCGTATGGGCAAAGCGCTGGATGCCGTCATCATCCAGTTTCACGCAATGGGCATGCCAGACATCGGGACCAATCCAGCCCAAATCCTCCGCATACTGAGCAGGTGTGCGGCCAAACTTTTCCAAGCTGTAGGATACATCATCATCATTCTCGGCAAGATGGGTGTGAAGGGACACGCCATGTTGCCTGGCCAAAATGGCGGTCTCTGCCATCAAGTCACGGCTCACGGAAAATGGCGAGCAGGGTGCCAGCACAATCCGGCACATGCTGCAATCCTGCGCATCGTGAAAGGTTTCAGCCAAGCGCTGCATATCTTTCAGAATGGCGCGTTCATTTTCAACCAAAGCATCAGGGGGCAATCCGCCCTGGCTTTCACCCACACTCATGGCACCGCGGGCCGCATGAAAGCGCATGCCGATTTCCTGAGCGGCCTCAATTGAATCATCCAATCGTGATCCATTGGGATAGAGATAAAGATGGTCACTTGACGTGGTGCAGCCCGACAACATCAATTCAGCCATGGCGGTTTGGGTTGAGACCCGGATCATCTCGGGCGTGATCCCGGCCCAGATGGGATAGAGCGTTTTCAACCAACCAAACAGGCTGGCATTCTGGGCAGCGGGAATGGCGCGGGTGAGGCCTTGAAACATGTGATGGTGGGTGTTGACCATGCCAGGCATCACCACATGGCCGGCCAAATCCAATATTTCATCCGCATACGGAAGGTTATAGGGGCCGCCAAGTGAAACGATCTTCTTGCCGCTCACCAAAACATGACCACCAGGAATTTCACGGCGCGTTTCATCCATGGTTGCGAGCACCATGGCGTTTATTAGAAGGATGGATTTTTCCATGATCAAAATCCTAGAGGGGATCGAACCGTCCAAATGTCCGGTTGTGATAAATCAGCGGTGTTGCGGTGTTTTTGGAAACGGCATGAACGCGGCCCATGAAAATGCGATGGGTTCCAATGTCTACATGGGATTCAAGATGGCAGGAAAATGTAGCCGATGCGCCTTGCAGCAGAACTTCGCCGGAGGCTGATTTGGTCCAGTCGCGATCGGCAAAGTGATAGGGCAAAGCAGCTTTTGGATGGCCCGAAAAAATTCGGGCGAGTTCCACATGGTTCACATCCAGGGCGTTGACTACAAAGGCACGGTGTTTCGTGATGGCTTCGACGATCTGGTTTTTACGGTTGATGCAGACCAGAACAATAGGCGGTTCGGCGGAGACGGACGACCAGGCGCTGACTGTCAAGCCCAATCGACCGGCTGGACCATTGGTGGTCACCACACTGACCCCCATGGCGGCGGAAGCCATGGCGTTGACAAATTCAGATGTTACAACATCTTGTGGTTTGGTCGGTGGATTGTCCATCTATTGATCGTCCCTTTGCAGCCAAGTGGATTTACAGGGGCTGCCATGCCGCGCAAGGAATAAGTGAAGCGGGGTGTAAAATGTTAGGCTGTGGATAGCGTTCAAAAACCAGATTCGATTCCCAAATCACAACATGCAGCTGATAGCAACCCGATCATGAATACCGTAACACCCCTGCGCGCGACTGATACACAGCAAGACAACGAAACAGGCTCCGATGCCTATCGCTTGCCGCCCCACAACATTGAGGCCGAACAAGCATTGCTGGGGGCCATTCTCAGCAACAATGAAGCCTGTGACCGGGTGACTTCATTTCTGATGGCGGAGCATTTCTTTGAGCCTGTGCACGCCCGTATTTTTGAAGCTGCGGCCAGCATGATCCGCATGGGCAAACTGGCTAGTCCGGTTACTCTGAAATCCTATTTCGAAGGCGATGCCACACTGAAGGAAATCGGCGGTCCGGTTTATCTGGCACGGCTTGCCGCATCAGCGACCACCATTATCAATGCCGAGGAATATGGCCGCACTATTCATGAACTGGCGCAACGGCGCAAGCTGATTGTTGTCGGAACCGAAATCGTCAATGAAGCTTTTGATGGCGACGTGGAAAATTCCGCCAAGGCGATGATCGAAAAAGCCGAGAGCACGCTTTATTCGTTGGCTGAAACCGACAAATACGGAAAGGGCTTCCAGAATTTCAGCCGTGCTTTGGCCGCCGCCATCGACATGGCTGCGGGGGCATTCAAACGTGATGGCGGACTATCTGGAATCTCCACTGGTCTGCGGGATCTGGATGAGAAACTGGGCGGCTTGCAGGCTTCTGACTTGCTCATTCTAGCGGGCCGGCCTGCCATGGGCAAAACCGCACTGGCCACGAATATCGCCTATCATGTGGCCAAGGCCTATGAAGCGGAATACCAGGCCGATGGGTCGTTGAAGGTGTTGAACGGCGGCATCGTCGGATTCTTTTCGCTGGAAATGTCGTCGGAACAATTGGCCACGCGTATCATTGCGGAGCAAACTGAAATTTCGTCCGAACGTATTCGCCGTGGCAAGATCGACGAAGCGGAATTTGACCGACTGGTGGAGGTGAGCCAGGAATTGCAGAAGTTGCCGCTTTACATTGATGACTCCGGCGGTTTGACCATTGCCCAAGTGGCAGCGCGGGCAAGGCGGATGAAGCGGCAACGGGGATTGGGTCTGATCGTGGTGGACTATTTGCAGCTGCTGGCAGGTTCCGCCCGCAAGGCAGCAGAAGGGCGGGTGCAGGAAGTTTCTGAAATTACCGTTGGCCTGAAAGCACTGGCCAAGGAATTGAATGTTCCTGTCATCGCGTTGTCGCAGCTGTCGCGCCAAGTTGAATCGCGCGATGACAAACGGCCACAACTCTCTGATTTGCGTGAATCCGGTTCGATTGAGCAGGACGCCGACGTGGTGATGTTCGTTTATCGCGAGGAATATTATCTCTCGAAAAAAGAACCAGCCATCGGCTCTGCCGAACACTTGAAGTGGCAGGAAGACTCAGACCGGGCCCATGGCAAGGCCGAATTGATCATCGGCAAGCAACGCCATGGTCCTACAGGTATTGTTGAATTGCAATTTGAAGCTTCGTTGACCAAGTTCCAAAATCTGGTGCGCGATGGCTATGTGCCGGAGAGATTTGAATAGTTCAAATCTCAAGTTCGATCAGAAACGGCTGCGGAGATTTGAAACTCCGTTGCATCAGGGCGGCACAATCTTCCAGCGTTGCACATGATGCGGCTTCGACGCCAAAGCCGTTGGCGATTGTGACCCAGTTCAGATCGGGATTACCAAGGTCCAGCATGTTCATGGCAGTAGGACCGGGATTGGCTCCGACATTGCCATATTCGGCAATGAGGATTTGGTATTTGCGATTTGAGAGAATGATTGTGGTGACGGGTAGTTTTTCCCGGGCTTGGGTCCACAGGGATTGAACGGTGTAAAGTGCTGAACCATCGGCTTGCATGTTGATGACGCGCCGGCCGCCACCGGCAACGGCCGCTCCCGTGGCGCAAGGCATGCCGTAACCGATGGCACCGCCGGTTACCATCATCCAGTCATGGGGTGGAGCGCCGTGACTTTCCTGAAACAGTTGGCCCCCCAGACTGATGGCTTCATCGACGACGATTGCGTGTTCCGGCATGACGGCGGCCAACATTTGGCCAAGTGCGGGGGAGTTGGCGGGGCCTTTGGGAATTGAAGGCTTTACGTGTCGATGTGAATTGGATTTAGGACTTGCGCCAAGTTCTTCAGCAAGGCATTGCAAGGCCGCTTCGGCATCTTGTTCGTAGTCGCAAAGTGTGAGGTGCGAGGCATTTGCCGGGCTGTGAAGGCTTGGCGTATCCGGATATGCAAAAAATCCGACGGGTGGCCGCGCGCATACCGTTATGATGTGTTGGATATCCCTTAACATTTCAATGGCCAGCGGCGCGGGATAGGGCACGCGTTCCAAGGCCAATCGGCCATATCCCCGCTGGTGAAAACCATTGATGGATTCTGCCAACACTCGGCATTGGCTTTTGGCCTGAATGGCAGCGGCATGAATTTGGGGGCCCCCAAGCAAGGCACCGCCGCCCAGCAGCAAAAGCACGTTGGATTTTTCACGTAATATTTTTGCGGCCTTGAGAATGGCGGTTTGGCTGATTTTGGGTTTTGCAGGAATTGTCAGCGGCTTGCCGATTTGTCCGCCATCTTTCCATGAAGCATCGGAGGGCAGGATCAATGTTGCGATTTGACCCGGCGATGTGCGGGCGGCTTGAATGGCTTCTGCAGCAACACGCCCGACATTAGGCGCTTTCCGCGATGTTTTTACCCAATGTGAAACGGTGCGGGCCAAAGCTTTGGTGTTCGTGGCAAGAGGCGGATCAAAACCTGCATGATAGGTTGCCTGATCGCCAACGATGTTGACAATCGGCACTTGCGCCCGCTTGGCATTATGCAAATTGGCCAAGCCATTGGCAAGGCCAGGGCCGCAATGCAACAAGGTGACGGCGGGTTGGCGCGACACCCGGCCATAGCCATCGGCCATGCCTGTCACCACATTTTCCTGAAGACCCAAAATACAGCGCAAACCGGGAATGCGATCCAAGGCCGCAACGAAATGCATTTCGCTGGTGCCGGGATTGGCAAAACAGACTTTCAGTCCATGGCCAATCAATGTGTGGACCAGACTTTCAGCACCATTCATTTTTCTGGAGATTTTTGGTGTCATTGCAAAATCATATCCGCAGCCTTCTCGGCAATCATGATGGTTGTGGCATTGGTGTTGGACGATATCACAGTTGGCATCACCGATGCATCCACGACACGTAAATTATTCAGGCCATGTACTTTCAGGTTCGAATCGACAACGGCTTGGTCGGAGTTTCCCATGGCACAAGTGCTGGTAGGGTGGTGATCGGTTTTCGCCATGCGACAGGCATAGTCGAAAAGTTCAGCATCAGTATTGATGGCAGGGCCTGGCACGCGTTCAGCAAGGATGTATTCCTTGAGCGCAGATTGCCGGAATATCTCGCGGGCCATTTTGAGACCACGCAACGACATTTCCCTGTCGTAGGTGTCAGCCCAATAATTTGGATCAATCAGGGGATGGCTGTTGGCGTTGCTGTCTTTCAGGCGGACGGTGCCGCGTGAGCGCGGGCGCATGAAGGCGGTGTTCAAGGTGACGCCGGCGTTTTGCAATTTGGCAATGCCGGCTTCAATGCCAGATCCCATGCCGAGGTGAAATTGCATGTCGGGGGCAGCGGCATTTTGATCGACGTACCAGAAACCACCTGAGTCGAATAATGATGATGCCACAGGGCCCTTGCGGGTGAGCAAATATTGCAATCCGGCAAGGGCGGCCCATAGGGGCTTGCCATATTTGTCATAAGTGTGGTCGCCCGTGCATTCGGCGATCACGCAAAGATCGACATGGTCTTGCAGATTGCTGCCAACGCCGGGAAGATGGTGGCGGGTGTCGATACCGATTTGGCGCAGGTGGCCTGAAGGGCCAATGCCCGATTGCAGCAACAGATTTGGCGAACCAATGCTGCCCGAACAAATGATGACTTCGCGGGTGGCTGTGAGTTTGCTTGCACCGCCCGTTGTATCGGCGATGGCAATGCCAATGGCGCGCTTTGCTTCCAGCAGAATGCGGGTGGTCATGGTGCCCAGGCGAACGGTCAAATTGCTCCGTGTACGGACTGGTTTCAAATAGGCTGTAGCGGTGGACGAACGGCGGGCGTTGCGCTGGGTAAGTTGGTAGAAGCCAACGCCAGCGGGATTTGCCGAGGCCAGGTCAGGATTATGCGGAATGCCAAATTGCCCTGCGGCTTTGATGAAAGCTTGGGCGATGGGCAGGGGGGCAGTGGGTTTCGACACACCCATGGGGCCGCCCTTGCCGTGGGTGGTGCTATCGAAACTGTCGTTGTCTTCGGATTTTCGAAAATACGGCAACACGTCATCATAGGACCAGCCCTTGCAGCCCATTTGCGCCCAAGTGTCAAAATCCAGGGCGTTACCTCGGGTATAAATCTGCGCATTGATGGAAGAGCCACCGCCAATGACTTTGGCTTGCGTGAACCACAGCACGCGGTCTTGCATGTGTTTCTGCGGCACCGTTGACCAGCCCCAAGACCCAATGCCCTTGGTCATTTTTGCAAAGCCCGCTGGCCAATGGTAGAGGATGTTGTTGTCTGTGCCGCCCGCTTCCACCAGCAAGACCTTGCACTGGGGATCAGCAGACAAACGATTGGCCAATACACAGCCTGCCGAACCACCACCGACAATGATGTAGTCGAAGGTGTTTTCGGCAGCAGCTATCATTACAACTCCAAGAAACCATTTATACTATCGGCCACATGAATTGACCCCATCAAAGACTGTTGGCACTTGTCACAAGTGGCCCCCACCTCCGGCCTTCGGCCACCTCCTCCCCGATGAAGAATCGGAGAGGAGGGTGAAGTTGGAGATCGGTATTCAATCAGTGCCCTCCAACCCGCCCCTTCGGCGGGGAGGAGGTGGC